>CAKUYE010000014.1 GCA_934702375.1 uncultured Bacillota bacterium | reverse complement strand
CCGGCATCCAAAGTTAAGGTGTATTCTGTAGTACCGCCATCAAAGGCAGGAGTCAATGTGCCGTTAGAGAAGGAAAGCTCCTTCAACTTCGTATTGGTATCCCCTTCGATGGAGCCGCCAAGATCGGTACCGCCGTTATCGGCATTGGTGTACATGACGCGAATCTCATCACCATCGTGGAGGAAGCCGTTTTTCGCGGTAAAGTTCTGGAAACCGGCATTGGTAAACCAATTGTTCAACGTTCCCATCCAGCCGCACTGAGCGCCTTTGCCCATGAATTCGGCAAGACCGTTGATGCCGGAAATATAGCCTTTGTCGGCACCGGAGATCGAAACCGCGTTACCGTTGGCATCGCCTTTGGCAGCAGCTTCAACAATGGCGCTCATCATGGTCGAATTATCCTTTAATTCCACTTCCCGATCTACCAGGACTCCGCTCCAGGGAGGTGCGGTCTCACCGTCGGCAGACTGAGAGGCTTCGGTAAAGGTGGTATTTTCAATAATGACACGAACTTTACCTTCGACAGGCTTCTCTTCTTCCTTCACAGGAGGATTGCCGTAAGCCACTGCCGCGGCAATCGCATCGTATTTTTCGGGCCAGGTCTCTTTTACCTGGGCCAGCATGGTCTTAACACTTACCGAATCAAGAGCCGTCGCACGGAAATCCGTGAGATCCGGTTCATTGGAGAAATCGGTAAGCTCTGTTGTATTGATAAACTTAACCGCTTTCGTTGCCGCGGGGATTTGGTAAATGTAGTATTCCCCGGTGTAAGTTGTAAGATAGTTCCCTGCCTTTGCCGTAAAATGAGGTACGCTTTCGTCAGTGGCATCGATGACTACATTGTCACCGCTGCCTTCACCGCTCAGCTCCAATGCAAGATATTTATCGTTGGTTACATCGTAAAATACGTAGTAATCCACATCCTCAGTGAGCATACCGATAAACTCTCGTTCAACTCTTCTGCCGGCAAAACCCCGTTCGCCAAACTTCGTCCAGTAACTGGTTTTAAAATTGTCATTATCCAGCTTAAAGCTGTTGAGAGCATCTCCCTTTACGGTGAGATCCTGCATAAAGTAGCTGTCGGTCACCTTGGCGGTACTATCATCTTCTGCCGAATGAACACCGCCGGCAAGAAGGCCTGCACCGACACCTACCGGACCGCCGTTATAGGGGTTTATACCGGACCAGCCACCCCAATCGGAAGAACCGGTGCTTCTAAAACCGCCATGGGCTATAGAACCAAGAGCATAGCAGCGTTCTACCGTAGATCCATCCTTTGCATCGGCAACGATCTGACCGGATTGTGCCAACATTGGTGCCATTGTGATTTTGCCGGTATTATAGCAATCGCGAACGACACCGCCAACATTATTGATACTGACGATACCGGAAATATTTCCAGACGATCCATTTGTCATATTGTATGCGATTTTCGTTGCGGCAATGGTTGCGGTATTGGAACAAAATTCCACTACACCACCGTTAGAGCAAGTAATCCCGGCAACCGATCTAGCAAAGGTATCTGTATTAACTTTATTGTGACAATTGGAAATAGTGCCGTTGTTGTAAACAGCAACGATACCAACACTGCCGAGGGCAAGATCGATATCCTTCCCTGCAAAGGTCAAATTTTTGATTGTTCCCCTGTTTTTCTCAACAAAACCTTTGGGGTCGGTTTTACCATCGAAAAATCCCGTAGAAGATTCATAGTTATCATGTCCAAAATACATATTTTGGATGATATGGCCATCGCCGTCAAAGGTGCCGGCAAAGGCCTCGTCGTCGCCCATGGGCGTCCAGACAAAATCACCGAGGTCGATATCCTTGGTCATCTTAGCATTGGCCGCAGAGTTCTGGGCTACGCCTTCCAACGTACCGTTCACAAGACCGGCGAACCAGGCAAGCTCTCTGCCGCTGGAGATCAGATATGTCCCTTCCTTATCTTGACGAGGCTCTGAGGTCATCGCCGTCCAGCTGAGGTCATACTGTTCCGACACCGTTTCGCTGATGCGCATCCCTTCGGCGATGGCAACGGCCTTCACCGTGGTGGGATCCTCCACCGTAAGCTTGCCGGTGTACTTCTTCGCCCGGAGGTTGAGGAAATTGTAATCCTCACCATAGGTTACCGGGTCACTGCCATCGGTGGTGTAGTAGATCGCGGCACCCTTCGTGGAACAGGTGATGGCGACCTTCGTCTTCCCGTTGATGGTTTGACCGTAGGGAGAATTGGGGCTGATTACCGGTGTTACAACGGTAGAGGGAGAAATGGTATTGACCGCGCTGAGATACATACCATTTTTGTAAGCAATGGCCTTTACCGTATCGGTGAGAGGGATCGGTTCTGTATATTCTTCGCCGTTGCGGATCCCGGGAACGGAGCCATCGGTGGTATAGAAAATCGTTGCCCCTTCGGTGGCCGTGGACATGGCAACAGTAATTTCATTGTCGAGGCCACCGCCGCTTAAGGCAAAGGCCGGTGTCGCTACGGTGGTGAGGTCACCGGGCTTTTCTCCCTGCCACTTCAAGGCGGGATAGCCGTCGTTGACGCCGTCTAAAATAGTATAGGCGCTGCCCAGAAGAGAAGCCATCCCCGGGGATCTCAGTTCTTCGGCTGTTTTTGCCGTAGCGATATCATCGGAAGCGCCGGCTTCACCAAGATAATAATTGTTATACGTATAGTTTGAAATATTATTAATATCATCTTTCCAGCGATAGGCATTCCAATTGTCACTTGCTGGCAACGTATAGGGGTTTGCAAAGCTATAAGCCGTGCCACCATCTATGGTGGCAACGATACCGGAGCTATAACAGTTCGTAATAAAAGGACAAGGTACCTTTAAAAGTACAGGTGCTCTACCCTCCTTCACAATATTTCCATTCTCATCACGAAGTAGACCTGCTGAGATACTGTCGGTTTTCACGATTCCATTGGCAGTTCTTGCCTCAATAGTGCCGACAAAGTAGCAATTATCTATAAATCCTTCGCCATAAACATCAATAGATGTCTTAGTAGATATAAATTCAGAGACAATTCCCCCTGCAGTTACATTCGACCTGTAATACTCATTTTCAAGACCACGTATATTGGAGTTGCTGTAACATCCGGAGATCATGCTAATCTTCTGCGGCCTGCTAACGCAGTTTGCGGTACCGGCAATTCCACCTATTGTACACTTGCCGTAGCTATTATAATCTCCTACTTCTAAAGTCATGGAAGTGGCACAATTTTGAATCGTATATCCATAACCGGTACCGGCAATTCCACCAACATTCCGATTCGAGTAAATGTATGACTTCTCAATTTTTACGTTTTTAACGGTGCCACATAAATTACTTACAAAACCAATGTCACGGCCACCGGAATTAGGATTCTCCCACGTACAATACAAACCGGAGATCGTATGACCTTTTCCGTCAAAGGTACCGGTATAGCCATTAGAGACACTCGTATAATTTACATTATGCCCGATCGGTCTCCAAACACGCAGACCTTCGGTATCCTTGTTCCATTTCTCCCAACCGGCGGTATCATTAAGCGCGATGTCTGCCGTCAGCTCGGCACAGGCATTGCGGTTTTGCGGTGTACCATCGATTACCTTACCGTTGGTAAGAGCGGCAAACCATGCCAGCTCCTCGGCGGTGCCGATCTGATAAGGAGACTCCGCCGTGCCGTTGCCCACAGCAGGTTTTTTTGCGTAAGCGCTCCAATTGGGGTTCGCCGGCAGAGCGGAAGCAATGCTCTTCCGTTCGCCACCCTTATAGGACACCCGAACGATGATATCCGTTGCCGTATCGGTCAGGGGGATCCGCTGAAAGGAAAGCTCGGCAACGTTGCCGCTCATTTGCACCTCTGTGATCTTAAGATCATTGGTCTCAAATTCCCCATCGATCTCCGCCACGTAGGTTGCCTTGAAGTCGGCGGCTGTGGGATCCACCACCGGCGTATCGTTAAAGCTTACGGTCAACACACCGGGGGTACTAGTATATGCATAGCTGCCGTTAAAGAGGCGGCCAAAGGCCAGGGTGGGGTTATCAAAGGAGTCAAGGGAAGCCAACCAAAGGGCGTCAACATCAAAGGAGCCGCTGTATACCTGACCATCTTTGTATTGGAGAGTAACTGTGTATTTGGTAGCCACCGTTTTATTGGCGATCATATCAAATTCACCATAGAACTCCCCATCCCACACATTACAATAAGCTAATTCAAGAGGCGTAGGTTCACCATCATTAGCGGAAATCGTTGCATGGAAATCCTTCAAGGAAACCATGGCAGACGTGAGAGTAGTATCCACCGTCGCTGTAAACTTACCGTTTTCAACGGCAAAATCTTCCATTACAAAAGCCGCAACGGTAAGATTAGCCGTTTTTGCTTCACCGTCCTTGTATTTTAAGGAAACATTGTAGGTCTTTTCCACTGCTTCCGGCGCAATGGGGGTAAAGGCGATCGTTGCCCGGCTGCCGTTGACTGTTACGGAATTTACCACAGCTTCTTTCCCTGCCACGGTAACGGTGAAATCGTCCTTTGCCAATTTGGTGTAGGTCAATTCTTTATTCAGCGTTGCCGTAATGGTGCCGTTGACCGCTTCTACAGACTCTATTTCAAGTCCATCGGCTTCCTCGGTATATTCACCGGTTTTCTGGTAAGTGAGAAGCGGATAACCGCCGTTGAGGGCAGCATCGCCTTCCTTATCGGCAACATAGGCATCTCCCAAGGAAGAGGCTGCAGCCTTTAAGGTCGCTTCGTCTACCGTTTTTACTTCGGCTTCCGTTGCCGTTTTGTTTCCAATACACGGCAGATCCTTATTGATCTCATCGGTGGATAAGCTATAGTTATTTACATAATTACCTTTACTATCATTTCCGCAAATTCCACCACCTTGATTTGCCGTAATAATACCAACATTATAGCAATTTTTAATTAAAGAACTAGATACGTTGCCAATTAGTGAAATTTTTCCGGCAATACCACCAACGCTTCCGTCTCCCTTAATAGCACCACAATTATAGCAGTTAATAATTTTGCCGAAATCTGTTCCGGAAATACCACCAATACAATGTTGGTTTGAGGTAATAGTACCGTAATTGACGCAACCTACAATATAGCCTTCTTTTTGATTAACCGATACGATGCCGCCAAGATATCCCTGATAGGAACCATTTGTAGCATCGATTTTAGCATAATTAACGCAATTCAATACGTTACCATAATTATAGGTAACAAATGCAGCTTGATTGTTATGACCATTTGTGAGAAGGTTGTCACTACGTATGGTAAGATTCTTAACGGTACCATAATTGTAGACAAATAAGCCCTTGTTTTGACCATATCCAAATAATAGATTCGAAATAGTTTTGCCGTTACCGTCAAAAATACCTTTGAAACGCAAATAATCGCTTATGCCAATGCAAGTCCATTGCTTATTGCCAAGGTCGATATCGGCTGTAAGGGTAATGGTTTTCCCTTCAAAATTACTCTTCGTGATTCCGCTGGCATTGCCGTTTACAATCGCTGCCAGCCCGGCAAGCTCTTTGCCGTTGCTGATCTCAAAAGAGGTCTGATCTGCTTTGTACCAGCTTGTATCTACGCTGCCGTCCCAGGCATCCGCAGCAAAAATGCCGGTGCTGAAGGTAAAGACCGTCAGCAACATACAAAGAAGAAATAATAAATTTTTTCTCATTTTAATATCCTTCCATACATGAATTTTTTACATGAATTTTTTTCGCTGCAACGTGGTAACATCTAGATCATCTTTGTACCTCCTTCCAACAAAAAAACCCTTACGAAATCATGTAAGGGTACAACCGGTCTCCGGCATTTCTTTTCAAGACAACAATATCTTCTCTTTTACCCCACCAATTTTCCCTTGACGGCATAGGTAAAAAAGGATATAATAATGGAGCACCCTACAAAAGTGCAGCGTACTTGGGTTTGAATGCTCCTGCCAAGAAACTTCCGACCCGGTACGCACCTTTTTTATTGCGACAAATTATAATAAACCTGTCGAATAAATAGGTTCTTTATTTAATTTTTTAACAAAAGACGGCTTGCAGCAATTCTTCCTGCTGCAAGCCGTTATTTTTTGCAATCTGTCTCCTGCTGCGATGATCCGTCACGACAGGCTGCCATAAACAGAACGTCTCCTGGCTCGTTTACGCGAGGTACCAACCTCACGCCTCACCTGCCTTCTCGGGAAATCCCAATGGCGGCCTCTGACCATAGGCTCGGCGATCATAAACTTACAGTTCCGGCAAAGCTCCGGTCTCGCACCGGATTCCGTCCCCCGAGCATGGCTGAAATCAACACATACTGCGGGCATTTATGGCAAGTATTCACTTCTAATACCTATAGTATATGAAATTACCCCCACCCCGCAACGGTAATCTTGTGCGAAATGTAGAGTGAATTGTCATCCTTCCACGATCCGCATTAGGGTAATAAAGAGACCATCGACATAATCCCAACGCCCGGACTTTACTTTATAGTCACAATCCAGCATCGCCGCCATGGCGTCGATCAGTTCATCGACGCTATATTTTTTTTGGGCTTCCATGCCTTTTTTTACACGAAACTCATGAACGCCCAGCTCTTTGGCAATGGCCTTTTCGGATTTCCCGGTTTTCGCCAGTTCCTTAATTCGAAGCAGCAGGCGAAAATAGTTGGTAAGATAGCCAAACAGCATGGCGTATTCCCCGGGCTTAGTGTGAGAAAGCACCGATTGAGCATACTCCCGCACCTTTTCCCTACGGCGCATACCAATGGCATCGGAAAGCAAAAAGCTGGTAGCTTCGGCGGTTTGAGAAACGATCCGCTCCACATCGTCGGCTTCAATCCGCTCCCGGTCACCAACAAAGAGAACCAGCTTATCCATTTCCCCTGTCAATAGACCAAGATCTTCCCCCACCATTGCCAAAAGCAGGTCCAACCCTTGGGGAGAGATTTTTTTTCTCTGGCGGCCAAGGTGCTTACGGATATAATCCGGCAGCTCAAAGCTTTTTTTCGGTTCGTATTTCCGCACCTTGCCGACGGTTTCTACCGCCTTTACCGTTTTCATGCGCTTATCTGCGCTATCAGCAATGAATACAAGGCAGGTATCTTCGTTGGGCGATTCGGCATAGGCTAAAAGCTCGGCGGCGGCGCGTTCCTCTTTTTTATCGGCGGCGGTATCTTCATCGCCATCCTCTTCTTTTTTTCCTTTTTTGGAGAACCAGGGGGCATGATCCACAATAATCAATCGCTTGCCACCGAAAAGGGGAATCTCCGCTGCAGAATTCAAAATCACGGGGAGAGGCGTTTTGGCGCCGTCGTATTCCTCGGCAAGGCTGCCTTCTTTGGCAAAATAATTCCGAAAGAAGGCAACATCCTTGGCCAAAAGAAATTTTTCTTCGCCGTAAAAGAGGTAGATCGGCTTAATATCCATAGCCGCCTCAGGGTTTTACAACAATATTAACAAGTTTATTGGGAACACAAACCACTTTTACCACCTGAACACCGTCGGTAAGAGTTTTAAAGGCATCGGTATCCTTGATAAAAGCTTCCAGGCCGGGTTTATCCAAACCGGCAGGAGCAAGCTCTTTCCCTTTCAGCTTCCCATTTACCTGAATCACGATTTCCACTTCATCCACGGCAAGGGCTTCTTCGTTATAGCCGGGCCAGCTCATTTCAATGATAGAGCCTTCGTGACCGGTAAGATGCCACAATTCCTCGGTGATATGAGGTGCAAAGGGTGAAAGGAGAACGATAAGAGCATCGAGACCTTCCTTCATCAGGCCGGGCTTTTTCCCTTCGGTATCGTTATAGGCAACGAGGGTATTATTTAATTCCATAATGGCGCTGATGGCGGTATTGAAGTTAAAGCGTTCGCTGATATCTTCGGTAACCTTTTTAATGGTGCTGTGGATCTTGCGGCGAACATCCTTATCTTCCTTGGTAAGAGATGCAACATCATAATCAGTGGATTTGATATCTTCATTGGCCAGAACAAGGCGCCAGATGCGATTCAGGAAGCGATAGCAGCCTTCCACCGCAGCATCGTTCCATTCCAGATCCTTTTCGGGAGGAGCCGCAAAGAGGATGAACAAACGAGCCGTATCGGCACCGTATTTATCAATAATCGCTTCGGGGCTGACAACATTCCCCAAAGATTTGGACATTTTTGTGCCGTCTTTCAAAACCATGCCCTGGGTAAGGAGGTTCTGGAAGGGTTCCTTGGCCTTGCTGAGGCCCAGATCATAAAATACCTTCATGAAGAACCGGGCATACATCAGGTGCAGAATTGCGTGTTCCACACCGCCGATGTACTGATCCACATTCATCCAGTAATCGCTGACTTCGCGGTTAAAGGCTTCTTTTTCATTTTTCGGATCGGTATAGCGGAGGTAGTACCAGGAGGAGCAAACAAAGGTATCCATGGTATCTACTTCCCGTGTAGCAGGGCCGCCGCAGCAGGGGCAAGTCGTATCCATAAAGGTTTTACTGGTCTTTAAGGGAGAATCGCCGCCGGGGTTAAATTCCACATCGGTAGGCAGAAGCACGGGAAGCTGATCTTCCGGCACCGGCACAATACCGCATTTATCGCAATAAACCACAGGAATGGGAGCGCCCCAGTAACGCTGACGGGAAATAAGCCAGTCACGGAGACGATAATTAATCACTCTGCGGCCAAGTTTGGCTTCTTCCAGATAATCGGCAATGGCTTCGATGGCCTTGCGGTTATTGATACCGTTAAAGCGGTCGGAAGCAACGAGGTTGCCGTCTTCCACATAGGCTTCGGTCATATCCTCTACCTTGAGATCAGGGTTATCCGGCGGAGCGATAACGACTTTCATATCGATGCCGTATTTTTTGGCGAATTCAAAGTCACGCTGGTCGTGGGTGGGTACACCCATAACGGCACCGGTACCGTAATCCATAATGACATAGTTGGTGATCCAAAGCTGCACACGGTCGCCGTTTAAGGGGTTAATGACGTATTTGCCGATGAACATCCCCTCTTTTTCCAGATCGCTGGAGGTTCTTTCCACCGTGGAAAGCTTGTCCATTTTCTTTTTGAATTCTTTGACCTTTTCTTCGTATTCCGTACCGGCCACCAGCTCTTCCACAATGGGATGCTCCGGCGCAAAGACCATGAAGGTCACACCGTATACGGTATCGGGACGGGTCGTAAAAACGGAGATGGTTTTATCGGAATCTTCCAGTTTAAAATCAATTTCCACACCGGTGCTGCGGCCGATCCAGTTTTCCTGCATGGTTTTTACTTTGTTGGGCCAACCGGGAAGGAGTTCCAGATCATCCAAAAGACGCTGGGCGTAATCGGTAATCTTAAAAAACCACTGGGAAAGGTTTTTCTTTTCCACCTGTGTATGGCAGCGTTCGCATTCACCATCCACAACCTGTTCATTGGCAAGAACCGTGGCACAGGAGGGGCACCAGTTTACCGCAGATTTTTTCTTGTAAGCTAAGCCGTTTTTGTAGAGCTGAAGAAAAATCCACTGGGTGTATTTATAATAATCCGGAAGGCAGGTCGCAACTTCACGATCCCAATCGTAGCTGATACCAAGGGATTTCAGCTGACGGCGCATATTGTCCATGTTGCTTAAGGTCCATTCCACCGGATGCACTTTATGCTTAATGGCAGCATTTTCTGCCGGCAGACCAAAGGAATCCCAACCCATAGGATGGAGCACATTGTAGCCCTGCATTTTTTTGAATCGGGCAACAACGTCACCGATGGAGTAATTACGCACGTGACCCATGTGAAGGTTCCCGGAAGGATAAGGGAACATTTCCAACAGATAGTACTTTTCCTTGTCGTCGCTTTCTGTTACTTTAAAGGTTTTTTCTTCTTCCCATTTTTTCTGCCATTTTTTCTCAATGGCCTGGGCTTCATACTTTTTTTCCATATGCAGATCTCCTATATTTTTATCTTCCCAGGAAGATAATCTTTACGTATAATACAACATATTATTATATCCCAATACAGCCATTATTGTCAATATCCCAAAAGAAAACAGCCCCTTTTAACATAAGATCCGTCTACCGACAACCGCATCCTTCTTCCTTTCCGGAAAATCCGGTCAGAAGACAAAATGATTTCCTATTTTATATTATTTGAACGCAAAAGGGAAACCGGGTATTGACAAAAAGGACAAATTATGACATAATATATGCTATCTTTAATGGATAGCAGACAATGAATCTTCCAAGCCAAAGATATCAGACCGCCGAAGCAGCTTTGCCTAGGCTAAGGCCACACGGACAGCCGGGTCGAATGCCGAATTCCGCACGATGCGGTGGCAACTTCTGTTGCCTTATTGATTGAGTTAGAAGCTCAAATTTTATAAGTCGGTTACTTTATAACCAATGCCTGACGGTATCAAACTTGTGAAATGGTCAATAAGAGTAGTAAAAGTAATCTTATCTTTGCTATATGACTCTAAAATCCATTTGGGATCAACGCGATACACCCCGAAAGGGTGTATTTGACATGAAAAAGATTTCCAGCAAGGGATGTACCGCAAAGGTACATCCTTTTTCCTGCATTACAGCAAAAAGCATAGGAGCGTAGCAATGGACAAGATCATCGAATTAAAAAATATATCGAAGTCTTTCGATGGCGAGACCGTATTGGATCATATCAGTCTTGACATCTATGATAATGAATTTTTAACGCTGTTGGGTCCATCGGGCTGCGGAAAAACCACCATTTTAAGACTTATCGGCGGCTTTGCCAATGCCGATGAAGGCGATGTTATCTTTATGGGCAAGCGGATCAACGATATCCCGCCCCACAAGCGCAACATCAATACCGTTTTCCAACGCTATGCTCTGTTCCCTCACCTTAATGTATTTGAAAACATTGCTTTCCCGCTGAGAGAAAAAAAAGTTCCGAAAAAAGAGATCAAAGACCGCGTTCACGATGTTCTGAAACTGGTCGCACTGGAAGGCTTTGACCATCGTTCCGTCACCACCCTTTCCGGCGGTCAGCAGCAACGGGTTGCCATTGCCCGGGCCATCGTCAACCACCCCCGGGTGCTTCTCCTCGACGAACCTTTAGGCGCACTGGATTTAAAGCTGCGCAAGGATATGCAGCAGGAACTGAAAAAGCTGCAAAAAGCCACAGGGATCACCTTTATTTTCGTTACCCACGATCAGGAGGAAGCCCTTTCCATGTCCGATACCATTGCGGTAATTTCCGAAGGAAAGATCCAGCAAATCGGCACTCCCATCGACATTTACAATGAGCCTCAAAATGCCTTTGTTGCCGACTTTATCGGAGAAAGCAACATCGTAGACGGCACAATGCTTCGGGATCTGGTGGTGTCCTTTTCCGGCCACACCTTCGACTGCGTCGATACCGGTTTTGACCTCAACGAACCCGTTGACGTTGTGGTGCGACCCGAGGATGTGGATATCGTCACACCGGAAAAGGGAATGCTCCAAGGAGTCGTTACTTCCGTAACCTTCATGGGGGTTCACTACGAAATCATCGTCGATATCGACGGCTTTAAATGGATGATCCAAACCACGGATTTCTGTCCCGAAGGCTCTACCATCGGTCTCTTTATCGAACCCGATGCCATCCATATCATGAAAAAGTCCAAATATTCCGGCTTATACGGCGATTACTCCTGCTACAGCAACGAATTGGATGAACTGTCCAACGTAGATAGCGAGGCGGAATCATGAAGAAAAATAAACAACTCATTAACGGACAAAAGCCTACGCTGCTGCAGCAGCTGGTATTGCTGCCCTACACCGCCTGGTCGGTGATTTTCATCATCGTACCTCTGATCTTCGTAGCCTACTACGCTTTTACCGATAACAATTTTGCTTTCACCACCGAGCACATGACTCGATTCTTTACCGCCACCTCCGAAGTGGTTTCGGAAAACGGCGAAATCACCGAAGTTTATACCTACCTGCTGATCTTCTGGCGTTCCTTTAAGCTGGCGGTGATCTCCACCCTCATTTGTCTGGCGGCGGGGTACCCTGTGGCCTACATCATTGCCAAGGCCACGCCCAAGGTGCAAAAAATGATGGTCACCATCATCATGCTGCCGATGTGGACAAACTTTTTGATCCGCACCTATGCCTGGATGACGATTTTACAGGATACCGGCGTATTCAACGGAATGCTTTCCCTCTTCGGTCTCGGCGGACTACACATCATCGGCACCGAAGGCGCCGTTGTTCTGGGGATGGTCTATGACTACTTACCCTATATGATCCTCCCCATTTACTCCGTTCTGGCAAAGATGGATCATAAACTGATTGAAGCCGCAAGAGACCTTGGCTGCAACGGCGTCGGAGTTTTCCGTCGAGTCATCTTTCCCTTGAGCTTACAGGGGGTACTCTCCGGAGTCACTATGGTGCTGATTCCCTCCATCAGTACCTTTTACATTTCGCAAAAATTGGGCAGCGGCAAATTCTTCCTGCTGGGGGATGCCATCGAAGGGCAATACGTTGCCAATAACCTCCACTTTGCCGCAGCCATTGCCTTTATCATGATGATATTCCTTCTTGCCGCCATGGCGCTGCTCCGCCACTACACCGGCAAAAAGACTTTGGGAGGTGCAAGATGAAAACAGCCTCAAAAGTATATATGGCATTGGCCTTTCTCTTCCTCTTTGCCCCCATTGTCATCATGCTGATTTTTTCCTTCAACGAAGCGAAAAGCCTCTCGGTTTTTTCCGGGTTTTCTTTAAAATGGTATATCGACCTCTTTAACGACAGGGAAACCCTGCAATCGGTTTACAATACCCTGATCCTCGCCACCAGCGCCGCACTGATTTCCACCATCATGGGCACAGCCGCAGCCGTAGGCATCAACCGTATTCGCCGTCGCTGGTATCGCACCATGATTGATACCGTAACCAATGTACCGATGATCAATCCGGATATCATCACCGGGATCTCCCTGATGCTGATGTTCGTATTTATCGGCCGCCTGATCGGTGCGGCGTCCAGCCTGAGCTTTGCAACAATGCTCATTGCCCACATCACCTTCTGCCTGCCTTACGTCATTTTACAGGTATTGCCCAAGCTCCAGCAAATGGATCCGGCCATTCCCGAAGCCGCAAGAGACCTGGGCTGCACGCCTCTGGGAGCCTTTTTCAAGGTAGAACTGCCGGAGATCAAACCCGGGATTCTTACCGGAATGATCATGGCCTTTACCCTTTCCTTAGATGATTTCGTTATCAGTTACTTTACCACCGGCAACGGCTTTCAAACCCTGCCGGTACGGATCTACGGCATGACGAAAAAGACCGTAACCCCAAAGATGTATGCTCTGGCAACCATTATTTTCTTTGCGGTGCTGATCCTGATATTCCTTTCCAACCTGGCCGATAAAAACGACGAAGAAAAGCGCGGTTTATACAGAAGCTAAAATAAGATCAAGGAGGAATCCATGAAAAAGCTCATTCAACTTTTGCTCACCACGACACTTTTTTGCGCCATGCTGCTTTGCCTCAGCGGCTGCGGCGGCTCCGATGCCCTGACCCTGAACGTCTACAACTGGGGCGGCGACTACATTGCCAACGGCAGTGAAGGAAGCTTTGACTCCATTGCCGGCTTTGAAGACTGGTACGAAGAAACCTACGGCGAAAAAGTCAAGGTCAACTACGACACCTACACCAGCAACGAAGATATGTATGCCAAAATCAGCACCGGTGCCGTCAGCTACGATGTCATCGTTCCTTCGGACTATATGATCGAGCGGCTCCGGAACGAAGATGCTCTGCTGCCTTTGGATTTTGACAACATCCCCAATTATGAAAATGTCGATGACAACTTTCATAATCTCTATTACGATCCCGAAGATCAGTACTCCGTTCCCTACACCTACGGTATCGTCGGTGTCATCTACGATGCCAATAAAGTAGACAAAGCCGACGCCACCGGCTGGGATCTCCTCTGGAATAAAAAATATGCCGGCTCCATTCTGCAGTTCAATAACCCCAGAGATGCCTTTGGTACCGCCATGTACCGCCTGGGCAACGATGTAAACACCACCGATCATGCCCAATGGGATCAGGCCGCCGATGCCCTGATGGAACAAAAACCCCTCCGTTACGGTCTGGTCATGGATGAAATCTTCAACCTGATGGAATCGGGAGAAGCCGCCATCGGTGTTTACTATGCCGGGGATTACTTCCTGATGCGTGATAACCAGGCGGAAAATGTGGATCTGCAATTCTATTATCCCGAACCCACCAACTACTTTATTGATGCCATGTGCATCCCCAAAAGCTGCAAAAATAAGGAATTGGCCGAAGCCTTTATCAACTATATGCTGTCCGAAGAACCGGCGGTAGCCAATGCCATCACCATTTCCTATGCAGCTCCCAACAAAGTGGTCTACAACAGCGAAGAATACATCGATGCCATGGGCAAAGACGTCGTTGAGATCCTCTATCCGGATTTTGAAAACTTTGCCGAGCTTTACAACAAATACGCATTCCGCGACCTCGACACCGAGACCCTGGATTACATCAACACCCTCTGGGAAAAAATCAAGATCAACTAAAGATAAAACAACCTTTGCCCCGGCATTTGCCGGGGTTCATTTTTGTAAAAAATCCTTGTATTTCAGCATATTGTGTCGTATAATGTGAATATAATCACAATTACAGTTACAGAGAAAGAGAGAAAAAGAAATAAGAGGTATATCGTATGCCGAAAAAAGGGAAAACCACCGCCGGGAAAATTACCCAGGCAAAGATGCTTCAGGCCGCCGTAGGCCTGTTTTTAAAAAACGGGTTTCAGCAAACCCCTATCAGCGAAATATCCAAACAGGCCGGACTCACCACAACGGCATTTTTCCGTTCCTTTGCCGATAAAGAGGCCATTCTTTACGCACTGGTGCCCTACGTTTTTGCCTATCAGTTCCACCAATCGGAGCGCTATTTAGGAGCCGACCACGACCCGCTGATGCTCTACGCCGTAGAGACAGTGACCCAGCTTTATGTAACGGAATCCATCGAAGCCCTTCGGGATCTCTATGTTTCCGCATACAGCCTGCCCACCACTTCGGAATATATTCACGAAAAAACCACCGCCAAGCTGGAAATGATCTTTCAAACATACCTGCCCGATACCGACAGCGGCACTTTCTATGGTCTGGAGCTGGCTTCTTCCGGCGTTATGCGCAGCTACATGATGCGAAAATGCGACTTTTTCTTTCCGATGAAAAAAAAGATCGCCGGCTTTCTCACTGCGTGTCTGCGCATTTACAAAGTACCGGAAAAGACCATAGAGCAAATCATCCATGCGGTTCAAAATATGGATCTCCGCCCTTTGGCCGATAAGGTGGTCAACGATACCATTGCTTATGTAAATGAAAGTCTGGAAAATGCCATTGAAGAACTAAAGCAGGAAAAAGAAAGGAGCGATCCCCATGGAGGAACAGCAAAGTGACGAAGCTTTATACCACAGCTACTTTCACGGAGAGGAAGAAGCCGCCGTGGAACTCGTAGACCGCTATGGCGACGCTTTGGTGCGGTTCATCCACAGCTATCTTCGGGATGCCGAGGAAGCTGAGGACTTAATGATCGAAGCCTTTGCCCGGCTTTTTGCAAAAAAACGCCCTATCCATGGTCCGGGCAGCTTCAAAGCCTACCTTTATAAAACCGGCCGCAATCTGGCATTGCGCCATCAATCAAAACACCGCTTTCCCCTTCTCGGTACCGAAAGCAGTCAATTTGTGCCCCAAAGCAACGACCTTGCCGAAGCCGGACTGGATCAAAAAGAGCGCCGTCAACAGCTCTATGCTGCCCTTACCAAGCTCAACCCCAATTATCGGGAATGTCTTTACCTGATTTATTTTGAAGATATGAGCTATAAAGAGGCAGGAAAGGTCATGAAAAAAAGCGAAAGCCAAATTACAAAGCTGGTTTACCGCGGCAAACAAAGTCTGAAAAAAATTCTGGAAAAAGAAGGATTTACCTATGGGGAATTTTGAGATTTTCGACAATACCTTTCAACTCGTCCTGTTACTTTCCATGTGCCTTGCCGCCAACATTCTCCATTGGCGCACAAAGGATCACCGTTACTTCATTCTCGGCTGCGGCTACGGCAGCTTTTTTCTGGGTACCCTTTTCTACCTGCTTCATTTAGTAATATTAAACTATGTTCCCCAGATCTTTTACGTATCGGAGATTTCCTGGCTCGGTGCCTATCTTTTCTTTTTATCTCTTTTGGGGTCCAAATGGACCCGGGAAAAGGGCCGTTTTTATATTTTGCCGAGTTTGGCGGCAGCTCTGGTTTTTGCAGCTTCCATGATACTGCAGATCTTCGGCCCTTCCCTTTTACTTTCGATATCCTTTGCCGCAACCATCGGAGCCATTGTATTCCTCAGCGTTTCCGGTCTGAAAAGTAAAAAACGAGAAGCAAAGGCCTCTCGAAGGCTCCACATCAATATGATCCTGTTGGTACTGCTTCAAATTTCCGTCTATCTCACCTCGGTATTCACTACAGACTATACTCATTTTAATCTTTACTTTGCCGCAGATATGCTCTTTACCCTCACCATGGCGGGGCTGTTATTTTCATTGCACCGGGAGGTTTCAAGGAAATGACTTATATCGAAAATATCTTCATCTGCATTGCCATTCCTCTGGTGCTGTCCCTCTTTTTTATTCAGGGGAAAGCTCGGTTTTACACGGCATTTATCGTAACAGGCATCATCGTTTGCCTGCTCAGCGCCTATGTCAGCAGCTTTTTTATGGAGCATTACCACACCAACGCCATGATCACCGCCATTGAGATCACACCGGTATGTGAGGAGATCATGAAGCTCCTGCCCCTTCTCTTTTATCTGCTGGTGTTCGAGCCAAAGCAGCAGGATATCATCCCGGCGGCCATTGCCATTGCCGTAGGGTTTGCCACCTTTGAAAACGTGTGCTATCTCACGGAAAACGGTGCCGAAAGCTTTTTCTTTATGCTGACCCGAGGGATTTCCGCCGGTGCTCTTCACATCCTCTGCGGCATTGCCCTCGGCTATGGGCTGGCCTATGTCTACCGCAAAGGTCTTTCCGCCTTTACCGGCACCTTTGGCCTTTTGGGGGCTTGCATCTGCTTTCACGCCATTTACAACCTGCTGATCTCCGCTACCCAAAAGAGCTGGCAGCATATGGGATATTTCTTTCCTTCGGCGATGATCCTATGTCTGTTTCTCATCAAATGCATCGCCGAAAAAAAGAAAAAGGATGCCCCATTACGTCAAGAAAATAAAAAAATTTAAATTTACGGTGGAAGGTTTTCCCTTCCGCCGTATTTTATAAAGTAGAATCAAAAAATGAGCAAATACCCAAGGAAAGGAGGCAACCCTATTGAATGAAAAGACAGAAGACCGGGTAAAAAAGATCAAAGTTCGCGCAATGGTGGAAAAAAGAAAGCAGGACTCCCGCACCATACGATCCTTAACGGCCTTTTGCCTGGTTCTTGTCGCCGGGATCGGCTATCTGTTAAAAGATCTCTGTTTGCCCGGTATTTCCTCGGTATCCGAAGGCTACGGCTCGGTGCTGCTGCAAAACAGCGTTTCGAGTTACATTGTCATCGGCATACTTGCCTTTATTCTCGGTGTTGCGGTCACTGTCCTCTGTACCAAAATCAAAGGAAAGAGCAACACCCCAATGAACGAAAAGGAGCACATTTCATGAAGCAAAAACTATTTACTCTTCTGCTGGCCATGGCACTGTTAATCACAGCGCTTCCTACGGCAGTTTCCGCCGCCTACTATCCATCGGCAAAGTCCATTAACGAAAATTCCATCTATGACACCCTGCAGAATTATTCGAAAGAAAACAAGAATCCATTGTGGCAATTTTCGGTGTATCTCACTACAGAGAAAAACGACACCCTCCTTATGCCGAAAACCAGAGAATTCTATAAAAATAACATTCGCAAAATCGATGGCGAAAAGGATTCGTGCATTGAAACAATCTCCGGCATTTCCATGCATGACGCCGGACAATACGTTGCCGGCAACAGCCGGGAGGATAGCTCTCTAACCGCAACCTACGGTGAAGCAACTTATTACAAGGGCATGAAAACAACGGTACTGGAAACCCCCGATGCGTTGTCTACAGAATCCGCCCTTATTTTTGAAAAAAAGGCCAATGCTTATAATGCAAATGACAATCAGTTCTGTATTTATATGCTGGAAAACAGCTTTAACACCGACAACACGTTGACAAAATACTATTTATCCGTCAACAACAGCGGCAAAGTGGAAATAATTTCCGGTCCAAGCGGGTTCTCGAAAAAAACAGTCTTTACCATCCATCAGGACAGTAAAGATCCTACTCTCTACTCAATATCGGCAAGCGTCAATGGTAAAACCTATTACTTAAAACACACCAAAACAGGGCTGACCACTTCCACCACAGAAGTAAAATACCACATCTACGCAGATATCCAAAGAGAATTTCAGACTTTCCGTCTTTACGACAACTACACCAACGTCAATACCGGAAAATCACCGAGCACCTACGTTGTAGTAAAAAAGGATAGCCAGATTTACTTGCCGGAACCTTCCAGCTATACCGATTTCGTTTGCTGGACAAGAGACCCCAACGGTTACTCCGAATCCTACAAAGTACCCTTTCGGGATTTCACTTTGCCTTTAACCCAGGAAGAGATCGATAAGGAATGCTACAATTACGTCGATCCCCTTGGCTATGCCAAAGACTATAAACCCGGCTACGATCCAAATCTGGATATGGATCTCGCCGGCAATATCTACAGCGGCAACACCCTCTTTGCCTGTTATCAATACGACCTTACCTGCACCGCAACGAATTTAGGCGGCAACGACCACTTGAATGTACGCGTTGGCAACAAAGACAATAATTCCTATTTTAACGCCGATATTTTTGACGATGGCAAAGGAAAAGTTACTACCGGGAATTGGGTATGTGTTGCAGTGCCTTCCCTCAATGCCTGCGGCAGCACCTATACCATCAAAAACGTCACCTTTAAGGATGCCAAAGGCAACACCGTAGCTGCCCCGGCAGATTACAAAAAAGCAAAACTGAATTCGGGAGCCGAATACATCTACTTTAAAATGCCCAACAACGCCTTAAAAGTCGAGCTGGATCTGGGTCGCACCGTAAAACCGGTAGAACGGGAAAGCTATGCTTATCTTTGCGACAAATACGGAAAATATACCAACACCGCATCCATGGTAACAAGCGAAAAACTGACCATGATGGTTCAAACCTATTATGTCGATACCGACGGTAAAGAACCCACTGTCATTATTCCTTTCATTGACGGATGGCGAGGCCAGGCCAGAAACATAAACTTCGATGAGGATAAGGATATAACAACCTACAGCATTACCGACTGCAAATGGTACGTTCGCCAAGGTGAAACCGGCGAATACCGCCTGCTGACCGAAGATGAATACACCGTAAAGACAAACAGCGGTAAAAAACAGGCAATCCAGGTAACTCTGCCCGAAAAAGAGGGGCTTAATACCCTCTATTATCAGTGCCGTTACAAAATTCAATGCGACCAAAGCGGTGAAAAATCTTCGGAGCAGGTCAAAACCTTAACCGCCAATGTTTCCGGTATTTACTATCACGGCGTGCGCAACCAGGCAAAGAACATCGAAAAAGATTCCGTTTTGATCATTAACCGCTTAAAGACAAAAGACGGCACCGAAATAAAACTCAATACCTTTGAAGTATCCAAGGATGACGGAAAAACCTGGGAATCCTTCGGCCTTCTTTCGGGAATGTTCCTGTATGATGACGCTCGCACCGACCCGGATCCAGCTCATCCAGACCTCGGATTTGGCGTGTTAATTATCGGTTATGAAGATGCCAGCTTTGCTTGCTACAATGTAACGGAAAACGGCACTTACACCTTCCGCATCACCGACGAATACAACAGAGTGTACACCTTTAGTGTAACTTATAACAATTTGCATCAGCATCAGTGGTCCGATAGCTTCCGAGCCTTAGACGGCTACCATTGGCGCACCTGCACCGTAGAGGGTTGTAATGCGGTGAATGACAACGACTATCACAAATTCACCGGCAATACCTGCGATGTTTGCGGTTACAGTGATCCGGACATTGCTGCGGCAGAAAAAGTCATCGATAAAATCGATGGGTTACCCAAGGAAATCACTGCCAAGGATAAAGATGCCATTATCGCCGCAAGATCTGCCTACAATCTCCTCACCGAGGAGCAAAAGGAAAAAGTAACCAACCTTGCCAAGCTGGAAGCCGCAGAAGAAGCATTGCTGAAATTGGAAAAAGATCAAGTCGTTGCAAATAAGGTAATCGCCAAAATTGATGCACTGCCGGAAACCATCAGCCTTTCCGATAAAGATGTAATCGAAGCCGCCAGAAGCGCCTATGAAGCCCTCAGCGACAGTCAAAAAGCACTGGTAACCAATCTTGCCAAGTTGGAAGCCGCAGAAAAAGCCTACGCAGAAATATCCAAACTTCCCTTTAGCGATGTGCAGGAAGACCAGTGGTACTACGAAGCCGTAAAATATGTCTATCTGCACAGTCTTTTCAACGGCATCGATAAAACCACCTTCGGGCCTCAAATCGAAATGAACCGCGCAATGCTCGTTACCGTTTTGTATCGCCTTGACGGCACACCCCCGGCAGATACAACCACCGCCTTTACCGATGTTCCCGAAGATCAGTACTATGCCCCGGCCGTAAGCTGGGCCGCTGCCAACGGCATCGTATACGGCATTTCGGAAACGAAATTCGACCCCAACAGCAACATCACCAGAGAGCAGATCGCAACCATGATCATGCGCTACGCAAAATACAAGGATATTGATGTATCGGCCCAAGCCGACCTTTCCGCCTATACCGACCAGGCCGAAATCAGCTCCTGGGCAAAAGAAGCCATGAGCTGGGCAAATGCTGCCGGATTGATCAAGGGAAGAAGCGAAACCACATTGAATCCTACCGCTACGGCAACCAGAGCCGAAGTGGCACAGATTCTGATGCGCTTCATGGAAACCCAAATGAAATAAAGTAATTTCCCACCTTCCGATGTTTTCTGAGATCCTTTCATCGGAAGCAAATCGAAAAACAGGATGCAGCTCGCCTTACTGCATCCTGTTTTATATTTTCTTATAGCGTTGCAAAGCAACGCAAAATGGCTTCGCCTCGAGGAGAAGCTGTCAGCGTTAGCTGACTGATGAGGTGTCGCGATGGGTGGAGCTGTATTTTATGAAAAAGTAACTGCGGCGAGAGACGCATCTTTCAAAGATACGCTTCACGCCGCAGTTTCTTTTATAAAATCATTTTTGTTTTACCGTCACGCCACCTCATCCGAGCGCTCCGCGCCCACCTTCCCCTCAAGGGGAAGGCATTCTAGCAGGCACTTTATGCCGTTTACAGTACTTTTCGCAACGGTTTTACTTTTATCGCGAAGCACTAAAAAACTTTTCTGCGGCGCACAACGTCGCGGTACAACATTCCTCCGGGTGGGATAAACGGTTTTAACGCCGTGAAAGCGAGACGGGACGGGATTGAGCGTATACAAGAGGTATCCGAAAGCCCGGCGCGGCTCGATTTCGCGGCGTTACAATCGTTTAGCACGCACGCTCCACCCAAGAAACGCCGACGCACCACCCAAAAACCCAAAACAACATCAAAGAGAAGAAGATTCCTCCTCTTCTTCCAACACCCTATACGCCACCTTCCCAACCAACGTCTTCGGCAGCTCATCCCGAAACTCAATCTCTTTCGGCAGGGCATACTTTGCAATATGCTTTTTGCAATAATCCATAATCTGAGCCTTTGTTTCCTCAGTGGCAGGAACACCGGGCTTTAACATCAAAAAGACCTTAACCGCCTGCATCTTATAGGGATCCGGAACACCGATCACACAGCTCATGTGTACCAGCTCATTGGCATCCAAAATATTTTCCAGCTGACCGGGATAAATGTTATAGCCGCTGGAAACGATCATCCGTTTGGAGCGCCCTTTGAAGTAAATAAAGCCTTCATTATCCATATAACCAAGGTCACCGGTATAGACCCAAGTCAAGCCATCCTTATGCTTCCGCAGAGTTCTTGTAGTCTCAATGGGATGGTTAAGGTATTCCTTCATCACTGTAGGCCCGGCAAGGAGGATCTCCCCTTCTTCACCGTAGGGTACTTCTTCATCGGTATCCGGCTTTACGATTTTGATATAAGTATCGGGAAAAGCAATGCCGATGCTGCCTTCCTTTGCCATGTGGGGCGGCGTAAGGCAGCAGGCCGTTACCGTTTCCGTGGTGCCGTAGCCCTCCCGAATCTGCACCGTGGCATGATGATCGTAAAGGAACTTATCAAACTTCTTTTTCAGCTCGATGCTGAGGGAATCCCCGCCGGAAAAAACCCCTTTCAAGCAACTGAGATCCGCTTTTTTCATGTCCGGCAAACGGATCAGAGCTTCATAAAGGGTGGGAACACCGGCAATGAAATTGCAGCGGTATTTCGTAATCAGCTTGGCATAGCTCTTTGCCGTAAATCGAGGCACAAGAATGCAGCGGCCTCCGGAGGAAAGCATGGTATGAATACATACCCCCAAACCAAAGCCGTGAAACAGCGGCATTGCCGCCAGCATTTTATCTCCGGGACGAAACATAGGGTTCGCCGCAATGACCTGCATCCCCAAGGCATTAAAATTGAGGTTTGAAAGCAAAATTCCCTTGGTCTTGCCGGTGGTGCCGCCGGAATAGAGAATCACCGCCGGGTCATCGCCATGGCGGGATACCTTGTAATTCCAAAAGCAGGATTTACCCAACCGCATAAATTCATCCCAACGGATCACCGGGGCATCATCGGGGATCTTTTTGATTTTTCGTCCTTCGGTAAGCATATAGCCGGCTTTTACCGGCCGGGAAAGAGCATCCTTCACCCGAGCCAGAATAATATTGATCACATTGGTATTCTGACGGATGGCTTCAAACTTATGATAAAACTGGTCCAACGTAATCACAGTAACACTATTGGATTCATTGAGGTAAAACTCGATTTCCTTTTCTGCCGAAAGAGGATGGATCATATTGCAGACCCCGCCAACCAGATTCACGGCATAAAACATATAGGTGGCCTGGGGGCAGTTGGGCATGGCAATGGTAACCCGATCATTTTCCCGAACACCGATGGTCTTTAACGAACGGGCACAACGCTGAATCTCATGAATCAACTGCTTGTAGGTTGTGGAACGACCCATAAAATCAAAGGCCACCTGATTGGGATATTGATTCGCAATAGCCTCCACAGCATCGTACATGGAGCCATCGGGGTATTCCAAATGGGCAGGAACCGCTCCCATACTGCTCAGCCACGGTGTTTTTACGGTGATTTCTTCGCTCATGTTAATATTCCACCTCTTCTTTCAAGGGTAATTCCAGCAATTCCGGCTGTTCCAAAAGCTTTTTCAGCAAACGAATAGATTTGGCATAATAATAGCCATCGGCCAGCCGTTCGTCAATGGTCAACCCCAAATCCACAGTTTCCTTCATCGTGACCTGTCCGGCTTCATCATAAAAAGGCGAAAGCTTTTTTTCGCCGATAATACAGAAAATAGAGCAGGTTCCCCAGTTGGTCAAATGATGATAGCCGCTTTTCAGCTTAATGGAACCAAGATTGGAAAGAACTGCCGATGCATAATAGGGGTCCGAAGCAATAAAGCTTTTCGGCACCTTACCGTGCTTGTCCAGAAACATTACAAAACGGGTAAAGGCTTTGCATAACCCCCGGGGGAGCTTATTGACAAAATCCATACTTTCGGAGGTTTCATCCTTTTCGTCACTGCGGCAGGAAGTCACAATCTTGCGCAAGGTTTCGTGGATCGTATCTAACGTGTCCTCCTCCTTCAAATGAAGAAAAGCCAAGGCTTCGGCCCCATTATCGGAAAAGATTTTTTTCACGACAAAGGCGGCGGAAACTTCATTTCTCTGGTAAAAATTGCCATTGACAATAAAACGATTCAGCTTTGGCCGCAAGGTAATGGTTTTAACCAAAGCCGCAACAATCAGGTGAAACATGGTATAGGGAAATTCCGTTTCCCCTTCATTTTTCTGTTGTAAATAACGATTGATCGCCGTAAGGTCAATATTTTCGGAAATATAGGCTTCATTATCACAGCGGTTCGGATAAATGATGCCGGTAAAAAAATGCAATGGATCGAGATCTCGGATCAGCGTACCGTCTCTGCGGTCGCCTCTGCGGCGATGTTGCCCCATAATATCCTCCTCTGATAACTAAATTATAATCATCCTGAAAAAACAAAATCATTTTTATTGTAACATATTTTACGGAGAAATACAAATACACCGGGAGGGAAGAAAAAAACCGGAGAAACGCAAGGTATATTTCGCAAAACTTTACTTTTTTCCTTTTTCAGGGTATACTTTAATGATGACAAAATCAAAATCGGATCCTTCCGAAGAAAGGAATTGATCATATGAGTATTCTACTGACCGGCGGTGCCGGTTACATCGGCACCCACACCTGCGTGGAGCTGCTGGAAAAAGGCTACGATATCGTCGTTGCCGATAACTTTTGCAACAGCAAACCCGAAGCGGTGAAACGGGTAGAAAAAATCACCGGAAAAAAGATCCCCCTTTACGGCATTGATGTTGCCGATAAAGCTGCGTTAAGGGATCTCTTTCAAAAGGAAACCATCGACGCCGTGATCCACTTTGCCGGGTTAAAAGCGGTTGGGGAGTCCTGCGCCCAACCTTTGCGCTACTACCGCAACAACATTGATTCTACCCTGACATTACTGGAAGTCATGGCAGAGCATCATGTCAACAACTTTGTTTTCAGCTCCTCAGCCACGGTTTACGGCGTACCGAATAAAGTTCCCATTGATGAAACCATGGCTACAGGCTGCACCAATCCCTATGGCTGGACAAAATACATGATCGAGCAAATCCTGAGAGATGCCGCCGCGGCAAACCCCGATCTCAGCGTCGTGCTGCTTCGCTACTTCAACCCCATCGGTGCCCATAAAAGCGGTCTGATCGGGGAAGATCCCAACGGCATCCCCAACAATCTGCTGCCCTTCATCTCTCAGGTGGCCGTTGGCAAGCGCAAAGAACTGAGTGTTTTCGGCAACGACTACCCCACCCACGACGGCACCGGGGTTCGGGACTACATTCACGTTATGGATCTGGCCGCAGGCCATGTCTGTGCCATTGAATATGCAAAGAAACAAAAAGGTACCGCCGTATTCAACCTGGGTACCGGCATCGGTTACAGCGTTCTCGATATCGTAAAGGCCTTTGAAAAAACAAACGGTATGGAGATCCCCTACCGCATCGCCGAGCGGCGTCCCGGAGACATTGCCCAATGCTTTGCCGACCCCGCCAAAGCCAATAAGATCCTTGGCTGGCAGGCAAAATACAGCCTGGAAGATATGTGCCGCGACACCTGGAACTGGCAGAAAAAGAACCCCAACGGCTACGATACCCCTGAAGAATAAGGAAGGATGAACCCGGTGAAAAAGTGTATTCAACTTATTTCCGATTCCAATATCGGCGGTGCCGGCAAAGTGCTTTTAAGCTATTTGGCCAACTGTAACCGCAAGGATTTTGAACATGCCGTAATCGTTCCTGCCGGCAGCTTATTAATTCCGGAGATCGAGGCACTGGATATCAGAGTCATTCCCTTTGAGGGCATGAGAGACAAAAGCTACGACCGTGCCGACGTTAAGGCTCTCATGAAGGTATTCCAAGCTGAAAAACCGGATATTGTTCACTGCCACGGCGCTCTTTCCGGCCGCATTGCCGCCACCCGCTGCGGCATTAAAACGGTAAGCACTCGGCACAGCATTTTTGACCAGCCCGGATATAAAAAACGATTTCCGGTAAAACAGATCCTGGGAGCAATCAACAACCGTTACAGCGATGTAATCATTGCGGTTTCCCCGGCAGCCAAGGACAATATCGTAGAAATCGGCACCGATCCCAACAAGGTTGAGGTGGTATTTAACGGTATCCCCACCCCCAAACGACTGAATGAGGAAGAGCGTAAAGAAGTGCGGAAAAAATACGGTATTGCATCCGACACCTTCGTTTGCGCTATCATTGCCCGGCTGGAAGAAGTCAAAGGCCATCACTACCTGTTGGAAGCCGCCAAGCTCCTTCAAGATCGGGGAGAGGATATCGTGATTCTCATCGCCGGAACCGGCAGCTGTGAAAAAACATTGCGAGAAGAAGCCGAAGCTCTGGCCTTGAAAAACGTGATCTTCACCGGTTTTATCAAAACGATTTGGGAAATCGAAAACATCATGGATCTTCAGCTCAATGCCTCCTACGGCACGGAAGCCACTTCCATGTCTCTGTTGGAAGGGATGTGTTTGGGAATTCCTGCCGCCGTCAGCGATTTTGGCGGCAACCCCTATGTCATTCAGGACGGTGTAAACGGCGTAATCTTCGCCAAAAGAGACAGTCAAGCTTTAGCCGAGGCCATTCTCCGTTGCAAAAACGATCCGGAGCTTTACAAAAAAATGGCGGCAAATTGTCCGGAGATCTTTGAAGAACGCTTCACCGGCAAGGTGATGGCGGAACAAATCGAAGCCATCTACCGCCGCTTGCTGAAATAAAAAGAAAAGCAGAGAAAAAGGAAAAGACCTTTCACTCTGCTTTATTTTTTTTGCTTCGATGTAAGATATTTTGTCAATATCTCTTTTTTCTGTGTTTATTATACCACAAAATCGGAAATTTTTCAAGATAGGAAAATTCCGCCCCGACCACGTATGATAAAAAGCAGAAAAAGAGGAGGAATGATACGAATGGAACAAACCATATTACCGATCCTGGGAGATACGGAACATACCGTCACCACCGAAATTCAAAGCTGCAATGATATCACCGCGGCCGCCGGCGTCACACTGGAGCACCATCAAATCGTTGCATTGCAGGAGGGACAAAAAAACATTCTCCGCCAAACCGGCAGAGTAGAGTTTGGCAGCGGCATCCTTAAAGAGCTGATTCTGAAAATCTACAATTCCTCTTATATCACACCGGAAAATTACGAAGAAACGCTCTTTGAGCTTCAGGATGCCTTTTACCAACTGAAAAACACCGTACACGACCGCCTCGACGATAAAGAGCTGCTGACAGCAATTACCACGATTTTTAACCGCTACAGTCACGGCGCCGTAGAACCTATCTGTGATCTCAGCGAAAAGGCTCTTCTCGATTTTTGCCGCAACGGCAAAGATCCCTTTGCCACATCAACAAAGGGGGTGTGTAACGATGACTCCTGGAAATAACCTCATACAACATCAAGAGCATGATCCCATCGGCGGGATCGAGTCCCTTTTGCGAGCCAACGCTTTGGCTTTCACCGGCGGCCAAAGCAGCTCCCTGCCTCTGGAAACCATGGTGTCTCTAAGCGAGTCCATTTATTTCACAATAAAAACGGCACTGGGAGATCATTACAGTGATCCGGAACGAACACCGGCAGAAACGGCGCATTTCTACAAGGAAGGCCAAAGGATTCTGGCCGAAAAGCTCACAACAACAAAAAAGCTTTACGAAGCGGCCTGCATCACGGCTCCGCCGCTGGGACAGCGCTCCTACGACGATACCCTAAAGAGCATCGGCACCTTTTTCCAAGCTTATCAATGGGAGCTGCTGGCCCAGGAGATTCCCTGTACCATTGATTACCAGCTTTGCCACAGCATTCCCCAAGACAAGCTCGGTGTCATTTTCATCGAAGCCTACCTCAAGGCAATCCTCACGGAAAACCGCATCCTAAGCCTTTATCCCCTTTCCCGCGTCCGCAGCCTGCTCCTACGGTATTGCCTGGCTTATCGCCAACTTATCGTCAATCTTTGTGAGCCGGTGCTGGCCAACACCATCGGCCATCTGCTGTTGGAAACCGACCCCCGACCACTAAAGATCACCGCCGAGGAATTACAGGCCATCGAAACGATCCTTCGCTATCACACCAACGATGAAAATACCGCTCTTCTAACCAAAGCCGCAGAAAACCTCTGCAATATCCTCAACCTCAGCGATGAAGATTGCCGACAATATATCATCGGCACAGCCCGGGATCTTTGCCCCCGGACCATGGCAGCTCTGGACAGCGGCGGCTGCGCCAACATCTTTATGGATTTCTAAAGAAAGCTTTTCTCGAAATCAAGAGAGTAAACAGGGTTTTTGCAGATTTTCTATTGAAATAAGGGAAAGAATGCGTTATAATAATACATTATTAATTTTATAAAGCAAACTCATTTTCACCGAACCTGCACAAATGATCAAAGGAGAAGCATATGTCTGAAATCAAAGAAGCCTGCGGTGTGATCGGCCTTTTCAACAACGATGGCCTCAACCTTGCAAAGGAAATGTATTACGGTCTTTTTGCGCTGCAACATCGAGGGCAGGAAAGCTGCGGTATGGCCGTAAGCAACAATGGCATTGTGACCTCCCATAAAGACATGGGATTGGTCAACGAAGTATTCGATGATGCAAAAGTCGCCAAACTCCAGGGGCAAATCGGCATCGGTCATTGCCGCTATTCCACCACCGGCAACAGTGAAGCCAAAAATGCCCAACCCCTGACAATGAGCTTTGTCCACGGCACTCTGGCCATCGCCCACAACGGCAACCTTGCCAATGCTGATGCCATTCGCAATGAACTCATGGAAACCAAGGGTGCGATCTTCCACAGCAATACCGATTCCGAGATTTTTGCTTACCTCATTGCCAAAAAGGAAGTCGATGCACATCTTTTGGAAGCAGCCATCCGCCAGGCTACGGAAATGGTCAGCGGCGCATACGCTTTGCTGGTCATGAGTCCCAAGAAGCTTGTTGGGATTCGTGATCCCTTCGGTTTAAAGCCTCTTTGCCTCGGGATCAAAGGCAATTCCTACATTCTTGCATCGGAAAGCTGTGCCGTGGAAGCCATCGGCGGTGAAGTGATCCGCGATGTGGAACCCGGCGAGATGATTGTGATCGACGAAAAAGGCTATACCTCGATCCCCCGTGAAACCCGACCGGAAAAATACCGTCCATGTATCTTTGAATATATCTATTTTGCCCGTCCTGACAGCACCATAGATGGGCAAAGCGTATACGAAGCCAGATATCTGGCCGGCAAAATCTTATCCGAACGCTACCCGGTAGATGCCGACGTTGTTATGCCGGTACCGGACAGCGGCATTGATGCCGCCATCGGTTATGCTGCAGGCAGCGGCATTCCCTATGGTGTCGGCCTCATCAAAAACCGCTACATCGGCCGCACCTTCATCCAACCCGATCAGGTGCAGCGGGAAGAATCGGTGCGAATCAAGTTGAACGTTTTAAAGCACACCGTTCAGGACAAGCGGGTTATTTTGGTAGACGACAGCATGGTGCGGGGTACCGTAAGCAAGGGTATCATCAAAATGCTGAAAAAAGCCGGCGCTAAGGAAGTTCATATGCGCATCACCGCTCCGCCCTTTACCTGGCCCTGCTTTTTTGGCGTGGACCTGCCGGAGAAAAAACAGCTGGCAGCCTGCAAATATACCATCGAAGAAATCCGCCAAAACCTCGGCGCAGACTCCCTCGGCTTCTTTAAAGTGGAGGATCTGCCCAGGATCATCCCCCACTGCAAGCTCAACGGCTTCTGTGATGCCTGCTTTACCGGGGATTATCCGGTTCCCGTAACCTTAAAGGAAGAGGATTGCTAAGGAGTTATTATGGAAACCAACGATATCATTGAAGTCAGCATCAGCCTTGATGCCAAGGACCGTGAAAAAGCCATGGATTACAACCTCTTTGTCAAAAGAAAGCTGGTTCTCATCGACATTTTATTTTTTGTCATCCTCGCTCTGACACTGATCTTTCTAAACCTTTTCGGTATTTTTGATATTCCCAACGGATTGGTCTATTGCTCCTACGGTGTACTCGTCATGATCTGCGTATTTCTCATCTTTGTGAAAATGATGTCCACCGCCGGCGGCAACAGCCCCACCCGCTATATCACCATAACGCCTCAGGCTCTCACCACCCACGTTGGCGGTGAAAAGAAGGAATTCACCATTCGCTGGGAAGATTTTGTCCATACCGGCAAAACAAAAAATTACTATTTTCTTTATCCCGATCACAGCCAATTTCTCATTCTCCCCAAACGCTATTTTACGGCAAAGGAGATTAAAAAGATCAACAGTTATTTAACTTAAATAAAACCGCAGTTCAACCGGTATATTCGTGGCGTCGTGCTCCGGATATGCCGGTTCTCTTTTTCATAAAATGCCATCAAAGGAACAATATTTATCCTTTTGACATCATTTATCCTTTTGACATCCACCGATAAGTCGTGTATAATTATCATGATCAAATTTTTCTCTGTCTGCGAAAAAGGGGGTCAACAAAGAAACATGTTTATGTTCGGAGAGCAGAAAAACAAACAGACAAAGAAAATAGATAAGTAAAATAAAAAATATAGTGAAAGGAGATTTTAAGAAATGAACAAAAAAATCTTTACCTGGTTTATGACGCTTTGCATGGTTTTTGCCCTGTTTCCCACCTTCGCTTTGGCGGCGGAAAACGATAACGGCATTCACTATGGTTACTACAAAGACGGTCAGTGGCAGGAAAGCACCGTCCAAGACTCTGATTTCGGCATCGACGGTCTCCAAAGCATCAGCAAAACAGCAGCACCCGTTGCCGGTCAGGACAACACCTACGACATCACTTTGAAGGTCGTGATGAGCCAAACCACAACCACCGCACCGGGGGCAGCTGCCACCGTACTCGTTGTAGACACCTCCGGCTCTACCGATTGGTGCTCCGAATGTGGATTTGAGCCTGAATTCAACCTCATCCCTTTGGGGACACAATACCACAAAAAAACCTGTTCCAGATATAACAACAGCTCCTTCGAGACCCGGCTGGATGCCGAGAAGACAGCCGCACTAGAATTCGTGGATACCTTCAGCGGCTGCGTAAAGAACGGCGTTTACACGGAAAATACGGCCTTGACCAGATATGTAGCAATTGTGGAATTCAATAGCTACGGCTCCGTAACCCAGGAGTGGGTCAATGTTGCGACCAAAGATGGTTACGACAAAGCCAGATCTGCCGTAAATAAACTTTCCGCCAATGGCGGTACCAACCTTGACGACGGCCTTGCCGATGCCAATACCCTTCTGGGGAGAGATACGGTAAAAAATATCAGCGCCAAAAATGTCATTGCCCTGACCGACGGTGTTCCCACCTACGCCATGAAAAACGGGAACCGCATCGGTGACGGCACCGGCGGCAGCAGTGCGATCAACGATCAAACCAAGGCCACGGCAACAACATTGAAAACCAAGGCAAATCTTTACACTGTTTGCTTTGGTGCCGCAGGGGAAGTAACCTACCCCGGTGGTCCCACCGTCGGTAAATTCCTGGAGGAATCGATCGCGACACCGGCATCTGCCGACGGCAAAACAAAATACGCCTTCAATGCCGCCAATGCTGATGAGCTTTACAATGCATTTGCCGCAATTACTGATACGATCGTTAACGGTATCAATGCCGGTACCGTAAACGACTCCATTCCCGCCGGTGTGGAACAAACCGCCGGAACCATTACCCCCAATGAAACCACCGGCAGCTTTACCTGGGAATTAAATCCCGATGCGGCATTAGTGGAAACCTCCGGCGATATCACAACCTATACTTACTCCTACACCTACAGGGTAAAGATTGACCCCACCACGGACAATGCAAAAGCCGGCAACTGGATTCCCACCAACGGCAGAACAACATTGACCGTAGGCGATAAAACGGTAGATTTCGGTATCCCCGCAGTAAAAGCAAAATATTACGAAATCCACTATTACGTATATGACAACGAAACCGAAGGCTATGTGGAAAACACCGATCTCACCAAGACCCTCCTCAGCTCGGGAGATGATATCAGCAGCTACAATGTGCCTCTGACCAAGACCGGTCATACCTTCTCCGGTTGGTTTACAACAGAGGAACTTAACGAAGATTCCGCATGGACTCCCGATAAAATGCCCGCAGAAAACATCAATGTCTACGGTGCATTTATGGTAAACGATTACAAAGTAAACTACATCGTCAATAATGACAGCAGCTTCAATAAGACAGCTGTTGTGAAATACGGCGATGCCATTCCCGGATATGCACCGGAAAAAACCGGCTACACCTTCAATGGCTGGTACAAAGAAGCAGCTCTCACCAATAAATGGACAGCTCCCGCTACCATGCCTGCGGAAGATATCACCGTTTACGGTGCTTTCACCGCCAATGATTACACCATCACTTACATGGTCAAAGGCGATGACGGCGTTTATGCTAAAAATAACGAAGCTACTTTGAAATTCGGCGCCAAAGTCGATGACTATACCCCCACGGAAAAAGAGGGCCATACCTTCTCCGGTTGGTATAATGAAGAAGCGCTGACCAACGCTTGGAGCAAACCGGAAACCATGCCTGCCAGCAATATCACCGTTTACGGTGCATACACCGCCAACGATTACACCATTACCTACATGGTAAAAGGTGATGACGGCAACTATGCCGAAGACAACAAAGTCACTTTGAAATTTGGTGCAGAGATCACCGGTTACAGCCCTGCCGAAAAAGAAGGACACTCCTTCACCGGCTGGTTTGAAGATGAAGCATTAACCAATGCCTGGAACAAACCGGAAACCATGCCGGCCAAAAACATCGTTGTTTACGGCGGCTATATCACCAATGGTTACACCATCACCTATATGGTAAAAGGCGATGACGGCAACTATGCCGAAAACAATAAAATCGCACTGAAATACGGCGATGCCATTCCCGAATATGCACCGGAAAAAACCGGTCATACTTTCTCCGGCTGGTATCATGAAGATGCCCTGACCAACGCCTGGGCAAAACCGGAAACCATGCCGGCCAACAACATCACCGTTTACGGTGCATTCAATGCCAACGATTACACCATTACCTATTATCTGAAAAACAGTGACGGCGGCTTTGACAAAGACCATGCCGTAACACTGACCTACGGCGCAGCCATTCAGGATTATACCCCCGCAGCGATCAAAGGTTACGATTTCCACGGTTGGTACACCGAAGATGCCCTGACCAATCTCTGGACCAATCCCGGCACCATGCCCGACCATAACATCGACCTTTACGGCGAACAAGTCTGCGTACTGAACTTTGACGACCACTTTGCCTATATCATCGGCTATGAAGACGGCACCGTAAGACCTCAGGCAAACATCACCCGTGCCGAAGTTGCCACCATCTTCTTCCGCCTCCTCACCGATGACTCCAGAGCCATCAACAAAACATCGGAAAATCCCTTCTCCGACGTTCATGCCGGACAGTGGTATAACAATGCCATCTCCACTCTGGCAAACATGAAGATTCTCAACGGCTATAACGATGGTACCTTCCGTCCCAACCAGCCCATTACCCGTGCAGAAATGGCTACCATCATTTCCGCTTTTGCCAACCTGACGGAAAACACCAAAACCTTTACGGATATCGAAGGTCATTGGGCACAGAAATACATCGAACTGGCTGCCGGCAACGGCTGGATCACCGGTTATGAAGATGGAACCTTCCGTCCCAATAACGAAATCACCCGGGCAGAAACCATGACCATGATTAACCGCGTGATGAAACGTGTCCCCAAAGATGAAACGTGCCTCCTCGACGGTATGACCACTTATCCCGATTGCGTTTCCGGCCAGTGGTATTACATTGCGGTACAGGAAGCCACCAATTCCCACTATTTCCAGCGTGAAGTCGGCGCTACCGACGGCAGCGAAAAATGGCTCGAATTAAGAGAAAACTTCGACTGGTCTCAGCTGGAAAAATAAAGTTCTTACCAAAGAGAGCAGGTTTAAAACCTGCTCTCTTTTTTATTGGAAAATACAGTAAAGAAAAGCTTTACATTCCCTTTTCCATAGTTTATAATAGGGAGCATAATTATCAGGGCTTTGGCATAATTATTTCATTCACACATTTTTATATGTTATCCTATAACCCATTAACAAGTCACAATTTTCCGGTCCATCCAGAACAGAAAGGAGGTAATTCGGCTGCGTTCATACAGAAACAAGCATATTTAAACGGTATACGGACCGGGTTTTCAGCGTTACAAGAAAGAAGAACATTCATCAGAAAGGACACATCATGAGTAAAAGAGTATTTACCTGGTTTTTAACCCTTTGCATGGTATTCACCCTGCTGCCCACAACGGTCTTTGCCGCCGATGCCGAAGGCGACGTTCGCTACGGCTACTACAACAACGGTATCTGGGCAGAAAGCCCCATCAACACCACTTATAACATTGACGGTCTGAAAAGCATCAGCAAAACCGCTGCACCCGTCACTGGTCAGGACAACGTTTATACCATCAACCTGAAAGTCGTTATGGCAGAAACAACCATCGCCGATACGACCAATGCAGCCACCACTTTGATCTTTGACACCTCCGGCTCAATGGACTATTGTGCCGAGTGCGGGTTTGCTCCCGAAAGCTATCTGTTCTGGACAAAGTACCATGCGGACAACTGCTCTCAAAAGGACAAGGCCCAATATGAAACCCGCCTTGATGCCGCAAAAAAGGCCGCATTGAAATTCGTGGATACCTTTAGCGGTTGCGTCACCGACGGTGTATTCACGGAAAATGACGTCCTCAACCGCTATGTTGCCATCATAAGCTTTGATACCAGAGCCACCGTCAACCTTACATGGGTAAACATTTCCTCTAAAGTCGGTTACGATCAGGCCAGAGCCGCCATCAATAAATTAAAAGTCGGCGGCGGTACCAACCTTGACGACGGTCTTACCAAAGCCTCTGCCCTTATGGACAATGACCTTGTCAAAGATTTCACCGCCAAAAATACTATTGCCCTGACCGACGGCGCACCGACCTATGCCAACAGCGGCAACAGCATCATCGGCAACGGCAATAACGGCAGTAAGACCATAAACGATGCCACGGCAGCTACAGCCAAAGCCTTGAGAGAAAAAGCAAAGCTCTATACCGTTTGCTACGGTGCCGCAGATGAAACCACCTACAAAGGCGGACCGTCGGTAGGAGCCTTTTTAAAGGACAGCATCGCTACGGAAAACTGCGCCTACAATGCCGATAAAGCCGATGAACTGATCAATGTATTTGAAGAGATCTCCGAGATCATTGTCAGCGGCATCAACGCCGGCATCGTCAATGACAGTATTCCTGCCGGTATCCTCTTGAGATCCGCCAATATCGAGACCAATGCTCTCGGTTACTTCACTTGGGTACTGAAACCGGAAAATGCCGTAATCACCACAGAAGGCAATGAAACGATCTACACTTATCAATTGAGTTACACCGTTGAAGTCGATACCGACAGCGAAATTGCCAAAACCGGCAACCAAATTCCCACCAACGGCGTTACTACCGTCACCGTCGGCAACAAAGTTGAATACTTCCCGGTTCCTGCGGTAAAGGCAAAATTCGGTGATTTCACCATTACCTACCATGTAAAAAACACAGAAGGTATCTTTGAGGTCGCCCAAAAAGACACCGTGGCCTTTGAAGACAGCATCACCGTTTATACCCCCGCCCCAATCAAAGGCTATGATTTCCATGGCTGGTATACCGATGCAGAAATGACCGCAAAATGGATCAACCCCGGTACCATGCCGGCAAATAACATCGACCTTTACGGCGAACAGGTCTGCGTGCTGAACTTTGACGATCACTTTGCCTACATCATCGGCTATGAAGACGGCACTGTAAAGCCTCAGGCCAAAATCACCAGAGCCGAAGTGGCAACGATTTTCTTCCGTCTCCTCACCGAAGAATCCAGAGAATTGAACAAAACGACGAAAAACCCCTTCTCCGATGTTCAAGTCGGCGATTGGTACAACAACGCCATCTCCACCTTGGCCAATATGAAGATTCTCGTCGGCTATGAGGACGGCACTTTCCAACCGAATAAGGCTATCAACAGAGCGGAAATGGCCACCATCATCTCGGCCTTTGCCAAATTAACGGAAAATCCCAAGACATTTACGGATATCGAAGGTCACTGGGCACAAAAATTCATCGAATTGGCCGCCGGCAACGGCTGGATCGCCGGTTACGAGGACGGTACCTTCAAACCGGAACAGGCCATCACCAGAGCCGAAACCATGAGCATGATCAATCGCGTATTGAAACGCGTGCCGGAAAATACCGATTGCCTTCTCAAAAATATGACCACCTATCCCGATTGCAATGAATCGGATTGGTTCTACATCGCCGTTCAGGAAGCCACCAACTCCCATTATTTCCAGAGAGTTGCCGGAACCACCGACGGCAGTGAAGAATGGTTGGAACTGAGAGAAAACTTCGACTGGTCCCAGCTGGAAAAATAATGCAAAAAGAGCAGGTAAAACAACCTGCTCTTTTCCGTATACAGCTCCACCTCAAGAAGCTGCCAGGAACAGCTGACGGATGAGACTAACCTCCCTTCGGAAGGGTGAAATCCCACCTTCGGTGGGGTTGGGAAATGAAATACCGGCCTATGACCGGCATGAAATACTGCCCGGCGGCAGCATGAAATACCCCTTCGGGGCATGAAATACCTTCCTACGGAAGGCATGAAGAAAGCATCGCAAAGGCGATGCAATCCAGATATGGCTTCGCCTCGAGGAGAAGCTGTCAGCGATAGCTGACTGATGAGGTGTCGCAAGGGGATCATCTATATTTTTATGCAGCTAGTAACTGCGGCGTGGAACGTATCTTTCAACAATACGCTCTACGCCGCAGTTTGTTTTATCTTGTTAATTATGTTTCACCGTCACGCCACCTCATCCGAGCGCTCCGCGCCCACCTTCCCCTCAAAGGGGAAGGCATTCTAACAGGCACTTTTTTACAGAATCAGTTCCCGTTCGCGGCAGCGTTACGTTCGTCGGGGACGGTTCTTTTGTCCCAGTGCTTATTGCTTCTTCTTACGCAACGTTCACCGTGGGACAAAAAAAACGTCCCCTTCATAAAAGCAACTGCGGCAAACCTTGATTTCGCGACAGTATACGCTTATCGCGAAGCAATACAAAAGTTACTGCGGCGTAAAAATCCGCGGTATAGAACCACCTCCGGGTGGGATAAACGGTTTTAATCGGGTAAAAGATTTCGACAGCGGGAGCAAAGTATACAAGAGGTATCTGCAGCCTCCCGGTGGCGGAAGATTTTGCCCGATTACAATCGTTTAGCGCGCCTGCAACGAAATCTCATGCCGACGCACAACCCAACCCCCAAAACACAAAAACAATAGTATCCAGCACGCGGTACAAAATACCTCCGGTTGCGATCAATGGCTTTAAATCGTTAAATATGGCTCGGGACGTGCAGCCGGTATACAAGAGGTATCCGGCTGTGCGGCGCGAGACAGATTTGGCGATTTACAGCCATTCAGCGCGACCGCTGGCCCAAGGAGCGCCGACGCACCCAACCCAAAGCCAAAAATAAGCAAAGAAACTACTTAAGCCCCAACTCCCTCTTCCTCCTAGTCAATATCCCCCCCATCCTTCCAGTCTCTTTCGCACTCAATCCGGCCCAACCAACAGCCTTCACCTTATCCAGCAACCCCAACTCCTCGGCAATCTCCATTTTCAGAGATTCAATATCCGGGGGTGTTTTTTTCATTTTACTTTTACGGGATTTTGCAATATCCATTTCATAACCTCCATGTTTTCATTTATTGTCAGGATTGCACCTGCTTCTCTTAGTTTGGATAAACCACAGTTTTTTATACCTGAAAGGCGGATTCCGACGTCTTTCTCCATTGACTTTTCCCGGTATTTTTTATACAATAATAGGAATAGAATAAGAAAATTATAACACGAGGTGAAATCATGAGCGTTTTTGATACTTTATCCGAAAGAGGATATATCGAACAATGCACCCACGAAGATGAAATCAGAGAACTTTTAGAAAAAGAAAAGATCTCTTTCTATATCGGCTTTGACCCCACGGCAGACAGTCTTCATGTGGGGCACTTTATCCAGATCATCGTTATGATGCATATGCAGCGCGCAGGGCATCGCCCCATCGCTTTGATGGGGGGCGGCACCGGTATGATCGGCGACCCCTCGGGCCGCTCCGATTTGCGTAAAATGATGACCGTAGAAACCATCGACCACAACGTTGCCTGCTTCAAAAAGCAAATGAGCCGTTTTATCGACTTTGAAAATGACAAAGCTCTCATCGTAAACAATGCCGATTGGCTGAGAGACCTCAAATACATCGAATTCTTGAGAGAAGTCGGTCCGATGTTCTCGGTAAACCAGATGCTTACCGCCGATTGCTACAAAACCCGCTACGAAAAAGGCCTTACCTTCCTGGAATTCAACTATATGCTGATGCAAAGCTACGACTTTTTGGAACTGTACCGCAAATACGACTGCAAAATGCAGCTCGGCGGCAATGACCAGTGGAGCAATATCCTCGGCGGCGTAAATCTCGTGCGCCGTTTGGAAGGCGGCCATGCCCTGGGCATGACCTTTAAACTCCTCGCCAACTCCGAAGGGAAAAAGATGGGCAAAACAGCAAAAGGCGCCCTCTGGATCGACGAAACCAAAACCAGCCCTTACGAATTCTACCATTACTGGCGGAATGTGGATGATGCCGATGTAGAAAACTGCCTGGCTCTCCTCACCTTCCTGCCCATGGATGAAGTACGCAAACTCGGCAGCTACAAAGATGCCAAGATTAACGAAGCCAAAGAAGTTTTGGCCTACGAAGTGACCAAGCTGGTTCATGGCGAAGAAAAAGCCAACAAAGCTCAGGAAGCCGAACGCGCCCTCTTTGCCAAAGGCGGCGACGGCGATAACGTACCCACCATTGATATGAAAGCCGATGAGTTTAAAGACGGCATCAATATTCTTGACCTTTACCTCAAAGCCGGTCTCATTCCCTCCAAAGGGGAAGGCCGCCGTTTGATGCAGCAAGGCGGGATCAAGATCAAGGGCGAATCCATCAACGACTTTGCCAAAATGATCACCCTGGAAGATTTTGACGACAACAAACTGCTGCTGCAAAAGGGCAAAAAGACTTTTAAACAGGTAAAGATTGACTAACATGGCGGAAGACTATATCATCGCCATCGAAGAAAAACTCGATGAGCTTATGAGCGACGACAATGCGCCCCGGGATGTACTCTCTCTGGCTCAGGATCTGCGACAGGAATATCCCACCGAATTCAAACGCTTTACCTCAAAAATGGCGGAAAAGTACAAGCTTAGCGTTTGCGGCGCTCACCATGTCCACATCAACGGTCTGCTGACCATTCTTGATCGGTGGGCAGAAGAAGGCAAAGTCAATAAAATCATTGAAAAAGGTACAATACTCTGGCAAAAGAAATAATGGAGGTATCATGAAAGGCTGCTGCATCTCACGGATCTTCAAGCTTCTGTTCCTTATCATCCTCATCCTTGCCGGCATCTGCTTTTATCTCGGCTACCAAAAGGCCGCCGACGCCGAAGCGGAAAAAGGCAGCGTTGCCACACTGTACACCAACAAAGTCAGCCCCGAATTGGCGGCCATGCCGCTGGAAACCGGCATGATCGATACGCTCATCGACCAATATGCCGGAGAAGGATTCACCGGCAGCATCGTAAAATCCACAGCAAACGGTGCGGTGGCCGCTCTTATCACAAAAAACTATTACCTGGCCGATGATGAAACCATCTCTACCTTTTTGGGGCAAAAGCTCCTCACCCACCGGTTAAAAAAGACCTACACCAAGGAAGAGCTGGCAAAGCTCTACATTGCTCTGGAAGGCTATGATATCACCGGTTTGTCATCCTTAAACAGCCAAGAGCTTGAAGCCTTGCTTCAAAACGGCGACCTTTCGGCGCTGCAAGATCTCCCTTCACAGGCCGCACCGATTTTGGAAGGTCTGGTAGAGGATCTCTGCTCTCAGGGATGGATCAGCACGGAAAACGCAGCAAAACTTCAGGAAGTACTGCCATAAAGGATAAAAAACGCATCTCTGCCTTAAAGATGCGTTTTTTCGAACCTGAACCAAGGAGGAAAATGTTATGAAAAGAAATGTCACCCTGTTCCTGCTGGCGATCATGTTGGTCATGGCTTTTGCCGTGCCGGTATCGGCGGCAACTTTTCGGGATGTTCCCGGCAATGCCTGGTATTACGGCTATGTGAATGACCTGAGCAACCGCGGCATCCTCAACGGCTATACCGACGGTACCTTCCGCCCGGGCAACAATATCACCCGAGCCGAAATCACAAAGATTCTGGCCTATATGTCCGGTGAGGACACCAGCGGCTGTGACGGTTACAGCACCTTTCGGGATTGCAACGGTCACTGGGCCGATGAATATATTAACTGGGCGGCGATAAGAGGGATCGTCAGCGGCGTTGGCAATGAAAACTTCCAACCCAATGCACCCATCACCCGAGAAGCTCTCTGCACCATGGTGCTGCGCTATGCCAAATATAAATCCTTCTATCCGGATAAGATCCGAAATGCAACAAAATTTGCCGATGGCGCAGACATCAGCAACTGGGCCGGAGATGCGGTATATCATCTGCAGCGGGCCGGAATCATCAGTGGCAAGGGCAACAACATTTTCGATCCCAAAGGCTACGCCACCCGGGCCGAATGTGCCAAGATCTTCTGCGTTTTCCGCAATTGCAACAACGATACCAACGCTCTGGCTAAAATGAAGCTCTTTAACAACTGCCGCAATTACTTCGGCTCGGTAAGCAGCTACTACCTGGGCGATTATAACCACGACAGCTACGAAGATCTTCTAATCGTAGAACCCCTTTCCTACGGCGCAGCAATCCACATTTACACCGTCAGCGACGGCACTTTGAAATGGCTCTACTACGACGAAGTTTACCCCATTGCCGATTGCGAATATTATTATCTATACCAAGATTCACAGGGCGCATGGATTCTTTACTACAACCACGATGTCGCCACCGGTCAGGTGGAACAGAGCGTCCTCCTGTTCTACGGCACCGATCCGGAATATATCCTCTGCGCCTACAACAGCCAGTCCCATTTCTACATTGACGGCAGCGCTTCGGATGTGGGCATCCCCAAAGGATATACCCAGGATAAGGAATTCTTCCAATTCTTCCAAAGCCGCTCCACCTTCCTCTTCGGCAGCATCCAATCAAACATCGGCTATAACGGCCAAAGCTACGAAAGAGCCCTGGGCAACTGGGCAAATTAAAGCAAAAGCAAATCCCCTTCCACCTGTATATGGAAGGGGATTTTTTTGCAAAACGGTCCACAATCGAAAACACAAAATCACGACAATCACACATTACATTTTACGAAAGTAATGTGTGACTGTCGTGATCTATTTTATTTTTCTTACAAATACCTCACTACGTCGGTTAGCTTTCTTTTTGGCACGACGTAGTTTTTATTTTCGTCGAGGTAATATTTTATTTCATTGCCTTCGGCATCTTCAATGCGGCTGGTGTGGGTGGGATAGCCAAAGGCAACGACCGAGTGGAGGGTTTGCTCTTCGGTCAGGCCAAAGAGGGCCGTCAGCTTTGTCCGATGAAAGGCCCCGATGATGCAGCTGCCCACACCATGGATCCAGGCCGCCAGCGTCATGTTGCTGATGGCAAGGCCGGCATCAGTATCGGCATATTTTCCGATAGCAGCTTCTTCCACTACGGCGATGAACAATACCGGTTCTTCCCCGGGCTTCGGCTGCCCTTCCTCAGGGGGAAGATATCCTGCCCACTTTGTACAGGCAAAAACCTCCCGGACCTTTTCCGGTGTTTTTACAACAATATAACGCAAAGGCTGCTTGTTTGCAGCGCTGGAAGCATAACGCGCCGCCGTTAACATATCTTGGATCACATCATCCCCCACCGGAGTTTGCTTAAAGCGCCGGTAGGTCCGACGTCCCTTCAAAATATCCATCCATTCCATCGTTGAAACCTTCCTTTCATTTCTTTTTTGCTCTATATGCCGGGTGGCGATACTGCCCGTGTTTTTTCGTTTTGCCGCCGTATTGAATGGCAAATTTAGGACAACGATGCAGGCAGCCAAGGCACATGGTGCATTGCTCCTTTTGCCACACCGGCTTATGATCCGCCATGCAAATGGCGTTGTCCGGGCATTTTTTCGCACAAAGACCGCAACCGATACAGGTATCCTCTACCACAAAATGAGAGGTTCGCCGCATGGAAGAATAGCCAAAGCGATAGTACAGCTTTGAGGCAAACAACGGCACCTTCCCTTTGGCAAAATCACCTTTTTCACGGCTTTGGAGCTTTTCGATGACAAAGTCGATCACCGGCTCTGCGGCGGCATTGATTCGCGCCACCTTTTCACTGTCGCTGAGGTCAAACATCGGCGTCCAGTTATCCGGCATTTTAACGCTGAATTTTGCCCCAAGATCATATCCTTTTGCTGCCAGCAGCTTCTCTGCAAAATACCCGGTCTGCCCCGATGTGCTGCCGTAGGTTGTAACGAACCAAAGATAGCCGACTTCACCTCCGGGTAAGAGCTGCCGCAGAAAATTTGCAACGATGGCCGGCAACCCCCAGGCGTAGGTAGGAACGATAATCCCAACAGAATCACCGGAAAATCGCACCCCGCCATCGTGGATCACCTCGGCAATGGAGCAAACTTCATCCCCAAGGACATCTCCAATACGCCGGGCAACATATTCACAATTTCCCGTAGAAGAAAAATAGTAGATCATGATAGCACCTCATTATTTGAGCCCATACTTTTTCAAGCGATAATTCAATAGCTGACGACTGATTCCCAGCGTCCGGGCCGCCTTGGCAACGTTGCCGCCGCACTCCTTCAATGCCGCCAATATCTGCATCTTATCCCGATCATCGGCATCCTGACGAAAAGAGGTTAAACAAAGATCATCCCCGGCATTTTCGGGAAGAACTTCGGAAATAAAAGGCGGAAATTCCGTGTCAACGGCATGGTTTTTCGGTACGCTGCAAATATAATCCGGCAGCTCCTTGGTGGTAATCAAACCACCATCGGGAACAAAATTCATGGCCGATTCCATACAGGCCTTCAGCTGGCGCACATTGCCGGGCCAGTCGAAGGCAAGCAGTGCATTGAGAACCTCATGATCGATCCCCTGAATCCGTTTGTGAAAGCGTTCACTGTATTTTGCCACAAAAAGGGTGCAAAGAGAAAGAATATCCTCATTCCTGCCCCGAAGAGGCGGTATCTGGATTTGCACCACCGAAAGACGGTAAAACAGGTCCCGGCGCAAATGGCGATTTTCCAAAGCCGAAAAAGGAGATTCGTTCATGCTGCTGATAATGCGAATATCCACCGGAATTTCCCGGCTACTGCCCAGCTTCATCACCTTTTTTTCTTCCAACACCCGCAGGAGCTTGGCTTGGGATGCCAAAGGCATGGAATTGACCTCATCGAGAAACACCGTGCCGCCGTTGGCTTGCATCAAAATGCCATCTTTTTCCACGGCTCCGGTGTAGACCCCTTTGGTAGTACCAAAAAGGATACCCTCCAACAGACTTTCCGGAATCGCCGCGCAATTCAAAGCAAGAAAGGGTTTCCGACTCCGGTCGCTGCTATCGTGGATGGCCCGGGCAAAAACCTCTTTCCCACTGCCGGTTTCCCCAACAAGAAGCACCGCCGAATTGGTTTCCGCAGCACAGCGCGCTTTATCCACACAGGCCTTAAAAAGAGTGCTGCTGCCAATAAGCCCCTGAAAAGGATCATCACCGTGATCTTGCATCTTTGTCTTTTGATTCTGAATTACCTTCTGCAAATTGATATTTTCTTCCACGATATCTCGAAACTGGGTAAGGTCATGCTGTATCGTGTATGCGCCTACCAGCACCCCATCCTGATAGATCGGTGCAGAGCTGATGGACTTCATATTTTTCTGATGCCCCACAAAATAGGAGCAGGGCATATGATAAACCGGTTTTTCCGTTTTGATCGCAATCATTGCGGGACTGCGGCTTTCATCAAGATCATCTTGAAAATCATAGATTTCGTACAGAGATTTCCCCCGGTTATCCTTCAAGGTAAATTGCTCGGAACGCTCTGCGGCACGATTCATATAAACCAATCGAAAGTCTCGGTCGAAAATGAAGATTTCATCCTCCATATGATCCAAAATATCACAATAAATGTCGGATGAATCCGAAGAGAAAATTCCTTTGAAAAGATCAAAAAGCTGATGCATCATGTTTTTTCCTCTCTGCCAGATAAAAAAATTATAACATGAAGCCGAAAAAAGTCAATAGAAAGAAAAAAAAAGAAAAATTACGAAAATAATTTTCCGGGTATTTTCCTATTTTTTCTCTTTTTTTCTATTGTTTTGTTTTGATTTTCCCAAGAGAACCATAAAGGGAAAAATAAAATGCCTGCTAAATCCTGTTCTTGAAATATTTTTATCCCAAAACAAATTTTTGGCATGGGTTTTGCATTATAAAAAGACAACGGAGCAAAAAGCATTCCAAATTTAACTTTATGGAGGAAACACATGCAAAGATTTCAATTACTCAACGAAAATGACATCACAATGATCCACGAAAATTCCTTGCGGATCTTAGAAGAAGTTGGCGTGATTTTCAGCTACGAGCCGGCTCTGGAGGTATTCAAAAAACACGGTGCAAAAGTAGAAGGAAAAACTGTCTTTATCCCCAAAGAAATGGTGGCAAAGGCTTTGGAAACCACCCCTTCTTCTTTTACTCTTTACTCCAGAAACCCCGAACGCAACGTGGAATTTGACACCGTAAAACCCCATTTCTGCGGCCCCGGCGGTTCTGCATACATCCGAGATCTTGATAATGGCCGTCGCCGCAGTACAAAAGCAGATTTTATTAATCTAATCAAACTTTTCCAGTCTCTGGATCTTATCGAAATGCACCATGTACCCTGCGAAATGGGTGATGTTGACCCGGATATCCGCAACAAGGAAGTTGTCTATCAGGCCATGAAATACAGCGACAAGCCCATCATGCCTTTTATGTACGACTACGAAGAAGCCAAAACCATCATCGAAATGGCATCCCTTCCTTTTGGCGGACTGGAAAGCATAAAAAACAAACCGGTGATTTTGGCAGACCCCTGCACCGTAACGCCCTTGAGCTACGATGATAAGGCAATCAACGCCTTAATGGCCTTTGCCGAATACGGTCAGATCCAGCTCATCAACTCTCTCTGCATGGCAGGTGCCACGGCACCGGCAACTTTGGCAGGGAATGTTTCGGTACAGAATGCCGAAATTCTCGCCGGCATCGTACTGGCCCAGGCCATCAATCCCGGCTGCCCCATCATCTACTCCGCCTCCGGTTCCAATGCCGATATGCGCACCGGCAATCTTACCGTCGGCTCTCCGGAAGATGCGTTAATGTCCTTGATCAACGGTCATCTGGCAAAATTCTACAATCTGCCTTGCCGCATCAGCGGTGCTATCAACGACAGCAAATGTGTTGATGCCCAGGCCGCCTATGAATCTGCCATTAACATGATGACAACCATCATGGCCGGCGGTAACTTCATCCTTCACGGCGCAGGGATTCTGGAAACCTACAACACAATCTCTCTGGAAAAAGTCATCACCGACTACGAAGTTCTCGGCATGATCAGCCGTTTGGAACGGGGCATCGAAGTCAATGAAGACACCTTGGCCTTTGATGTAATCAAGAGTGTAGGCCCTCAGGGGCAGTACCTCACCGAAGCTCATACCTTTATGAATTTCCGCAAGGAACATTACATGCCCTTCCTCAGCAACCGTCAGACCATTGCCCAGTGGGAAGATGCCGGCAGCAACGGCATTGAAGTTGCCGCCAATGCCAAATGGAAACAGATCTTAGAGGAATACACCGCACCGGATTTCTCTGCGGAACTCGATGCTGATCTGCAAAAATTCCTTGTAAAATAATTTCACTTCGGGGAGAGATCCTCAAGACCTCTCCCCTCTCTCTAAAAAATCAAAATACGGAGGAAAAACATGAAAAACTTCGGCTTTAAAAAACTGATGATCTTTATTATCCTCAGCGCTTCGGTGGCTTTGGCCTATCAGCTGCCCTATATGCGCTATACCTTTTACGACCAAATGGCGGCAGCATTACAGCTCACAGATACCCAAATGGGTCTGTTGGCTACAGCTTTGACCTTTACCAACACCCTTTGTTACCCCATCGGCGGCTTCTTTGCTGAGCGGTTCTCCATGAAAAAACTCATTTGCATCACCCTTGCTGCCTATGCCGCCCTTACAGCACTCTTTGCCTTCACCACGAATTTTTACATCCTAATCGGCATTCATGTGCTTTACGGTTTCTTTGGCATCGCTACACTCTGGTCCGCTTACCTTTCCGGTCTGCGCACCTTGGCCGATGAAAACAACCAAAGCACCATCTTTGGCAGCAGCGAAGCTACCCGGGGCGTACTCCAAACCATTACTGCATTTATTTTTCTGGGAATCATGAATATCGCCGCCACACCGATCCTTGGCTTTAAATTGGTCATGCTGGCCGGTGCCGGATTTACCGGTATTTTCCTGATTCTGGCTCTGATCTTCCTGCCCAAAGAAGGTGTTCAGGAAGAAGGCGCCGCAGACGATGTGAAATACACATTGAAAGATGTATTAAAAAACAAAGGCGTTTGGCTCACCATCTGGGTCATCATGTGCGCCTACGTTTCCTGGACCTTAGGCAACGGCTACCTTACTACTTACACCGTTCGTGTCCTCAATGTATCTCAGTCCGTCGCCTCTACCATTGGTGTTATCCGCAGCTACGTCATTGTATTCCTTGCAGGCTTTATCGGCGGCTGGGTCCTTGACCGTTTTTCCTACAAAGGCAAAGGCTTCTTCCTGCTGTTCAGCGCTGTGATCGTAACCTGTGCGGCAATTATGCTGACCAGTAAAGCCGTGGCGGTAAGTATCGGTCTTACCCTCCTTTTGGCCTTCCTTGCCAACGTAATGAAATCCACCTATTGGAGCATCATGGGACAGGCCGGGATTCCCTTAAAGATGACCGCCATCGCCACCGGGATCATTTCCTTTATTGCTTTTATTCCCGACTTTATCGTACCTACCCTTTGCGGTGTATGGCTCGATGCCGCTACCGCCGCCGGCAATGTAGCCCTAGGTTTCAACAAGATCTTCCTTCTTCTCATCGGTTTTTCTGTGGTAGGGCTTATCGGCGCAGCATTGCTGACCAAACAAACCAAGTCTCTGGAAAAAGCAAAAGCCGCAGAATAATTTATAACGAAAACATCATAACTGCACACAGAAGGCGCTTCCGCATATACGCGGAGGCGCCTTTTCTATAAATCCTAATATATTCTTTTTTTCAAACAACTACTTTCACTACATTTATCGCATGTAATATCCTCTTCACAACATAAATAATAATCATACTCATCGCAACAGCACTCTATTCGTTCACCTTTTTCATCATCATGAAAGCCGTTGTAGGGACAATCTTTGCCATAGTTTCCGGGAATTAAATCACACTTCATTTTTTCTCTCCATTCTATAGACTAATACATTATATAATGTATTAGTCTATATGTAAAGAGGAATCATAAGATATCATCTAATCAATACGTGAGATATGGAGAAATGACTTATGATTCGATTACGCGCTCTGGAATTATTGGAGAAAAAAGGCAAAACAAAGTATTGGCTCTACAAGCAGCTGGGCATGAGCTATCAGAATTTCAACCGCATGGTCAACAACGAAACAAAATCCATCCGCTATGAAAATATTGAAACCCTCTGCCTGCTGTTGGATTGCACACCCAACGAGCTATTTGAAATCATAGAAGAAGAGTAAAGGGAAACCGCCGTGCCGTAAAAAATACGGACGGCGGTTTTTACCATCAGGATACCGGGATTCTCCCCTTAGACAGCAGCTCCCAACTGCGCCGCAGACCATAGCCAAGGAGGAAACAGACGAGAACAGCGCCGAGAGAAAAGAGCAGGCTGCCCGGGAGATACTCCATATCAAAAAGGACAAAGAAATTTGCTTTATCCAAATGAGAACCGATAATATACTCAATCCAGGGATAAGCACCTGAAGGCACTTTCAAAAAAACAAAGTATATCAGCGCTTCAACAACATTCATCCATACCGGGATATTCGCCAAAATCAGAGCTTTGGACAGGTTATAGATCCGTCGGGCAAACATCACACCAACAAAACACCAGTAAAAAGGAAATAACACCGTGCACCAGAGATATAAAACCGTAGCAATATCCATCTCCGCATTGGGATTTGAGGTAAAGGGACTCATAATTCCACAGCGGCTTTCCAAGGGGATGAAAAAGGGCAACACCACAAGGATCGCTAAAAACAGCTTATCTTTACCGGTCATAAGTCATACCTCCTCCCGAACGGAAAACTTTTTCGGCGATATCTTCTTTGGTATACAAGTAATCGAACAGCCAAGAGCAAAAAAACCGAGAAATATAGCCATATCGATGAGGATCACTGCCTCTATACTTTGGAACATCGAGGGCAATGCTTCGTAAAACCCTCCCCACAAATTCCACTTCACATTGAATTTATCCAGATGAGAACCAATGATAAACTCAAGGATCGGATTCGTTCCCTGTTTCCTGCCGAGAGCACCGAAATAGATCAGCTCAGCAACACCATTGAAAAAGATGGGCAGATTACAGAGGAAAAAAGCCTTTCGAAATATCCCGAGCCATCGCCCGGCCAATACCCCCACCATCGTCCAATATGGTATGACCACAACGGAAAAAAGGATCGTCATAAAAGCGATGGTTTCGGTATCGATGCCGTTCTCTCCCACGGAAAATACCTCCGGCAAAAGATAATACTCACAACAGCCAAAGGGAATGGCTGCCGGCAGCAATACCAAAAGAATCAAAAGCAGCTTTTGACGAATCTTCATGAGAAGCCCCCTTTCGTTTTTAAGCAATCATTCCTCAGCCCATGTTTCCGGCTTTGGTTTGCGCCGGGTCTTTATCGTTTCTACGATGCCCTTGACAAGGCAAATCACATAGGAGAAAAACATCACGTAGGAGAGGGCATAGCTGTGCCAAAGCTTCCAAATCGCAAAGCGTTGAACCACAAAATTATAATCTGTTTCTGCCGGCGGCAAGGAGAGAAAGGCAAAGCAAAACAACGGCAGAGCCAACCAGAGAAGTCGCAGCCCAGTATAATCCTGGCGAAAAAGGACGTAAATATAAACCATCACCACACCGATATAGAGAAAGTTGCCCCAGAAATATCCATTTCTCAGACCAAGCAGACCATGCATAGCCTGAGGATGCTCGTACAATATTGTCGCCTGCACAAACCACCCTAAGCGTAAAAGAGCAAAAGGCAAAAAAAGCATAATAAAGAATCTCGGCAACGGCATTGAAGAGAATCGGCAAATTGCAGAAAAGTACAGTCTTTTTGCTATGAGGGAACCAATGGCCGGATAAAATGCCGAGGAAGCACCAATAGGGCAGCATGACCATACCAAAAACAACAACCAGCAACACAAAGATAGTACCATCACAATTATTGCCCACTAGGAATGGAGGTAAAAACGGGCTATCGCAATAACCAAAAGGAAAAATCAGAGGAAGCAAAGCCAATATTCCAAGAATCCATCGTTGACGTTTCATAAGACCACTTCCTTTATAAATTACATTTTCAATTTTAAAACAATTGTAATATTTCCTTTGCATATATTATATATTTTATGAGCGAATGTGTCAATGTTACAAAAAAAATAAATTGTCGTGATTTACGGATTTAAAATCATAGAAACAACATAAAACAACCCTATTTTTCAGGATGGATGTCAAAATTAACATTCCTATTGTCATAAATAACACTTGACAGCAAAATATTCTACAGATTGTTGAATAATTTGTTCAACAATAAATTACCAAACAAAAAAGGCAGCCTTTGAGGCTGCCGGATTTACGTCTTTATTCACTTTTTTTTTCCCAGCAGAAGATGCGATCTTTTTCGTTGAGGTCTTTCAGGATTTTCGCACCGGGGAGGTCATATTTTTCCGCCAAAGCCAAGGTAACATTCCCCTGCCCTTCGCCAATTTCCATAAGGAACAAGCCGCCGGGATTCAGCCGTTGGTCAAGCTCCTTTAAAATGCGCTCAATGGCAAAAAGGCCGTTGGGTCCGCCGTCCAGAGCGATCCAAGGTTCGTGGGTCACTTCCAAAGGGATCTCTTTCATTTCCTGTTGGGTCAAATAGGGCGGATTGGCTGTGATCAAATCAAAGGTGCGCTCTTTGGGGATATGGTAAAACAGGTCGCTGTAACGAAAATCCACCGCCGTCCCGTTAAGAGCGTTATTTTTTTCTGCCACCTTTAGGGCATCCTCGGAGATGTCAATGGCGAGAACAGGGCTTTCGGTCTCCCTAGCCAGAGAGATTCCGATACAGCCGGAGCCGGTACAAAGATCCAAAATTTCCAAAGCATCTCTTCCCTTTGCCCAGCGAAGGGCTTCCTCCACCAAAAGCTCCGTTTCGGGCCGAGGCACCAGCACCGCAGGAGTGACAAGAAAAACACCGCCGTAAAATTCCTGAGAACCCACAACATACTGAAAAGGCTCGTGATGCTGCAAACGCTTCACGGCCTTTTCGTAGAAAACCGGCCGTGAAACTTCTTCCTCCGGCCCAATATCAAGGAAATTTTTGCCGGAAAATGCTTCGATGAGCCAACGGATCTCCTGATCGAGATTTTCCCGGTCAGAAAGCTCCTGACGCAGCCAAAGGCGGAGTTCGCGGTAGGTCATAGACATTTTATTCTTCGACTCCTTCTTTTAAGAGCTTCACCTGTTCATCCCGAATCAGAGCATCGATGATCTCATCAATATTCCCTTCCAAAATGCTATCCAAACGGTGGAGGGTCAGACCGATACGATGATCCGTCACACGGCCCTGCGGGAAGTTGTAGGTGCGGATGCGCTCACTGCGTTCACCGCTGCCCACCATGCTTTTCCGCTTGGAGGAAATATCCCCCTGCTGCTCCTGCTGCATCACCTCGTAAATACGGGCACGAAGGATCTTCATGGCCTTTTCCTTATTACGGAGCTGGCTCTTTTCATCCTGACAGGAAACAACAATACCCGTGGGCAGGTGGGTAAGGCGCACAGCACTCTGGGTGGTATTGACGCACTGCCCGCCGGGGCCGCTGGCGCAAAAAACATCGGTTTTGACGTCGTTGGGGCCAATTTCCACTTCCACTTCCTCGGCTTCGGGCATCACCGCAACGGTGGCTGCCGAGGTATGAACACGCCCCTGGGTTTCGGTATCGGGAACACGCTGAACACGGTGAACACCGCTTTCGTATTTCAGGCGGCTGTAGGCATTTTTCCCGGAGATCAGGCAAATGATTTCCTTGATTCCGCCGATATCCGTAAAGTTGCTGCTCATCACTTCCAGCTTCCAGCCCTGTTTTTCGGCATAGCGAGAGTACATTTTATAAAGATCGTGGGCAAAAAGGGCGGCTTCATCCCCGCCGATGGCGGCGCGAATCTCAACGATAGCATTTTTTGTATCGTTGGGGTCTTTGGGCAGCAGCAACACCTTGAGCTTTTCCTCCCACTCATGCAGCTGTTCTTTTAAAGCTTGAGCTTCTTCCTCGGCAAGGGCTTTCATTTCCGGATCGTCCTCTTCGGCCAAAAGCTCCATATCGCCGTCGTACTCCTCTTTCAGTTTTTTATAGGTACGATAGCCTTCGACAATATCTTCCAGCTCCGAGTGGGCCATAATATCTTTTTTCCATTCGACCTGATTGGCAATGACCTCAGGATCGCTGATCCGCAAGGAAAGCTCCTCGTATCGTTTTTCCAATTGTGCCAGTTTATCAAACATTGAATATTGTTCTCCTTTTATTCATAACAATACAGCGATTCAGGAAAGCTGCGGTTCGGTCTCTCCGGATTCTTCGGGTTCTGCGGGAGCCACCGCTTCGATTTCACGAAAATCAAGGATCGGCTCTTCCTCGGGATGCGTCGCGGCATAGTCGGGAATCACCGCTTTTAAGGAACGGATAGCCACTTCCAGCTGGCCGAGATCCGGTTCCTCGGTGGTTAATCCCTGAAGCCACAACCCCGGGGTGATGAGGATGCGAACGACAGGATTTTCACAATGCCGTGCCGACCAACGGGTAAATTCATAAGTCAACCCCGCCACAAAGGGCATACAGAGAAACTTAATCAGCACTCTGGCCCAAACCGTTTCCGTTTGACCAACAAAGGTAAAGATAATGATCATCACAATCATCACCATTAAAACAAAGCTGGTACCACAACGAAGGTGCCGGGTAGAATATTTGGCGGCGCTTTCCGGGGTCAAAGGCGCACCGGCTTCATAGCAGTTGATGGTCTTGTGCTCCGCACCATGATACTGGAATACCCGCAGAATATCCTCCATACGACGAATGCAAAGCAGATAAATAAGGAATACGGCAATACGGATCACACCTTCTAAAAAGCTGCGGCCAAAATCACCGATATAAGGATGAAGCCACGTGCCCAGCCAGGCAGGAAGCACCAAAAACAGACCGATCACCGCCACACAGGAAATACCGATGGCCAGAGCCATTTCCTTCCCGGAAAGCTCCTCTTCTTCCTCGCCGGCTTGATTCGCCGACCAGGTGATGGTGGACATCCCTAAAATAAGCATTTCAATAAGATTGACAAAGCCGCGAATGACAGGCCACTTTAAAAATCCCCATTTTTCCTTAATGGAATGGTGTCCTTCCTTTCGGGTCACAATGGATTGATCGGGACGGCGCACCGAGATGGCGTAGCCCTTGGGGCCCATCATCATCACGCCTTCGATCACCGCCTGACCGCCATAGTAAAACGGTTTTTTCATAGAACCTCCTTTGTTTGGTAAAAAAACCGGGTATAGTAAAAAACAGAGCCTGAGGCTCTGTTTCACTGTTTTTTTATTGAAGACCGTATTTTTTCTTGAACTTGTCAACACGGCCGCCTTCTTCAACCAAGAAACGTCTGCTACCGGTATAGAAGGGATGGCACTGGGAACAAACTTCCACTTTGATATCCTTCTTCGTGGATTTTGTGGTGAATTTGTTACCACAAGCACAAGTAATTTCAACTTCTTCATATTTCGGATGAATGCCTTTTTTCATACCTTTCACCTCACTTCCGGTATGACATCATTTTTCGCGCGTAGATAATTATAACACAAGACCTTCGTAAAATCAACTGTTTTTGAAAACTTTTTTCCTGTTTTCCGAAAAAAATTTTCAAAACGCCTTTACTTTCTGTCGGCTTTATCTTTGGGGCGGCTGTAGTTGCCTACGGCAACGCCGACCCGGTGAAACGCAGCGATCAGCTGATCCATACCTTCACTTTTTTCCTTTTCAAAATGACATTGTTCGTAAAAATAATCGCAGTCAATATTAAGATTGCGGATCTGGACTTTTTGCAGGCCTGTCCGGTCAATGAGAGCGCAAAGGGCATCGATCTCCTCCTTGCGATCGGTAAAACCGGGAAAAGCCAAAAGATTCAGGGAGACATAAACCCCGTGTTCCACTCCATAGCGAATGGAGGCTTCCACATCGGCCAAGCTGTAATTTCGCGGCCGATAGTAACGGTCGTAATGCTCCGGAATCGCCGAAAAGATACTAACCCGAAGGGTGTCGATACCGGCATCCACGATCTTACGAATACAGTCGGTATGACCGGCATTGGTATTCATATTCACGGTACCGGCAGCGGTATTGCGGCGAATCACACCAATGGCTTTGGCGATCTTATCGGCTTCCAAAGAAGGCTCCCCTTCACAGCCCTGGCCAAAGCTGATGATATTATCCTTTTTCTTACCCCCAAGATGGAACGTACCGACTTCGGCAATTTCCCGTACCGTCGGAGAAAAGCTCAACCGCCCCTGAGCCGAAGGACAACACTCCGACTCCTGCTCGGAAATACAGCCGATGCACCGGGCATTGCAGCTGCGGGAAACGGGCAAGCCCCCTTCCCAACGGCGATAGAACAGGTTTTGAGCCGTAAAACAGCCGTATTCCAGGGAACAATGGGCCAGCTGGTCTACAATGCGGTTTCCTTTCAATGCCTTTTTCACCTTAGCAATGCGTTCCGGCAGATCCGGGGTATTGTAATGCTCCGGGTGCCAAATACGATGTTCATCAGTTTGTTTTGCCGCCACATAAACCTTGCCGTTTTTCATTGCCGCAGCGGTATAGCCCAGCAGAGGCAATACATCGGGACCGCCAACGGTCTTTGTAGCCGGCAGCAGCGTGCGAGTAAAGCCCTGGGGCAGCAGCACCGCTACGGCAGTGCCTATCCCGGCATGAACCTGACCCCGGTCATCGGCCACCAGAGGAACCCGCCCGGGCATGGCAGCAAAGGTGGCTCCTTTGGGCATGGGGATATAATCCGCAGCAGCCAGGATCTCGTTGCCCCGGGCTGCTACGGCATGATGATGGCGGTCAAAAAGCAGATCGCCGTTTTTATTCGTATAAATCGGTCTCATCACGGATTATCAATATCGATCTTGTCGATCATCGGTTTTTTGCTGTAATCATGGATCGTTTCAATGTAGCGGACGGTGCCGGTTTTGGAACGAAGAATGATGGAATAGGTGGTAGCCTTGTTCCCTTCGTAGGTAATTCCTTTCAAAAGCGAACCGGAGGTAATGCCGGTAGCGGCAAAGAACACATCATCCCCTTTGGCAAGGTCTTCCATGGTCAGAACTTTGTTGTCGTCGGGGATGCCCATTTTGGCCATTCTTTCCCGATCTTCATCATCTTCGGGCCAGAGACGTCCCTGCATATCACCGCCAAGGCATTTCAACGCGGCAGCAGCGATCACACCTTCGGGAGCACCGCCGGTACCGTAAACCATGTCGATGCCGGTATGGGGCAAACCGCAGGCTACGGCAGGAGCAACATCACCGTCAGTGATCAGCTGTACACGGCAGCCGCAGGCTCTCAATTCGTTAATGATCCCCTGATGCCGTTCGCGGTCAAGAACAACCACGTTGACTTCGGAAAGATCCTTTCCGGCAGCCTTGGCATAGGCCGTCACATTTTCCGTGACCGAAGCTTCAATGCTGATAAGACCTTTGCCGGCAGGACCGCAGCAGACCTTTTCCATATACATATCCGGCGCTTTCAGCAGATTGCCGCCTTCGGCAGCGGCAAAGACCGCAATGGCGCTGGGGGCATTTTTTGCACAAAGATTGGTACCTTCCAGAGGGTCTACGGCAATATCCACTTCGGGATCATGCTCCGTGCCGCAGCCAACCTTTTCTCCGATATAGAGCATCGGGGCTTCATCCATTTCCCCTTCGCCGATGACCACGGTGCCGCGAATGGGAACCGTGTCAAAAGCCGTGCGCATACCGCGAACGGCAGCGCCGTCGGCCTCGTTCTTTTGCCCTTTACCGATCCAACGTCCGCTGCCCAATGCGGCAGCTTCTGTTACACGTACCAGATCAAGTGTCAATTCTTTACTTAGCATTTTACGTTTTTCTCCTAATGAAATTATTTATAGGGATAAACCACTATTTTGCCAATCGGTTTTAAAACGGTCAAGACCATCCTTTGTTAAAGGATGATACAGCATTTTTTTCATGATATCATAGGGTATCGTCGCGATATCGGCTCCGGCCAACGCCGCCTCGGTAACATCCCGAGGAGAGCGAATACTGGCGGCAATGATCTCCGGACGGTGGGCACAACGATCCAACACCCGGCGGATTTCCTCCACCAGACGGATGCCATCGGCTCCGTTATCATGGAGCCGCCCCACAAAGGGACTGACATAGGCCGCCCCGGCTTCGGCCGCCAACAAGGCCTGATTGGCCGAGAAAACCAGAGTCAGGTTCACCGCCATACCCCGGTTCGCCAGAGTATGGCAGGCACAAAGCCCCTGAGCGGTAAGGGGAACCTTGATCACCACATTTTCACCATAACGGCGAAGATGAGATGCCTGTTTTATCATTTCATCGGCATCCTCTGCCGTAACCTCCAGGCTCACCGGGCCGGAAATCAAAGTCGCAACTTCTGCCATAAAATCTCCCACGGAGATCCCGGCTTTTGCCAGCAGAGAGGGATTTGTCGTCAGCCCGGACAGTACGCCCCAGGCCGCAATCTCCCGGATTTCCTCCGGCTTTGCAGTATCCAGATACAGTTTCATAGACACCCCTTACCTTATTTTTCGGCTTTGATAAAAGCCGCTTTTTCTATGTTTTTGGGAACAGGCCCAACCCCTGCTCAGGCTTTGCCGTCGCAGCCCAGAACATCAATGAGCTTATGTTTTACCAAAGCTTTGATATTTTCTCTGGCGGGTTTCAGATACTGACGGGGATCAAAATGATCGGGATGCTCCGCCAGATATTTCCGCACCGTACCGGTCATGGCAAGGCGCAGGTCCGAGTCAATATTGATTTTGCAAACAGCCATGGAGGCCGCTTTCCGCAGCATATCCTCGGGAACACCAATGGCATCGGGCATAGCCCCACCGTTTTCGTTGATCATCTGAACGTATTCAGGAATAACCGAGGAAGCGCCGTGTAAAACAATGGGGAAATTCGGCAAACGCTTGCCGACTTCTTCCAGAATATCAAATTTTAACTGAGGCTTCTGACCGGGCTTGAATTTGTAAGCACCGTGGCTGGTGCCGATGGCAATGGCCAGAGAATCCACGCCGGTACGGGTCACAAAGTCTTCCACTTCTTCCGGACGGGTGTAGGAAGCATCTTCGGCACTGACGTTAACATCATCTTCAATACCGGCAAGTTTCCCCAGCTCCCCTTCGACCACAACGCCGTGGGCATGGGCATATTCAACAACCTGTTTGGTCAGAGCGATATTTTCTTCATAAGGAAGCTTGGAGCCATCGATCATGACCGAGGTAAAACCACCGTCAATGCAGCTCTTACAGATCTCGAAATCGGCGCCGTGATCCAAATGAAGGCAAATAGGCAAACCGGTTTCGATCACTGCGGCTTCCACCAGCTTCATCAGGTAGGTTTCATTGGCATATTTTCTGGCGCCGGCAGAGACCTGAAGGATCAAGGGAGCATTCACTTCTTTGGCAGCTTCGGTGATCCCCTGAATGATCTCCATATTGTTGACATTGAACGCGCCGATGGCATAGCCGCCTTCATAGGCTTTTTTAAACATTTCAGTAGATGTTACCAGTGGCATAAGAAACACTCCTTTTCAAATCGTATGATTTATTTTAAAAATTATGATAGCTCCGACTTGGAAAAACGATACGGTTACATTTCCGTCGGGGCATGGACGCCTAAGATCGTCAGCACATTTTTCAGTGCCGTTGCAGTGGCTTTGCACAGGCCGAGACGGGCGTTGCGCAAAGGCTCTTCTTCACAATTGACGCGGCAATGGTTGTAAAAGCTGTGGAAGGAAGATGCTAAATCATGAAGATAAACGCAAAGACGGTGAGGCTCCAGCAGCTCTGCGGCGGCGGCGATTTCCTCGGGAAGATCCGCCAGCTTTTTCATCAGCGCCAGCTCCTGTTCTTCGGTAAGCAGGCTGTAGTCTACTGCGGCAAAATCCGGCAGGGCATAGCCTTGGGCTTCGGCCTGACGCAGGATACTGCATATCCGGGCATGGGCATACTGCACATAAAAGACCGGGTTATCCGAGGATTTGGATTTGGCAAGATCCAGATCAAAATCCATGGGACTGTCGGGGTTGCGCATCACAAAGAAATAACGGGCGGCATCATAGCCGACTTCCTCAATGAGGTCTTCCAAGGTCACATACTGGCCGGAACGTTTGGACATCCGCACAAGCTCGCCATTTTGGTAGAGCTTCACCAGCTGCATCAAAATAACGGTGAGCTGATCGGGATCATTGCCGTAAAACGAAATGGCACGTTTCATGCGGGCCACATGGCCATGGTGGTCGGCCCCCCAGATATCAATCACACGGTCAAAGCCACGGTCAAATTTATCCTTGTGATAAGCGATATCGGCGGCAAAGTAGGTAGGAACACCATTGCTGCGAATCAACACATCATCTTTATCTTCCAGGTTTACACGTTCCCCTTCTTTGCTTTGCTTACCACCGCTGTGCTCGGCCTTTAAAAGCAGGGAGCCGTCTTTTTCATAGGCAATGCCGCGGTTTTTCAAATCCTCCATGGCAGCCATAACTTTTCCCGAATCGTGAAGGGTGCGTTCGGAAAACCAAACATCAAAATGAACGCCGTAAAGCTCCAAAACCCGTTTCATATCAGCAAGCTTTTCCTTTAAGGCATAGTCCGAAAGGATCTCGATCCGTTCTTCTTCGGGCTGATTCCTCAAATCGGTGCCTTTTTCCTCGATATAGCGCTTTACCGTAGCTTTGATATCTTCGCCATGGTAGCCGTCTTCGGGGAAAACCACATCCTCACCGAGAAGCTCCCGGAAACGGGCATCAAGAGAAACGCCGAGAAGGCGAATCTGGTTGCCGGCATCGTTGATATAGTATTCTTTTTCCACATCATATCCGGCAAAGGCCAGCAAATTGCCGAGGGAATCGCCGATGGCACCACCCCGGGCATTGCCCATATGGAGCAGTCCCGTAGGATTGGCACTGACGAATTCCACCTGAACTTTCTTGCCCTTGCCCAGCTCTACGGAGCCGTAGCGATCGCCCATGGTATGTACCAGCTTGGGAACGGCAAAAAGCCAGTCCTTTTTCAAAAAGAAATTGATAAAACCGGCACCGGCAATCTCGGTGCGGTCAATAAAGGTCCCTTCGGTATCCAAATGGGTAAGAAGGATCTCTGCGATTTTGCGCGGGGCCATATGAGCCTGTTTTGCCATAACCATGGCAATATTTGCCGCAAAATCGCCGTGATTTTGATCTCTGGGGATCTCGATCACAAAGCCGGGGATCTCCTCAAAAGACAACTCACCCCCGGATTTGGCAAGGGTGAGTGCTGCTTTCAAACGCTCTGCAATATCATTTTTTATGTCGATAATCGGTCTCATTTTTCCTCCAATGAAAAGCCGGTCTCACTTCGTTTGCGAAATATTCTCATAAAAAGACCAGAGTAATACAATATCATTATTATAGCATAAAAGCGAAGGAATTACCGCACTTTTTGAAATTTTTTTTAAAAAAAGTGACTGCATTTCTCTTCAAAGGATGCAGTCACTTTTTCCCTTTCACAGAATAAAGCCCTTATTCCGTGATATTGATTTTCATATACTTCCTGCACCCGGGTATTTTCGACAGCAAATAATAGCATATCCCTGCGGTGAGGAAAGAAGCACCGGTAGCCGTTGTAATAAAGAATAACGGCGATCTTGCGGTATAGCCTACGGGATCGAAAATCAGAAAATACACAATACAGCCCAAAAGGATTGAGGTCAAAGCCACGAAATTAAAGCCTCGGGTATATTCATAGGTATTTTCCAGACGATAAGCCCCCGAAGGGAAAACCGCTGGCGGCGTACGAGAAAGAAATCGGCCAGAAAAACAGCAACGATCGGTGCATAGATACAGCCGCCCATAGAAACAAAGGTTGAGTAATACTTCCAGATCCCACCGCTAAAGGTCATGATGAGCACCAGGATAAGCCAGCCCACAAGGATCTTACGATAGCTCCATTCCGGTTTCAGTACCTTTGTAGCCAGAGAAAAGGCATAGAACTCCAAAGCCTGGGTGGAGATATTCGCAAAGGCAACGCCGAGTAAGCACACGCTGCCGGCAACAGGACCGCCAACAATAATCAGGGCTTCGGTGGGATCGGAGCTGTAAAGCCCCAGGGAATTCATGAAGGTTCCCGAAAGAACACCGATGCAAACAAACATCGCCATGATCAGCCCCATACCTGCGATATGACCGAAAACACAGGAACGCTCACTTTTCATCAGCCGCGGAACAACACCCAAACAGGAAAACCAGGCAAGACAATAGGCAAAATTGGATTCCAAAACATACAGCAGGCCTTCCTTCATGGAGCCATAGTCGTTTACGGCAGAAGGAACCACTTCATTCAGCTGGGCCGGGGTGGTTTGGATCAAGATCATCACGATCATGAAAACACCGATAAGGATCAGCCCCGGAATAATAATAAAGGAAGTTTTTTTCACTGCCACCGGGCCAAACCATGCGATAATAAAACCGAGAACCACGCAAATCGTACCCAGCCAGGGGATAAATTCTTCTCCCAGATTTGCACCGCAGGTGTTGGCGACCAGAATCAGAGAATCTGCAAATACCCGGGCATTTACCGCATCCCAACCGCTGCCAAAAGCCACAGCAAGCAAAAGAAGTACAAAATTCAGGCGGTACCCATAGATCACTCGCTGATAAATCCAGATATCACATCCGAACCGAGCCGGGACAATGGTAATCAGAAATGCCGGGACAGCAAACAGCAATATGCCTGCAAAGGTCGCTAAAATAGCCATATAAAACGGTAATACCGAGGCGATAAAGGCGCCCTGGACAAAGCACCAGGTGGCAATGCCGTAACCGGCAGTGACAAGGATCGACTCCTTGGTTCCGTAAATGCGCTCTCCCGATAAAACCGGAACGATACCATAATATGTTTCTTTACCAATTTCATCCATGATTCTTCCCCTTTTTTAGAGCATTGCACAGTGAATCACCATGCAGATCACAATCATAAAGCAGAGAAGGATCAAAAAGAAACAGCAAGCATAATCCATCTTTTTCATGGGATTGGGAAAAGTATAGTCATCCTTTTCCATGGCCCGGATACGTTTTTCGATTTCTACCGCGATCTCTTCGTAGGTGCATTTATGCTCTTCTTTCGGTTTCATAAGAGACCCTCCTCTCTTTTATCTTTTATTCGGCATTTTCCATCGCTTTTTTTCGCTTCATATTAAAGAATTCACCGAGAAGCAGGCAAACAATGGTACCCACGACCAAAGCCAGGGTCGTCACAACATCAATAGGCTGCCCGGGAACCCAGAAGAAAATAACCAAGGTAAGAATAACAACGATCTGACAAAAGCGGGCAACGACAAAGGCAAATTTGTCCGAACCGGGGAAACGGAAAGCACGCTTTGTAGGATCAATTTTTCTGAGCTTGATAAAGGCAGAGCAAAGCATCAGGAACGGAATCATGAAGAAGATCGAAACAAGAGAGAACAATGTCCAGAAAAGATCCGCAGCACTCCCCCCAACGAACATGGTTAAAATGCCATAGATAAGGATCATTGAGGTGCCTACAATCCCCTGAAGGATCGGGCTACCTTTGGGGCCGCCTTTTTTGGTCAAGGTTGCAAAAACCTTGGGCAGTTCTCTGTTTTCATCGGAAGCCGCTTCAATAGCCATAAAGCCGGAAGCCTGAAGCCAGGCAGGAATCTGGGAGATCAGAGAATAAAGCAGAGCAATACCTACGATGGTATAAAGGGCAACACCAAGAGTACCCGGGAAGGTCACCAGGAACATATTGGCGATACCGGAAATAATGTCGATATTTTCCGCAGGTGTAACAATGCAGATGGCCAACGTAAAGAGGATATACACAACGAGCATAATGCCAAGACTGAGCAGGATCATGCGGGGGATATCCCGACCGGGATTGGTGATGTTGCTGCCGCCGATACTACACACGGCATCAAAACCTACAATATTATAGACAACGGCAGGGAAAAAGGCAAAAGCGGAGCCGATAGTCAGCTGCATTTCCGACAAAACGAAAGGTGTCGAAGAACCACCGTTTTTCACGAGGTAGGCAATGGCGCAAAGCACCATGGCAATGACGATCCCCAGCTTTACTATGCCGCCGAGATTTCTTGTGGCCGAAGATTCTTCGCTGGGCTGCATCGTAATAAAAATAAAAATCCAAACCGAAACGCAGCAAAGAACCAAATACAGCACAAAAGGAATTTCAATACCGAAGAGGACGTTGATCATCTGACAGATCAGGTCCATAATAAAAGACGGCATCGACGCGCACCAAATGGCACAATTAACCCAATAATACCAGGAAACGCGGGTGGCATTATTGGCGCCCAGTGAAATTTTCACCCAATGATACAAACCACCGTCCGAAGGATAGCTTGAACCAAGCTCCGAAGTGATCAATGCCATCGGCAAAAAGAATATAACCGTAAGAAGCAGATACCACGTGATCGTACTGAAACCCAGCGTACTGGAAGACATGGCGGTATCAAGGAACAACATAAGCACGATAATGCTGAGAAACAGGTCTTTGGCCTTTAATTTCTTGGGTTGTTTTGCACTTCCATCCATTTTTCAAAATCCTCCCTCTGAAGCCTCTCCCCGGGCAGAAAACTGCCCGGAGAGAATCACTCAAAATCATACAGAATAATCTTCAGATTATTTATTTCTCAAATTTGCTTCGGCGCTGGCTGCAATTTTATCCAATTCGGCAACAAGGGCTTCATCAAATTCCGGTGCTTTATGAGTTGCAAGAATTTCATCCACTTTTGCTTTGGCAACCTTGCGATGGTTTTCAAAACCTTCGGCAAACAGGAAGCTGTTTTCAGCCTTGGGAGCAAAAATGTTTTCACGGAAATGCTTGAAGGTATGTTCATGATCGAGGAAGTTGCCGCGAGGACCGCGTTCTGCCAGAACATCCAGAGCCAAAGTTTCGTCGTTAACTTCAAAGTTACGGAAATAGGCTTTGGCATAACGATTTACCTCAAGGTCAAGGATTACATCAATGATGGAGCTGGAGAGGCAGCTTTCTCTTGTACCGACCCAGCAGGCAACGTCCACACGGGTGAGCTGTTTTAATGCGCAGCGGAAAACATTGCGTTCAAAACCGGCTTTGGTGGAGAAATCTTTGTATTCCACGCTGGCGCCCATTGCACTGGGCAGATCATAGAAACGAGCCATATCGCAATCGGCGGCGGCAAGCATTACATATTCGCAGTTTTCATAATCAATACCGGCATCAAAGAGGTTCGGTGCGCCGGCATCGGAAGCGTAGAAAATACGGGCATCTTCTGCGGCACAACGGGCGACCATATGACAGGCAAGGTTTTCGGCGTTAACCAAAACGGTATTGGCAGCAAAAGTTGCAGGAGAAGTTGTGGTCAGCTGAGGTAAGGACATGGGGATGATGGGAACACCGGCTTTGGCACTTTCAACAATGGCATCGGCAATGCCGTGTTCAATGGCCAGAGGTGTTGTGGGAGCGGAAAGCAAAGAGATCACGGGGTTTTCCCGAAGTTCTTTTTCACCGCCGGCAATGGCGCTGGCAAATTCGATCTGATAGCGGGCCAAATCACCGGAAGCAGAGGAACACTGAACATGTTTGCCAATATTGCGGAGAGCGATTTCAATGGCTTTGAATTCCTGGAGATCGCCGCCGTATTCGCTGGGGAGCATCAAGGGCCAGAAGCAATCCATTTCGGGAGAAGCATCGGCAACGATGGAAAGCTGACGAAGGTCTTCCACGGTGGAATAACGGTTTTTGCCCAATTCTTCATCGTAAATATAGGGAACATAACCGGCGGTAGTGGTGTAAGGATGGGTTACCGAAGGAACTTTCAGGCGGTTTTCTTTGTTGTAAGCGCCGAGAGTAAATTCATGCACGGAGTGGGTAAGCATTTCTTCCACCATTTGACGGGGGAAGCGTACATTTTCGCCAATCACTTTTGCGCCCTTTTCTTCAAGGGTCTTGCGGACATCCTCACTGCCGATAACAACACCGACTTTTTCCAGTAATTCCAACGTAGCTTCATGAAGTTTCTGCTGTTCTTCTACGGACATTAAGGTTAATTTTGAAAACACTGTAAATACCTCCAAGGTTTGTTATTTGCCTCTACAGTGTTGCAAGATATGTGCCAAAAAATAAAAAAAACGATACCATTTGTCTTTTATTCCCAAAAAACGCCTGCATCGCTCCTTCATATTTTTTTCGCCAAAATGCAATATACAAAATCACCAACAGCGGTAAAGTGATTCAAAAGCGTATCATATCCGTATCAAACATGGCAGCATACGAGACGCATTAATACATATGCGATACATGAATGAAACATCAACATCCTTCTCTTTCCGTGCTTCGCAACATATCATCTATAAACTGCAAGGAAAACGCCACAGCAATGCTTTACTGTGGCGTTAAGGCAGCCCAGACGGTGCAAGGCTGCTGCAAATTATCCGTGATATAGTTTTTCCGTCTGATAAACCGGTTCACAGGAAATATTGACTCCAAGACGCTGAAAAAGATTTTCATCGACTCGGGAAAGGATCACCGATGAGTGGGCTTCACAACCGGCAAGATTTTCCAACTGATCAATGGCATGGGCGGCTCGTTCATCGGTAACAGAGCAAATTGTCAGGGCAATCAGAGTTTCATCGGTATGGAGCCGGGGATTGTGGTTTCCCATATGATCTACCTTGAGGTGCTGAATGGGCTCAATCACTTCCGGGCTGATCATTCGCACCGATTTTTCCAAACCGGCAAAATGCTTCAAAGCGTTCAGCAAACAGGCCGAAGCAGACCCCAAAAGCTCCGAGGTCTTTCCGGTCACAACGGTACCGTCGGGCATTTCCATGGCTACCGCAGGATTTCCCGTTTCCTCGGCTCGTTTCAAAGCGGCGCCCACCACCGGACGATCCTCGGCGGAAATGCTGCAGCGCTTCATCATCAACTCCAGCTTATACACTTCATTGGCCGTGTTCATCCCCTGCTTCTGGGCGCAGCTGGCAGAGTAATAGCGGCGAATGATCTCCTGTTTGGAGGCATCCCGACAGATATCGTCATTGGAAATGCAAAGCCCCGCCATATTGACCCCCATATCCGTAGGGGAATTATAGGGGCTTTTGCCCCAAATCCCGGCCAGCATCGCATTGAGCACAGGGAAAATCTCAACATCGCGGTTGTAATTTACCGTTGTTTCACTGTAGGCTTCCAAATGGAAAGGATCGATCATATTCACATCATCCAGATCCACCGTAGCGGCTTCATAGGCCAAATTGACCGGATGCTGCAAAGGCAGATTCCAGATGGGGAAGGTCTCAAACTTGGCATAACCGGCCTTTACTCCACGCTTATTTTCATGCCAGATCTGGCTGAGACAAGTGGCCATTTTGCCGCTGCCGGGGCCGGGAGCCGTAACCACAACGAGGGAGCGATGGGTCTTGATATAATCATTTTTACCGAAGCCGTCCTCGGAAAGGATCAACTCAATATTGGAGGGATAATCCGGGATGATATAATGAAGATAAACCGGCAGTCCCAAATTTTCCAGTTTCTCTTTAAAGCTTGCCGCAGAGCTTTGACCGGTATAATGGGTAATCACAACGCTGCCGACATAAAGACCGCAGCCGCGAAAAGCATCGATAAGACGAAGGGTATCCTGATCGTAGGTAATCCCAAGATCCCCTCGCTGTTTATTCCGTTCGATGTCATTGGCATTGATGGCAATGATAATCTCCGCCTCATCCTTCATGCCCATCAACATTTTCACTTTGGAATCCGGCTGAAATCCGGGCAAAACGCGGCTGGCATGGTAATCATCGAAAAGCTTGCCGCCAAATTCCAAATAAAGCTTCCCGCCAAAGCCGGCAATCCGCTCCCGGATCTTTGCCGACTGTTCCCTTAAATATTTATCATTATCAAAACCGATCTGTCTCATTGCGCAACTCCTTAACACCAACATTATCCGTTTTTTACATAGTAATCCATAATAAAATATTATACACCAAAAATCGACACATTGCAAAGACAAAAAACTTCACGATGTCCATATCTACAACGCAACTCTTTATCAATTGGAAGTATTATAATTCAACCTGTTCCTGCTTGCAACGAAATATTGACAGCGTTATAATAAAAATAATATCCTCTTGGGATAAATGTGAAGAGGCCATAGAAAATGAATACACATAAAACAAAAAATCTGGATATGATTCACGGCTCCATCTGGGATAAAATCCCCCGGTTCGCATTGCCCGTTGCCGCCACCGCCATTCTTGGCCAACTGTTCAATGCCACCGACCTTGCGGTGGTGGGCAGCTTTACCGGTTCCCAAAGCACCGTATCCGTTGCCGCCGTAGGCGCAAACAGCCCTATTGTAGGACTGATTTTAAATCTGTTCATTGGCATCGCCCTCGGTGCCAATGTCGTCATTGCCAACGCCATCGGCCGAAAGGATAACGAGATGGTAACCAAAGCGGTGCATACATCCATCATCCTTTCCGTTTTCGGGGGTATCCTCGTAACGATCCTCGGGGAGTTGTTTGTGGAAGATCTCCTGGGGATGCTCCACGTTCCCGAGGATGTTTTCCCCTATGCCCTTCTTTATCTCCGGATTTATTTGCTGGGGATGCCGGTGATCCTTCTCTACAATTTTGAAGCAGCAATTTTCCGCAGCATCGGCGATACAAAGATGCCGTTGCTGGCCCTGACCTTTTCCGGTGTTCTCAATGTAATTTTAAATTTATTCTTTGTGATCGTACTGAAAATGACCGTAGACGGCGTGGCCTGGGCCACGGTCATTGCCAACGGCGTCAGCGCCGTGATTTTATTTTGGCGATTGCGGAAAACCGATAAAGAGATCAAAGTTCAATGGAAAAAGCTCCGAGTGGACAAGATCTGTCTGAAACAGATTCTTCGCATCGGCCTCCCGGCGGGACTTCAGGGGGCAATTTTCTCCTTTGCCAATATCATCGTCCAATCGGCCATCAACAGCCTTGGTACCGTGGTAATGGCAGCCTCCGGTGCGGCGCTGAATCTTGAGATCATCGCCTTTAACGTGCTGAACTCCTTCGGCCAGGCCTGCACCACCTTTGTGGGGCAAAACCATGGCGCCGGAGAGTTGAAACGTTGCCGTAGAATTCTCTATATCTGCCTGGGCGAAAATGCAATCGCAACGGCAGTAACCGTTTTGCTGATCCTGCTTTGGGGGCATCCCCTTTTGTCCCTGTTCAACAATGATCCCGAAGTCATTGCCATTGGCTACACCCGGCTTACCATCATTTTTGCCGCCTATACCTTCAGCGTTTTCAACGAAGTAATCTGCGGCTACCTGCGGGGATTTGGCATTTCCCTCACCCCTGCTTTACTCACAATCTTCGGCATCTGCGTGCTCCGGATTCTGTGGATCCATACAGTATTCCCCCTCTATCACACCTTTGAAACGATCATCCTCGTTTACCCCATCAGCCTGGCAACCACAACGCTTCTGAGCTTCCTAGCCCTATGGATCTATACTAATAAAGTGGACACAAATAAAGTGGACACAAATAAAGTGGACACAAATAAAGTGGACACAAAAAAAGAGGAACCTACATATGTCAACAAGTAACAAAGGAATTCGGTATGATGAAGACTTTAAAAGAACTCTCGTCAATCTTTACCAAGCCGGTGGTAAAACACAGACAGCACTATGCCAAGAATACGGCATTGCTCCTATGACTTTAAGCCGTTGGATCAAACAATACTCTATCGTTACAACTGATGATGGCGAAGTTTTAACCGCTAAACAAGTAAAAGAACTTCAAAAGCGAAATGCCCAACTCGAGGAAGAACTTCTCATATTAAAAAAAAGCGATTGCCATCTTCACGCCACACTCAAACAACGATTAAATGCCGTTCATAATCTGCGTTTGCAGCACAATGTCAAAACTCTTTGCAGAGTTCTCGGCGTTAACCGAAGCACTTATTACAAGCATTACCATTCCGAGCCTTCGAACGAGTGTACCGACTAATGTTCTTCAGTCGTTTTCAAAAAAGGGATACCCTTTCGATAACGCTTGCTGTGAATGCTTCTTTAAATATCTCA
>CAKUYE010000013.1 GCA_934702375.1 uncultured Bacillota bacterium | reverse complement strand
ATACAACATCACGTTGAATAATCATACAGCTATTTTCAGGGCTTTCTTCCCCGTCTTAGCTTAACTTTATTATACAAAGGAGATATTTTATTATGGATTATGGTAAAACACTGAACCTCCCGGAAACCGATTTTCCGATGCGAGGAAACCTGCCCAAGAAAGAACCGGGCATCATCGAACAGTGGGAAAAAGACGATGTTTACAAAAAAAGTCTGGAATTAAGAGAAGGCTGCGAAACCTTTATTCTCCATGACGGCCCTCCCTATGCCAATGGCGACATTCACCTTGGCCATGCCTTAAATAAGGTATTAAAAGACATCATTCTTAAATACCATACCATGGCAGGCTATCAGTGCCCTTATATTCCCGGTTGGGATACCCACGGCTTACCCATCGAACAGCGTGCCATCAAAGCTTTGGGGCTAAACAGAAAGCAAGAGGACGTACTGGCCTTTCGTGATAAGTGCAAGGAATTTGCCCTTCAATTTGTGGATATCCAACGCAAAGAATTCAAGCGTCTCGGTGTTCGCGCCGATTGGGAAAACCCCTACATCACTTTAAAACCGGAATATGAAGCCGTGCAAATCGGCATTTTCGGCAAAATGGCCCAGAAAGGTTATATTTATAAAGGGAAAAAACCCGTTTACTGGTGTGCCGATTGCGAAACTGCTCTGGCCGAAGCCGAAGTAGAATATGCAGATCACAAAAGCCCATCAATCTACGTAAAGTTCCCGCTGAAAGACACAAAAGGTAAAGTTCCTCAGGATGCTTATTTCATCATTTGGACAACCACTCCCTGGACGATCCCCTCAAACGTGGCAATCTGTCTCAATGCCAACTTTACCTACTGCCTTTTAAAAGTCGGCGATGAAAAATGGATCATCGGCAAACCTTTGCTGGATCTTTTCGTAAAGGAAACCGGTATCGAAGATTATGAAATCATCGAAGAATATCTTGGCAGCGATCTGGAAATGATCACCTGCACCCATCCCCTCTGGGAAGACAGGGAAAGTCTCGTGATCCTCGGGGACCATGTTACCGATGAAGCCGGTACCGGTGCGGTTCACACAGCTCCCGGTCACGGTGCCGACGACTACCTCGTAGGCTTGAAATACGACCTGCCCATCATCTCTTACCTGGATAACAGCGGTCGCTTTGACAAAGACTCCAGACAATTCCAGGGCATGACCACCGATGAAGCAAATAAAGCCGTCTGCATGGAATTGGATGAAAAAGGCAAACTGATCAAAATGATCTGGATCAAGCATCAGTATCCTCATTGCTGGCGCTGCAAAAAACCGATCCTGTTCCGTGCCACAGAACAGTGGTTTGCATCCATTGACGGCTTCCGGGAAGAAGCTCTTCGCGCCATTGACGAAGTAAAATGGATTCCCTCCTGGGGCCGTGACCGCATCTACAACATGATCCGCGACCGCGGAGACTGGTGTATTTCTCGTCAGCGCACCTGGGGTGTACCGATTCCGATTTTCTATTGCAAAGATTGCGGCAAAGCCATCATCACTGAAGAAACCATCGCCCACCTGCAAAAGCTATTCAAAGAAGAAGGCGGTTCCCAAGTATGGTTTGCAAAAGAAGCCAAGGACCTGCTCCCCGAAGGGTTCACCTGCGAATGCGGCTGCCACGAATTTGACAAAGAAAAAGACATTATGGATGTATGGTTTGACAGCGGCTCCTCTTTCGCTGCCGTCATCGAAGCCAACCCCGACATTCACGGCGATATCGACCTTTACCTGGAAGGCAGCGACCAGCATCGCGGTTGGTTCAACTCTTCCCTTTGCATTTCCGTTGCCACGGAAAACAAGGCTCCCTACAAAGCTGTTTTGACCCATGGTTTCCTCGTTGATGAAAAGGGCCATAAACAATCCAAATCCGTGGGCAACACCGTTGACCCTCTAAAGGTTATTGACAAAATGGGCGCAGACGTGCTCCGTCTTTGGGTCGCCTCGGCAGACTATCGCAACGATTTGGCCTGCTCCGAAGGAATCTTAAAGCAGGTCAGCGAAGCCTATCGCAAGATCCGCAACACCGTTCGTTTCTTCATGGGCAACCTCTTTGATTTCGACCCGGCAACGGACACCGTAGCCTACGATGAGTTGCAGGAAATCGACCGCTATGCCCTCCATATGCTGGAAGATATGACCAGAAAAGTTCTGACCGGCTACAACGATTACGAATTCCATACGGTATTCCACAACATCCATCACTTCTGCGTTGTGGATATGAGCGCCTTTTATCTCGATATCATCAAAGATCGTCTCTACGTATCGGCAAAAGAAGATAAAGGTCGCAGAGCAGCTCAGACAGTACTCCATGAAGTATTACAGGCATTGCTCCGCCTTATGGCTCCGATCCTCACCTTCACCAGTGAAGAAGTATGGTCCTACCTGAAAAAGGATGGAGACCCCGTCAGCGTGCAGCTCCTGGATATGCCGAAAATCAACGCAGCCTACCATAACGAAGAACTGGCCGCCAAATGGGAACGAATCATCAGCATCCGCGAAGAAGTGACCAAAGCAGCAGAAGAAGCCCGTCGTGAAAAAGTGATCGGCCATTCTCTCGATGCTGCCGTTACCATCACTTTACCCCAAGAAGACTACGATTTATTGAAAACCGTAGAAGATACCCTTGCAGATATCTGCATCGTATCCGAAGCAACGATTCAGGCAGGAGAAAACCTCCATGTAGACGTCACTGCTGCCAAAGGCGAAAAATGCGCTCGTTGCTGGAAATACAGAGAAGACCTCGATGAACACGGTCTTTGCTGCCGTTGTCACGACGTCGTAAAAGATATGGATTTACCGGAAGAAGAATAAAAGGAGTTTCGAAATGAAACGGATCATTATTACCGTTGTCGGCCAGGACAAGGTCGGCATCACTGCAAAAGTTACCAACGTTATTGCCGAATGCAACGTAAATATTCTTGATATCAATCAGACCCTGCTTCAGGACATTTTTACCATGGTCATGCTCTGCGATATCGCCGAATGCAACGTAGATTTCGACATTTTCCAGCAAAAGCTGGAAGATGTCGGCAGAGAACTTGCCATGAAGATCCATGCCCAAAAAGAAGAGATCTTCAGCTACATGCATAGAATCTGAGGTGGCCCATGAATACAACATTTGATTATGCAGAAATCATGGAAACCATCCATATGGTCGCCGATGAGAATTTGGATGTCCGCACCATCACCATGGGGATCAATCTCATGGACTGCGCCGACACCAATGCAAAAAATGCGGCAACAAAGGTCTACGATAAAATCTGCAAAAAAGCAGAAAACCTCGTAAAGACCGGAGAAGATATCAGCCGTGATTTCGGGATTCCTATCGTCAACAAACGTATTTCCGTAACACCAATCTCCATGGTCGCAGCAGCTTCAGATTGCGAAGATTATACCGTTTTTGCCAAAGCAATGGACTGCGCCGCCAAAGATGTCGGCGTAAATTTCCTCGGCGGCTTTTCCGCTCTGGTTCACAAAGGGATGACCGCCAGCGATATCAAACTGATGAAAAGTATCCCCCGGGCATTGGCGGAAACCGAGCGCGTCTGCTCTTCGGTAAATATCGGCACCACAAAAGCCGGTATTAATATGGATGCCGTTTACACCATGGGCAAAATCATTAAAGAAACCGCAGAAAAAACCAAAGAAAACGATGGTCTTGGCTGCGCAAAGCTGGTAGTATTCTGCAATGTACCGGAAGATAACCCCTTTATGGCCGGAGCATTTCACGGCGTAGGGGAACCGGAAGTTGTCATCAATACAGGGGTCTCCGGTCCCGGCGTCGTACGCAATGCCATCATCAACCATCCCGACCTTGATCTGGGTGAGATTGCCGAGGTCATTAAGAAAACCGCCTTCAAAATCACCCGCATGGGCGAACTGGTCGCAAGAGAAGCCTCCCTCCGCTTGGGTGTTCCTTTTGGCATCGTAGATCTGTCGTTGGCACCCACACCGGCAAACGGCGACAGTGTTGCCGAGATTCTCGAAACCATGGGCTTACAGCGTTGCGGCGGTCCCGGTACCACAGCAGCCCTGGCCATGCTCAACGATGCCGTCAAAAAAGGCGGTTCTATGGCATCCTCCCACGTCGGCGGACTCTCCGGAGCGTTTATCCCGGTCAGTGAAGATGCCGGGATGATTCGTGCCGTCAACGAAGGCGCCCTAAAGCTGGAAAAACTCGAAGCCATGACCGCAGTATGCTCCGTTGGTTTGGACATGATCACTGTGCCCGGCGATACCAGCGCAGAAACGATCGCTGCAATGATCGCAGACGAAGCCGCCATTGGTATGATCAACAATAAAACTACAGCAGTTCGCGTGATTCCTGCCGTTGGTAAAAAAGAAGGCGATATGGTCGAATTCGGCGGTCTTTTAGGTTCCGGTCCGGTTATGCCTATCAGCCGCTTTGCCGCCGATGAATTTGTGAAACGCGGCGGTCGTATTCCGGCTCCGATAAAGAGCTTAAATAACTGATTTGAAGAACACTCCGTTTTTAATTTATATAAAAAATAAAGATATCTCCTTTCGACAGAGACAAACTGAAGAAAGGAGATATTTTTGTAAGAAGCAATAAACGGACAAACGCTATTGACAATATATTCAACAAATGATAAAATATTTCCATCTCATAATAGTATAAAGGAGACAATGAAATGAAACGAAAAAGACAAATCCCACTGCTGTTTGCTCTATGCTTTGCCTTTCTCTTGGCCATGTCCTCCGGAGCAAATGCCGTCACCGGCAATGACTTTTCCAAGCTTGTAAGCTATACCGATGACACTATTTGTATCACTACTCAAAAAGACTTGGGAATAAAAGAAGGAGAGGCCTTTATTCCTACCGGCGAAACCGTTGCACCCAACGATATCATTATATTTAACGATAAAATCGCCATTGCCATCGGTACCGACACCAGAGACCCTTGGGGCTATCCCGCCGGCTCTGTTTTAGATGCCGCCAGACTCACCGCAGAGACGGAAAAGCCCACCTTAAAAGAGGCATATCTGACCGGGGAGGTCCAATGTGACTATGACCGCATCTGGGACATTCAGTTTCTGATGAACAACTGGGACAGTTGGGCTCCCGGTAACGCAGGAAAAGTTACTTACGAGGTCGTGCGCTTTGATTTCAATACCAATACCGAATATACCCTTTCCTCAGGGAAAGGTCTTCCCACGTTGAAGCTTGCCAAAAAATATACCATAAAAGGTAATTTTGACGTTGTGACATATTACAGCATGGAAGCCCACAGCGATACGGCTTACATGACCACCTATGTCAAAAACAACAGCGACGAAACGGTAAAAGCCTTAAAATGCGGCTATTCCCTAACTCATGAGGGAGATTTCAACGACTGCACCTATTCCGCAGGCGCAGGCGATGTTTCCGATATGCCCTACCATCATTTCACGACTGCATACACGGAAAACACCGCAGTGACCGTAGCCGTACCCGATCAAGTCACTGACATCGGCACCGACACCACCTCGGGATATCAGGACCTCTATTGCACAACAGACTTTGCTCCGGGCCATGAAAAATACTTCAACGGCCGTATCATCATAGACGATCACGGCGATTTGGCGAGGGTCTCCGACTTCTTCATGAAGGAATATAACGTAGCAGCGGCAGAGAAGGTCACGATCAACGGTCGTGCCGACGTTGCTCGCCCGGTAATCGTCATCAAGAGATCCTATGCCAACGGAAAAACAAAGACCTTCTCCTGGGTACAGGGGAATGAAGACGGCAGTTACAGCATTACCGTCCCGGCATTAAAGGAAGGGGAAAGCTATATCGTTTTTGCGGAGAAAAAGAATTACGCAGCTACCGATAAACTCAAAATCACGAAAGACGATTTCGAGGATCAGGTCTGCACATTAAAAAATCTTTCGCCGGAGAAGAAGATTCCCGTAACATTCCGCCTTACCGACCGCAAGGGCAATCCCATCTATGGTAAAGTACAGATCCCCTCGGAATATCCCAATGTACGTTATACCGGTGAAGGCGTATTTCTAACGGAAACGAAGGGTATCGTTGAAACCATGATCTCCCCCGGAGATTACAATGCCATCGTCTACGGAGAAGGTTATAATTTCTACAGTAAACCCATAGAGTTCTCCGGCAACACCGGAAAAACCACGGTAGATATAGGCATTCACACTAAGTTTTCCCTGAAAAACAGCGATTGGCTCTCGGCCGATGTTCATCATCACTCCAACAAAAATGACGGCTATTCCTCTGCGGATCTGGTGATCCGTTCTCAAATGGCTGCCGGATTAAGCGTCGGCGTGATCAGTGACCACGATTTTACCTCGGAAAACAAAACAGCTTACAATTATATCCTCGATCAGGACTTGGACATGAGCTTTTATCCCTCGGTGGAAATTTCCTGCAGCTGGGCACATTTCAACGTACTGCCTCAGAATGAAAAAGCCTATAAGCTCCTCCTCGACGGTATCGCTCGTTTTGACCAATTCGCCGATTACAATGATATCGTTGATTCCGTTCATGATCTCGGCAAGAGCGAAAGCGACGGCGATGACTATATCGGCGCAACAATTACCCAAAATCATCCTTACATCACCTATGGTCTGGCCTATGCCGACAAATACGGTATAGTACCGGGGAAATTGGATAAAGACGGCAATGTAAAAGAAGGCTTCGATTACGACGCCTACGATACCGTAGAATTCAACGGTGCGATGTGGGGCTACAGCTCTGCCTATGACGACTATTACAACACACCGGTATTCACCGACGTCATGAACGATTGGACAAAAGCTTTAACCGGCGATATCAAAATTCACAACATCGTTGCCGGCAGCGATGCCCATGATGTTTTGGCAAACTACACCACCTTCCACAGCGGCGTCAACCGTACCATCGCTTTTGTGGAAAACAGCAGAAACAATGACCGCATCGAAAACGGTCTTGCCTTTACCAAAGCAGCCAATGAAGGACATTCCTACATCACCAGCGGCCCCCTTCTTTTCCCGGATAAAATGTTCGGTGACACCTTTGAGACAGAGGATTCCTTTACCTTTTCCATTGACATCCAAAGTATAAACGGTATCAAGAAAATAGAATTATACACCGACAGCAAGGCAAACGCAAAGGGGAACTGCTTCAAATTAGCGGACAGCGTAGAGTTAGACGGAAAAATACAGGAATACACCTATCGTTATACAGCCGTACCAGAAAAAGACAGCGATCACTGGTATGCAATAAAAGTAATTGCCGGAGACGGCAAATATGCCATTTCCAATCCCTACTGGGTCAAAACCTTAAAAAAACAGGCTCCCACAGGTTTACCTTATTTTATGGATGCAAACAACAATAAAGTATTCCTAGGCTTTGCCCTAGATGCAGAAAATTATATCAATGAAACCGCGCAAGACCTTTTGTTTACTGAAAACACCAAAAGCTTTAATGATATTGACAATCACTGGGCATTAAACTCCATCCATTTTGTAGCGGAAAGAGAGATCTTTATCGGAACGGACAAGGATCGGTTTGCACCGGATACCCGGATGAACAGGGCAATGTTCATTACCGTACTCGGTCGGCTCTATGAACGCAGCTACGGAATGAACCCGGGGGAAACAACCCTTGAATTTGAAGATGTGGAGGCCGACTCCTGGTACACATCCTATGTACGGTGGGCAACAGAAGCCGGTATTGTAAAGGGCTATTCCGCAACGGAATTCAGACCTTACGAAACCATCACCAGAGAACAAATGGCCTGTTTCCTCCACCGCTTCTCCGACTATATCAAATTCGGTCAAAAGGCAACGGGAGAAATAACCTTTGCCGATAAAGACACGATCCGCGACTGGGCTCAAGAAAGCGTCCTCTTCTGTCAAGAAAACAAGCTGATGAACGGAATACCCGAAAACAGCTTTGCACCTCAAAATCATGCAACGAGGGCAGAAGCCGCCGCCACGATAGAACGATTGATTACCCTATTTTTAACAGAAAATAAATAAACGAATTTACAGATCATATCCCTTAGGCCCATTGCACAAACTGCGCAATGGGCCTTTTTGTAAAGAAACGGGAGAATCTTTTTATTCAAAAGAAATTTTTACCAAAGTGAAAAAAAGATTTGCATTTTCCGGAATTATCTGCTACAATAAATATACCGTATTAGTTATAGAATATATCTTACAAGTTATGCGTTATCAAATACAGAGGACGTCGTATTATGAAAATACAATCGACAAACGAACAAATCTGTACTTACTTGAAACAGCAAATTTCCGAAGGAGAGTTGGTCCAGGGGCAGCAATTGAACCTGAACCAGATTGCGGAATCCCTCGGTGTAAGCGTGACGCCGGTTCGTGACGCTGTGAATTTGTTGATTTACGAAGGCTTTATCGACAAAGTCGGGAACAGGATGTTTATCCATAAAATTCCGGAGGAAGAACGCCGGATGCTGGAAGAAGCCATGGTAGCACAAATATGCACCGGCTTCAAGATCTGTTTAGAGATGGGTCTTAGAGATAAGCTTATCGAAGAATTGGAAACAATCCTGAAAAATCAAGAGGAAGCCGGAGATTTTGACCATACAAAGGACGAATTCAATTTTGACACAACATTCGTTCGTTGTACAGGAAACATCTTCCTTTACCGTAATGTTGTAAAGGATTTTGAATATCACAATGATCTTATGTATATTGCCTATCAGATCCACCGGGAAAAACAACGGACCAAAAGCCTGGCAGAGCATAAGGCAATCATTCAGCTCATCAAAGAAAAACGCGATGATGAATTTCGCGATATGATGATGCGGCATTATCAGGATGTTGTCATCGACAACTGAGATGCACTTATTTACTTTGTTATAAAGAGCATGAACCAGCTCTTTATGAATAAGGTCGGATTCGGCAATTTTTTCCGGCCGTAAACACTCTCCATAAATCGTCGGCAAAACAGCCTTTGCCGACACGAATGACTATCAAGTCATTCAAATCCCTTCTACCTCATAAGCGGGGTTCCCTACCCCGCGGAGAAAATAGCTCTTTTTGAGCTTTTTCATATTCCTTATACTCTCCATAAAAAATAAAGCAGACATACCCTATGTCTGTTTTATTTTTTTACAAAATATTGTTTTTTAACGCTCTTTATATTATACTCAGAGTATCGATCAAAGGAGAGTGAGGAGAAATATGGCTAAATTTTCCCCGCTAAAGTTATTATCTGCCGAAGAGATGGCCGAAATCCACAAAAAGATCCTCCAACTGCTGGAGGAAAAGGGAATGGTATTTCAAAGCGATGATACGATAGATACCCTTCGTCATCACGGAGCAAAAGTTCTTGAGCATACCGTCTATTTCCCTCAAAAAATGGTTGAGACCGCTTTGGCCCGGTGCCCCTCTTCCTTTCTGTTGGAAGCAATGGATCCTGAGCGTAACGTGACCGTAGGCGAAGGCTTGTTGATCCACCCTGCCGGCGGTGAAGTCTTTGCCTGCGACGAACAGGGGCACCGCCGCAGCTCTACTTTGGCGGACTTTGAAGCACTGCAAAAGATTTATCAAGCCTGCCCCGAAATCGACATTGCCGGCTATCAGCCCTTAAGCCCCGGGGATGTCCCGGAACGATACAAAGGCCTTTCCTGCCTTTTTGCTTCCATGCGGCACAGTAACAAACCGATTCTCTCGCCGATGGAATTGGATACCATCGAAGAGAAGGAAGAATGCCTTCGTCTTTTTGATATTGCCTACGGCAAGGAAAACTATATAGCGGAGCACTACCTCACGTGCCACGCTGTATGCCCCAATACACCGTTTTTTTACTCCCAATTCGCCTGCGACGGTATCAAAGTATTCGCGGAGCACAATCAGCCGATTATGATCGTCTCTGCGCCGATCTCCGGTATCACCTCTCCGGTTTATCTTTACTCTACGGTGATTCTTTCCCTGGCAGAAATGATCGCAGGTCTTGTTTACGCTCAAATACTCCGCCCCGGCGTACCGGTGGTGCTCTCGGCCTCCCTCACCTACGGCAACCTGCGCTATGCTACCTGGGAATGTGCTGCTCCGGAATCTACACTGATGCTATGTGCCTCCGTGCAGATGCTCCGGGAATTCTACCGTTTGCCCGCCCGAGCCCAAACCGGCGTTACCGGCGCAAAATGTATCGACTATCAGGCAGGCATCGAAACGATGCAGAGCTTTCTTACAACGGCCTTAACCGGCGTCCACCTTACCAGCCAATCCGTCGGTACTCTTGCCAACCTTATGACGACTTCCGCCGAAAAAACCGTTTTGGACAATGAAATGATCAGCCGTTGCCGAAGCATCCTGAAAGGAATGGATACCTCTGAAGCGGCTTCGGGCATCAAAGAGCTCCTTGCCTCCGATCCCTGTAGGGATTTCATGACCGCAGAATCTACATTGAAGCATTGCCGAGAGGGCTGGCAGCCCTCTATATCCGATTGGCGCTCAATAGAAGCATGGGAAGCCGGCGGAAGCAAGGACATCAAGGAGATCGCCAAAGAAAAAGTTCAAAAGATCCTGGCGAATGCTCCCCAAACCGTTCTCGATCCGGAGCAGGAAAAAGCAATGAAGGCCTACATCAAAAGAATAAAAATGAAATGAAACCAAACCGTCCCCATCTTGCACAATTAAGACAAAAAGGGGACGGTTTCATCAATTATCACATTTTTCACGTTTAAGGCAGATTATCAATACACAAATACCTGCGGCATATCGGAATCCGGGAAAGCAGAAAATAAGCAAGGCCAGAAGCAAGGAACGATCCTCCGGTACCGGTAAGGTAAAAGAAGAGAGGTGATACCGCCTTATAGGAAACAGGATCAAACAAGAAAAAATATACAAGAACTCCTACGATAAAAGAGGCTATCGTAACCAAATTAAATCCACCGGTGTAACGATAAGTACTCTTTATCTCATAAGCACCGCGAAGAGAAAAACGCTGCTTACGAACGAAAAAGAAATCAACAAGGAAGATAGAAATCGCCGGAGCATAAATACAACCGCCAATTGAAACAAAGGTTGAATAATATTCCCAAATCTTGTCGGAAAAAGTCATAAAAAGTACTAATGCAAGCCAACAAAGAAGAATCTTATGGTAATCCCACTCCGGTCTTAAAACTTTTGTAGCCAATGAAAAAGCATAAAACTCCAAGGCCTGTGTCGAAACATTGGCAAAAGCAATGACCACCAGAGAAAGACCTCCGGCAATAGGGCCGCCAATCACAATAAGAGCCTCCGTAGGATTCTCGCTGTAAATACCCAGAGAATTCATAAAAGTACCGGACAAGACACCAATGCAAATAAACAGTGCCATAATCAGCCCCATGCCAAGAATATGCCCCCAAAGGTTACACCGTTCCGATTTCATCAATCTGGGCAAAATCCCCAAGCAGGAGAACCATGCAATACAATATGCAAAATTTGATTCCAGTACATATATCAAACCTTCTTTCATCGACCCATACTCACCTGTGGCAATGGGGGTTACCGCATTGAGCTGCGAGGGAGAAATACGAATCAATATCATCACCGTCATAAATACGCCGATGAGAAGAAGGCTTGGTATGATGATAAACGATGTTTTCTTTACTGCAACAGGACCAAACCAAGCGATTACAAAACCACTTAAGACACATAAGGAACCAATCCATGGCGTCCAAAACTCACCCAGTTCAGCACCGATCGTATTAACAACCAATATCATTGAATCTGCAAAAACTCTGGCATTCACAGCATCCCAACCGCTGCCAAAAGCCACCGCCAACAAAAGAAAAATAAAATTCAAACGATAGCCGTAAATAACACGTTGATAAATCCAAATATCACAACCGAATCGTACCGGAACGATCGTGATAAGAAATGCCGGAACGGCAAAAAGCATGATTCCCGCCAATGTGGCAACAATTGCTAGGTAAAAAGGGAGTACTGACGAAATAAAAGCTCCTTGGACGAAACACCATGTGGCAATGCCGTAGCCTGCCGTAATCAAGACAGATTCTCGAAAACCGTAAAGTCGCTCATTTGACAACACCGGCACAATGCCATAATAGGTTTCTTTCCCGATTTCATCCATTTCTACGCCCCCTTCGGTATTACAGTGCCGAGCAAAAATACATCAAATACAACACACAAGCAAGGCAAAGAAGAGTCAAAATCACTGCTCCGAGCCAATCAACATGATTTAATAAGGGAGGATACTCATAATCGTCACGTTCCATTATTTCGATCCTGGTTTCAATTTCTTCCATAATATTTTTACTTGGAATCATCTTGTTGTCATCCTTTTTCATATCTTACCCTCCCCTCCTTTACAATCAAATCCGTGATATTCATTTATTTCAAAGCTCTTTTGCGTCGTAAATTAAAATATTCACCAAAACCAAGGCCTATTAAAAATCCTAAACCCAAAGCAATATCGGTGATCCAATCAACGGGCTGACCGGGGACATAGAAGAATAGTACCATTGTAAAGATAATAACGATTTGGCAAAACCGAGCGATACAAAAACCAAAGCCGTCAGAGCCGGGGAAACGATATCCTCGTTGAGTTTTCCCATCGTTTTTCCTCAGCTTCATAAAAGCGGAACAACACATAATAAACGGCAGAAGGAAAATCAAAGAAGTGAAAGAGAATAAAGTCCAGAATAAATCACTTGCAGTACCTCCGACAAAAGAGGCAAGAAGACCGTAAGCAATAATCAACACCGTACTCACAATACCGATAATCACAATGCTCCCCAATGGCGCACCTTTTTTCGTCACGGTTCCAAAAACTTTGGGAAGTTCACGGTTTTCATCAGAGGCAGCTTCTACTGCCATATAGCCAGCAGCCTGAAGCCAAGCCGGACCTTGTGACATCAAAGTGTACAGGAAAATAACACCAATAAGAACGTACAGAACAGTACCAAGGCCGCCGGGAAAAGTGATAATAAAGATATTCAAAATCCCATTAATGATATCAATTTCTTCGTAGGGCGTAACAATACACATCGCCAAAGTAAACAGAACATAGACGGCAATGATTATAACCAAACTTAAGAGGATCATTCGCGGCAAATCCTTTGCCGGATTTTTAATATTGCTGCCACCAATCGAGCTAATGGCATCAAAACCCATAACGTTATAAATTAAAGCGGGGAAAAAGGCAAAAGCAGCCCCTATCGTCGGTTTAAACTCTGTAACTGTAAAAGCGGTTGCAGTCTCCCCGCCACTCTTTACCAGATAACAGATGGCGCATAAAATCATTGCTGCGACAATTGTCAATTTTGCAATACCACCAAGGTTTCGAACGGCGGTAGATTCATTTTGAGGTTGGGTTGCCATCAATACATAAACCCACACTAAAATACAGGAAAAAGCCAAATAAAGGAAAAAAGAAACTTCTATTCCAAAAAGCAAGTTTAACATTTGCCGAACAACGTCCATGACGAAAATCGTAGCGGAGGCAACCCAAACTGCATTATTTAACCAATAATACCAGGTGACTCTGGCTGCGTTATCTGCACCAAGAGAAATTTTTACCCAATGATACAGACCGCCGTCAGAAGGATAAGTTGAGCCAAGCTCTGCCGTAATCAGAGCCATAGGCAAAAAGAAAATTATGCCGAGGATCAAATACCACGTAATTGAACTAATCCCCATTGCAGAGGAGGCTGTCCCAGAATCAAGAAACAGCATAAGAACAATAATACCTAAAAACAAATCCACTGAACTGAGTTTTTTTGCCTGAGAAGTTGTATCTGCCATTGGAGCAACTCCTTTCAAAGTAATTATTTCGGGCGGGAAAACCCGCCCGAACATAAAACATACAGATAGTCACATGATTAAGATTGACTGATGCCAAGATCGCGTTCTTCTTTTTCAATGATTTCACGAATGGTACCGACAGCATATTCCGATACAGGAGTTACCTGATGCGTTTCGAGAATACGTCTTGCTTCTTCATCACACTTGGTCTTGAAATCTACGCCACCTTCAAGGAGCCAATTATCCATCAAATTACGATCAATAAATTTGGGAGTGGATTGATAACCTCTAGTTTTGGAAACGGTGTTGGGTTCGGTAAGATGATTGCCACCGGGACCAACACGAATAATAGAATCAACATCGAGAGTTTCGTCATTTACAGGAATACCCTGAAGAGCATAGCGAATCATACCGGCAAATTCATTGTCCATAACCATCTGGCCATAGCCCAGAGTAATACCGGATTCTAACATACCCAGCCCGTAGATGAGGTTGGCACCTGCCAACGCCGGCAACATGGCTGTTAATGTTTTTTCGTGTCCTGCTTGAATGTCAGACAATTTACTGTCTGCCTAGGTACCTGCCACAAAACTGGGGATCTTATAGAACTGAGCCATACGGGCAACAGCAGCGGAAATCATACCAAGTTCAGGAGAACCTACGCATGCAACGGCACGACGAAGATCCATTGCAGTTGTAGAACTGCCATAGGTACAAGGATTACCGGGATTTACAAGCTGAATCAACACGATATAGGAAATAATTTCAGCATTGTGAACGGTCAACGTACCTGCTAGAGTAACAGGAGTAGAGCCACCTGCCATGGCCATAGACAAAGGATTACAGGGAAGACCGGCCGATGCATATTCAATAAGCTGCTCAGTGTTGCCCTTAGGAAGAGTAAGAGGACTTACAGGGCAACCACCGCCGGAAATAATCGGACGAGATTTTAATTTATCTTTACCGCCGACGATGGCAGCAGCAATCTCGATACAGAGCTTTGCCTGATGGGCACTGTCTGCCCCCTGACTCTGATGTTTGGTGGTATTCGTAAGAGTGGCTTCCGCATTATGGAGGGTGGCGACTCTTTCGTCTTTGTCACTGCAATAAAGAGTATCTTCAATAACATCTACGTTAGGAAGCGCATCAACAAGACGAGCAACATCGGCAACGTCCTGTTTTACGGAAGGACGACGTTCACCGCTATAAGGATCGATAACATTGATCCCCTGACCAAAGGTAAGGAAGTTTACTCGACCACTTTCCAAAACAACATCATTTTGAGGATCACGGCCGGCCATTAAAACTCTGGGCGGAGCCTTACGAACAGAGTCTTCTACTAACCAAGCAGGAATATGCACTCTTTTCTTGTCGTGATCAATGCGGCAACCTCCTGCCTCGTAAATTTCGATGGCACGATCGCTTTCGCAAAAAATACCGGTCGTTTCCAATAACTCCAGTGACGCAAGGTGAATTCGTTCGCACTCTTCTTCGGAGAAAACGTTTAGGCTGAAGCCGGAAAGAAGGCCACGCCCACAAGAAATGTTTCTTCTCATCAATTGTACCTCTCTTTTTTTATTATTTTGGATAAATCCAATAACAAACTAAATTTATACAACGAATAGCTTTCCAATGACAACAATAGCAGTTCTCAACAACTTCATCGATGTTTCATGAATCCCTTGTTGCTTTTGTTCCTTATGCCTTTATATAATGCAAAGAGCGTGCCAAAAAAAACAAAATAGACTTGCAACAATCGCTTTTTTAAAGAAAGCTCCTGTACCAAGTCTAAATTCCTTTTTATTCTACTTTTTTTCGCCTAAATATCCCTCCGAAACACCGTACTCTTTGTGAACCAAATATGTTCCTAAAACGTTTTAACAGAACATATTTGCAACATATTCGGAACATATGCGGTTCGTTCATGGTTTAATCGATAATTTATCATTCGGTAAGATCCAGCTTTCGATAAAATGTTGTCCGCGAAACACCCAAACGACGAGCAGCTGCTGCAATATTACCATTTTCCTTTTCCAATGCCAGCAATAGTTCCTGCCGCTGCTGCAAAAGAATCTGTTTCTGTTTACGCTGACGTACATCGGTGATCGTGGGCAAAGATGTTTCCGGAGAAACAAAATCCGTCGAAACATCTTCTACTACAGCTAAAGCATTTTGCACTTCAACAACGGAATCTATAATATGTTGAGGCAGGTATTTCATGGTGATTTCATCGCCGTCGGAAAGATATACCATACGGTCTGCTACGTTTTGCAACTCTCTGACATTACCCGGATAATCATAGCGCAACAACACGTCAATGACCTCAGGCTGCAATAACGATAAAAAATCTTCCGGTTTTCCACCGGTAACATTTGCCCAAAAAGAGCAGAATAGCGGCATAATATCATCTTTTCGCTCCCGCAACGGCGGAACATGAATACTAATGACATTCAATCGATAATAAAGATCCTCACGAAAGCTCTTCTCTTTGGCTTCCCGCTGAAGATCACGATTCGTTGCACAAATTATGCGGACATCAACATTAATATTGCGATTGCCGCCAACCCTGGTAACACAGCGCTCTTGAATCACTCGTAACAAAGCAATCTGCTGATCCAATGGCATATCTCCAATCTCATCGAGAAATAAAGTGCCTCCATCAGCAAGTTCAAATTTCCCGGGTTTACCTCCTTTTTTTGCACCGGTAAAAGAACCCTCTGCATAACCAAACAGCTCACTGGCAACTAACTCACGAGGCAGCGCACCACAATTCACCGCAACAAATGGCCCATTCTGACGTAAGCTGGCATTATGAATGCTTTGGGCAAAAAGCTCCTTACCGGTACCGCTCTCCCCTTCAATTAAAACATTACAATCACTCATTGCGGCTTGCTTTGCCAAATAAATATCATCCTGCATCTTTTGACTGATAGTAATGATATCTTTAAAGTGAAAACGTGCTTGATTCCCACTCATTTGAGTTACCATCTTACGTACCTGAGTAACCGGTTTTAAAACCAATATACTTTTTTCCACCATATCGTCACCGGTATCAAGAGGCATTCCTGAAACGACAAAAAAAAGATCGCGTCGCCGAGAAACAAAGTGCATCTCAGCATCGAAAAACGGTCGCTTTTTAAAAAACATCCAATTGATTACATTACTCTTTTTATCATTTAATAATTCCTTAAAATATATACTGATATCTTGGCTGGCGTGCTTCCATAAATCCTTAGGGCCGTAATTTAAGAACTCACACTCTCCATTCTTGTTAATTACTAAAATCCCTTCGGAAATATTGGATAAAATACTATGCAAATAGTTATTTACTTGTTGTAGCTCCGAATTACTTGCCTGCAATTTTTTTGTTTGCATATCAACAAGATATTTTAATTGTTCCTCTAAGTTTTTAAAATGGGTAATATCACGACTGACATCCTGATATTCTATTATTTCCCCGTCCTCATCATAAAACCCACGACCAACGCTTTCCATCCAATAAATCCGATCGTTAATATTTACACGATACTCATATTTGTAATGGGGACTATCCACAGTAATATTTCGCATCATTTCATAAATCGCATCATGGTCCTCTTGACATACAAGCTTCATGGTATCTGTATTAATCATACTTTCCGGTGTTTCACCGTAAAAATCAGACAATGCCTTGTTAACATAAATAAGATTAAGGTTCGGATCGGTTCTCTCAACAAGCTCAGACATACTTTCCAAGATAGAATCGTACTGCTCTTTTCGTAATTCTAAATTTCGTATCACCTGATTTTGAGCCTTAATCTTCGCCTCTGCCTCTTTTAATCTCTCTTCTAAATACTCTCTGCGTCTGTCCATTTTGCACCTCCGGCAGATTACTATATCCACTATATCACGGCCAAAAGAAAAACGCAACAAAAAATCAAAGCTCCCCAAAGGAAGCTTTGAAAAAATCTTATTTCTTTATTTTTTTCATAAATTTTTTAAAGGTATTCCAAACCCAAGCAAATTCTGTTGTTTTTCGAAATAAGAGGAAAATAACAATATTTGGGAAAACCAAGCAAACCATCATTTTACCGACAAAGGGGAGGAGTCCACCATCACCACAAAGGGAAGCAGCTATATATGTCACTATGGTAAGGGCTACAAACACCGCAAAATACATAATATATCGTTTCACATAGCTACTTAAGTATTGCCAGCCAAGCCCATATTTATATACGACATATGGCTCTACAACGATACACACAAAGCGACTCAGGATCCCGCCAAGGAAAACACCATTGATTCCATAGGGAATTGCTAGCCCAATCGACAACAGCACTTTTGCAGTAACTTCGACAAGGGGTTTATACCGATCCGGATAAAATATACCATACCCCTCTTTTATGGACAGCAATGCCTTTCTTCTTCCGTCAAGATAAAAACTTAGAACAATAAGCGCCACGGTAAACATCGGGAACAGAAAATTTTCACCAAAGGCTATTGCAATAAAAGGATTAAATAGAACAAACAGACAAACAGAAAAAAATGCATAAACCCAGAAATCCACAAACTCCATAATGCGAAAAACATCAATTGCATGATCATCTTCGGATGTTACTTTTAAATTTCCCAGGCTTGCTGTAAACGAAAAGATTTGTCCACCAATAGCATTTAACGGCGTGATAATCAGTAAATAGTTAGAATAAATTGCAACAGATACTAATCCAAAAAATTTTCCCATGATCAGATTATCCGAAACCGTATGGATTACGGTACCCAGTTTGTGAAGGATGATTGCTTTAATATTAATGATAATCTCATTCTTATATTCATTGCGTAGTGCACAAGGGTGACCAGACAAAAAGGCAGGGTATTTTCGACTCGCGATTTGAGAAATCACGATATTCTCCATAAAGGTGGATAGGATCATAATAACCAAATAAACAAAATAACTTCTGGTGAAGTACAAGAAGCCAATCTGCAGAGCATTCATTATGAAATAAAAGACATAATGACACGCAGTCACAATATATTGCCTCTGATCAGCAATAATCAAAGACTTCTTATAGGAAAAAAAGTAGGAAATCGAAGTATTAACAACAAACAGAATATATATTGCATTGATATGAGGAATATTTTCCGGAATATCCTCGATCAAATAGGGTAAGAATGGAGTCAATGCAATCCCAATAGCAGCCACGGCAACACCAATTGCAATATATGACTTTCGGAACAGATTCATTAATGCATTGACTTGTTCATTATCCCGCTCTGCCAGAGGCTTATACAGGCTATACACAATAGCAGGACCAATCCCAAGCTCAACAAAAGACAGTGTCGTTAGAATACTCGAGAAAAGCCCGTTAAGCCCAAGATATTCTTGGGCTAAAAGACGTACAAAAAAAATACGTGTAACAAGGCCAATCAGAATACTAAAAAACTGGCCACCAACGCCAACAAATACATTTTTTATTGCATAACCTGTACGAGACAATATAACAACCTTCCTGCGATCTAATTAATCTGTAATACTTATTACTCCAAGTATGTCGAAATTGTGTTCCCTCAAGAAAACAATCATCTCATCAAAAACATAATGGAGAGAATGTCCGTATCTTTCCACGATAAGTACAGCATCACAAGATTTGCAAATGCGGTAAGAATCCACATTTTCATGAGGGGAAGGAGCAAGAACCAAAGAAAGAGTATCTGTACTTGTATTTAGAAACACGTCATCTACAAAGAACTCTACGTTTTCCCTAACCTTTTTCATTTCAATGCAAAAGGTTTCGCAAAATGAATGAATGATGTGGTCCTTTTTCAACGACGTAACAATGGCACATGAATGTATTTCTTTACTGTCACAAAGATCTGAGAAAATTTGTGCATCAAAAATCATTGATTTCTTATTTTTCATCTTTTACTCCAGTCCTTCCTCGGGGAAGGGATACCTCCCCGATCACAAATATATCATAGAGCGAAAAATCACCTTTTCGGTTAATTGTAGGCCTAAAAATTGCCAATGCGCATACAACCAATAAACTCACCACGCAACCCAAAATTGGCAACAACACAAGACTATTTTTCAAACCTACGTTGCTTTCCGATACCGGCGCAGAATCTTCCAAATACTCATAAGCGACAACCCCATCGAGTTTACTAATAGAACTATTAGGCACAACATCAACAGTAGATTCAAAAACTGCAATACATTCCGCCAAAAAATCCCGAGCCAAGGCCTCATCCTTAGAGTAAACATATATATTTACAATTGGAGCAGGCTCTAATACATCGGCAAAATAGGTATTCCGAAAAGCAAACGGCGATACAGTTTCCTCTGTTACATCCCAGGAAAGGTTGTTAATAAGTTCATCCATGGAATATTTCTGCCGCAATTGGGTCAGGAGTTTTTCTGCAGAAAAATCCGCATGGAGTATTTCCGCATAAGTATGTGCCAACTTAAGATCCGTGCTATCCGTCTCATTCTCTCCAGCTTCATCGGAAAGGCCAGACTCCGAAGAAACAAGGTAAGAAGCAGAGGCAGCCCAATGACCATTTGCATCAACAAGATGAGACATAGGTTCATCCTCGTTGTTTGTTGGAAACAGGAAAAATCCTAGGAGAAAAAAAATAGTGATAACACCTAGAATCCAAAATTTATACATCCATATACGGTAAAAAACATCCCTCAGACCACATTTTTCAAACATCTGATTTTGCTCCTTTATAATAATTCAACGATTTCCCTTGGCAAAATGAATATTGCCGACTACAAACACCTGCAGTGATATAACAAAAAATTGCTGCAAGCCAAAATTGCATTGTTGTTAAAAATTGAAGCCAACTTGTGGCAGATGCTCGTGGAATATAAAATAAGTTCAACAAACACACCAACGTTAAAGCGGATATGAAAGTATTTTTGCAAAAAAAGGCATATGCAGAGGAAAATATCATACCTAAAATACTGCTGAAGCAAATAACTCCGCAATACCCCCAATCCGCAAAGGTCTCAAGCAAATAGGAAGAACCGTAACCATGTCCGCTTAAATATCCAGGATGAATCGTGTAAGCCAAGCTATCTGCAAAAGAGTGTCCATAAATTGCGATAACCTCGCTATTACCGCTACCTAAAGATTCAGCTCCAAAAAGGATCTGTGCAAGTGAGCCATGCTGAAAGTAGTCAATAAATGGCCCAAAAGTATAATTTTTGGGAATTACATCTGGTAAGTCAGGAAGAGCCGAATAGCCCATACATAAAACATCAAAGGATACACCCTGCTTGTAAAACAAATCAACAATATTGTCCCAAAGCCCTAAAGACACTCCAACACCGTCTCGGATATAATTATACGCGCCTAAAAAAAACAGTACGGGAACACCACAGGCAAACAAAAATACAACCTCACCCTTCCCTAACCAACATTGAGCATCTCCTTTGATATCACGAAAAATATAATACAGAAAAATAAACACGGTATGAAGAACAATCAAAGATCGCTGACCGATAATCAACGCTGGAACTGCAGACAGCCAATAAACAAACAACGGAAGGAAAGCCAGGCGTTTTGACGGCATAGTTGCGAGAAAAAAACATAATGCAAACTTCATCATCGAAGCCAGCGTCTCCACATAAAAGGGAAAGGTTGTTCGAAAAGAGGAATAGATTTCAGCATAATCCCGTCCTTGCATAAAAACAAGCTTTTCGATTTGAAGCATAAGATAAACAGACATCGTGAGGATAAAGAAAATCAACGAAATAATTTGTAATGCATGACGGAAATTCCAAACATATTCACTATTCTTATCCAACTGACAGACATTTCTTTTTTGAAGGGAGCGGGATAAAATTGCCTCTCCGAATATCTCTCCAAAACGCAAGAAAAGCAAAGTAAGTAAAAGTGAATTCAGCGCGAAAGAAACTGCCGAAAAATCAAAGTACCACCAAACGTCGCCCCTCAACATGCTAATAAACGGACGACTAAGCAAGAAAGTAAACAATGTAGCATGAAACAGCAAAAAGACAATTCGTTGTCTTGCAGCAGAAAAACCGTAAAGTAAATTACTCAAAAATAAAGACAACACCCCGCACAATGAAACATTAGGAGCGCACCAATAATATCCGCAAAAAAATAATGCGAAAGAAATCAAGAAAAAAGCATATCTGAAAAACTGCACAACAGCACACAGTGGATAACGTTCGCTCCATTGCAAAATGATTCTTTTTATCACATCGACATTCATGCGCTACTCCCTTTCATTTAATTTGTCTTTTTTAAATATATAATATCGCTAAATTACCCACTTGAATACCGTCTTAAATGGAACGGTAAGGTCTTCAGCAAAGACATTGTAAATATCTTGTACAGAATGAACTGGATCTGATTCATAAAGAATGGTTTTTAAACGATGCGAAAAACATTGATCTCTCAGCAAAGTCACAGCCTGATCAAAATCGCTTATTCCTGAACGGGAACACCCCACAAAGGTCAGTCCCTTCTCCAATACCATGCGAGTATTGATGGGAATTTTATTCTCAGAAACCCCCATCAATAGCAGGGTTCCCTGAGGATTAATATACCGAATGATATCTTCGATCGCCGCATAACTGCCTTCGCCACCACAACACTCAAAAGCATGGTCAACACAAATGCCTTCAGGAATTTCACCGGAAAAATATGCTTCATCAACAAACGAAAACTGGGTTAATTTTCGTTGTTGTTGACCAATCACAATAATCCGTATTTCAGGATACAAGGAGCGCACAACATTAGCAACCGTAAATGCTAAACTACCATCTCCCCAAATACCGATGGAAGAGCGTCTCTTATGAGCAATTACATCAAACCGATTAACCGCATGAACCGCCACACTAATAAACTCCGTAATCGCAGCAACTACAGGATTAATTCCTTCGCAGGAAACAATTCTGTTTACGGGCATTTCGACTAATTCTCTCATAAATCCATCATGCCCACTAGACAGAAAATAGGAGCCCTTACGATAATTTTCATAAATAACTTCATCTTCTATTGTTGGGATATTGGGAATCAATACCACACGTTGACCAGGAAAATACATGCGATTGGGGTCATACACCACTTTACCGCAACATTCATGAATCAGCGCCATCGGCAGTTTTTTTCTCAATACTTTTGCATCCCTCTGCCCCTGATAGTAGCGCTGATCCGCATGACACACAGCCATATATTCCGGGCGAACAATCACCTGATTCGAAAGGGAAAGATCTTCATACTTTACCGAGATCATTTTAGGCGCAATAAGTTGATAGATCTGATTAATCAATGATCTTTCCTCCCACCATTGCCTGGGCTATCTTATAATCGCCAGGAGTAGTAATTTTTAGGTTTGTATAAGAACCTTCAACTAAGTGTACCGGGTAATTTCTTACAACACAAATCTTACACGCATCAGTTAAAACGTTTTTCTCGTCATCGCTTAAAGAACGATACAAGCTTTTAAGAAGGGAAATCTTAAAACTTTGAGGAGTTTGTCCCTGATACATTTGAGCGCGGTTAGGAATTGAGGAAATAATATTCCCATCCTCTGATGTTACGATCGTATCAATGGCAGGGGTTACCGTATCAACTGCACCATATTTTTTTGCACAAGATATATTTTCTTCAATCATACGCATCGTAACAAATGGACGAACAGCATCATGCGTTACGATAATGTGCTCATCTGAAATACAATAATCCGATTCTATGGCAGAAATAATATTTTGAATAGTCTCATTACGATCATTTCCACCGCAAATCACAGCCACTTTCCCAGAAGAAAATGATGCAATATGCTTATTCACTAAGTCTTCCATATATGAAGTCCAGTCATGATGCACGCCAACATAAATTTTTTCGAAATCTGGGCACATCAAAAATTTCTCAAGGGTATGCACTATAATAGGTTTTTCTCCTAATGGCAAAAATTGTTTTGGCATATCTGCCATATGCATACGGGTTCCAATTCCACCCGCTAAAATTCCTCCAAAAATCATAATTTACGACCTCACAATCTATCTAGAACCCAATCACATATGCAATCAATCAACTACCTATAAATGCGGTTTCGTTTTAAACTCTGGAGATAGGCTTTTCGATAAAACTCTACGCTGATATTTAATACAATTGATAAAATTTTCCTAGCTTTACTAAAGTATTTGTTTCTGCAAATATTGATCGTGTTCTCCCGTAAAAAAGACACAACGCGAGAAAATTCTTTGTTCTTGCGATAATCTGCCGAAATCAGCATTTTTTCTAAAACAATCAGATAAGACCGATAAAGACGGAATTCAGCAACAGGCAAAAGACGAGGACAAGATATCTTCACTAAATCATAAGTAAATTGATAAGCATCAATCACATCTAAAGTTCTTTCTGAAAAACCAGAAGTAGTAATGCTTCCAACACGATGCCAATAATTGTAATATGCGTCCGTTGTCACAACCAACAAAGATGCACGTAAAAATAACTCCGGAAGAAAAAAAGCATCCTCATAGGTTTTGCCAACACGAAATCTCAAATCACCAATAACTTCCCTCCGGTATAACTTATTACATAAAGAAGCCGGCATTTTCTTTCCCTCAAGAGTAATCTCCAAAGCTTCTTCCCCGCTACAGGTAAAAATTTCGCCGCCACTATATAAATTTTTCGCACCAGTCTCATAACAATTGGAAACATTACATACGGCAATATCTGCTTGATGTTCTATCAGTAAGCGATACAGAACTTCATACATATCTGACTCTATATAGTCATCACCATCGACAAAGCCTATATATTGACCACATGCAGATTCGATTCCTAGATTACGAACTGCACTAATGCCCCCGTTTTGCTTATGGATAACTCTTATACGGTGGTCCTTTTTAGCATATTCATCACAAATAATTCCGCTTTGATCAGTAGATCCATCATCAATAAGAAGAATCTCTAAATTGGTATAACTTTGATGCATAACCGATTCTATACAACGCCCAATATACTTAGATTCGTTGTAAACAGAAACAATCACCGAAATCATTGGAAACATAGTTTAACCCTCAAATCCTTATTGCAGTGAAACTGTGCTTATTCATATACCCTTTTATATCCCTATTTAAAAGCAATACACACCGTATTAGGCATTGGAATAAGCTTTTTTAATCGAACCCCATATATCGTTAAATTTAAATATCGACTAAAGAGTGTTCTTTCGCACCTCTTATTTTTTTAAACGGTACCAAATACCCTCATAGATTTTGTAACTATTCTCTAAATCCATAAAGACAAAATCATGATGGCATACTCGATCTTTAACTGGTGGTAACTGCATATAATCTCCGAAAGCAATCCTTAGGTATCCATCATATCCAATAGGAACCGGCATTTGTTTATCCTCAAAACTCATATACTTAGCAGAAGAAAAAAACTCCTTCGGATACTCATTTTTCATGTAACCAGGACCAGCGCATAACTCTGTAATTTTTTTACATTCGGAAATGGGATATTGGCTCATTTTCTTTTCAGCAAAACACCAAACTTTATAGCGTTTTTTTTTGTTATTTACACATTTTAACAGAATCTTGCATCCAATTGAAACAAGCCGCCCATGCTTTGACGGAATAATTTCAGTAGAAAACAAAGAATATATCATTGCATACAAATACTGCATTTTACGGGCTATTCTCCCAGAAGGGCAACCATCCAGAGGGAAAATATCAATAGCGACACCATGAACAATATCCATATCCTGTTGATACGGCTTAATCTGAGTTGTTTGAGAATCACGTAATGTCATAAAGCAATTGCCATCATGGCACTCCAAAGAGGGATATAGCAAGATATAGCGGCCATCCATCCCTTTGTCTTCCCAAACTTTTTTTAGTTGCTCATAATCATTCCTTGGCATAAAGAAATCCAAATCATCATCCCATGGGATAAAACCGTGGTGTCGCACAGCACCAATGCATCCGCCTCCACAGAAATAACACAAAAGATTGTTTTCGCGACAGAAATCGACAAAATACTCCGACATACTCAACAATTTACAATGAAGACGATTTAATTCTACATCAGTCATTATTTCAGTCAAAATTCACCTCATAAAATCAATACAATCGCACTTTAAATAAACCTAAAACAGATCCTATTCCATATGCAACATGAAACGCAGGATACATCACAAATTTATATGGAAGAAATTGGATCTTACCTGAAAATGAAAACATTAGATCCGATAAAAGATAAGAAACTATCTCCACACCCAAAATATAGAAGAAAATATCCGATAACAATCCTAGTAAAGGAAGGGTTATCAAAGATAAGACAAAGCAAAACGGAATAAAGTGTCGCAAGCTCATTGCTTTGGGATTTTTTCTTAAAGTTAAAAATAAAGCATTTCCATTCTTTATCCCTTGATTCAACAACCCGATAACACTATCACGACAATAATACACCGAGTGAATATCGTTTGCCAAATAAACTTTGCCTCCATTTTCCCGAATACGTGCATTAAAGTCATTGTCCTCACTGCGAGGCAATTCTACGTCAAAGAGCCCAATTTCATTAAAAATCTCTCGTCGGAAACAACCATAAGGAACCGTATCAACATATCCAGAATCAGAACCAATACGAAAAGAGGCATTGCCAACACCAAATTTTGAGGACAATATCTCAGAATTTGCGTTTCCTGCATATCCCAAGCCTTGTGTTTCAACAATGCCGCCTACGTTATCAGCCTCGACATGTTCCATATAATAAACACATTTTTCAATATAATCCTTATCGTACTTCGCATGGGCGTCCATCCGAAGGATATATCGTCCCAATGCATGTTGTATTCCTAGGTTTAAGGCATAAGTCACAATCCTTTTTTTGTTTTCAAGAATGCGTATATTATCTAGCGATGTAAAAGATTTTACTATAGAAAGGGTTCTGTCTTTTGACATTCCATCAACAATTATCCATTCAATTTGCTGATGAGGGAATGTCTGCTCCGCCATAGACTCCAAACAGGACTTTATATACTTTTCTTCATTATATACTGGAATAATTACCGATACAAGAATATCCTCTGGCATAAAATTAATCTTTCTTTAAAACTGCACCTACTGTGCGAAACATTGTTTTTATATCATTAAAGAAACTATACTCCCTGATTGCCGCAAGATTATACTTCATTTTTTGAGGTAACACCACATTTACATAAGTATCATCCGTATCTGCAGAATCTGCCATCAATCGATTTTCATCTTTGAATTCGATACTCGCAATCGAGGTTACTCCGGCGGGAAGTAACAGAGTTGCAAGCATTTCAGGAGAATAGGATTTGACATATTTGGGGACTTCCGGGCGAGTGCCAACAAAAGTCATATCACCTTTTAAAATATTGAATAGCTGCGGTAATTCATCAAGGCGAAGATCCCGGAGTTTTTTTCCTACATGCGTAATACGAGAGTCGCCTTCCGTTGTTACCTGTGGACCTTGCCTTTCCGCATTAGAAATCATTGTACGAAATTTCAAAATTTTAAAACTACGCCCATATTGTGTCACACGAACCTGTTTAAAAATCGCATTTCCCGGCGAATCCAATCGAATCCACAGCGCAAGTACTAGCAAAATCGGGCTAAGCAAAAGAATCATCACAAAAGAAACGATTATGTCAAAAATACGTTTGCAAATTAATTCTACGTTCTTTTTTTTTAGAGATTCGTAATAGGGCTTTATTTCTTCTTTTTGCAAATCAAAAGGAAGCTTATTCCAGTCAATAATGATCATGACGTTTTCCCACTCTTAAAATGTTACTGCCTTTTTAAAGCATTCAACTACATATTCCACATCATCATCACTTAACTTGGTATGTAGGGGTAAAGTAATTTCGTTAGCATACAAGGCATATGCATTAGGAAAGTTCTGAATATTCCAGCCCAAGGATTTATATGCAGTCATCATCGGCAATGGTTTATAATGCACGTTGCAAGCAATGCCCATCTCAGCCATCGCACATATCAAATTGTTACGTTTCTTTTCAGAGATACCAGGTATACGAGTCAAGTAAAGATGCCCAGAGCTTTTTAACTGGTCGGCGAAATGCGGTAACGTTATAATGCCAAGAGGACGCAATGCGGCATCGTATTGAGAGATAATAGCCTTACGTCGAGCCAAAAGTTTTGGGTAGCGCTCCAATTGTTTTAATCCAATAGCGCCCATAATATCTGTCATATTGCATTTATACCAAGGTCCAATAATGTCATATTCCCAGGCGCCAAGTTTTGTTTTTGCCAAAGCATCTTTTGACTGACCGTGTAAACTTAAGAGCTGGAATTGACGATAAATCTCCTCATCATCTATACCTTTTATAGGTTTCCATGCAACTGCTCCACCTTCTCCTGTAGTAAAGTTTTTTACAGCATGGAAAGAGAACGAAGAAAAGTCTGCAATAGATCCCACCATACAACCATTCTTTTCGGCACCTAAAGCATGAGCACTGTCAGCAACAATAGCTACTCTTCCAATGGCTTCCTGGATATGATTCTGTGGACAAAAAAGGGAACGTTTTCCGCAAGCTATATCAAGCAATTTTGCATAATTGCAAGGGATTCCTGCTAAATCGACGGGAATAATGGCCTTTGTACACGGAGTAACGGCCTCTTCAACCAGGTCGTAATCCATTTCTACCGAATCCTTTTGAGAATCAATAAAGATAACCTTTGCCCCAACATGAATTGCGGCAGCAGCTGTTGCAGTGTATGTGTAAGCAGGAACAATAACCTCATCCCCAGGGCCAATACCTAGAAGCCTTAATGTAAGTTCCTCTGCTGCAGTGGCAGAATTTAAACATACCATGCGAGGAACGTGGCAATATTCCGCCAATCGAATTTCTAGCTCCTTCACTCTAGGACCAGTCGTAATCCACCCGGAACGAAGAGCCGCAGCAACTTCTTCAATTTCAGCCTCGCTTATATCTGGAGGGCTAAAAGGAATATTTTTCATAACATTCATTCTCTATCTTTCTGCAGACGATATGTGTCCACTATTTCTGCAACATATTCACATATATTTTCATCATTATCATAGGCAGCAGAAGCTAGGTTTCTTAATTTTACCATAAAACCATCGATGTCAATATGGATAGGCTTACCAACATAAATCAAATCGTTTGCTGTCATTGCCAAGCCTTCTTCCAACATTAGCTTTTCTTCATATAGTTTTTCTCCAGGGCGCAATCCGGTATAAACAATAGGGATATCTATTTCAGGTTTAAAACCGGACAGCTTAATTAAATTCCGCGCTAAGGTGTCAATTTTAACGGGCTCGCCCATGTTTAAAACAAAGATTTCACCGCCTTTTGCGTATACTCCTGCCTGAAGAACCAAACTAACAGCCTCCGGAATTGTCATAAAATAACGAATAATATCCGGATGAGTAACAGTCACAGGTCCACCATTTGCGATTTGTTTCTTAAAGAGCGGGATAACAGAGCCATTGCTCCCTAAGACATTTCCAAAGCGCACAGCAACGAATTCCGTGTGGCTATCTTGGATAACGATTTCTTCCTTCATCTCCTTGTGGATCGCCGGTAAGATTTCGTACTTATGCTCATTTTGAATCGTATTAAGAGACTGCACTATCATTTCGCAAATACGTTTACTTGCTCCCATAACATTAGTCGGATTAACAGCCTTATCCGTACTAATCAACACAAAACGCTTGCAATGATTTCGCATTGCGGCACAAGCAGTATTATAGGTACCTATTACATTGTTTTTAATTGCCTCGCAAGGACTGGCTTCCATCAAAGGTACGTGTTTATGAGCTGCTGCATGAAACGTGATATCTGGGCGATATTTTCTGTAAACAGAATCAATTCTTTTTACATCACGTACAGACCCAATTAACACGATTAAATTTAAATTGGGATATTTAGACTTTAACTCCTGCTCAATATCATAGGCATTATTTTCGTATATATCAAAAATAATCAAACGACGAGGCAAATGCTGAGCAATTTGCCGACAAAGCTCACTACCAATAGAACCTCCACCGCCAGTAACCAAAATCACTTGATCCGTCAAAGTGCAAAAAATTTCCTCTGTATCGACTCGAATAGGCTCTCGACCAAGCAAATCTTCAACCGCAACATCCTTCATCTGACGAATAGAAACGTTATCATTAATAAGCTGATAAATGCCAGGCAACGTTTTTAGATCGCAGCCGCTTTCATTGCATATATTCAAAATATCACGGCGTTGTTCTGGCGTAGCACTTGGTATAGCAAAGAAAATGCGATCAATTTGATACTTTTCAACATTTAATAAAATATCATCTCGGCCACCAACAACAGGAATACCTTCAATATAACGCCCCACTTTATTTGGATTATCGTCAATAATGCAGCATACCTTCACCGTCAATTCTTTCATCCGATGAAGATCCTTTAAAATCAATTGCCCAGCAGCACCAGCACCAATCAACATAACACGATGTGCGCTGTGACTATTTTGACGTACACGTTCACGTTCTAACAATACAAATCGATAAGAGAATCGAATACCAATTGTAAAACAAAATTGAAGCAACAAGCCAAAAATATAGTATGACGCAGGCATACGTATAAAAAAGATCAAAGTTGCGATAATACAAAAAACACTTGTAATTACAGTCGCCAAAGTAACACGTATTATCTCACTGAATCCCGCAAATCTCCAAATTGTTTGATACAGACGCAGCAGGAAAAACACCAACAAACAAAAAGCGGTATAGAATGGAGCAAAATGAAAAGCTGCAGAAAGATATTCGTCAGGAATTAATGAAAAACTGCAATCGAAGCGTAACCATAACGCGAGAAAATATGCGGCATTCACCGTAACTATATCATAAGCTAACAAAAAGAAATTCACTACATGCCAGTGTTCAATTGGATTTTTTTCTTTTTGTATTTTTCTTTCTTTGGTCATAATAAAACCCACTAAATTTTATTGCATCATTTGGTCTACCGTTACGCCGCTCTGTTTCGGAGCAGCATCTGTAGTCGTATTATTGGAGGAATTTTCCTCCACAGGAGGGGTCTCTGCAGGCTGCGTTTGAGCAGAGTTATCCACCACAGTATTTTCTGAGCTCGTTTCCGGCGTAGTCGTATCAGTAGTTGGTGCAGTATAGCCCTCACCATAAATGATGTTATGCAAACGATTTGCAGCAGCACCGATATCATACGTCCAAACCCACGCACCGGTTTCATCGATCCCACCCCAAAGATCCGTTTCAAACTCCGCATCGGGGATGGTATAATTTTCTATGGTAAATCCATGCATCGCAATAGGGGCAAGCGCCATTAAATCGCTATAACTCAAAGACGTTTCCACAATACCCAGGAATTTGCGAATAAATCCCGGATACTCTGATTTTGACATTGTTTTAATCTTTTCAAAAACAGCATTCAGTACATTTTGCTGTCTGGAAGCACGCATATTATCACTGTCGATTTTCCGTATACGCGAATAGGAAACCGCTTGAGCCCCGGTAAGCAGGACTTCCCCGGAGGATTGCACTTTAGGCTCATCCCCAAATTTATCTGCCATATTGATATTTGTTTCTCTTACTTCTTCATCCGTCAAATTGAGAGTAACCCCGCCAACGGCATCCACGATGTCTGCTAGCTGACTAAAGTTTACCGTGACATACTCTTTGATATCCAAGCCAAAGTTCTGATTTAACGTTTTCATTGCCAAAACAGGACCGCCGTAGGAGTATGCGTGGTTGATTTTCTGAGAGCCATGACCTTCGATCGGGACCTTGCTGTCGCGCAGGATAGAAGTCATTTTGATCACATTGTTCTTCTGATCTACAGACATAACGATGATCGCATCGCTCAAACCGGTATCTTTTGAAAAATCTCTTGTGTCAACACCATACAGAGCGATATTCACAACTTCATCGCTGCCATTGCTCTCGTCGATACCAAGATCCGCATCGCTTTCTGTAAAGTCTACCGTATTCAGATTTCCCAGCATATAATAGGCAGCACCAAGTGCGCCGGCGCACAAAACCAATACGATAACCAATACCACTAATACGATTTTTAAAGCGCGGCGCTTCTTATTTTTATGCTTTTTTCTCTTTCCTTTACCCATAGCAGTCTACCTTCACCCTTATCTTTTTCTTCTTTTCTTCTGATGGGCAGAACCATCGAATCTAAACTATAGTATAATAAATATTCCGATTTAATTCAATAAATAATGTATTAAAATATTCCAAAAATCATTTTTGAGAAAATTTATCCACATTTTCGACAAAAATATACCACTTTATTCAACTGCTACCAAAGCAAACCTACATGGCCTCCGACACAAAAATACCGGAAATGTGTTTTCAGCAACTACATTTCCGGTATGCAATTTCTAATGGAGCAATCCCTGTAATAAAATCGCAATCGTATATCCTACATTCAAGATAGGAATCGTGGAAGCATACAGTGGAATCACTATATTTCGGGTTGACGGAGTATAATTCATACGGAAAAGCTCCCGAAGTTTTTTCCAGGCAAGAACCAAGCTTAAGATTAATATCCAACAGCCTTTGGTAAAACAAAGCACAGAAATGAGAAGCGCGCAAATCCATGTTAGCCCGTACCCTACACGAAATAATGTTGACGAAAGAGGGCGGCCAATCAATATTGGCAAAGTTCGGCGATTAATTGAATCCTTTTCAATATCGCAAATATTATTGATAAAACAAAGGATACCAATGGTCAAGATCATTGGCAATGTATATACCAAAATGATCCAATCCAGAGAACCGGTCATGCCATAATATACCGCAAAAGGAATCAGCCCTCCCATGGCCGTGCCGCTGGCAAATTCCCCCAAAGGATAGTGTGCCAGGGGGAATGGGCCTCCGGAGTAAAACACCGCAATAAATGCCCCCACAGCGCCAATCATCAACAAAGGCCAGCCGGCCTGCAATACGACATAAAAGGACAGCACAAAAGCAAGAAACAGGTATACAACACCAAGGATTAACACATACAAAGGATTGATCCCATAATAAAGGATCGGATAACGGGGGCTGTTTTTTTCTTCCCCTCTATCGGTCCCACGCAAATAATCAAATAAATGATTATAGGCATTTACAACGCAATGCATGGAAATCGCTGCCGGCAATAAAAGTACAAATACCAGAAGGTCAAATTTGTTTCCAACAGTATATGCCAGAGCAGATCCCAGCAACACAGGGATAATAGAAACTGCCCAATAATGAATATTTGCCAATTCCTTAATCCCCTGCAACGTCAAGGGACCACGTTGAGATGAGTGAAACAAAGCATGTATCAGTTCCATAATAAGCTGTCCGTCCTTTCCATGCGATGATTCATCATATCACAAAATCACCCAAGAGGCAACTCCAATTATTCCTCCATTGTAGAGCCAACATCCTTGCCAAGGTCACAGGTATACAGCCACTGAATATCATCTCCTTCGGAAACGATATAACGACTGGCACCATAATTGGGGAACCACCCATTTACACTAAATGTCCACCCGGAAAGCTCACCGCAATCCATTTCATAAAGGTTCGCGATACCTTCCACATAGCTGGAGCCGTAAAGAGGCGTCCATTCAAATTCCAAATGAATTTTATTATCCTGCATTTCGCGTTGCAAAACATCGAAAACAGATTCCCCTTCATAAAAAGTTACTTCCTGCTTGGGGAAGATAATGCCGTCTTCCGGAACAATATCCTTCTTTTCCTTTTTCAGTTTCGTCATATTGTCAAGAATCGTCTTGCATTCTACCGATAAAGTACAAGTACCGGCTTTCGTTTTATCGATTTCCTGATCTTCCGTATTTACCGGACTCGGTTTCCCTTCGGGAACCGGTTCTGTCTGATAGGCATCGACATCATCGCTATACTCTCCGGCATCTTTTGTCGTGATTGTTCCGCAAGCCGCAAATATCGGCAAAACCGCAATCAAAAGGAATAGAGCAAAAGCCTTTTTAAATCTCATTGAAAATTCCCCCCTCTACTGTGATCAGTCTGCCATTGCATAAAGAGCAGATTCACCTTTTTCATTTCGAATCAATGCAGTCAGAGCATAAAAAGCCTGTTCCGAAGCCATAAGATTGGTTTCTTTCATTTCCGCAGTATGGAAATATGAACCATCATCCAAACGATATTCCATCAGAGCATCAAACAGGGTATTGCCGTTTTTCACAAAACGATCATCATCAATGCCAATGCCAAGAGAGGAAACAGCCGTAATGACCTGACAAATACTTTCTGCATTTGCAGAACCATAATAGAGGTAGCTTCCGTCATCGCTCTGAGATTCACTAAGGTACGTCAAACCGCGGTCAATGGCAGCCGATACCTCCTCGCGATCCTGATAGGGAGCAAGGGCCTGTAACGCCATGGCGGTAATATCGATATCCGCATCGGCACCTTCCCCCAAAGCAAAGCCACCGTTATCCAACTGACCGTTAAGGATCAGGCTGAGATAACTTTCTGCAGCATCGGGACGGCTTTCCAGAGTGTAATGGCCGGAATTCAATGCCAGCAAGGCCCAAATCGAGCCGTTCAACCCCTGAGAAGCTACGGTATCAACATCGGCTAACGGCTCTAAAAGATCATATCCGCCAACATTATGAGGATCCTTCCCCATCGCTGTCAAAGCAAGAACCGAGCGGGAGTATACGGTATATTTCGTATCATCGAGAACCCCTTGGGCTTCCGTAACTTGCTGTTCCAGTAAAGCATAGAATTTGTCAAAGAACTTATCCGGAGCTTTGCAATCGCTGCGAGCATAGGCAATAACAACCCAATCTGCACTACCATCTCCGGCAGTGAGCAATTCCGAACTATGGCTGCTAAAGTACGCAGCAACATCGGCTTGAGCGGATTCCGGCGTTAACTCGGCAGAGGTTGTGGTATCTGCCCCACCATCCCCGGAACTGTCGCTTTTGCTGCCGCAGCCGCAAAGTGCAAAAACAAGGCAAAGGCAAGCGATAGACAGCAGAAATAATTTTCTTTTCATGATTTCCTCCTTAAAACACCTTAGCTAAAATCAATCAATTTAATAAATATTACGGATATACTGATCCCAAAACCGCTTCCAGAAAGAGGCATGGGCCTTCACAAATCTCTTTGCCTCACGGTGGAACATGACAAAGACTTTTCGCCGTTCCGGTGAGATTCCATGATCACTAAAGCGGGATTCTCGGTGAAGCGCAACCATCATGGTGTATAAAGTTACCAGTTCTTTATCGCCAAAAGCCATCAACGGCTCACGATAGTTATCCAGAGAGCCATTCCTCGGTGTCAAACCACCGCGATACAACAGTTCCAAAGAATCCCGGAACAAACGATCAATGGCATCGCCATCCTCCATTTCCGAAACTGTTTTTTTACGGGAGGCAATCACGCGAATACGCCGTATTGCCAAAATGAGAAATGCCAGGAGTATCAAAAGCAAGATGCTGCCGATGACGATCAACGCAATCGCCCAGGAAGGAATTGCCTTTTTATCATCCTTGGGAGTGTCCGGCTCCTGCTCCTCTTCATAATTATCTTCATCCATATTGGTCATGCCCTGTTGATTGGTTTCCGGGTCATAGATATCAGAGGCATAAGATTTGATATGATCCGGCTGCGGCATGATATACAGATACGGCGGTGTCACTTCAAATGGAATCCAACCGACACCGTCACGATAATATTCCACCCAGGCATGAGCATTTTTCCCGGTAATCGTAATAGGCTCATCGGCACCAACCGCCAAAGTATCAAAAGGAGTAACGATATAGCCTTCCACATAGCGGGCAGGGATACCATAATAACGGAACATCAAGGCTGCAGTAGAAGCATACTGCACAGAGTATCCTGTGGCGCTGCTTTCCATAAAGTCGGAAACGATATCCGCATCCTTCGAAGGCTCGAAGCTATCATCGTATACATATTCCGTTAGCAAAGCATCCAGAATCGATTGCATAACCGTATCATAATCCGGATGACCGGACTTTGTATTCACTTCTCCCAATACACTGGTCATCAGGAGCTTCATTTCATCGGAAAGATCTAAATTTGTCGCATACACATATTCCCGATAAGCCGCTTCGTCTTGAAGATACGAGGTTGCGGAAAGATCTCCGCTTTCCGCAACCTTGGCAAGAGCATCGGCAATATCCGCCGCAGACCGCACCAAATTGTTGCTCATGGTGTAGGTAATCGTGTCTGCCCGGCCATAGTCCTTCGGCGACGGCGCAATATCTCCAATCCGCAGGGAAGCCTTCCCTACATCGGAACTCTCATACTCATAGGGCGTGTAAACATACTTATCTTTGGCTCCCAAATAATGAAAGGACACGGTATTTTCCCCATTGTCCATACCCGCAGCAGCTGCAGCAGCAGAGAGCTGAGAAGTACCGTAAAATCCGTCCTGATGAAGCCAATAAAAGGTATCGGCATACTCGTAGACAGTTCGCGGATCCGGAGATTCCCAACCGTCCTTCGTATAAACGCTGCCGACAAAGCCGCGAAGATACAACGATTCCGGAGATGACATTGAGATTTCAAAGGCCGGTTCCTCAGTGAGATTCGGCGTTTCCATATTCTCACGCTGTCCTTCCGGCAAATTGCTGGTCGTATCATCAGGCCAACGCAGGTGATCCCAAAGACCTGCACAGGATTCTTCAAGCGCCGTAAAAACCTCAGGGCGTTCATAGCTACCGCCAAAGAATCCCAAAGCGGGTAATGCCGATACGATGCCGACCACCGCAAGGAGAGGTAAAATGAGCAGCAACATCGGCAGACCTTTGCCGCTGCCGGGCACTACCACGTTTAATCGAGAAATCACCACCAAAAGCAAGGCGGCAAATGCAAGGGCGTACCAATACCAGGATGGAGAGGACAAGCCAAAGACCAATCCGGCAGCAGTAAGAAGAAGAATAAGCCACAATAAAATATTGCTGCGGCAACAAACAAGATAGCTGCTGACAATGGCAAGAACAAGGGTCAGCGGCAATAAAAAGACCGTAGCCGCAATCTTTTTCCCATAAAGACCGGAAACCACCGTGGGAAGAAAAATTCGACCGAGGCGAATCCCAAAGAAGTCTTTTACGGCATTGACCACAAGACCAAAGCCATCGCTAAACATACCCCAGGTAAAAACAATCAAAGCTCCAATCAGAGCAACAGCACCGATCAAAAGCCAACGGCGTATCCCGGGGAAGGCATAAAAAGAAATGCAGCCTCCCACGCATACCGCTCCCCACAGAATCAGCACGATGCCGGAAGCCGAAATCTCAAAAAGCGAAAGCAGTAACCCGCCAAAAGAGATCAGAAGCAAAACACCGAGACAAAAGAGAGCGATCAAATCCAACCGCAAGAACGAATTATTCTGTTGTATTGCAGCCTCACAGCTTACGGTAAGGCCGGCTGAGTTTTCAGACTTCATTCTTTTCTTCATTAAATCAAAATTTCATACAGCACCGTTTCATAATTATCCGGCGTTACTGTGTACACAGTACCATCAACAAGGTCAATGTCTGTTTCTTCCTTCCCACAAAGGATCATCGTTTTTCGCGACATCAGCGGCAACAAAGAAAGGTGTTCGCTGGAATGGGCAGTTACATATACAATATTGGAATAGCTGTCGTGATCATTGGTTTTCAAGAAGCCTTCAACGGTATCATCTTCTCCTGAAATTTCAGAAACGGATAAAACCTCCGCCATAACCAATTGAAAGGATTCCTCAGAATCTACCCGATGACCGATAAACGTGCCATTTTCTGCCCGAAGCCAGCCAATGGTATGGGCAAGATTCATCTCGGCAAGCTGGTTCGAGAGAGAGAGCAGGATCTGCCCCATAGCATTGCGAACCTCCGGAGCAGCAAAAGCTTCGTCATCTTTTTTCATTCGCTCAAAAAGAATCAATACCGATTCATTCATCGGCAAACTGGATTCACGCACCACAAGACGATCGAATTTTCCGGTGAGCTTCCAGTGAATACTGCGCAGGGAATCTCCCGGCTCGTAATCGCGAATTGCAAAAGTTTCCGAAGGATCATTCCCGGCTTTATACGGCGAAAAGGAATCGCACTCCGGCTCGGTAACGCCGCTTTTGGCCACAACAACATCGGGGCAGTATAATTCCGGCAGGATCAACGCTTTCTTTTTCCCCTCCACCTTTACCGGCAAAGAAACCAAACCGAAAAAATCATAAATTTTCAATTTCGATACCGACACTTTAAGTCGGCCGCAGTAGGCTGAAGAAAAAGTCAGAGTCGATGTCGCAGCGCCCCGAGGACCAATCCCCACCGGCACCGGTGTGACCGTCTTTTCTCCCGTCAAAAGATTGTTCGTTTCCACGATAGCCCGTACTACAGGAAATGGGATCCGGCCACGGTTATAGATAATGAGCTGCCCTTTCAAGGACTGATTCTTCTCCGCCAATTCCTCCATTTCAAAAGAGGCAAAAAGAGATGCCGCACCAAGGCGCTGAACACCAAGGGAGCCTGCCACAAGGAGGAGAAATGCCACCATCAGCAGCAGCGGCATAAGGCTTTGAGAAAAAACAGCCAATACCAGCAGAAGGACGGCCCCCACTGCCGTACAAATGATATTAGCCTTCATGGACTGCATCCTTTCCGGTAACCGGCATCGGCACCGACTGAATCAGGTCTGCGGTAACGTCTGCAGCAGTAGTACCGGTAAGGCGCGCTTTGGGCTGAAGCATCAAACGGTGACCGACAACATCCGGGAACACCGCAGCGATATCCTCGGGTATCACATAGTCCCGACCATTCACAAAAGCATAAGCCTTGCTCATGCGGCAAAGCGCCAGAGCCCCACGGGGACTAAGCCCCTGCAATACCAGCTCATGGGTACGAGTAGCCTCTGCAAGAGAGGTCACATATTCATAGATCGCATCGGCGATGTAAATATCGGTAACCTGACGGCGCAAGGCAAGAAGCCCTTCGCCATCGGTAAGCCGCTGCACATTGTTAAGAGGATTTGAGGTATGGCGGTCTTTCAAAATATTGACCTGACTTTGGAAATCCGGATATCCCATCTGAGTACGGATCATAAAACGGTCTAACTGGGAATCGGGCAGCATCTGCGTCCCGGCAGACCCCACCGGGTTCTGGGTTGCGATAACAACAAAGGGCTGGGGAACCTCTCTGGTCACACCGTCCACAGTCACATGGCCTTCTTCCATAACCTCCAACAATGCAGACTGCGTGCGGCTGGAGGTACGGTTAATTTCGTCGGCAAGGAAAAGGTTGGTCATAACCGCGCCGGGTTTATATTCGATTCGGCCGGTTTCCTTATCATAAACGGAAAAACCAACGATATCCGAAGGCATGCTGTCGGAAGTCAACTGAACACGCTTGTAATCCAGCCCCAAAGCCTTGCTGAAAGACAATGCCAAGGTGGTTTTCCCTACCCCGGGGACGTCATCCAAAAGGATGTGACCGCCGGAGAGCATGGCCATAAAAACCTTGGAAATGACTTCGTCCTTCCCGACAATAACCTTTTTTATTTCATTTAATATATCATTTACCTGCTGATTCATCTCATTCGTTCCTTTCTCGCAGCCTATCAGGGTTCCACAAAAATTTCAGGGAAGGTTTGGCCTTCCGAGGCTGCACTGTCATCACCGATATCTTTACCCATATACAGAGTAAAGCGTACCTTGACAACAGAACCATCTGTCAACCGCATATCCGAGAAGCCGTAGCCGGTGTAATGTCCATCCACAGCAACCATCCAGCCGGAACCCGAGGGGATAAAGTCCTTTTCTCCCAAGCTATCCAGTTCATATTTATTTTCTTCCAGGAAAACACCGTAATCATCAATATATTGGCGAAGCCTTTCCGGAATAGAGAAGTTTGCCATCAAGCCTTGCTTATAGATACGCTGCAGATAGAACCCATTGTCAAAGCTCCCGCCATAATCATAGGTAATACCGTTTTCCTTCAGCAGACGATCGACAACATAGGAAGCAGGCTCATCATCGTAAATGGGAACCGAGGTCGGCGGAATAATATATCCCAAACCAACAGTAGTGCCCTCCACACTAACAAGAGCATTGCCAACAGGGCCGGTAACCGGGGTGTACGTAACCTGATATTTGTAATACGCCTCATACCCCTCGCTATCTCGCAGATAAATCTCCACAAGGTTTTCACCGGAAGCAAACCTCATCGCATAGGTCATAGCGCCATTGTTCAACCAAGGATTCATAACCTGCAAGCCATTGAGAAGCACCGTCATGTTATTTGCATTCAAGTTCGCCTTTTTATAGTCCACCGCATGGACAAGCATATTTAAGGTACTGCTGTTTGTTTCCATGCCATTGGTAATATTAATTTCCGTAATTACCGGAGAACGATCTCCGCTCGGACGATCATTCCCAGGACCGGCCGACGGTCGTTTTAACTCAACCTCTTTAATAACGGGAACCAGCAGATTCCCGTCATATTTGACGCGGGCGGAAAATTTATTTACTCCATTTTTCAAAGTAGCTTTGTAACGATATGTAGCGGTAGATTTATCTTTATCAATAAGATTAATCTTTGCGGTAGTACTGGTGAGAGTAATACCTTCCACTTTTGAAGCGGGAACACCGGTTACACGAACCTCAAATTCAATGGTGTCCTCTATTTTCTCAGGGAATAAAAATTCTACAGTAGGCACACCAGAGGGAGTATAGATGATAGTACGCTCTTCCTTTTTCTTTAAACCGCCACCGGAAGCCTCAAAGGTAAAAGTATTCTTTCCCGAATTGAGCCAAACATCATATTTTCCATTTCCCTTAGACTTGATTGTTTTGCCATTTAACTGAACAGAAAGAGATGCCTTGGTATTTTTATACGATGCAGAAGCTTCAAATGAGAGTCCAGACTGAGCCACCTCCGCCCCATCTTCAAGACCATTAATATTGATTACAAGGTCCTTCGTATTAAGAATAACCGTGTAATCTTTATACGGAGTAGCGACAACCTTGCCGGTAGAATCCAAGTAGGTTGCAGAAATCCGAATGGTATTTTTACCTTCTGTAAGCTCCACTTTACAGGATGTTAGACTATCTTGAGGAACTTCCATATCGTTCACTTTAACAACAAATTTAGTCGTCTTTAATTCTGGATATTTATGGGTAACTTTAAAAGCATAGGCTTTTTCCGTGACTTCCTCACCGTCTTTAATATCGGTAGTAAAATAGACCTTATCGGCTTTTTCACCGCTGGGGTCTGTGCCGCCGCTGGTACCGCCGCCTCCGTTGGGAGCCGCATTGTTGTTTTTATCGGAGCGGGCCGAGGCCGCAGGCTTGGTGATCTTTTCTTCCTGAGGAGCCTGCTCCGGCGGAGTTTGCTGTTCTTCCTGCTGAGAGTCCTCTTCTTTGGGATCCTGCTGCTGTTCTTCCTGACCGTTTACACCGGAACTGGATTGTTCCGATTCCGTGGATTGATCCGGCTCTGTTGCCACCGGCACCGGAACATACACATTATCATCCTCATCGCTTTCGCAATTCATAATAACCGATGCAGTATCAAAACTGTCACTTTTATCGCCAATGGGGTTTTCCGGCTCCGATTCTCCGGCAAAGAGTACACCGCAGCTTAAAACAATAAGAAAGACAACGAGAAACGCCCCCATCCACAGCGAAGACTTCCGCAGGTGAAGAGACTTCTTTTTCGTTGCCTTCCACATATTCTTAAAATCCGGTTTTTTCATTTTTAACACCTCAGCTCCCGATCCTACAGCATGGGGTAAATTTAATTCTTTACAGCAAAAAGCAGCAGGCCTTGTACGAAAAGCACGAACCCACCCAATAGTCACCTTTATGGTTTCGGATGTCTGCCCACCGTGCGAAGCCGGGCAGAACACAATGTGTGCGCCATTGCAAAGAACCACAAAAGCTTTCGCTTCCCGCCACACACATATTTCATGGTTTCACATCGAAACAAAAAGCCGCAAAAGCGTTTTTTGCTTCTGCGGAAACATGAATGTCAACTGTATATGGCAGCTGCATCTCTCACAAATCCGCCAAAGCAAGTATCCCGACTTAGAGTCCATACTGCTTTTCGCCTTCTCAACTCAAATCAATGGCATTGAAGAAAAGCAGCTCGTCATCACGGTGGCCATACCGCAGAGGATTCACACCTCTATTCCATAGCTTTGGAAAATTCCTTTGATTATTCTTATAATATAGCATCATTTCAAAAAAAAGGCAATAGTTTTCCACCAAAAGATTTTGAAAATTTTGTGTTTTCCCTGTTAAAATACCGCAGAGGGCGAAAATGCTCTCTGCGGTATAAAACACTACACTAAATTTTATTTGCCTTCTTTTTCAGCGGTAGGATCAATAAAGCGCATCATGATCGTGGCAATCTGCGCTCTGGTCGCGCTCCCTTGGGGCTGAAGATACATATTTCCGCCCTCAGGCATACCACTGATCAGCTTTGCATAAACGCCCCATTTCATAGGCACTTCTGCGTACGTGTTTACGCGATTGAAATCAGAGAAACCAGTTAAGGATTGAGAACCCGATACATCCATACCCTGGCTTTTGCAGTAACGGTAAAGAATCGTGACCAACTGCTCACGGGTAACCGGTTCGTTGGTACCAAACTGTGTTGTAGAGACCCCTTTTACCACGTCCTTTTCATAAGCCCAGTTGACAGCATTGGTATACCACTGACCGGCTTTTACATCGGTAAAAGGAGTTGAGCCGGAAACATCGGGGCTGCCGGCATAACGATAAAGAATCGTAACCAGCTGTGCGCGGGTCGTTATGCCGTTACCATCAAATTTACCATTGTCCACACCATTCATCAATCCGTTCAGCGTTACAAACTCAGCAGCACTGCAATACCAATCCCTGGATTGCACATCACCGTAGAAGTTCTTCAGCTTCTGTTCGGCTTCCACCAGAATTGCCAGATTCTTTACTTTATCTTTTTCCTCTGCACTCAAAGAATCATACTTGGCTCGAATGGCTTCAACACGAGCTCTGGTAAGAACACCTTCTGTTTCACCGATCATTTTATCGGTAGCCGCGGCAGAAGGATTTACGGTAACAGAAGCTTCGTAATAAGGAAGCTCAACACTTACGCCAACATGGTTTTCATCCTTTTTGATGACTTTATTCGAATCCGTAAGGGTTTTATCGTTATCAATGGCAGTGATTTCATCCGAAGTCAAAAGCTTATCCTGATACATCACATAGGGGAAGGTCACATTCACAACGATATCATCGGTACTCAAAGATTCGGTAGTACCGGCCAGGTAGCTGGAAACATCTCTGGTCAAGCCATTGCAATAAGTAAGGGTTGCCGTTGCACCGGTAGCATCAAAAGCATCCCCTTCGAGATAAGTTTGCTTCGTAGGCGGCGTGGAGAATTTCAAATCCGTCACATTGGGGGTCAAAGCCATGATATAGCCGGAATCATTTTTAAAATAGAAGGTGCCGTATTCATCGCAGATAGGACTGCAAATTGCATATTGCTGCTGGTCTCCGGTAGGCGAGAAAAGCACCGGCAGGGTATTTACGGTTTCACCGTTGGTGATTGCTTTGGTCTGTCCCGGTTTATCTTTCAAAACACGGAGCATACCGGGTTTGTCATTATCAAAGAAGTATACGTATACATAGCCATCGGTTTCTTCATAGGCCGTGGTTAAAAGACCGCTGGTCTGGGGATATCCCTTGGTTTCGCATTTATAGGCAATTTTCCAGGCATCCAGATCAATCACGGCAACATGGTGACCGGAATAAGAGTCAAACTGACCGCGGGTTCCCATAACACCGATATAAGCTCTGCCATTGTACACAACGGGAGTAGAGGTACAATTACCGTCCATTTTTAAGGCGTCAACCTTACCGAAGGTTCCATCTTCCGCAATGGCAACGCGGTAGAAAGTCTTTGCACGGGAAGTAAAGTAGATATAGCCGTTATCATAGCAAACTGTAGAGCGGATATCTCCGGTGATGCCCTTTACGGAGTCAATCAAAGCACCGGTCTTGGAATTAAAGCTGCGAAGGGGCGCATCGCCATTGGAATCGGTACCGGCAAGATCCTCGGATTTTTCACCGTCATCACCGCCGACAACAACATAATTATCGGTAGCATAGCAGCCGGCCCAGTAATAACCGCCTTTATTCGGTTGTACCCAGGTACTCTTCTGAAAGTCTCCGGATTTATTTTCCGAAGTGTTTGCCACAGGAATGCAGGCAAAGTTGGCTTCCTTTTCTTCAGAATACCAGAAACCGGTATAAAGGTTGCCATCACGGTAGGTCAAAGGGCAGTTAACCTGGCCGCTCAAAGGATCCCTGTAAATCCAGAGTGATTCCAGAGTTTCCGCATCAAAGGCCTGCACCATACCGGAAGTAAGCCCCACAAAGATCATGCCGTGTTCACCGGTATATTCATCCGGTGCAGCATAGGTCGGCGGGATAATGTTAAAGTCAGATTTATACCGCAAAGTACCGGTGGCAAGTACTTCACCGGAAACACGGTCTAATTTGTATAAGATCTTGTTTGCAGCAAATACCACAGTATCGTTTACAATGATCGGGCAGCTGGGGGCATTATCCCAACCGGCACCGGCGCTGAATGCCCAGGAAAGAACCGCTTCTTCGGCAGTACGGGGCGTCTTGTAATTCACAACACCATTGTTTTCTTCATTACCGCGGAAGCTGCTCCAATCGTAAGCAAAAACACCTTGGGCACTGATGCAGAGCAGGCACACGACAGCTGCCAGTACCACGGTAAATCGCTGTAGTTTTTTCGATTTCATCTGTCATCCTCCTTTATTGACAAAAAAAAAATAAAATGCGCAAACAGAGGCAGACCTTTTGATCTGTCCTTCCATCGCACACATTTGGATTTTTTTCTTCGCACAAGCGCACAGCGAAGAAAAAGCATTATTTAGTTACACGTATTGTAGCACGGATCTTTATCAGAGTCAACCGTTACAGCAAAAATGAGCCGTCGCTTTTTCAACAAAAGCGGCGGCTCCGTAACACAAAAATAATTTTATTTGCCTTCTTTTTCAGCGGTAGGATCGATAAAGCGCATCATGATCGTAGCAATCTGCGCTCTGTTTGCATTCCCTTGAGGCTGAAGATACATATTTCCGCCCTCAGGCATACCGCTGATCAGTTTTGCATAAACGCCCCATTTCATAGGCGCTTCTGCGTACTCGCTTACACGATTGAAATCAGAGAAACCCGTTAAGGATTGAGAACCCGTTACATCCATACCCTGGCTTTTGCAGTAGCGGTAAAGAATCGTGATCAGCTGCTCACGAGTAAGAGTGTCATTGGGGCCAAAGTGGGTATTGTCAACACCATTTACAACTTTATTGGCATAAGCCCAGCTGATAGCATCGGCATACCATTCGCCGGATTTTACATCGGTAAAAGGAGTTGAACCGGAAACATCGGGGCTGCCGGCATAACGATAAAGAATCGTTACCAACTGTGCACGGGTCGTTATACCGTTACCATCAAATTTATTACCGCCCACACCGTTCATCAGTCCGTTCAACGTTACGAACTCAGCAGCACTGCAATACCAGTATTCGGATTTCACATCGCTGTAGAAGTTCGCCAGCTTCTGTTCGGCTTCCACCAGAATCGCCAGATTTTTCATCTTTCCTTTTTCTTCGGCATTAAGAGAATTATAACGAGCACGGAGGGCCTTGACTCGTTCTCGAGTGAGGGTGCCTTTCGCTTCACTGATCATTTTATCGGTAACGGCAGCGGAAGGCTCAACCTTTACGCTCAATTCATAGTAAGGCACCGAAACCTTTACGCCCACATGGTTTTCATCTTTTTTGATGACTTTATTCGAATCCGAAAGGGTTTTATCGTTATCAATGGCCGTAATTTCATCCGGAGTCAAAAGATTATCCTGATACATCACATAAGGGAAGGTTACATTCACAACGATATCATCGGTATTCAAAGTGTCGGAGCCACAGGAAAGATACTGTGATACATCTCTGGTCAGACCATTGCAGTAGGTCAACATTGCAACAGCGCCGGTGGGGTCAAAGGCATCTCCTTCGAGATACGTCTGCTTCGTAGGCGGAGCGGTAAACTTCAAATCCTCTACATTGGAGGTTAATGCCATAACATACCCGGAATCGTTTTTAAAGTAAATGGTGCCATATTCGTCGCAGATAGGACTGCAAATCGCATATTGCTGATGTTCATCGGTAGGCGAGAAAAGCACCGGCAAGGTATTTACGGTTTCACCGTTGGTAATCGGCTCCGTCTGTCCCGGTTTATCCTTCAAAACACGGAGCATACCGGGCTTGTCATTATCAAAGAAGTATACGTATACATAGCCATCGGTGTCCTCATAGGCCGTGGTTAAAAGGCCGCTGGTCTGAGGGTACCCCTTGGTCTCACATTTATAGGCAACTTTCCAGGCATCCAGATCAATCACGGCAACATGGTGGCCGGAATAAGAATCAAACTGACCGCGAGTTCCCATAACACCAACATAAGCCCGACCATTATGCACAACAGGAGTCGAAGTGCTGTTGCCATCCAACAGAAGGGCTCTTACACTGGATTTATCCAAAATACCTTCATCGGAAATTCCGACACGATAAAAGGTTTTCCCTTTCGAGGTAAAATACAGATAACCATCATCGAAACAAACCGTTGAACGAATGTCGCCTTTAAAATCCGGAATCGAGGAAATCACATCCCCGGTCTTTGCATCAAAGCAAAACAGCGGCGCATTTCCTTCCGGATCACCCACAAGAGCTGCGTCATCACCAACACCATCATCTCCACCGACAACAACATATTTATCCGTAGCGTAACAACCGGCCCAATAAAATCCACCCTTATTCATATACCGCCAGGCAGACCGCTGGTATCCTTCACTGTTTTTATTTTTAGCCTCGTCCGCAACGGCAATACCGACAAAATAGGCATCCTTTTGGGCGCCCTTCCAAAAGCCGGTATAAAGGTATCCGTCGCGATAGGTAAGGGGGCAATTGACCTGACCGCCAATAGCACTGTCCTTAGCATCCTTCAAATCCGGTTCAATATCGGAAGAAATATCCCGATAGATCCAAATCGTTTCCAATGTCTCGGCATCATAAGCCTGAATCATTCCGGAGCTGAGCCCCACAAAAATCATGCCATGCTCACCGGTATATTCATCCGGTGCCGCATAGGTCGGCGGAATGATATTATAATCGGATTTATACTTTAAAGTACCCGTTGCCAATACCTTACCGGAAACACGATCCAGTTTATACAACGTGCGGTTTGCAGAAAAAATAACGGTATCATTTACAATGATGGGGCAGCTGGCGGCATTATCCCAGCCGGTACCGGCGCGAAATGCCCAGGAAAGCACCGCCTCTTCGGCCGTGCGGGGCGTTTTGTAATTCACAACGCCATTGTTTTCCGCATTACCGCGAAAATCACTCCAGGTAAAAGGGGCTTCATTGGCGAAAATACCTTGGGCCCCAAAACAGAGCAAACACATCACCGCAGCAAATACGATAGCAAGTTTTTGCAATCTTTTTGTCTTCATTGATCGTCCTCCTTTGTAGACAAAATAAAATGCGCACCTGAAAAAAAAGATCGTTTTCTCATCCTTCATAGCGCACACACAAGGATATCCCTGCACAATCAAAAGCAGAAGCAGAAGATACAGCGATATTTACTTATGACAATATTGTAGCAGGAAATCCGCCGTAAGTCAACAACAGTTCTTTAAAATTTCACCAAAACAACCAGAAATTATAAAGAAAAAAGACACCGAGAAAGGACAGCAGCATAAAAACACCGGGTTCCCGAGGGGAAAGAGAAGAACGGGGATATTTCTGCCACTTAAATCCGCGGCAACACAGCAACCAAAGAGCATACCCCAGGAGCACGCCAAAGGTATTGGTGATCAAATCATCCACGTCGCTGCAGCGAATGTTCAGCAGTTGGCTCAGTTCAATCAGCAGCGAAAAAAGAAAACCGCTTCCCACCGTAAGCCAAAGATTATGATACCGCTTTGCCATCAACGGCAAAGCAAAGCCCATGGGGATAAACAGTAAAATATTCAAGAAATAGCTTATGCTGCCAAAAGATGCAAAGGGCCGGAAATTAAGAGAATCCAAGTTCAAAAGCTTCCCAAAATGAGAAATATCCCAGATCACACCCATATTTACGATTCGCAGCACAATTTCAAGATAAACCAGAAAGGCTAGGATCAGCAAAAAATGAGGAATTGAGATCTTACGCCCCTTACCGCAAAAATAGACACCATAAATCAAGCAGGGAGTCAACATACAAAGAAGAAAATAGATCCCCGTTACAGAGGAATCCAAAAAACCATAGGTAAAAAAAATGGCAATGAGAGCCGACACAGAGAATCACTTTCCTTTCATTCTCCATATTTTACCACAAATGAAACAGGGAATGTATTAAAAATATCTTAATTTTTCATCTAACTGTCGACTCTCAGGGGTTTTATAAATCACAGAGGATTTCCGCCTCACTGCCGCCGCTTTTCGTTTTCGTCACAAGAATCTGTTTATCAATTTTTTCTTTCAATTCTGCCACATGGGAGATGATCCCCACAAGGCGGTTGCCCTCGGTAAGTGATAACAAAACATGGATTGCCTGCTGCAGAGATTCTTCATCGAGAGTGCCGAATCCCTCATCTACAAACATCGTATCCAAACGAATACCGCCGGCAGAGGATTGAATCTCGTCGGAAAGGCCCAAAGCCAGAGACAAAGAGGCCTTAAAGGCTTCTCCGCCGGAAAGAGTTTTCACACTGCGCTCACTGCCGTTATAATGATCCACAACATCCAGCTCCAAGCCGCTTTGACTGCGATTATTCAAAGCTTCCCGGCGTCGCTTCAATTCGTATTGACCGCCGGACATCATCATAAAGCGAATATTGGCACGATGAATAATACGGTCAAAGCAGGTCATTTGGATGTAAGTTTCCAGCATGATTTTTTCTTTACCGCTAAGGTTTCCGTTTGCCGTATCCGATAAGGATTTAACCCACTTCCAGTTTGATTCCACGGCATCCAAGCAAGCAGATTTTTCCAAAAGAGCAGCCAGTGTACGGCGATTGGAATCCAATGAGGATCGAATCTCCTGTCTCCGCCCTGTCAATTCTTTTTTTCGGAGGCTCAAATCGGCATCACGCGCTTTTTCCTTCGCAATATCAACAGCTTCACTTTCGTTTAACCGTTTTTCCGCCTCATCCATAGCCGCCCGGAGCATGGCAATATCTTTTTCCTGTTCAACACAGGCTTTCTCCGCTTCCGTTTTCGCCTGTTCTAATTTGTCCGCCCGGCGTTTCAGTGCATCCATTTCCGCTTCGGCTTCTGCCCCGGTCTGAAAGACAAGCTTTTCACCGAGAGCAGCAATGCTTTCTTCCAGGCTCTCCATTTTTACCTTGGAGCCGGATAAAGCAGTTTCAAAATTGCGAATGTCAATATCAAGCCGCTCCAACTCTTGCTTCCGCAAAGGAATGGCCTTGTCAAAGGCGGCCTTTTTCTCCGCTTTTTGTTGTGCCGTGTGAACATCCTCTTCCAGCCTATGGATCTGCCCTTCGCATTCCTCCTTTTTTTGCCGAAGCCGGGCTTCTATATTTTCAAAATGATCTTCGGAAAGCAATTCCTTTGCATCGCTTTCCACCGCAGCTCTTTTTCCCTGAAAAGCCCCCAGGCATCTTCCGGCAGCATCACTGGCAGAAGAAGCATCGCTTTCCGCTTTTTCCATCGTCTTTTTTTCTTTATCAAGCCGGACTTTAGTCGGCGCCGCCGTCGATTTTTTTGCAGGCTGCGGATGCAACGCCGACCCGCAAACGGGACAAGGCATCCCTTCCATCAAGGATTCCGCAAGGATCCCTGCTTGCTCATTCAAATAAGCATCGTACATTTCTTCATACTTCCGCCGGGAAATCTTCGCAACTTCAGACTTTTGCAGATAATCCCTCTGAAGCATCTTCAATTCTTCTTCACTTTCCAAAAAACCACGATAACGATCCGCAAAACCTTTCACCGCCAAAAGCCGGTCCTTTGCAGCATCCAATTGTCCCTGAAGAACAATCATATCTTCCGATGCGGTTTTTAGCCCCTCATGTTCTGCGATCATATCACGAAGCTGTTTTTCCTTGGCCTCTTTGCGAGCATTTCCTTCGCGCAATTTTTCCTGAGCATTTTTCATTTCCGTAGAGAGTTGTTTTTTTTCACGACATTTTTTCTCGTAGACTTCGTATTCCGGTAAACTCTCCTTTAAGACCGCAATCCGATCGTTCAAATCCCGGATTTCTCCGGCCTTCGTTTCTGCTTCTTTTCGAATGTGCTTCAACTCTTCCAGCCGCGACATCGCTACTTCCAATTTATTTTCAAAGTTTTTGATCGAATTAACGGTTTTTTCTCGATCTTCCCCCCGGATCAGAATTTCGGAAACACATTTCAGCTCTTCCTCCACGGCAGCAATATCTTCAACGATCTGTTTTTCGTCACTTTCCCCCCGGGAAATCAACGTTTCCAGCAATGATACCGCAGCCTCGGCCGGTGCATCCCCCTGTTGCAGCGCCGCTAACTCCGAAAAGAGAGGATCCGTCTCCGAACAAATAATACCGTCGATATATTGTTTTATCCCGGAAAGCAATGTTTCATAATTTTTACGCAATTCCCCGGATGCGGATTTCAACCGTTGCTGTACCTTTTGGTAGGGCTGGGTACGAAACACCTTTTGAAAAATCCGCTTTCGTTCTTCGGTAGAGGCAAAAAGTAGCTTTAAAAAATCGCCTTGAGCCAACATGGCAATTTGAGAAAATTGATCCCGATCAATTCCAAGAATCTCAATAATATCACGGTTAACGTCCTTCAAACGAGCAACTACACGACCATCGGGATAATGCAGCTCCGCATCGGCTTTTTCCGTTGTGCTTCCCTCTCCCCGCAGCTTCGGTCGTTCGTATTCCGGGTTACGACGGACAAAATAAATGTCCCCGCCATAAGAAAAAGTCAGCTCCACAAAAGTGGGTGTATCGGCCGCGGCATATTTGGAGCGCAGCATCGCAGCTTCCCGATGCTCCCCACTGGCCTCTCCGTAAAGTGCAAAAGTAATGGCATCAAAAATCGTCGTCTTCCCGGCACCGGTATCTCCGGTAATCAGATACAATCCTCTCTCACCCAAGGCAGAAAGATCCAGCTCCGTTTTCCCCGGATAGGGGCCAAAGGCAGACATTACCAATCGCATTGGTCTCATCGTTCTTCCCCCCATATTCCTGCAATTAATTTTTGCATATAATCTCGCTGTACCTCCGATAAAGGCGCATTGTTTTGCTGCTGATAAAAATCAGAAAACAACTCCAGCGGAGATTGCTTTTCTGCCTCCGCTACACCGTTAATCGGTTCATTATGCCTGGTACGAGCATTGTCATAATCCAATTTCATCAAATTGTGGTAGATCGTCCGCAGCTTCGCAAGGGCTTCCGGAATATCCTCCTCATCCGTCAGGGTGATATGAACATAATCCTCCGGCAAAGAGGTATTTAAATAGAAATCACGTGCCGTCAGTTCCTCATAGGTACCTTTAAGTTCAACCATCTCATGGAGAGGAGTCAGCGGCACCGTTTGAACCCACAAAGAACCTTTTTCTTTCAACTCAACAACCGAAACGGATTTTTGGTGACCGGCTTCGGAAAAAGAATATTTCAATGGGGTACCGCAATACCGCAAACGCGGACTGCAAACATTTTGAGGGCCATGGAGATGACCTAAGGCAACGTAATCGAAGTCATCAAACACAGAAGCATCAACCTGATCAGTTCCTCCAACAGAAATCTCTTCCGAGGCTGACCGCTCGGCTCCGGTCACAAATTGATGTGTGATCAAAATATTACGGTGTTCCGGTACACAGGAGATTTCCCCCAGAACAGCAGCAATGGCATCGGTATAGGATGCAATCTCTACATCAGGGAAATACCGTCGAACATGGCCGGGTTTTAAAAAAGGCAGAAGATAGATATCCACCATACCATAGCTATCTTCCATGGAAACCTTTGTAATATTTCCATCGTATACCGGCGCCAAATAAATACCGTTGAGAGAGAGCAATCGATTCCCAAAAGCAAGCCGCTCCGGAGAATCATGATTTCCACTGATCACGAAAACCGGTAAATGACGGCGGTTAAGAGCTACAAGGAAGTCATCAAACAATGCCACAGCCTCAGTAGAAGGCACCGATTTATCGTAAATATCCCCGGCAAGAAATACACCATCCGGCAACACATCATCAATGATATCAAGGATTTTCAATAATATATCCCGCTGATCCTCCAACAAAGAAAACTCATTCAAACGCTTTCCCAAATGAAGATCCGATAAATGAACAAATTTCATAAAAAACCTCCCAAACATAATATATCATAACAGATATTGCCCGGAAACACAAAACTTTGTACGAAAAAACCCGAAGGCATACCCTTCGGGCTCAAAATCGTTCGTATCATCAACGACAACGTTCTATTGCCGCGAGAAGGCGTTGGCTGTCTTCCCTGTTTTTTACGGCAGTTCGATACCAGGTTTCGTCCAGACCTTCATAGTTTGCACAGCTGCGAACCATGATCCCTTCTCGGCGCAGGCTTTCATAAAGGGTTGCCGGGGCTTGAAAAAGGAGGTAATTTGCTTCTCCGGGGATCACTTTCAGGCCGATGCGTTTCAAACCTTCGGCAAGGAAGGGGCGTTCTCGGGCAACCTGAGCACGCACCTGCTCCACATAAGCCGTATCGGCCAATGCCGCGATCCCGGCCCTTTGAGCAAGAGAAGACACCGACCAGGGTTGTCCGCAGGAAGCCATCGCTTCCAGCAGCTCAGCATCGGAGCAAAAACAATAGCCCAACCGCACACCGGCCATACCGTAAAGCTTCGTGAAGGCCTTTAAGATCAGAAGATTGGGATGTTCCATCACCAAAGGTTCCATCGTATCACGTCGGGGGTCTTCCAAAAAATCATGAAAACACTCATCGATCACAAGAATCGCACCGATTTTCTCACACCGGTCTAAAATTCGTTCCAATAAAGCTCTACGACTTGAAACACCGGAGGGGTTGTTCGGCTCACAAAGGAATACCATTTCCATATCTTCTTCGATCCGTTCCGGGAAATCCTCCGTCAAGGCAAAAAGATTCTTTTCCTGCAAAACCACAGAAGATACTTTACAATTCACCGTTTCCAATGCCGTGCGGTACTCTGCAAAAGTTGGTGCCGTGACCAGAGCCTTTTTGGGCTTTTTTGCCAAAGCCAATCGAAAAATGATATCAGCAGCGCCATTTCCGCACAGACAAGCTTCAGCCGGAATCCCCCGAGAGGCTTCGATCGCTTTTCTCAGTTTCCGGCACAGGGGATCCGGATAGCAATCAGCTTCGGCCGCTGCGGCGCAAATTGCCTGCTGTACGCTGGCAGGAACACCCAAAGGACTGACATTTGCAGAAAGATCCAGAGGGGATATGCCGTATTCCTCCTCATATCCTACGAAATCTCCACCATGCACCAATTTTTGCCGCACCATTTCACTGCCCCTTTCTATTACACACCACTTTTAAATCTTTCAGTCCTGGGACTAAACCGTTAAATCTCAAAAAAATCTCCGGAGGCTTTTAATGCGTGATATTTTAAAAGTTTCCGAACGACTTCATATTCTCCCAACCCACGCAAGATACATTCTACGCAATAACCGGCAGTTTCCAATTGATTTTTCCAAGAGTCATCTTCTTCACCTGCCATATCGTTAAGAGCATGATCCCCGGCAACGATCATAAACGGAACTAGATATACCTTTCGAATACAGCCGCAAGCCTTCAGATCCCGCATAACGCTATCCAATGCCGGATATCCTTCAACGGTTGCAACAAAGCAACGCGAAAGTCCTAAATCCCGAAAGACATAATCCAATGCAGGATACGTCATGTTTGCACTATGGTCCGTACCGTGTCCCATAAACACAATGGCCTCATCTTCTTTAAGGGAAGGCAGGGCATCTGCGACACCTCGGGCAACGGCAATAAAATCATCCGTGTACATCAGCAGGGGATCCCCAATCCGAATCTGCTTAAAACGGTCTCGGAAAGCGGCAATATCTTCACGCATAAGATCATTTTCCACACCATTTAAAATATGCGTAGGCTGCACAAGGACATCATCAATCCCGTCCGCAATCATCCGCTCCATGGCTTCGGTTACGGTATCCACATGAATACCATCTCTGTTTTTTATCTTACGGATAATCATTTTGCTTGTCCAGGCACGATAAAAGATGCGATCCGGGAAAGCAGAAGAAAGATCCTGTTCAATACCATCAATCGTTTTTTTTCGCGTAGCTTCATAGCTGGTGCCAAAACTGACCACTAATAATGCTTTTTTATTCATCGGGGGAAATCCTCCTTCATAGTAATATATGATTCCAGCTGTGTCAAATCTCTGGGAATCGGTAAGCCCGCAGAAAGAATGCCCTTCGCTGTTAATATTTCAAAAAGGTGCAGTACCGCCGGCTTCGTAAGGTTCGTTTTTTTCAGATCTGCTTCCGAAGAAAATACTTCTTCCGGACTCCCTTGGCGCAGGACCTTTCCTTGGTGAAAAAGGATCACTCGATCCGCCCAGGCAAAGGCATGATCAACATCATGGGTCGATTCAATAATGGTGATGCCTTTGGATGAAAGATCATCAATCATCCGGTTTAATATCCCGGCATGCTTAGGGTCAAGAGCAGCTTCCGGTTCGTCAAGAACAATCACTTCCGGATCCATTACCAGAATATCCGCAACGGAAACCTGCTTTTTTTGACCACCGCTCAAAAAATGGGTAGGTTTATGCCGAAAGGGTTCGATTTCCAGTGTGGCAATGGCTTTATCGACCCGATGGCGAACCTCCTCCTCGGGTAAACCCAAATTTAAAGCGCCAAAGGAAATCTCCTGATAAACTCCGGCAGAAAAAAGCTGATGATCGGGATCTTGAAAAATCACGCCTACGGCAGAACGTAAGTGCCGCAAACCGAATTTGGAATAATCGTAGGGTTTTTCATGGAGGTAAAGTTTACCGGCAGAAGGTCGATGGATTCCATTTAAGCTGAAAATAAAAGTTGATTTTCCGGAACCGTTTGCTCCGAGCAAAGCAACTTTTTCTCCTTTTTCAATGGCAATATCAATTCCGCGAAGGGCTTCAGTTCCATCTTCATAAGTAAAATGCAAATTCTCCGTTCGGATGATACTCATAACAATCGCTCTCCAATCACACAACATACAAGCAATAATTCAAAGCAAATAATCATTCCGATCTCTTTTTTTCGGGGTGGATTGTATTCAGCCAAAACCCGAATCTTACCATCATAGCAACGGGATTCCATGGCATCGTAAAGAAAATTTGCTTTTTTCATCGCCCGCACAAAGAGAACGGAAACCATTGCAGAAAAAGAACGGTAAGCCGTTTTCATATCCTTGTTTCCCAAACGGGAATTTTGAGAAGTCATGATCGCCGATGCAGTTTCCAGTAAAAGAAAGAGAAAACGGTAAATCAACAACATCAACTCCAGAATCAACCACGGACAGTGCAGCTGACGCAAAACCTCAAGGATATCATAAAACGGCGTAGTAAGGGAGAGAAAATACAGACAGCTTACCGCTGCCAAAGCCGTTAGGATTAATCGCAAAGCGAAAATCAACCCCTGCCAACTACCGGTAAGATAAATCGAGCCCAAAGGCAATGCAAAGGCATCCAAAGGTTCGGGAGAAAAATTTACAACGATTGCCACGGTACTCAATAACAGAAATGCAAGCGGAACCGCCATAAGCTTACGATAACAATGCAGCGGCGTCCCTGCGGCTTTAACGGTGAGCAGCCCCATTGCTCCAAGGAGCAACAGGGCGCACACAACGGATCGACTCACAACGCAGATAATCAAAGAGATCACAGCTAGCGCAAATTTCTCACCGGAATTCATAAATCTTAATTTTGAGGAATAACACAACTTATCAACAATGATCATCTTAATTATCCTCGCTGTTTTGTCCGAGAGACCCGCTCACTCTTTCTTTTGACTGACTTTGCGTTCATAAAAACGCCCCATAAAGAATGCCAGGATCCCAACACCTATACCGGTTTGCAAGCAAAAGAATAAAGACTCGATTTCCCCGGGGATCTCATGACCGAGAGCCGATTCCAATACCGGGGTAAACCACGGCTCATACTCGCCATTAATATTTTCGACCATAACACTGCCAGCATCGTCACTGCCGCCAAATTCCGCATCTTTCAATGTCAAAAAAGGGATCATGACGATAAAAATGGCAACTACCGAAAGAATCAACACAGTCGTTTTATTTTTCGTCTGTTTTTTCATGCCTTTTCCCCCTTAAAATAACCAATGGCCTTTAACTCCGGCTGCGCAAAGGATTCTAGACCGATTACGATAATAACCGTGAGAATCCCTTCCACAATGGCAAGAGGCAATTGCGTAGGCGCAAAAACACCGAGGAATTTTAAAAGCGATGCTCCTACACCTCCAACTTCCGAAGGATAGGACAATGCCAACTGAAAAGCGGTAACACAATACGTGAAAATATCACCAAGACAAGCAGCTAAGAAAACAGAGACTTTGCGATTTACCTTCATTTTTCCGCAAAGTTTGTAAATTCCGAAAGAAACTAACGGGCCGGCAATCGCCATAGAAAAGGTATTGGCCCCAAGGGTTGTCAAGCCGCCATGAGCCAACAAAATTGCCTGAAAAAGTAAAACAATGATGCCAAGAATGCTAACGGCACTGGGCCCAAAAAGAATTGCTCCCAATCCGGTACCGGTCATATGAGAACAGCTGCCGGTAACCGAAGGGATCTTCAAAGAAGAGATCACAAAAATAAACGCGCCGGACATCGCCAACAAAATCAAGGTTCGACGGTTTTCTTCCAAACGCTTTTTGATCGAAAGAAAACCTGCGATCAAAAAGGGAATACACAAAATACCCCAGGCAACACAGTAAGGAGCCGATAAGTACCCTTCCATGATGTGCATAGCCTGAACACCGGGGACAATACTGAAAACAATGGCAAAAGCTGCCGATGCAGCAACGATCTTTTGTTCTTTGACCGTCATAACATAAAACCTCCAGCATAAATAACAAAAAAAAGCCTTGCGTTACGAAAACGGCGAGGCTAAGACGGATCCTTTTCTCTGCACGTTGCCATCAATCGTAACAACATATGTGCAACTACAACCAGGTGGTTTCTGACTCAAAGGGTACCCTTTTTACAGTGGCGTGACCGTGCATGATTTTCACATGCTTCCCCAACTGCCCCAAATAGGGCAGAAAAGCTGGTTGTAAACTTTTTATCCATGTTAGCATCACAATTTTAATTTTGTCAATTCCAATTTTTAGCGAAAAGTGCAACTTTTATATATTTCATCTCTTTATACAGCAAAAAAGAAAAAGTCTTTCAAAAGGGGGTTGCATTTTCCGGCAAAATGGGTTATACTGTCAAAAATCAATATTTCACAACGGCACTTCAAAGGTTGACAATCTCTGCCAATGAACGTAAAAGGAAAACAGGTATTCCTGTACTGTCCCAGCAACCGTGATACGGACGAAAGGACAAATGCCACTGTTTCTAAGGAAATGGGAAGGCGTCCCGGAGGGTGATGTTAAGTCGGTAAACTTGCCGTTGTTTTGAAAGCAGATATTTGCTTTTCTCCTGGGTAGAGTTTTTGATATATATAGTTTTCTATCAAAACACTTTGTCGCAGGGGCAGTTTCTATCAGCATGCTTTTCTCCTGGGCAGAGTTTTTTTGATATATAATTTTCCAAAACGATCAAAGCAACACTGTTCAAGCGTTTTCTTTCGCCAAGCATAAACCGCCCTTGCCAATGGACTTTGATACGTTACTTGCTATACTCAAACCACTCCCCGGGGAGTGGTTTTTCGTTTTTACGAAGAAAGGAGCTGCAAGATGAAGGGAATCATGATCCAGGGCTGCACCAGCGATGCAGGAAAAAGTTATGTTGCCACAGGGCTTTGCAAAATCCTCAGTGATATGGGATATAAAGTATCGCCCTTTAAAAGTCAAAATATGTCGAACAATTCCTACGTGACCTATGACGGAAAAGAAATCGGTCGGGCCCAAGGCGTGCAGGCAGAAGCCGCCGGTATCCAACCGGAGACATATATGAATCCAATTCTTCTGAAGCCCAAAGAAAACTGCTGTTCCGAAGTGGTTTTATTTGGAGAAGTCTATAAATCGATGTCCGGCAGAGAATATCAGGAAACATTCACCCGCTCCAAAGGTCTGGAGTCACTCCGAAAAGCACTGAAGATCATTGAAGACCATTATGATGCGGTCGTTATCGAAGGTGCAGGCAGCCCGGCAGAAGTTAATCTCAACGACAAGGAAATCGTCAATATGTGCGTAGCCGAGGAAGCCAATGTACCGGTAATCCTGGTGGTAGACATCAACAAAGGCGGCGCTCTTGCATCTGTCGTAGGGACATTGGAGTTGGTAGGAGAAAACCGCAAGCGCATTAAAGGCATTATCTTCAACCAATTCCGGGGAGATATCTCCCTCTTTGACGATGCCGTCCGCTGGACCGAAAATTATACCGGCGTAAAAGTCGTTGGGGTTCTCCCCTACTTCGACGATATCCATATCGAAGGCGAAGACTCCCTCAGCATCAATTTCCTCAAAAATAACCAAAGTCAGGAAGCTCTGCATATCGGCATCGTGCGATTGCCCTTTATCTCCAATCATACCGATATGGAAGCATTTCAATATGAACAGGACGTTTCCGTAAACTTCATCGATCCCAACGAAGATTTAAGCAGATATGACGGCATCATCCTCCCCGGAACAAAAAGCACCATTGCCGATCTGGAATATTTAGAGGAACAGGGACTGGACAAAAAGCTCAAAGCCTTTCAAGGTTCGATTTACGGCATTTGCGGAGGATATCAAATCATGGGAGAAACACTCATTGACGAAGAAGGTATCGACTTCCGCCCCGGTTATAAAGGTTATAAAAAAGATGGTTTGGGATTGCTGCCGGTAACCACCCGGTTCTGTCCGGAAAAGCGTGTTTGCGCAATCAATGCCAAAGGGATACACCCCCTTACCGAGGAAATGAATGTTGCCGGTTATGAGATCCATCTGGGACGCACCGAAGCAACGGATCAAAAATTTCTTCCCATGTGGGAAATTCAGGGAGTTGCCGACGGCTACGCAGACAAAGAGCTTCACCGCGGCGGCAGCTATATTCATAATATTTTTCACAATGACAACTTTCGTTGCTTATGGTTAAACCAGATCCGAAAAGAAAAAGGACTTCCGGAAAAGGATCCGATTGATACGGCAAAGCAGAAACAGGCCCAATACAACAAACTGGGAGAATACATGAAGCAGTATCTTGATATGGATTACATTCTGGAATTATTAGAAAAAAGAGGAAACCGGCAGTAAAAGAGGAGGAGCTATGACTCACATTGAAATCGTAAAACCTCAGGAAATAGAAAAACGAAGCTTTGAGATCATCGGCAAAGAACTGGGAGAACATCATTTTACCGCAAAACAGATCAATATCGTAAAACGCGTTATTCATACCAGTGCCGATTTTGACTATGCCGAAAACCTTATCTTTGCCAACAATGCCATAGACCAGGGCATCACCGCCTTAAAAAGCGGTTGTACCGTAATTACCGATACAAATATGGCTTTTTCCGGGATCAATAAAGTAAATTTACAAAAACTTCATTCAGAGAAAGCCTGCTATATCGCAGACCCCCATATTGCAGACATGGCAAAAGCCGCAGGAACAACCAGAGCGGTACAAGCCATGACCTATGCAGCAACGATTCCGGGGAAAAAGATATTTGCCATCGGCAATGCTCCCACCGCATTAATCGAATTACATGACCTGATCAAAAAAGGGCAACTCCAGCCGGAACTGGTCATCGGTGTACCGGTAGGATTCGTAAATGTTGTCGAATCAAAAGAACTGTTCATGTCATTAGATGTACCCTACATCATCGCCAAAGGCCGTAAAGGCGGCAGCAATGTGGCTGCCGCCATCGTAAATGCACTAATGCTTGAGGCCTTGAAAACACTATGACAGTTCATCCTTTGCAAAGAAAAAAACTCCGCACAGGCTTTACTACAGGAACCTGTGCCGCAGGAGCTGCAAAAGCCGCAGCCTTGATGCTGTTAGGCAAAGCTCCCGGAGATAAAATAGATGTTATCTTACCTGATGGAAAAAATGCACAACTCCCCTTGGAACTGTGTGAAGCCACAGGGAATTATGCAACCGCAGCAATTCAGAAGGACGGCGGTGACGATCCAGATATCACCACCGGCCTCTCCATATATGCCAAAGTGACCCTGAACGACGGTGACGAGATCCACATTGACGGTGGTGAGGGTGTCGGAAGGGTTACCTTGAAGGGATTAAAAGTGCCAATTGGTGACGCCGCCATTAATCCCGTGCCTCGAGAAATGATAAAAGTGAACCTCACCACCGTCCTCCCAAAAGGAAAAGGAGCCGACGTACTGATTTACATTCCCGGCGGCGAAGAAGTCGCTCGCCGCACCTTCAATCCCAAATTGGGGATCATCGGCGGCTTATCCATTTTAGGCAGCACCGGCATTGTTCATCCGATGTCCGAGGACGCCTTAAAAGAAAGCTTGCGCCTGGAGCTCAATATACTCCGGGAACGAGGCTTTGACACTGCGATTTTTGCCTTCGGCAATTACGGCATCAGCTTTTTAAAAAGCAAAAAAATCGACGAAAAAAGAGTCATTAAAATCAGCAATTATATCGGTTTTATGCTGGATTGCGGCATGGAACTGGGATTCCAAAAGATTCTCCTGGTAGGACACCTTGGAAAGCTGGTAAAAGTTGCCGGCGGTATCTTTCAGACTCACAGTCGCAAAGCCGATTGCCGCATGGAGATCATTACCGCATACGCCGGTCTGGCCGGTGCATCAAAAACCGTTTTAGAAGAATTGTATCAATGCAAAACAACATCCGCAGCAGCAGAGATCATTGCCAGAGAGCATTTGGAGGAAATCTATCAGCGTATTGCAGAAAATGCAACGGCACGCTGCAAAAGCTACACCTACAACGAGATTACCTTTGGCTCCATGGTCTTTGGCGATGAAAATAAACTGCTATACTGTGATAACGATGCAGAATCCATATTAAAGGAGTTGGCAACGGATGAGCAATAGCCCCTGTATTGCAGGAATCGGCCCGGGAAATCCGGATTTCCTTTGTCCTATTGCAAAAAAACATATTGAAGCGGCCGACGTACTCATCGGCGGGAAACGCAATCTGGAGGAATTCTCCTATATATATAATGTAGAAAAAATTCCATTGGACCGAAACCTTAACGCTGCGGTAAACTACATTGCAGAACATTGGCAAGAAAAGTCCATTGTGGTGCTGGCCTCCGGCGATACGGGGCTTTTCAGCATCAGCTCCTACCTGCAAAAAAAACTACCTCAAATCCACTTTCAGGTTCTCCCGGGAATCAGCTCCCTTCAATACCTGATGGCAAAACGGGATTTGAAATGGAATGAAATAAAAATCGTAACACTTCATGGCAATCACTCATTGAATCTGCGAAACACCGTGGCCCAAAATAAGGTCACCGCGATTTTTACCGGCGGAGAAAACACCCCGACAACCATTGGCAAAGCCCTTACGCACCCACTTTTTTCAGAGGTTACCCTTACCGTAGGGGAAAACCTCTCCTATCCTTCGGAACGAATATTCTCGGGAACACCGGCAGAGATCTCGACAAAAGACTTCGGAGATCTCAGCATCGTCATCGCAGAAAATCCCAATGCAAAGAATGGTCCCTGGCCTTATCTCACTCCGGGATTGCCGGACAGCTACTTTCTTCGCGATGAAGTTCCTATGACCAAAAGCGAAATTCGAGGGCTGATTATGAGCAAACTCCGCCTGCGTCCCGATTCCAATATTTTGGAAATCGGTGCCGGAAGCGGCTCTTGTACCATTGAAATGGCATTACTGGCACAGGAAGGCAAAGTATGCACCATCGAACGCTCTCCCGCCGCCGCAGCACTATGCAAAAAAAACATTGACCGCTTTGGGCTGGATAATATTACCTTAGTCGAAGGCACTGCCCCGACAGACATTCCCAAGGATTTTCAACCGGATCGCCTTTTCATCGGCGGCAGCGGCGGTAATATGAACGCACTGCTGCACCACTATAAAAGCGGACCTCTCCGTGTGGTAATCTCCGCAATCACCGTGGAATCCGTCAGTGAAGCCCTGACAGGATTAAAGGAATGCGGATTTGAAGATATCGAAATCATTCAGGCCGCCATATCCCGCAGCAAAACCGCAGGAACAAAACATCTCATGATGGGTATGAATCCCATCACCATCGTCAGTGGAGAACGAAAATGAAAACAGCAATCGTATCTCTGACCAAAAACGGAAGTATTATCGCAAAAAAAATCCACATCATCACCGGAGGGGATATTTACAGCAAATATCCCCAGACAGAAAATGAAATTCATCTGACGAAACCCATAAAAGTGCTGATGGAAGAAATTTTTCTTCAGTACGAAGCCTTTGTTTTCATCATGGCCACAGGAATCGCCGTACGAACCATCGCACCATTGATTACAAAAAAAGATCGCGACCCCGCGGTTGTGGTTTGCGATGAAAGAGGCCGATTTTCCATTAGTTTGCTTAGCGGACATTTGGGCGGAGCAAATGCACTGGCAGAGGAAATTGCAGAAGGAATCCGAGCAACAGCGGTAATCACCACGGCAACAGACATCAACCGTAAGCCGGCCTTTGATCTGATTGCCCGGAAAAACGATTGCGTCATTGAGGATCTCTCCAAATTGGCAGCCATCAGCAGCCGCTTAGTAAACGGCGACGATATTAAGCTGTATTGTCCCTATGCCGACACTCAAAGGATTCCCCAAGGCATCACCTTAACGGGGAAACCTCAAAATGCAGATGTTATCATTTCCAATCAGATCCTTACACACAAGGGAAATGCCCTGATTCTTTGTCCCCAAAATTTAATTCTGGGAGTCGGCTGCCGCAAAGGAAAACCCTTTGAGGAATTGAAAACAGCCTTCCATGATTTTCTCAAAGAAACAAAATATGTAGGATCTGCCCTCAGGCAAATGGTTTCTATTGACTTGAAAGCAAATGAACCCGGACTTCTTCGTCTGGCAGAATATTTAAATATCCCATTCCAAACAGAAACTGCTGAAACATTGAAAAACTATACGCCGGCGGATCAAGGATCCGCTTATGTAGAAGCCGTTACCGGTACGACATCGGTGGCAGAAGCCGCCGCCCTTTGTTTTTCCAACGGTGGCAGTACCTTGATTCCCAAAACAAAATACCATGGAATCACCTTCAGCTTGGCAGAATGCCCAACTGAAATTCGTTTAGATTTATAGAGGAGTATCGTATGCAAAAATTTTATGTTGTAGGCATCGGCCCCGGCAGCCAGGATCAAATGACAATCAAAGCCTTTCGCACTTTAGACAAAGCGGATATCATTGCAGGCTATACCACCTATATTGATTTAGTTCGCCCCTATTTCCCGGAAAAGGAATTTCTCCAAACGGGGATGACCGCCGAGGTAAAACGCTGCGAAATGGCATTAAAAAAGGCAGAAGAAGGCAAAACCGTTGCCATGATCTGCAGCGGCGACCCCGGAGTATACGGCATGGCGGGACTCCTTTTAGAGCTGGTCAAGGGCAGAGATATTGAGATCATATCCATTCCCGGCATCACCGCAGCTTCCACCGGCGCAGCACTCCTCGGAGCCCCCTTGATGCACGACTTTGCAATTATCAGCCTTAGTGACCGACTTACTCCTTGGGAACTGATCAAAAAAAGGGTTCGCCTCGCAGCGGAAGCAGATTTTGTAATCGTTCTTTATAACCCCAGAAGCAAAGGCCGCCCCACACTCCTGGAGGAAGCCCGGGAATTAATGCTCCGCAGCAAACCGGAAACCACACCGGTGGGAATCGTAAAAAACATTGGCAGAGAAGGTGAGGAAGTCATTCTCACCACCCTGAAAGAAATGAAAATCGAGGATGTTGATATGTTTACCACGGTATTCATCGGGAATAAGGATACCTACGTCTACAATGACATTATGGTTACACCTCGAGGGTATCTCCAAAAGAAAAGGAAAAAATCATGAAAAACCTGCTCGTCATCGGCGGCACCGCAGACAGCAACAACTTTCTGAAACAACTGCCCGATGACTGCACCGCACTGGTGTCCGTTTGCTCTGAACTTGGCGCAAAAGCCACCATTTCGGGAGAACGTATTTTTACCGTTTACGGTCCTCTTGATACCTCCGGCTTTGAAACGCTGATAAGGAAACACAACATTAGCCATGTGGTCGATTGCAGCCACCCTTTTGCCGCAGAAGTAACTCGAAATGCAAAATCTGCCGCAAACCAACAACAAATTCCCTTTATTCGGTTTGAACGGGAATCTTTTACCGGCACCAAAGGTGTATTTCGCTTCCCAACGGTATCTGCGGCAGCAGCCTATGCGGCAAAGCTTTCCGGAAATATTTTTCTTACCATCGGCAGTCATCAGCTCCAGCCCTTCCTTGACGATCCACAATTGAAGGACCGCTGCTACATGCGGGTTTTGGCAGATCATAATGTTCTTGCTTCTCTGGAACGCAACGGCGTTGACAGCAGCAGGATCTTCGCAATGAAAGGCGTGGCTTCCACAGCCCTGAATATTGCATTGGCTCAAGAAATTCATGCAGGCTGCATCGTAACAAAAGACAGCGGCAAAACCGGTGGTCTTAATGAAAAATACGCTGCGGCCAAAGCTCTCAATATTCCACTGCTGGTCATTGACCGTCCGAGGAAGGAAGAGAACGTATTTCACACCATAGAAGCGGTGATCCGGGAAATCAGGAGGTCCTAAATGAAACGATCGGCATTCATGCTTAGTGCAGTGCAAAGCAACAGCGGCAAAACCACCATGTCCATGGCAATCATGGCGGCGCTGACAAAACAGGGCCACCGGGTACAACCTTTTAAAGTCGGCCCCGATTACATTGATCCGATGTACCACCATGCAGCCACAGGAAACTACTCCCGTAATTTGGACAGCTTTATGCTCACTGAAGATACGATCCGCTATTTATTTCAAAAAAACACGCAAAACAGCGATATCGCCGTCATAGAAGGCGTCATGGGTCTTTACGACGGACGCAGCGGTAACTCCATGGAAGGAAGCTCCGCTCATATTGCGCAAATCCTTGACCTGCCGGTGATCCTGATCATCAACGGAAACGGGATGTCACTTTCCGTAGCAGCTATGATCAAGGGTTTTCGGGATTTTTCCCCGAAAACAAAAATCTGCGGAGTTCTTTTAAATCAAATAAAAAACGAGAGCAGCTTTCTTTACCTTAAAGAAATTATCGAAGAAAATTGTAACTTGCCGGTTTTTGGATATCTCCCCCAAAATGAAGTTTTTACCCTGAATAACCGTCATTTAGGTCTCTATTGCAGCGACGAGATATCGGATCTTAAACATAAACTGGATGAAATAGCAAAGAGCATCATGGAACATTGTGATCTTAACGCACTGATCCAAGCAACACAACATGAATCCGGAGCTGCTTCAAAACCGCCGCTGCCTCAAAAACTCACGGAAAAAGTGACCCTTGGCGTGGCCTATGATAAAGCCTTTAATTTTTACTATCAAGATAATTTAGACCTTTTAACGGAGCTTGGCGCAGAATTGATTTACTTTAGCCCGTTAAAAGATAAAAAGCTGCCTCAAGTAGATGGAATCTACCTTGGCGGCGGCTATCCGGAGCTTTATTTGGAAGAACTTGCATCCAATGACAGGTTTCGGGAACAGCTTTTTCAGACCTTAGATCAGGGTATGCCCTGTTATGCCGAATGCGGAGGCTTGATATATCTGGGGAAAACCATGACCTATCAGGGAAAAACGGCACCTCTTACCGGATATTTTCCATTCGACTTCGCCATGACCGACCGGTTGCAGCATTTTGGCTACATGACAGCAACGATACCCGGGGAAACCATTTTAAGCGGGAAACAGGAGCTTACCATCAACGGTCACGAATTTCACTATACCAAGCGCATTGACAGCTGCAGCTATCCTACCGTATACCGCGTTACAAAACAACGGCGCAATAAAACCATTTTTTGGGAGGAAGGATACGCAAAAGGCAATACCATCGGCGGCTACCCTCATTTTCATTTTTATTCCGCGCCGGATATTGCAAAAAATCTGCTTGATGCAGCAATAAGCTATCGAAGGAGGGGAAACATAACGTGAATCTGAATATATCCGTCATTGGCATTGACCACCAATGCAATGCGGAAATACGAGAAAAAGCCGCTTTTAGCGAAACGCAAAAAATAGAATTTTCAACGCGCCTTTTTGACCTCGGAGTAGAAGAAGTTGTGATCCTTTCCACCTGCAACCGCAGCGAAGTATATTTTCTGGATCGGTGGAAAAATGATGCGGTACGAAATCAGGTTATGGATGCATACCTGGAATTTATTCAATCCCCCACGGCAGCTTCCTATATCTATCAATACCGAGATAACGATGCAATCGAACATCTTTTTCGAGTCGCGGCAGGTCTGGAGTCTGCCGTAGTCGGCGAGGATGAAATTCTACGCCAAATCAAAGAAGCGTATGAGTTTGCCCATCAATTCCAAAATACTGCCAAAATATTCAACCGCCTTTTTCAAGAAGCCATAAAAGCGGCAAAAGAAATCAAAAGTCGCCTGAAAATATCAGAACTTCCCCTTTCCACCGGCTATATCGGCTTGAAATTTTTAGAAGAACAAATGGGGACTTTTACCGATAAAACGCTTTTGATTATTGGTTTCGGGAAGATCGGCAAACTGTTTTATCAATACAGTAAAGGAATGCCCTTTCATAAAATACTTCTTTGCAATCGCAGCAAAGACGCAACCGCCGAAGCATTGAAGGAAGATTCACGCACTGAATTTGTTCCTTACGGAAACTATTACGATATGCTTGCGGAAGTCGATGCAGTCATCACAGCGACGGGATGTCCTCACCTGATCCTGAAAGCAGAAAAAATGCCGTCTCGTAAAAAGCCCCTTTATATGTTGGACATGGCCATTCCTCGCAACATCGATAACGCAATCAATAATCTTGCCCAATATCATGTTTACAATATCGACGTACTGAAAGAAGAATCCGCCAAAAACGAAGCATCCCGAAAAGCATTGGCAACAAAAGCAGAAGAGATCATCGACGGATCTGTTGAGGAATTTTTGACTTGGCTTCAGCGAACCGCAGAAGATCCCATCATCGAATCCCTCAATCAGTCCGTTGAAGATATCCTGGAAGAGCATCTTGGTTATATGTTCAAAAAGCTCAATGTCAATAGCAGAGAGCAGAAGATTATTCACCGAACCATGGAATCGGCACTGAAAAAAGCAGTACGCAATCCCATTATTGCATTAAAAAGTATCAAAAACGATGAGAAACGTGCTCATTATGCCGAAATATTGGGAGAACTCTTTCAGCTAAACGAAAAGAAGGAAAACAAATGATGCTTCCACTGTTTATTGATATGACCGGAAAAAAGGTACTCATCATCGGCGGCGGCAAAATCGCGCTACGCCGAGGAAAAATCCTGGCCGAAACCGGGGCAGAGATCACACTTTTAACGCCGGAACGGGAAAACGGCTGGGAAAATATTGCCAAAGTATGGCTCAAAGACACCTACCATAATCAAAATCTTGTCGGCTACGATCTTGTACTTGTTGCAACCAATGACCGACTTACAAACGAAGCCGTGGCAAAAAAGTGCGCAGAAAAGCATATTCTATGCAACAACGCCACTGCGGCAGACCATGGCGATGTCATCTTTCCGGCAATACTGCATCACGGCGGATTTACCGCTGCCATTACCAGCAACGGCAAAACACCGTTTTTAACGGCAAAGCTGAAAAATGAGATTGCCCAAATACTTGAAGCTTACGACGAAGAAACCATCACATTTCTTGGAGAAATACGTGATCATATCATAAAAAATTACCCGGAGAATAAAGAAGCGATGCTTCATCGCCTCGCAAATCTGCCAATACAGGAGATTCGAGGGAAAGGAGATATCCATGCGCTTACGGATTGGCTCCAGAGGGAGCAAATTAGCACTGACTCAGACCGGATTGATTGAAAAATCTTTAAAAGAAGCCCATCCGGGTCTGGAAACGGAAATTATTATTATAAAAACAAAAGGTGACCTTATTTTAGATAAACCTTTAAATGAAATCGGAGATAAAGGTCTATTTGTCCGCGAAATCGAAGAAGCTTTGCTTCATCATAAAATCGATCTTGCAGTACACAGCCTTAAAGATATGCCGGCGGAACAGCCATCGGGATTAGAAATGGCGATCACCCCGGAAAGAGAAGATCCCCGGGATCTGTTTGTATCCTTCCATGGAGCAAAATCTTTAAAGGACCTTCCTCCGGGTGCAGTCGTCGCCACCGGCAGTCTGCGAAGAAGCGCGCAGCTGAAAAACCTCCGGGAAGATATTGACATCAAAGGGATCCGCGGCAATGTTGAAACGCGGATTGCCAAAGCAAAGCAAGCCGGATACGATGGGATCATTCTGGCTGCCGCAGGAATCCACCGTTTAGGTCTGGATGTGGAAGGATTCTGCTTTGATCTTGAAAATATGCTGCCGGCGCCGGCACAGGGAATCCTTGGATTAGAAACACGCATAGACGATGCGCAAACAAAGGCGCTGCTTCAAAAAATACATCATGAAAAAAGCCACCGACAAGCCCAGGGAGAAAGAGCATTTCTTCGCTACACCGAAGGCGGCTGCCATGCTCCAATGGGCGTTTACTGCGATATCCAGGGCGATACCTTTACCATTACCGGTTTTTTCCACACGGAAAAAGCCATGTACAGAGAAACGGCACAGGGAGTTAAAGGACAGGAAACAGAAAAAGGCAAGGAAATTGCCTTAAAGATCAAGGAGAAAATCAAAAATGAACGGTAAAGTTTATCTCATCGGCGCCGGTCCCGGCGACTACGGTCTCATCACCTTAAAAGGCCTGCAACTTATAGAAACAGCCGATGTTCTCGTTTATGACCGACTGATCAACGAAAATCTTATTTACCGCACACCGGCCCATTGTGAAAAAATCTACGTAGGCAAACAAGCAGCAAATCATGCGATGCCTCAGGATCAAATCAACGAAACCCTTTATCAAAAAGCCCTCTTAGGAAAAACTGTTGTCCGCTTAAAGGGCGGCGATCCTTATGTCTTTGGCCGCGGCGGAGAAGAAGGCATCTATCTGGTCGAAAGAGGTATCCCGGTAGAAATTGTTCCCGGAATCACCTCCTCCATTGCCGGACCATGTTATGCCGGGATCCCGGTAACTCACAGAGATTGGGCATCCTCCTTTCATGTTTTTACCGGAAATTTCAAAGACGAGGAGCGGGGACTGAATTTTTCCAATATCGCAGAGCTGGAAGGGACTTTGATTTTCCTTATGGGATTCAACAACCTTTCCTATATCACAAACGGCCTGATCAATGCAGGAAAGGATCCGAATACCCCCATGGCAGTGATCAGTCACGCAACAACAAGAGAACAAAAAACCGCAGTTGCCACCATTGGAACAATAGAAGCCGAATGCAAAAAACAGAACCTGACTCCTCCGGCAATATCCCTCATTGGAGATGTTGTGAAATGCAGAGAATACCTCAATTTTTTTGAAAAGAAACGACGCCAAAGTGTGCTGATCCTTCGAGATGCCCGCCAAAGCGACATTTTTGCAAAAAAATTATTACAGGCGAATTTTGAACCGGTGGTATGCCCCGTAATCGAAATCGAAAAAAGAGAAACCTCACCGGAACTGCATAAAGCTCTTAATGAGCTTGGCAATTACACCTGGATCGTGTTTACCTCACCCAATGGAGTGAAATCCTTTTTTGAACTCTACCGAGCAGAAAATCACGATGCAAGAGAACTCGGTCATATCCGCTTTGCCGTTATCGGAAAAGCAACGGCAGAGGTGTTATCTCAATACGGATTCCATGCCGACCTGATTCCGGAAAAGCAGATCAGCAATGCCCTGGGTGAAGCACTCTTATCAAAAATCGACAGCAGCGACCGTATCATGCTGCCTCGCTCGGCCATTGCAGATAACACCCTGAGAGAAACTCTAGCGACAAAATGCCCCGTAGAGGATATTAAGATCTACGACACCCGTATTCGCACGGAAAACGAAGACCAACTCCGCACCCTTTTAAACAGCGGACAAGTTGACTATATTCCATTCACCAGCGGTTCAACGGTAGAAGGCTTTGCCAAAGCCCTGAACAATGATCTTTCCTGTTTGGAACATGTTCGCACCGTAGCCATTGGGCCTATTACAAAGAAAAAAATGCTGTCCTACGGCATTCTTCCGGATCTGGAAGCAACCGAGCACAGTTTAGAAGGTATTATTGAAGTTTTAAAAGGAGAATGTAACGATGATTGACAGACCGCGCCGCCTTCGCACCGGCGAAGCGATTCGCTCCCTCGTTCGCGAAACACGGCTGAATCCCAAAGAATTTATATACCCAATGTTTGTCACCGAGGGGAAAGATGTGAAAGAACCGATCGGCGCCATGCCGGGTCAATACCGGTACTCCGTCGATACCATTGCTGCGGCAGTGAAAGAAATCCAAAAATGCGGTGTAAACCATGTTATGCTTTTTGGAATTCCCCATCCGGAAGACTGCGATGCCATAGGCTCTCCCGCCTTTGCCAAAGACGGTATCGTACAGCGTGCAATCAAAGAATTAAAAGATAAGACCGATATTTTTATCACGACCGATGTTTGCATGTGCGAATACACCGACCACGGCCATTGCGGCTGCTTAGATGAAGATGGCTACGTAAATAACGATAAGACCCTGGAACTTTTAGCAAAAACCGCATTGAGCCATGTGGAAGCCGGGGCGGATATGGTTGCGCCTTCGGATATGATGGATGGACGCGTTGCCGCAATTCGCCAATGTCTCGATGAAAACAACTTCATTAAAACGCCGATCATGGCTTACTCTGCAAAATACGCATCTTCCTTTTACGGTCCCTTCCGGGAGGCTGCCAATTCCGCACCAGGAAAGGGAGACCGCAAAGGTTACCAAATGGACTATCACAATGGCAGGGAAGCACTCCATGAAATCTGCCTCGACGACAAAGAAGGCGCAGATATCCTCATGGTAAAACCGGCGCTGGCATATCTTGATGTGATCAAAGAAGCCAAAGCACTGACACAAAAGCCCTTGGCTGCATACTGCGTCAGCGGTGAATATTCCATGCTGCGCAACGCCGTAGATGCCGGGCTGATGCGGGAAGAAGTGATCTACGAAAGCCACATCGCCATCAAAAGAGCCGGGGCAGATATCATCATCACCTATTTCGCAGCAGACCTGGGAAAATTTATTGAGGAGGCCTGAAATGTATACACAGGAAGAAAAACAAACCTTACTCAAACGCAGCCGTGAAATCATGGTAGGCGGTGTAAACAGCCCGGTAAGAGCCTTTGGTGCCGTAGATTGCGATCCGGTGATCGTAACCAAAGCAAAAGGTGCCTATGTAACGGATGTTACCGGCGAAGAATATATTGACTACGTTTGCTCCTACGGGCCGTTAATTTTCGGCCACGCACCGGATTTTCTCCTCTCTGCAGTGGAAAAAGCGCTGTATCGCGGTACAACCTACGGGTTTACAACCCCTTCTGAGGTAGAGTTGGCAGAATTGATTGTAGACACTTACCCCGGCTGCGAAATGATCCGTATGGTAAACTCCGGTACCGAAGCAACCATGAGCGCGATTCGTGCGGCACGGGGATTCACCGGCAGAGATAAGATCCTGAAATTTGAAGGCTGCTACCATGGCCACAGCGACAGCCTGCTGGTCAAAAGCGGCAGCGGCCTACTGACCCAGAATATTCCCACAAGCAAAGGCATCGTAAAGGAACTAACCGAAAAAACTCTGGTTTGCCCATATAACGATGAAGATGCCCTTGCAAAATTAATGGAAGCCAATCGCGGTGAGATCGCCTGTGTTATTATTGAGCCAGTTGCCGGCAACATGGGTGTTTTGCCGCCCAAAGACGGTTACCTGAAAAAAGTTCGGGAGCTTACCGCTGCCGATGGGATCATTTTGATCTTCGATGAAGTAATCACAGGTTTCCGTTTGGGCTTCGACTCCGCCGCCGGCAAATACGACATCACCCCGGATATGGTTTGCTTCGGCAAGATCATTGGCGGTGGTCTTCCCGTAGGTGCTTACGGCGGTCGCAAGGAGATCATGGAAATGGTTTCCCCCCTTGGCCCGGTTTATCAGGGGGGAACCCTTTCCGGCAATCCTTTGGCCATGGCAGCCGGGATCGCAAATCTTACTCAATTAAAGAACCATCCGGAAGTATACACTACACTGCGGGAGAGCGCCATCTATCTTGATGAAAACATCTCAACCCTCTGCAAAGAATATCAAATTCCTGCCGTAACATCGCGCTGCGAAGGAATGTTTTGCCTCTTCTTCTCCCCCACCCCGGTCCGCTCCTATCAGGACGTTATGGCTTGTGATACAGAGTTGTATCGGAAATTTTTTACCGGTATGGTCAAAGAAGGCGTGCTGCTGGCACCCTCTCAATTTGAAGCGTGGTTCCTTTCCACGGCTCACACAAAAGACATTCTTGATCATACGATTGAAGCGGTGCGCCACGTTTTCGCATCACTGACCAAATAAGGAGAAACAGGATGAACGGAAAATTTTACGGTATCGGCGTCGGCCCCGGTGATCCGGAATTATTAACGATCAAAGGAAAACGCCTGTTGGAGGAATGCGACATCATAGCAAACCCCAAGACCCACGGAGAAAAAGACAGTACGGCATTGCGCATCGTTGCAGACTATATTCATCAGAAGGAGCTATTGGAGCTGGTACTGCCAATGACCAAAGATGAAATAAAACTACAGGAAGCCTGGGAACAGGGCGCACAACAAATCATGACAAAACTTCGAGAAGGAAAAAATGTGGCCTTTATCACCCTGGGTGATCCCTCTCTGTTCAGCACTTTCATGTACGTTTTTCGCCCGATCAAAGCCGCAGGCTTTCCCTGGGAAATCGTTCCGGGAATCAATGCCCCCGGTGCAACAGCGGCTCGTCTGGGGTGCGGCCTTTCCGACTGGAAAGAAAGCCTGGCCATCATTGCCGCCACCACCGATCTGGAAACCATCGAAAAAACCATTTGCGAGCATGACAACACTGTTTTGATGAAAGGCGCTCGTCAATGGTCAGAAATCGTATCAATCCTGGAAAAGCTCGATCTTACCGAAAATACCGCCGCAGTGGAATGCTGCACCATGCCGGAAGAACGTGTCTTTACGGACATCCGAAAAATGCCCGATGAACTCAGCTATTTCCTAACCGCAATTATCAGAAAAGGGGAAAAGATCCATGGATAATATGATCAAAATCGTCGGCGCCGGTGCAGGAGATCCGGAGCTGATCACAGTAAAAGGCATGAAAGCCCTGGAGGAAGCAGACATCGTTATATATGCCGGTTCCTTAGTAAATCCGGCCCTATTGGATTACTGTAAAACCGACTGCACGATCTATGACAGTGCAGGAATGAATTTGGATGAAGTTATCGCCGTTATGGCGGAAGCGTACCCTCAAGGGAAAAAGATCGTACGTCTCCACACCGGTGATCCATCGATTTACGGTGCAATCCGGGAGCAGATGGATCGATTAGAAGAACTGGGATTTCAATACACCGTGATCCCCGGCGTAAGCTCTTTTTGTGCCGCAGCGGCAGCATTAAAAAAGGAATACGTGTTACCGGAAGTAAGTCAAACAGTGATCCTTACCCGTATGGAAGGCCGCACACCGGTACCGGAACGGGAAGATATTCGTAACCTGGCAAAAATCAATGCCACGATGATCATATTCCTCAGTGTCCATATGATCGAAGAAGTTGTAGCCCGACTCAGCGAAGGCTATTCCATGGATACTCCCTGTGCCGTAGTTTACAAGGCTTCCTGGCCGGAAGAGAAAAAGGTCGTGGGGACCTTGGCAGATATCGCAGAAAAAGTACACAATGCAGATATCGGCCGCACCGCACTGATCACCGTAGGACGTTTCCTTGGTGATGAATATGCCCTTTCCAAGCTCTACGACAAGGAATTTTCCCACGGCTATCGCCAGGCAAAGAGCGAATAATAAATAATGTAATCTCCCGGCAGCACAAAGCGATCCTCCGATCCTTAGCGTTTTGTGTTGCCCATATCGAAAGCCCGCCTATCGACCCTAGGCGGGCTTTATTTTTCAAAACCATAAACGTGGTCCAAAGAGGACCACAAGCTATAATGAATACGAAAGGACGTATCACGTTTTTGGTTGCAAACACATCACGGCATTTATCTTTTTTTATATAAGAAATACCTGCTTAACGATGTTAAGCAGGTATTTTCTTGGCGTGCCAGGAGGGACTCGAACCCCCGACCTCTTGATTCGTAGTCAAGCACTCTATCCAGCTGAGCTACTGGCACACAATATGGCGGAGAGCAAGGGATTCGAACCCTCGATACGCTTTTAGACACGTATACTCGCTTAGCAGGCGAGCGCCTTCAGCCGACTCGGCCAACTCTCCATGTTATTTGGCTGAGGGGCATATTGGCGGAGAGGGTGGGATTCGAACCCACGGAACCCGCGAAGGTTCAACGGTTTTCAAGACCGCCTCCTTAAACCACTCGGACACCCCTCCGAGTTGTACTTCCAAAGGTACTTACCTAATATATCAAATTTAAGGCAAAATGTCAAGAGTTTTCCGGAAAATAGTTGAAACATTTTACAACAATTTACGACCGCCGCCGATACGTTGTGCCTGTTTTCATCGGTAAAGCGTATCGACTGCAGCATTCAACTTATTCGCTCTCTTTTACAGGGATCCACACTTCACAATAATATTTTTCATCTCTGGTTCCTTTTTCATATTGACGGGGATCATCATACCGTTCAATATTATATCCGGCAGAAAATTGATATCCGTTGTTGGGGAGCCACTGGGCAAAAATTTGCTTTTCCACGGCCTGAATCGACTCCGGCATCGGCCCATGGCAGGGGAATACCGCCCAGGTTAAAGCAGGAATCGTTCGCGTTTCACAACCGACAGGAAGCTCTTCGGCAGGGTTGTAATCATCGGCAATAAGATACTCGAAAGTATCGCCGCCCATAGCCTCGTCAATGTTAATCCCATACATACCACGGATCTTTCCGCCGCCGTTTTGGTGATGTTCCTGCCAAAACAAAGGCACCTCGGTCAAAGCATTTTGACAGGCAAATCGTTTTGCCACACATTTTACGGTAAAGGGTGCCTTTTTCACAATTTTGTAATCCATTTGAGAACCACCTTCCAATGATATTTTGATTTGCAGCGGCGCAAAGGTGCGTAAAGGTCCTCCTTCTCTTCGTGCCGCCAAAGGCGTGATACCATGGAATCGGGAAAAGGCTTTGGTAAAGCTATCCGGAGAATCATAGCCATAGTCCAAGGCAATGTCTATGATCTTACTTTCGCTAAGCACCAGGTCACGGCCGGCAAGAGATAAGCGTCGGCAGCGCAGATATTCCCCAACGGTCATACCGCAGAGCATAGAAAAGCCTTTTTGGAAGTAATAGGAAGAAACGCCGATTTCCCGGGACAAAGCGGTCATTGATATGTCCTCCTTCATATGCTCCTCCATATAGGCAATCGCCTGACGAATACATGCCGTCCAATCCATGATAACAACTCCTTTCGATAGCAATATCATAGCATTTTCTTCTCAAAAAGACTCGACAATGCGTGCTCTCTTTTGTCCGAAATAAGAGATACCCCAAAACAGAAGCTTTTGGGGTAGAAATCTCATCTATTACATTTTTTCTGCTTTTTTCTGTCAAGATAGCGGCACACCTGGGCAACAGCAGCATACAAAACGCCGGCAACAGCCCAAATGATCCAGCCCCGAGACCAATCATCGGTAATAAAGCTATAGGCAAGAAAGATTGCCGTGACCAAAGACCAATAGAATGGCCCTACGGTGCGAATCAAAGGTGCACGGCGTTTTGCAGCCACGGTATACTCTTCTTTCTGCATCAAAATATGAAACGCACTTTGGATACTGCCAAAATAAACAAATAAAATACAGGCAACCGCAACACAAAGGAGCAAAATGCCAACCATAAAAATCAACATCAGATCCTCACCACTGAGAATTGCGACCAAAAGCAACGGCAATACCGCTAAAATACAGAGAGAGGTTGCCACAATCAACATCACCGTATAGGTTTTCTGATAATCATTGTATTTTTCCTTAAATAAATCCAAAGCTTCGGGAGCCAAAATAAAAGGCTCTTCTTCCAGATATTTAAAGCCTTTTCCCTGAGAGCCGCCCCAAATAAACATCATTACGGCAATGGCCACCAAAACAAGAAGCACGCACAAGCCCAATGCCCCGGCGGCATTTTCCGATAAGGGAAAACCCGAAGCCATTTCGCTGAGTCCTCCCAGAAGAATCAAGATAATGGGGGAGATTACACAAAGAAATACTGCCGCCGCATATACCTTTGCCACCCGCACTTTCCCCGCAAAAAAGGTCTTTGCTTCTGCCGCAGAAACGCTGCGCAAAGTTTCTTCTTTTTGCTCCGCAGATGCAGATACGGCGGAAATTTCACCTTCGGAATCAGCAGCATCCTTTAATAAGTAATCGGTACTGACCTGAAATATTTCACTGAGCTTTAATATTTTATCCAGATCCGGAATGGATTGATTTCCCTCCCATTTGGAAACCGATTGCCGGGTCACATTCAATTTCTCCGCCAACTCTTCCTGGGACCAGCCGGTTTTTTTTCGTAACATGATGATCTTATCTGCCAACATAATCATGCCATCCTCCAATGAATTCTTTTAATTTCTGCTATAAGAATAGCACGATTGAAACAAAAAAACCAGAAAGCCGACTGTAAAATTTGTCAACCGGCAGTTGCGATGAAACAAAACGCCTGTATAATCCAGAAATAGGATAAAATTTCATTCCGCCGAAAAAGTATCGACAACCTCATTTCATCTTTGTCAAAAAGTCCGCAATATTTTGAAAGGACATCTGCAAACGGGTCTCAAAAGCTTCTACGGTAGCAAAACCGATATGCGGTGTGGCAATAAGCTTACCGCATTGCAGCAACGGATGATCCGGGGAGATCGGCGGTTCCGTTTCAAAAACATCGATACCGGCTCCGCCAAGATGACCGGAATCCAAAGCCGCCGCCAAAGCTGCACTATCCACAATAGGACCTCGGGCGGTATTGATCAGAAAAGCACCTTCTTTCATCATGGCGATTTGCTCTGCATCAATCATGCCCCGAGAAGCATCGGTAAGAGGAAGATGAAGAGAAACAATATCCGAACGGTGCAAAAGCTCTTCCAGAGAAACGAAAGAGACACCTGCAAAATTTTTAGGTGTGCGGGAATAGGCCAGAACCTCACAACCATAAGCCAAAGCAATACGAGCAACTGCTGCGCCAATGTGACCGAAACCGATAATGCCAAAGGTCTTTCCGCCGATTTCGGTACCGACAAAGCTGCCACGAACACCGCCTTTACGTACTGCTGTGTCGAAATCAAGAAGATTCCGCTTTAACACCGCAAGGTAGCCAAAAACCAACTCCGCAACGGCAGAAGCCGAATACCCGGGGCAATTCCCCACTTTTACACCATGAGCAGCACAGGCTTCCATATCAATGTGATCAATACCGGCAAAAGCAACGGCGACATATTGCAGATTCGGACATTTTTCAAAGAAGGATGCCGTTAATGGCTGATTGACCTCGACAATGATTTCCGCATCAGAACAGCGACAAATCAGCTCCGCCTCATCTGCCGCGCGATCTTCGTAGATTTTAAGCTCAATATCTTCGCCAACGGTTTCGCGACAAACCGCAACAATTTCTTCTACAGGCAACCCCAAAGGCTCTGCAACAACAATCTTCATAAAAATCCTCCTTATACGAAAACACGATACTATTAGCATAACGTAAAACACCGGAAAAAGCAAACAGAAATCCGCAGAAGCAGCAGCTTCTGCGGATCATACACTATTTTGCACAAATAAATTAAAGGTTACAGTCTTCTTTGAGAGATTTCACCAATGCTGCGGCAATGAGCAAACATACAAAGAGCAACGGGAAGCCAATCGAAATGGAAACCGATTGCACTGCGGAAAGTCCGCCGACATA
>CAKUYE010000012.1 GCA_934702375.1 uncultured Bacillota bacterium | reverse complement strand
ATCCGCTTGTATTCATAGCTGTATTTCATATAGCAATACCCCCAATACCGGGTGTCCAGTATTGGGGGTACATATCAATTTCAGCCCGGCGCTTTTCTTATTTTTCGATCGTAACTTTTACCTCTTTGGGTAAAGCCATATTGGCAGCAACCTCAATGGTCTTAATAATCCCCATCGGTACGGGACAGGCACCGTGTTTGCACTGGACACGGCAGGCCTCGTATACCGCTCCGGTACCCACCGGATCAAAACCGGCCATCATGCCGACCTCGGGCAAACGCTGATCCAGATCCTTATAGGCACCGCACTGAGAATCCACTTTAAGGGTGTAATTCACACCATCCTTGTCTTCCACCGTTACGGTTGTAATTAAGCCGCAAATACCGGCTTCAATGGTTCCTTTTGCCATTTCTGACACCTCTCTTCCTTATGCTCTGTTTTCATTGTAAAGAAAAGAGGATACGTTGTCAATAGCTTTTCCCATCGTTGGCAAGATAGGCGCAAAGCTTTTTCAGAACCGGGCCGCCGTCCCCGGCACCGCTGCTGCCGCCGGAAATGAGGATCACTACCGTATAAGCCGGATCCTCATAGGGAAAAAAGCCGCCGATCCATACATTCCCCGTTTCGGAAGTACCGGTCTTACCGGCGATATGAAAGGATTCCAGATTCAATTTTGCCGCCGTACCGCTTTGAAAGGTCTTAACCATCATTTGAGTTACTGCCTGTGCTGTAGAGGATGAAATCACACGGAGGGGCAAATCCGCTCCTTCCACCGAATATTCGGAACCGTCAGCTTCGGTAGCCGATAATACAATTTGCGGTGTGTGTAAAACACCTCCGGCAGCGATCACATTGATCATTTTCGCCACATTCAACGGCGTAAGCATAACACCGCTTTCCCCCAAACCGATATTGGCAAGCTCCCCATCACCACTGCTCTGAATTTTCAAAGAGGAAGCTTCGACCAATGGGTACCCCAGTAATCGATCGTCATTCAATTCCCAGCGGTCAAAAGCTTTTTCCAATCGACTCTTCCCCAAAAGCTGGGCCGTTTTCACAAATACCGGATTACAGCTGGCAGCTAAAGCATCTTCAAAGGTCAAAAAACCATGACCGTCCTTCTTCCAGCAGGAAACCGTATTACCGTTATCAAGGCGGTAGCCTCCATCACAGAAAAAAAGCATCTCCGGAGTGACAATGCCCTGATCCAGAGCCACCGCTGAAGTAAATATTTTAAAAAGGGAAGCCGGCGGATAAGCAGCAAAAGCTTTATTGACATATACCGAATCCGCAGCATTTTCCGCCACATGGTAAGGATCATATTTCGGCGAAGAAGCCAGAGCCAAAACTTCACCGGACTTACTGTCCAAAACAACAACGGCTCCGGAGAGATCTCCCAATGCGGCCTCGGCAGCACGCTGGATGCCCAAATCCAACGTTAAAGACAAAGAACCGGCAGCCGAGGGATCTCCTCCGGAAAGAAAGATATCTCCGGGAGATACGGCACGATTTCGTTCGTCTACCAAAATACTTAACCTTTTTTCACCGGTTGCAGTAAGCAGTTTATCGTAAATCCTTTCCAAACCGCTGCTGCCCCGGCTGGTTCCGGTTTCGGTATTTTCCAGGCTGCCCAGCAAATGCTGGCCGGGAAAATCTCGATAATACCGCCCCTGACGGGGAATCACATAAATACCGCTTTCCTCCATGCTTTGATAATTCGCAATTTCACCGGCGGTGAGGTCGGTTTTGGCAATAAAAGGCTCTTTGCGGATCTCCTTGCCCTCCTGATTGATACCGACAATTCGACTCTTTAAAAGTTCCTCGGAAAATCCACCGGCAACACAGAGGGAAGATACCGTTGTATCTACATTTTTGATAAGAGACGGCACAATCAGCAGCTCCGCCGTTTCTTCATTTGCGGTAATCGGTGCACCGTTGCGGTCATAAATGATGCCTCGCGCCATTTCTCCCAGATCTACCGTGAGAAATTCCTGCCGATCCGCCTTTGCCGCCAAGGCAGGGTGGCAAATCAGTTGTAAATAAAAAAGCCGCAAAAACACACCGGTACCGGCCAAAAGGAAGAATATTGCAATCCAAAGCAGCCGCATTCCCCTCACCTTTTGCTTTTTGGATAAATCCATGATAACCTCCTATCCCGCAAAATAAAAAAGACTATGGCTTTTGTATAACCATAGTCTTTCAAATCAATAGAAAATTATTCCAGAATCTCATAAGGAAAGGGCATTCCCTTTAAGATACGTCGAATCTGGCCGACTTTTCCGTATCCCCAAATTTTCACATGCCCCTCCTTGGCATCAACGGTAGTTACAAGGCAAAGATGATCGTAGCCTTCAAAAACGCGGTTTAAAAAATCAATATTCTTCGGATCAACCTTTACATCGACTCGAAAATCATTTGCTTCCATGGCATTTCCTCCGCACGATGGTAAAAGGTGGCAACGGTTGCTGCCAAGGCAGCTTTACGGTCATCTGGGCATGGGGGGCTTTGGCAATGGGCTGATCCTCTTCATCAAAAAGCGCCTCGGCATTTAGAACAAAAGGCATTCCCTTTGCCGGCACAAATTCCAATGCTTCCCCAACAGCAAAATGATTGCGCTGCTCCAGAATCAGCATCTGCTTTTCCTCGTCATATCCCTTCACAATCGCCACAAAATCGTAGAGACGTTCATAGGCCGAAGTTTCGTAACGATGGTCAGCCCCGGTAGGCTTTCTTTCAATAAATCCGCCGGTATACTGACGATGGCTTACGGTGCGCAATTCTTCCAACCATTGGGGCAATCGTTCTTCAAAAACCTCCGGTTCCTCGGCAAGGCAATCCACCGCCGCCCGATACACACCGGTAACAACGGCAACGTAATAACTGCTTTTGACACGGCCCTCGATCTTAAAGGAATCGATACCGATATCATAAAGTTGGGGCAAGTAGGGCAACAGCTCCAAATCCTTGGAGTTCATAATGTAGCTGCCCCGTTCGTCCTCTTCCAAAGGCAAATATTCACCGGGCCGCTGCTGTTCTACCAGAGCATATTTCCAACGGCAGGGATGGGTACAAGCACCGCGATTGGCATCACGGCCGGCAAGATAGTTGCTCAGTAAACAACGCCCGGAATAAGACATACACATGGCGCCGTGTACAAAAATTTCCAGCTCTGCAGTGGTTTTTTGCCGTATTTCTGCCATTTCCTCCAAAGAAAGTTCTCGACCCAACACCACTCGCTCCGCGCCAAACTGCTGCCAAAACTCCACGGTTTTCCAGTTCACGTTATTGGCCTGAGTGCTGATATGAAGGGGGATTGCCGGCGCATATTCTTTTGTCAAAAGAACCACTCCGGGATCGGAAATCAACAAACCGTCAGGGCCAATCTCATTCAAAGAACGAAGATACTCCGGCAAAGCCTCAATATCCTCATTGTGGGCAAAGATATTCACGGTAATATAGACCTTTTTGCCGCGTTGATGACAGTAAGCCACCGCTTCCCGAATTTCATCCAGCGTAAAATTATTGCTTTTTACCCGCAAGCCAAAATGTTCACCGCCAAGGTAAACAGCATCGGCACCATAGGCAATGGCAAAGCGCAGCTTCTCCATATCTCCGGCGGGAGCCAGAACTTCAGGTTTTCTTTTATTCATTGTCATACAGTCCATTTTCAATATCTGCTTTGGCTGCAAGATGCTCCTCATAGGTCTTAGTAAAGATATGGGCGCCGTTGGGTTTTGCTACAAAATACAGATAGTCGGTTTCCGTCGGATACAAGGCAGCATAAAGGGATTCATAGCCGGGAGAAGCAATGGGCCCGGGGGGAAGCCCCGGATGAATATAAGTATTATACGGAGAATCAATCTGTACATCTTCGTTGCTGAGGGTAGCCTTTACCTTCCCCTGAGCATATTGTACCGTAGCACAGCTTTGGAGGTTCATCCCCTGGGCAAGACGGTTGTAAAATACCCCGGCAATAATGGGGCGATCTTCGGAAACTACAGCTTCCTTTTCTACAATAGAAGCCATTGTAACCCACTGCTGGGTGGTAAGCCCTCGTTCCGCAACTTTTGCACGCCATTCCTCGGTATAAACATCGTCGAATTGTTTCAACATGGCAGCAATAATGGTTTCCGCAGAATCCCCTTCGTTAAAGAAATAAGTTTCCGGATAGAGGAATCCCTGCAAGCGAAGGGAGTCGCCGGCAGCAGGTAAATAGTCATAATCATAATCTCCATTGGCTGCCGCATTCAAAAAATCTTCCTCGGTAACAAGACCGTTTTCCACCAAAAGAGCAATGATCTGCGTCTGATTGTACCCTTCGGGGATAGTGATCTTTACACCGCTGATAGCAGGCCCCTTTACCAGAGCCGCAACAACGTCGGACAATCCGTAAGTGCCTTTAAAGTGGTATGTACCGGCCTTTAATTGGGAAGCCTCGTCCCCTTTTTTCAACTCCAGCTTAAAACCAAGCTCACTTTTGATCACACCGTTTTCCTTGAGAATCGCACCGATCTCCGTGGGCGAGGAAGCTTCCGGAATTGTAACAACCGCTTCGCCATCAATATCTACAGATCCGAAAATCTGCTGATACCCAACGAAGCCGCCAACGGCAAGTAACGCAATGATAATTAAAAATACAAGTACCTTTTTCATAACAACATCCTTATTGATAAATATTAAGTGAAAATAGAATGTTTTCACACAAATAAAAATAGACGGAGAATACTGCAAAAGACACAGAGGACTCTGGTATTCTTTTGTTTTTGCAGTTTTCTCCGTCCATTTTTTATTTTCAAGGAACAAATCGCTTTCGGCGCAGCTATATATTTTTTTATGCGTCAAAGCATTTTACTTACCTGCACATATTTTTTTCGTGCAGTTCGTTTAAAATCAGAAGATATCTTTATTCTTCATCGGCCAAAGCCATGTAAACTTCGGCAACACGGTTCCATTCATCGTCATCGGCAATGTCATGAAGAAGTTCTTCACCGGTTTCTTCGTCTACTTCAAGACGGAAAACCATAACTTCATCGTCATCTTCTTCCCCTTCGGGAGGAGCAATGGCAACATATTCCTTGGCATCGACACTGAAAATATCGATCACTTCAAATTCCTGTTCGTTGCCGTCTTCATCAACAAGAGTGACAAGCTGGACTTCGTAGCCTTCTTCTTCGTGGTTGTGGTCGCAGCCGCAGCCGCATTCATGATGATCTGTCATAGGACACCTCTTTCCGCGGATTTATCCGCGATTTAAATAATCTAAGTAATTTTGTAATATCAAGATCGCCGCCAGAGAATCCACCTTTTGTTTTCTCTTTTTACGGCTCAGATCTGCTTCAATCATGGCATTTTCTGCCATCACGCTGGTCATCCGTTCATCCCAAAAGACAACGGAGACTTTAGCCTCATCAATATTTTTTTCCACCTCTGCCGCAAATTCCTTTGCCATTTCACAGGAAGGACCTTCGGTACCGTTCATATTTTTGGGGTACCCTACCACAAGGGTTTCCACTCCGTATTCGGCAATGGCATCGGTAACGCGTTTCACATCGGCAGCGGTATCGCCTTTGCGGCGAATCGTCGGCAGATTTTGCGCCGTAATCCCTAAAGGATCGGAAAGGGCTACGCCAATATTTTTTGTGCCGACATCCAGTGCTAATATTCTCATAAATGAATCCTATCAGTAAATACGTATCGCATTGTGTTCACAATTATCGCGGCAATAGCCGCATAAAACACAGCGCTTCAAATTAATCGTTACAGTTTTGGCTCCCTCGGCCATGGAAATCGCCCGCTGACCGCACCGGCGAATACAGCTTTGGCATCCCACACAAGTATCACGTACTTCAATATGGCGTTTTTCCACCACATATTCGGCAAGATCCTTGGGATCCGGTTCTTCCCCCAAAGCCCAGGCAACATTGATGCGCACTTCCCGACGGCTCTTCATCCCCACAGCAAAGGCATCCACCTGAGGAACGGTAAAAGCCCAGCGAAAACAATCGTAGGCATCATCTGCAAGCTTCCCGCCGGAAAGAGCTTTCATGCCGTAAAGTCCCTTGCCTTTGGCTTTTGCATAAGCAATGGCATCCAACATTTCATCCCGGGTGCCGTCAATGATCCCCCAACCATATTTATTGATGATCGGGTGAATCACATCAATGTCATCTCGATCCGCAGCGGCTCTCACGGCATCGACGGCATGGGTAGAAAGCCCTACAGCCTTTAACAACCCCTTGGCCTTTTGTTCATTGAGATAATCCAAAGCTTCTTTATGCCCTTCAATGGTATAACGGCTTTCTTGCTCGTGCATGAGAAAGATGTCAAGGGTATCACGATCCAAAGCCTTACGGCAATCCTCAAAGGCTTTTGCCATCAGCTCACGGTTATAGCCATAAGATTTGGAGGTCACATAAATATGCTCCTGCCAACCTTTCAAAGCTTCCCGAATGTAAGGATAGGTATCGTAACACTCCGCGGTATCAATGAGGTTAACCCCCAGTTCCAAAGCTTGCCGAATCACGGCAGCGCCATCCTCTACCGCGAGGTTTTTATGGATAGGGCCAATGGTCAGCGCCCCAAAAACAATGGGGCTGACCATGATACCCGTTTGTCCCAAAGGACGGTAAATCATTTTATTCACAGACATTTTCCAAGTAATAGCGAACGAAAAGATCCATCAGTTCATCCCGTTCAATACTTTGGATGATATTTCTGGCATCTTTGTAGGAAGTGATATAGCTGGGATCACCGGAGATCAAATACCCAACGATCTGATTGGAGGCAGCATACCCTTTTTCTTTTAAAGCATCGTACACGGTCTGAATCGTTGTTGTAGCATCATCTTTGTTACCGGTAAATTCCATGGTAGGATCTAACTTGTTATTCATGTTAAAACCACCTTTCTTTCTATCTGATCCGGGATCAGACGTTTTGCAGCAATTCCTTCGCTTTCACAATCGCATCTTCCACTTTGGAAACATCCTTGCCGCCGGCCTGAGCCATGTTGGGTTTCCCACCACCGCCGCCGCCGACAACGGAAGCAACTTCTTTGATGAGTTTCCCGGCATGGAAGCCCTGACCAACCCAATCTTTGCCGCCGCTGATCACAACGCTGACTTTACCGCCGCCGGTAGCAAAGAGAACCAAGGCAAGATCATCTCTGTTTTCTTTAAGCTTGTCCGCAGTTTCTCTCAATGCATTCATATCCATATCGCCCATGTTGGCAACAATGGCTTTCCCTTTGGGATAATCTTCTGCATCTTTCAAAACGTCACCGGCTTTGGCAGCGGCTTCTGCTTCTTTAAAAGCTGCGATCTCTTTATCTTTTTCCTTCAACTCGGCAAGGAGCTGATGGATCTTTTCGGTAATATCGGTTTTCTTGACCTTGAGCAAATGCTGGATTTCAAGAAGTTCCTTTTCTTCGGCTTCGAGATAAGCCCGAGCAGCTTCGCCGGTCACGGCTTCGATACGGCGCAAACCGGCGCCGATGCTGGATTCGGAAACGATCTTAAAGAGACCGATCTCACCGGTGGCAGCCACATGGGTACCGCCGCAGAGTTCTTTACTCCAACCGCCAATGTTAACGAAACGAACCCGTTTCCCATATTTTTCACCAAAGAGAGCCATGGCACCTTCTGCTTTTGCTTCATCGATATCCATTTCTTTGGTTACGACTTCAATATTTTCAAGGATCTTTTCGTTTACTTTATCCTCAATCTGCTTCAATTCTTCCGGAGTCACCGCGGAAAAATGGTTAAAGTCAAAACGAAGTCGTTCTTCATTTACAAAGGAACCTGCCTGATTCGCATGGTCACCCAATACCTCACGGAGAGCCTTGTGCATCAAATGGGTCGCGGTATGATTTCTCTGGGTACCTTTCCGCAAAGCAACGGTAACTTCCACCGTTCCGGCAGCCCCTTCTTCCAGCGTACCGGCGGCTACTTTAAATTTATGGATATAGACGCCGCTGGGAAGCTTAAAGGTCGTAAGAATGTCCACTTTGGAATCGCCGACAGTGAATGTACCGCGGTCCCCTACCTGACCGCCCATTTCAGCATAACAGGGTGTTTTGTCCAATACAAGGAAACCTTCTGTCCCGACGGTGACCATTTTTTGGCGTTCTCCGTCCACAATCAAAGCTTTGCAGGTACCTTGATCGGTAAAGGTGGTATAGCCGGTAAATTCCGTGGCTTCTACATCGGGAAGTAACGCAGTCAAAGCAATTTCAAGTTCATTAAAGCCTTCGTTGCTTCTGGCATTTCTGGCGCGGTTGCGCTGTTCTTCCATGGCGGCTTCAAAACCGTCTTTATCCACGGTCATACCGGCTTCTTCGGCAGCGTCTTCCGTAAGATCCAAGGGGAAGCCGTAAGTATCGTAAAGCTGGAAGGCATCGTCGCCGGAAATCACCGTTTTCCCTTCGGCTTTCGCTTTTTCGATTTTATCTTCCAGGATCTTCATGCCATCGGCCAAGGTCACATGGAAGCGTTCTTCTTCATTGGAGATTACTTTGATAATGAAATCTTCTTTTTCACGGATTTCCGGATATTGATCTCCCATCATTTCTACAACAACGGGAACAACCTTTGCCAAAAATACACCGTCTACGCCAAGGAGCTTGATGAAGCGGGCGGCACGGCGCAAAATACGGCGCAGGACATAACCGCGGCCATCGTTGGAAGGCAATACCCCATCGGCAATAAGGAAGGTACAGGAGCGGGCATGGTCGGCCACAACACGCATGGCAAAGCCGCGTTCATCTTCATAATAGGGTAAACCGGTTTCTTTGGCGATAAAGTCGATCAAACAACGCAGAAGATCCGTATCATAGTTGCTGGGAACATTCTGCAATACTGAGGCCACACGTTCCAAACCCATCCCCGTATCAATGCAGGGATGCGGAAGCGGCGTCATCACACCGTTTTCATCGCGGTTAAACTGCATGAATACAAGGTTCCAGATTTCCAGCCAACGGTCACAATCACATTTACCAAGGCCGCAATCGGGGCCGCAGGCAAATTCTTCGCCGCGGTCGTAATGGATTTCACTGCAGGGACCGCAGGGGCCGGTATCACCCATTGCCCAGAAGTTGTCCTTTTCCCCCAGACGATAGATGCGTTCCGGTGCAACACCGGCAACCTTCTGCCACAATTCAAAGGCTTCGTCATCATCATTATAAATCGTAATATAAAGATGGTCTTTGTCCAGCTTTAATACTTCGGTAAGAAATTCCCAGGCATAGCCAATGGCACCTTCTTTAAAGTAATCTCCAAAGGAGAAATTACCCATCATTTCAAAAAAGGTATGGTGTCTTGCAGTCTTACCGACGGTATCAAGGTCGTTATGTTTGCCACCGGCGCGAACGCACTTCTGCGCAGTGGTGGCACGTTTGTAGGGACGTTCCTCCAGCTCTAAAAACGTGTCCTTAAACTGAACCATACCGGCATTGGTAAAGAGCAATGTGGGATCATTGTGAGGAACCAGAGAGGAGCTTTGCACCACCTCATGTCCTTTGCTTTTAAAGAAATCCAGAAATGCTTTGCGAATCTCATTCCCTTGAATAATTTTTCCTTCCATTGTTGCCTCCAAAGTCTATCGTTATATGCATTTTCCAAAATACACATACTGTACTTATTTTATTACATCCTGCATTATACTCCATTTTATACAAAAAGTCAATCAATGTCCGGAGCAACGATGCGCCGATAAAGGTATACCAGCACAACCTTGGCAACGGCAGCAAAGGGAATCACTAATACCATACCGAAGATACCGCCGCAATACCCGCCGATCAAAACCAGAAGGATCACACTGACCGGATGCAGTCCCACCTGATCTCCAAGGATCTTTGGCGAAAGGAAAAAGTTTTCGATCTGCTGTACCGCAAAGAGCAAAAGCAGCACCAGCAGCAGATTACAATCCCCCTGGATCAGAGTAATCACCACAACGGGAATCGCCCCCAGAACCGGGCCAAAATAAGGAATCATATCAAACAACGCATAGAGCACACCGAGAGCCGCAGCATACCGTAATTTCAGCAGCATGAGCCCTGCCACAGTAAGCACCGCCACAAGCAGAGCAATCACCACATTCCCCCGCAAAAACCCCCATAACACTTCATTGATCTGGTTGCCGAGAGTCGTTACCGTCACACGAAATCGGGGCGGAAAGCTCAGAAGCAATTTCCCGAGAATCTCGTTTTTATCCCGAAGCAAATAGTAGGCAATTACAGGAATCAAAATCAGATATAGGGCAAATTTCGGCAAAGCGGCGAGAAGAGCCAGAGAACGTTGGGCCATATTACCGCTCCAGGCTTCGGCATAAGCCACAAATTTTTCTTCCAGCCCAATAGCTCCCAAAAAATCCATAACCGAAGTATCTTTAACATAACGAGCCCAAAAGGAAAGCAAGTAATCATAGTATCGAGGCAGCGAAGAAAGAATCCCGGAAAACTCCTCATACAACAAAGGAAAGATCAGCAAAGCAAAGGCCAGCAGCAGCGTCACAATAAGGGCGTAGCTGATAAGGATTGCCACAACCGGGGGGACACCCTGATCTCGAAAGCCATCGACCATAGGTCCTAAAAGATAGCTCACCGCCACCGAAGCGAAAAATAAATAAAAAACACTGCGAAAAAGAAAATAGGATAAGACCAAAAGAAATAAAATCATTACGCCAACGACAGTCCATTTAATCTTTGAAGAAACCATGCCTCACCTCCGGACAAAGAATCCATTTGCTCAATATCATCATACAGAAACGGGTGTTGCAGCTCCTGTTTCCGCGCAACACCCGTTTCTTCCTATCAAACGATCCAAAGCAGCACGTTATCGGTCAGATCATGTCCTCCCAAAGTGTGCGCAGATCCTTTTTCATCCGTTTTGCCTTTTTGGCCATACATTTCGGCATCACGATCACCGGCTCAAAATCATCTTTTTTCCCGTTTTTTTCTTTTGAGCCCATGTAATCCCTATAGTAATAACCGGCAGCAGCTCCCAACATAAAGGAACCGAAAAGACAGGTCTTTTTCATGCCTGACAATAGATCACCTCCCAGGTACCGTAATTTTCATCAGAGTGCCTTCTTCCGAGATATCGTAGACTTCCGCAGCATTATTAAACTCTACGTTGCAATTCCAACAAAAATATCGGTTCTCTCCTATTCTCCCCACTTGCCTGCTATCACATACGGGACATTTCATATTCTCACCTGCCATTATTTTGAAATTTGACGAATTTTGTTATAACGGGGTCGGAAGCTGCGACCGTAAACAAGATCATGCCAAAGCCCCCGGGAGATCTCATAGCCGTCGATTTCATACCATTCGTTCAGAATAAAATCGGAAACAACCTCCCCTTCTCTCAAAAAAAGCGAAGAATCCTTGGAAAACTCAAGGTACGACACGCAGCAGTCTCCAAGATACTGCCGTTTTTCAATGTTTTCCCGGGTAGATATCACAATTCCATCTTTATAGATTTTGCAAATATGTTCTCGCGCCACAAAACGCAGCTTTTTCCCGGGGAAGGTCTTTCCGAGAGATATGCCGATCAATCTCATGGTAATGCCGTCAAAAAAGAAATCGGCAATACGGCCGAGATAACAGCCCTCCCGCCAGGAAAAAACAGGTAAACCGCAAAGATCGCGCCCCATGATCATAATCATCACCTCATTACTTTCATTTTCCCCCGAAATAGAAAAAATATCCATAAAAAATACAGGAAGGCACTTTAGCATCCTCCTGTATTTCTTATCAACTTTTCCATCGGCGACAGCACTTGTAAAATAAGCGAGAACCGATTTCTTTCATAAAAATAAACTTCTTTTGTTCTATTCCTCTTTTGCTGTGATCACAGCCTCCGCTCCGTTTTTGTCAATGCAAGGAGAAAGGATCCCCGATAAATTTATTTTGTGCCGTTTTCAGTATCTAGCCAAAAATCCGGTTCAATGCCGCCGCTTTTGCCGCAGGCGGCGGAAAAGGTGGAGTCCGTAGTAGATCAACGCGCCGAAGAGGCAGAGATACGCTAACAGAATATTCAGCAAAAAACCAAAGTAAATCCATTCCTTTTCGGCAGCGGAGATGATTTGTACAATGATGGGATCACCGCATACTTTGCCGAATGCCGCGGCGGGAGAAAGATTGCCGTCTGTTCCCAAAAACAGACCGTAATGTACCCGACCGTCATAAACCGAATATTCCACCGGCGGCCGGCAATAACGAGTGGAGAGGTCATAGACAATAAATACAAGTATGAGCTGAACCAGTATTGTAACAACTACACCGGTGGTAATCGCCCACTCCGAACGGGAAATATCTTTCCTTTTCCTGAAAAAGAGAGGACGGCCTTTGGCAAAAGACATACCAAAAATCAATATATTTAAAAGGAATACAATACCTGCGATCCAACTGCCGGTAATGCCAAGATCGGAACAGCCGGGTAAGTGGCAAACGATTTGATAAAGGCCGGGAAGCAAAAAATCCTTCATGAGCTAATACCTCCTTTTCTCGTTCTGCCAAGCCCTTTCCGCAACAATGAAAAAAGAAACAAAAGGTAATAGACAAAGCAGGCGAAGCCGACAGGGATTGATGAGGCCAAACGATAATAGGTGGTGTCTGTAAGCCGATTGCCCATTTGATACTCAATGGTGCTGTAGAAGCTGCCGTCTACAGGATAGTAGGGCGAGGAGCCAAACGGAGAAAATTCGCCGGAGTTATAATATTCTATCAGATGCTGTCCCTTGTTAAAAAGAATTTCAACATAATCAAAACCATTCCAAATGACATTAAAAGAAAATATCCCGATACATAAAATAAAAAAAATCAGTATCGGCTTGGAAAAAGCAAAGCGGCGATGAAAGAAGCAGGCAAAGGCGAAGACAAGCCAGGCACCCAACACAAATAAAAAGATACGATAATAAAAGAAATCTATCACCGCTGCCGGAAAAATATTTGACCAGAAGAAACAAAGCCGGAGTGTCATTGAATCACCTTCATTCCCATTCAGAATTTCAAATAATACCACATTTCGGCAACTTACATCTGACTGTTGTAGTAGAACCGGTTTAACAAGCCGCATACGGCACGCTCCGTACGACCAAGGTTCGTTCTTGTAGCGGCCCTTGCCTGCGCAACAACATCCGCATTGCCATGGTCAAACCTGTTGCATACACTCAGTGACCCCTTCGCCAAACCGGCAAAATTGTTGGACATACCGATAAACGTTATCGAAGCCGTTAATCAATCCGTTTCGGTATGCCCACTCAATCTGCGAGCCATACCATGCTGTTGCCGCCACATCATCAAAAGACGAAACACCGCGGTACGCCGCAAGATCAACGCCCTCGATCAGAGCCAGCATTGCGGCAAATTCCGCACGGCTCACGCTGCCTTGGGGGGCAAATTCATCTTCGCTGACGCCCTGCACAATGCCAAGCTGGGTCAGATGAGAAAGAGCTCTGTGATACCAGGCGTCCCAAGGCACATCTGCGAACTTTTCATGCACATTGATATTTACATCGTTCGTTTCCTGCGGAGAAATAAAGGTAATGGAGTTATTTTCCTTTTTCTTTACCTCCTTTATAAATAGTCAAATTATAAGTTTGCTTCATGTTTTCTATATTTTATCACAATATTTTGCTTTATACGGGAAGATGGTAAAACTTACGCAGTTGTTGCCATAATTAATAGAATTTGCATAAATTTTCAGTTTTCGTTGCTTTTCATATCGGCGATATGGTATCATGATATCAGAAAGACAGATACCCTTTTCGCGAAATGAGGTGAGGATATGCTGCGTATTGCCATTTGTGATGAAGATCAAAAAAGCTGCGGTCAGTTGGAGGAAATGATTCATAAAGAAGCTAAGGCCGCACGGATACAAATCAAAACAGAAGTATTTTTTTCCGGAGCGGAATTATACAATGCACTAAAAAAAGACCAGGTATTTGACCTGATCTTTCTGGAAGTTGTTTTAAGCGAATCCAATGGCATTAAAATCGGGCGCAGGATACGCAAAGAGCTTCAAAATCTGAATATACAAATCGTCTACATTTCCGAGGAAACCGGCCATGCCATGAAGCTTTTTGCGAATCACCCCCTTCATTTTCTGGTAAAACCCTTGGACAATAAGAAAATTGCAGAGTGTATAATAACCTGCGAACGTATGCAGGATCGTTTCAATCGCTGTTTTACCTATCGCGTTAACCGAAAGACCAAACGCATCGCCATAAAGGACATTATTTATTTCGAGAGCAGCGGCAAAAAAATCAAAATCGTGACCTGCTCCGGAACGGAAATCTACTATGATAAGTTAAAGGATATCTCCAACCGACTAAAAAACAGAGGCTTTTTACGCATCCACAAATCTTTATTGGTTAATTATCAACATATACAGTTGGCTCAATACGATAAAGTCCTTGTAACCGGAGGGATTGCCTTGCCTGTCAGTCAGTCGCAACGAAAAAAAGTGCGGGAGACGATTTCCCTGCTTGGCGGCGAAGATAAAAGCAATCATGATTAACTTCTTTTGCCGCCTGTCGCATTAAGGAACCGCTTTCTCTTCCGCCTGCGCAACATAAAAAAATCAAATATTAGTGTGCCGACAAGATCTCTGCACCGCCAAGCAGCAAATCTCCGTCATAAAATACGGCATATTGCCCCGGCGTCACGGATTTTTGAGGGCTTTCAAAATGCACCTGCCAAATTCCCTCTTCCCCAGTCGGAGATACCGTTGCCGGGACAGGCACACCCTGATAGCGAATTTTCACCGTACAGGAAAAGGAAGCATTTATGCCGCCAATGAGATTCACATTCTTTACCCGGCAAGCATCGGCAAACAGCTCTTTACCATCACCGATCATTACGGCATTTGCGTTGCGGTCAAAACCAATCACGTATTTGGGCTCACCAAAGGCAATGCCGATTCCGCGGCGCTGACCGACGGTGTAAAAGGGAATGCCGTTGTGGCGACCGAGAATATGACCTGCCGTATCCATAAAATTTCCGCATCGTATTTTTTCTCCGGCATGAGCCTTAAGGAAGCTCTTGTAATCGTCATTGGGAACAAAGCAAATCTCCTGACTATCCCCTTTGTGAGCCACCGGTAAGCCAAGACCTTCTGCGATCGCCCGGATTCGGGGTTTATCATAATCCCCCAGGGGAAACACAATGCGAGGATACCATGCTTCCGGCAAAAGGGAAAGAACATAGCTTTGATCCTTTTTCAAATTTGCGGCCCGGTAGATACGTCCCTGCTGCATACGGGCATAGTGACCGGTAGCAACCTTTTTGATGCCAAGAGAATCGGCATAAGACAAAAGCTTGGGGAATTTCATTGTCTTATTACAGAACACACAGGGATTCGGTGTTTTTGCATTAAGGTAACTGTCAATGAAATAGGAAATCACCGTAGCATGAAAGTCCTCGGCAAGATCTTCGATATCGTGAGGAATGCCAAAGTGGGCAGCAACGGCTTTGGCATCCCGAACGATCTCTTCGTTTTTGGTTTTATCATCTCCGGAAAGGAAGGTATAGCCGTAAACCTCATAACCCTGCTCACGGAGCAAATGCACGGAAACGGCGGAATCGACACCACCGCTCAATGCCAACACGATTTTTTCCATGTCAATGTCCTTTTTTCAAATAAGTTAATCGCTCTTTTACATATTTTTCCCGACCATGCTCTGTAGGTTCATAATATACTCGATCCTTTAACGCATCGGGAAGATACTGCTGCTTAATATAGCCGCCGGGGTAATCATGGGGGTAGCGATATTCCACTCCGTGGCCAAGCTGCTTTGCACCGTCATAGTGGGCATCCCGCAAATGAGGCGGTACCGTACCGATATCTTTGCTGCGAACATCACTTAAAGCACTGTCGATAGCACAAACCACCGCATTGCTTTTCGGTGCCGTGGCGATATATAAAGCTGCTTCGGCCAGGGGGATTCTTGCTTCGGGCAAACCTATGGCACGAAGGGCACGAAAGGCCGAGACTGCCACAGTAAGAGCGTTAGGGTCGGCCAACCCAACATCTTCTGCGGCGCAAATCATCATACGGCGAGCCACAAATTCCATATCCTCTCCGGCAGCAATCATTCTGGCCAGATAATGAATAGCAGCATCGGGATCGCTTCCCCGCATACTTTTGATAAAAGCAGAGATCACATCATAGTGGCTGTCTCCATCTTTATCATAGCGTACCATTTTCCGCTGCATGGCCTCTTCGATATCGCCAACGGTCAAGTGGATTTTACCGTCTTCTCCGGGGCAGGTAACACTTACCACCGTTTCCACAGCGTTTAAAGCAATCCGAGCATCTCCGCCGCAAAGCTCTGCAAGAGCATCCAGAGGTTCTTCCCCATATTCCACATGGAAACGTCCCAAACCACGTTCTTCATCTTCCAATGCACCAATCAGGATATCCTTGATATCCTCTCGGGTCAAGGGCTGTAAAGGATAGATCCTCGCCCGGGAAAGCAAAGCCTTGTTGACTTCAAAATAGGGATTTTCCGTTGTCGCGCCGATAAAGGTGATAATCCCCTTTTCGACGGCAGGAAGCAATGCATCCTGCTGGCTCTTGTTAAAACGATGGATCTCATCAATAAAGAGGATCGTTTTTTTTCCGTAATAGCTCAAGCGATTCTGAGCATCTGCCACAACCTTCATGATATCGGCTTTTCCCGCCGAAATCGCACTCATCGGCACAAATTCCGCTTTTGTTGTTGCGGCAATCACCTCGGCCAGAGTTGTTTTACCGCAGCCGGGAGGGCCAAAGAGGATCAGAGAGCCGGTTTTATCCTCTTCAATGGCTTTGCGCAATAAAGTGCCTTCTCCCAAAATCGCCTTTTGTCCCATATATTCATAAAGATTCCGGGGCCGCATCCGAGCAGCAAGAGGCATATATGCAGTTGTATCACGGTCAAAAAGATTATCCATCGTGATTTATTATCACCTCAAAATTCTGTCAATCTCCGCTTTCATGTCGTCGCTGTTTCGATAGCCTTCGATTCGACCAATCTCTTTCCCCTCTTTTAACACAAGAAGCGTGGGAATATTTTCTACCCGGTACTTGGCAGAGATATCAAAACATTCATCGACATTGACCCTTCCCATAGCTTCCACATGGTCAAATTCTTCAACAATATCATCCAATATCGGAGACATCATTTTACAGGGGCCGCACCAGGCAGCCCAGAAATTCAAAAACATAATTCTGTTTTCAGAAATACATTGATGCAAATTACTCTGATTCAACGTAACAATATTTAGCATGTTTCACCTCTACAACCTTGTTTATCGCTTTTTCTCTTTTTATAAAAAGCTATTTATAATATGGGATGCCATAAGCAAGCCTGCCGAGGATGGCACCAAGGAAGAGCTGGCAGGCACCGGCCGTCCATTTTCATTCAAGGGACTTTTAATCGGCTGCTCCCGGGAGTAAACAACGGTCACGCCACTTTTCACACCTTTTTCCCGCAAAGAGCGGCGCACCGAACGGCACAAAGGGCAAACCTCTGTTTTGCCGATATCGGAGATTTGGAGCATCTCCGGATGCAGTTTATTTCCGGTCCCCATTGCGGATATCAACGGAATCTTATTTTCACGGCAAAAGAGAATCAGTGCAACCTTTGCCGGGACATCATCAATGGCATCGGCCACGTAATCCGGACGTTCCGAAAAATAATCGGCAATTTTTTCCGGTGTGACCTTTTCCGTAAGGATACGAACATCGCAATTGGGGTTGATGGCATGAACCCGTTCCGCCATAACCTCGGCTTTTACTCTGCCTACGGTATCGGTAAGAGCATGGATCTGCCGATTGATGTTATGTACTGCCACCGTATCAAAATCCACCAAAGTTAATTTCCCTACGGCAGCCCGGGCCAAAGCCTCTACAATAAAAGAGCCCACGCCGCCAACGCCGAAAACGATGACATGTTTTTTTGTGATATCTGCGAACGCTTCCTCTCCAACAAGAGCGGAAAAGCGCAGAAAACGATGGGAATTGGACATAAAAAACCCCCGCATTTGCCGTTCAGCCGGGTTTTGTACCTGTCCTCGACAGGTGGGTATTTTCCTTTCCGGTTTCCAAATCCCCGATAAATCGAGGCATGTGGGCTGCGGAAAGAGAGAAATTCCCTTAAATAATGTGTTGGTTCAAAACTTGGGCTGTCACAAACAATGCAGGGATTTTTCTATAGTATACACCAAACCCGGCTATTTTTCAATGTTGATTATACAATATATTCCGAAAAAATGCGACATAAATTTCCAAACAGCGCATCTTATTCTTCTTCATCCAGTACCGTAATGTCAATTCCCAATTCTTTCAGCTGTTTTTCCGAAACGGAACCGGGAGCATCGGTAACAAGACAAGTGGCACTCTGGGTCTTGGGGAAAGCAATGACATCGCGAATGGAATCGCATTTTGCCATCAGCATTACCATACGGTCAAGACCAAAGGCCAGGCCGCCATGGGGCGGAGCACCGTATTCAAAGGCTCTGAGGAACCAACCGAATTTTTCCTGAACTTCTTCATCGCTGAGGTTAAGAAGCTTAAAGATCTTGGCCTGAACATCACCGTCATGGATACGAATGGAACCGCCGCCAAGCTCTACACCGTTTAAGATCATGTCATAAGCTTTGGCACAGACCTTTTCCGGTGCTTCTTCCAGGTGTTCCAAATCTTCATCCTTGGGACAGGTGAAGGGATGATGCATGGCAACATAGCGCTGTTCTTCTTCGCTGTATTCAAACATCGGGAAATCAACGACCCAAAGGAAGGACACTTTATCATCGTCTAGCAAACCTTCACGACGGGCGATTTCCAAACGAAGATTCCCCAATACGTTACAAGTCGTGAACCACTGATCGGCAATGAACAGCAAGGCATCGCCGGGTTCGGCATCCATCGCTTTCAAAATGGCAGCCATTTCTTCATCGGTAAAGAATTTCGCGATGGGAGATTTCACACCGCCTTCTTCCACGATAATCCAGGCCATGCCCTTTGCACCGTAAATCCCGGCAAATTTAACAAGGCCGTCAAAGTCACGACGGGAGTATTTCGCACAGCCTTTGGCATTGATACTCTTTACGCAGCCGCCTTTTTTCACTACATCGGCAAATACTTTAAAACCGGAATTTTTTACGAGATCGCTGAGATCCTGAATTTCCATTTCAAAACGGAGATCCGGTTTATCGGAACCGAAACGATTCATGGCTTCATAGTAAGGCATCCGCAAAAACGGTGTTTGAATATCGATATCAAGAAGGTCTTTATAGATCTTCTGCATCATTTCTTCCATCATGGTCATGATTTCATCCTGGGAAAGGAAGGACATTTCCATATCAATCTGGGTAAATTCCGGCTGTCTGTCAGCGCGCAGGTCTTCATCACGGAAGCAGCGGGTAATCTGGAAATAACGTTCCATACCGGACACCATCAAAAGCTGTTTGAAAAGCTGAGGCGACTGCGGCAACGCAAAGAAACTGCCGGGATGAACACGGGAAGGCACAAGGAAGTCACGAGCGCCTTCGGGAGTGCTGACGGTAAGCATCGGCGTTTCGATTTCCCAGAAGCCTTTGCTGTCGAGGAAATTGCGAACAGCCATGGTGAGCTGATGACGTAATTTAAAATTCTTCTGCAATTCCGGTCTTCTAAGATCAAGATAGCGGTATTTCAGACGAATCATTTCATCACAGTCAACGCCGTCTTCAATGAGGAAGGGCGGAGTTTTGGAGGGATTCAGAATTTCCACTTCGGTAACGTAAATTTCGATTTCACCGGTAGCCATGTTGGGGTTGTCCTGACCTTCGGGACGAAGGCGAACTTCACCGGTGGCGGAGAGAACGTATTCCGGGCGTACTTTCTCCGCAACGGGGAAATAGCTGCCGGCAACTTCGGGGTCAAAGACCATCTGTACCATGCCGCTTCGGTCTCTTAAATCAATAAAGATAACGCCGCCGTGGTCACGCCGTCTTTGAATCCAACCGCAGACCGATACGGTCTGGCCAACATTTTCTTTGCGGAAAGCTCCGCAGGTATGAGTTCTTTTCATTTCTGAATCCTCCTGATCAACTCTTCAATAACGTTTTCCTGAGTAGCCGTATCCTGATGGGAATCGGCCATATCCTTTATAATGATCTCATTTTTTTCCAATTCATCATTGCCGCAGATCACCACAAACCGGGCATGGACCCGATCCGCCGCTTTCATCTGAGCTTTGAAGCTTTTTGCCATATAATCCATTTCGGCATGGATACCGGCACGGCGCAAAGCAATCACCCAGGAAAAAGCCTTTTCCCGGGCTTTTTCACCCAGAGTAACACAGTAAACATCGGCACCGTGTTCCGCAGGGATTTCAATCCCCAGTGCATCCAAAGCGGCAAAAACACGTTCCATTCCCAGAGCAAAACCAACCCCGGGCATCGACTGACCGCCAATGTCGGCAATCAAGCCGTCATAACGACCGCCGCCGCAAATCGCACTCTGAGCTCCGATCTCATCCAAAATAATCTCAAAAGCTGTTTTCGTATAGTAATCCAAGCCGCGCACAAGACGAGGGTCTACCTCAAAGGGGATATCTGCGGCGGTAAGATAAGCTTTAACCTGTTCAAAGTGATCTTTGCAATCATCGCAAAGACAATCGGTAATCGAAGGCGCTCCTTCGATCAAAGTCTGGCATTTTTCATTTTTGCAGTCAAAAATGCGCAGGGGGTTCTTTTCAAAGCGACTGCGGCAATCATCACAAAGCTCCTCAAGGTGAGGCCGGAGCATATCCTGAAGCTTTGCTTTATGCTCTGCCCGGCATTTGGGACAACCGACGCTGTTTAAACGCACCTTTAATGCGGTCAATCCCAGACGACGGTAAAACTCCATGGCAAAAGCAATAATTTCACTGTCCAGAGCAGGATCGGCAGAACCAAAGGCTTCCATGCCAAACTGATGGAACTGACGAAAGCGACCCTTTTGAGGGCGTTCATAACGGAACATCGGCCCCATATAGTAAAGCTTTACCGGTAAAGGCAAACCATGCATTTTGTGTTCAATAAAGGCTCTGGCCGTAGAAGCCGTGCCTTCGGGCCGCAAAGTGATGCTGCGCTTGCCTTTATCTTCAAAGGTATACATTTCCTTATTTACAATATCCGTTGTTTCACCGACGCCGCGAAGAAACAACTCTGTGGACTCAAAGATCGGGGTACGGATTTCTTCAAAACCGTATTGCTCCGCCATATCTCTTAAAATGCCCTCCACATACCGCCATTTCACGGTATCCTCGGGCAAAAAATCATTCGTACCTTTCGGTCGTGTCGTTGTCATAATTCCTCCTATGATTTAACGGACAAAGGGATTCCCCGTTTTTTCATCGCCGATCCGGGTAGGGATCCCATGACCGGTATAAACAAGGGTATCTTCATCCAAGGTCATTAATTTATTTTTGATGTTCTCAATGAGGGCATTGTAATCACCGCCGGGTAGATCGGAGCGACCGACGGAGCGGAAAAACAAAGTATCGCCGGTAAAGGCAACGCCTTCACCGTAAAGGGTAATGCCGCCGGGGGTATGCCCCGGAGTATGCAATACCTTCAACGTGCAGCTGCCAAAGTTCACGGTATCTCCTTCGTGAAGCAAACCGTCGGCGGAAGCCACAGAAGAGCTGTATCCCATCATGCTGCTGATATTGTAGGCAGGATTCGTAAGAAATTCTGCATCGGCCTCGTGGATATAAACGGGAGCGCCGGTTTTCGCTTTTACGGCATCATTGGCACCGATATGATCCCAATGGCCGTGAGTATTGATGATGACAACAATATGAAGACCCAAGCGGTCAATGGCTTCACCGATATCTTTGGCACTGCCGCCGGGATCCACAACGATGCCATCCTTTGTATTTTCATCGTAGGCAAGATAACAGTTGGTGCCTAACGGCATCACTTCCAGGCGATATACTTCCATATGGATCTTATTCCTCCTATTTTTTACTCTCCAGGATAAAGGTTACCGGGCCCCAGTTCACCGAAGCTACCCGCATATCGGTTTGAAAAACACCGGTTTCTACGGAAATTCCCTTTTCCCGCCAGAGGGAAACCAGGGCTTCGTAAAGCTCCTTAGCCGGTTCCGGCGGCATCGCATCGGAAAATCCCGGGCGGCGTCCGTGGGAACAATCTCCCATCAGCGTAAATTGGGATACTGCCAGAATGGCACCGTCCACATCCAATAAAGAGCGGTTCATTTTATCATTTTCATCGGGAAAGATCCGCAAAACAGGGATCTTCTCCGCAATATACGTTACATCTGCCATGGTGTCCTCTGCACCGACACCGATATAGAGCAGCAGACCTTTTTCGATTTTTCCGGCTTCCACCCCTTCGGACAACACCGAAGCAGAGCAAACCCGTTGGATCACAACCTTCATAAATTACCTCAATTATTTTTGCTGCTGTGACTGTGGATCACACGCTTAACTTCCATAACCCCTTTGAGGCGGCGGATTTTATTGCAAATGTACTCCATGTGGCTATTGCTTTTCACTTCCATCTTCACATTCACAATGGCAGTGCCATCCTTCATGGAGCGGCCAAAAACCGTGTTAATTGTCGTCTTCGTATCGGAAATCGCCGTCATCACATCCATCGTCAGATGATCCCGGTCATGGGCCACGACTTCAATCTCAACCTGAAAATTTGTATTGTAAACATCTTCCCATTCCACAGGGATCAACCGATGCGGATCGGCACCGGCACCAACATTTACACAATCCTTTCGATGCACGGTAATGCCGCTGCCCCGGGTGATATACCCCACCACAGGATCTCCCGGCAAAGGATTGCAGCAATGACCGAATTTGATCATCACATTATCGGCACCCTTTACCACAATGCCATGGTGCCCTTTCTTTTCCACATAGGGCTTCAGCTCCGGTAAATTCTGATCCGGCTCTTCGTAACAGATTTCCTCTTTGATTCCATTGATCACTGCGGTGGTCGTCAGGTGATTTTCCCCAATGGCCATATAGAAATTCTCTACATTGGCATAATTAAACCGCTTTACCAGAGAATTCAGAGCATCCCCTTTCAAATAAGCGGCCATGGCATCGCCATAGGAGCGAACCTCCCGTTCATAAAGCTCTTTGCCCTTGGCAATATGCTCATCCCGAAGTTCCTTGCGGAACCAGTTACGAATTTTGTTTTTCGCCTGAGGCGTTTTGACGATCTTAAGCCAATCTCGGCTGGGTTTGCCGGTTTTGGAAGTAAGGATCTCGATAATATCGCCGTTTTGGAGAACATAATCAAAGGTAACAATTTTGCCGTTACACCGCACGCCGATAGCTTTATGCCCCACCTCGGTATGAACGCGATAGGCGAAATCCAGAGGGACCGAGCCGTAGGGCAGCTCATAGATATCCCCTTTGGGGGTAAAAACGTAAACCAGTTCATCCTCAAGGTCATATTTCATCGACGCCATAAATTCATCGGCGTCTTTTACTTCCTTTTGCCAATCCAGCATTTGTCGCAGCCAGGTCAGCTTTTGATCCGGCTTCACACTGGATTTTCCTTCTTTATATTGCCAATGAGCAGCGATCCCATGCTCCGCCACCTGATGCATTTCCTCAGTACGGATCTGCACCTCCAGCGGTTTGCCGTTGGGACTGATGATCGTGGTATGGATCGACTGATACATATTCTGCTTGGGCATCGCAATGTAGTCCTTAAAACGTCCCGGCACCGGAACACAAAGACTGTGTACAATCCCAAGAACACCGTAACATTCCGCTACCGTTTTTACGATCACGCGAACGGCAAGAATATCATAAATCTGGGAAAATTCCTTATTCTGGGTCAGCATCTTACGATAAATGCTGTATAAATTCTTGGGACGACCGTAGATATCCAAATATTGGATACCGGCTTCATGAAGCTTTGCCCCCAGAGTTTCAATAAAGGAAGAGATATAGGCCTGACGGGAATCTCTGGTCGAAGCCAAATCCTCCACAAGAGCCTGATATTTTTCCGGCTCCAAAGTTTGGAGAGCAAGATCCTCCAATTCCCATTTGAATTGGAATACCCCTAAACGATTGGCCAGGGGGCAATAGAGATCCAGCGTTTCCTGGGCAATGGTACGCCGTTTCAGCTCCGAGGAATGAAACTGAAGGGTGCGCATATTATGCAAACGGTCGGCCAGCTTCACAATGATCACGCGAATATCCGTGGCCATGGCAAGAATCATCTTACGGATGTTCTCCATTTTCTGTTCCGATTTGGTACGCCCCTTTACCTTCCCCAGTTTTGTCACACCGGCGGTAAGCACCGCTACATCGTGGCCAAAAAGCTCCTCAACCTCTTCGATGGTGTGGTCGGTATCTTCTACCACATCATGGATTAAGCCGGCAATGATGGTCTTATCATCGGCTTCCACCTCGGTAAGGATCTCCGCAACGGCCAAAGGATGCACAATATAGGGTTCCCCGGAATGGCGTTTTTGGCCTTCATGGGCTTCTTTGGCATAAAGATAGGCCTCGGTGATTTTTGCCCAATCGCAACCGGGATTATACTTCATTATTTTGTTTTTCAACGGTTCTAATTCCGGAAGCTCACACATTGCCCTATCCTCCCAATATAATCTAAAATTATATCACATAAAAGGCCTTTTGAGAATAGTTTTTACTTGATTTATGAAAAAAACCGCCGTTTTCTTTCAAATCTTCAGAAAACGGCGGCAAATTTTTTCTATTTACTGTAATTAAGCCGTTGCTTTATCGGCTTTTACAGCTTTCTTTTCTTTGGATTTTTTGTCCTTTTTCCCAAAATGGCCGATCAGGTCATAATACAGGGAGCAGGAAAGGCAAACGCTGGAATACAAACCAGCGGTAATCCCTACGATCATTGCAAGGACGAAGATCTTTGTGGTATCACCACCAAAGATAATCAAAGCAAAGAGGGTAAGCAACGTGGTCAATGTTGTATTGATGGAGCGTGCCAACGTCATGGAGATGCTGTCATCCAACAAGGCAATCCTTTCATTGGCTTTATAGTTTGGCATACTTTCACGTACACGGTCAAACACAACAATGGTAGCATTGATGGAATAACCGACAACGGTCAAAATCGCCGCAATGAAGGAACTGGAAATCTCCAACTGGAATATGGAAAAAACAGCCAATACGATAAGAGCATCATGAAGCAGCGTAATAATGGCCGCCAAACCGAACCAGAACTGGAAGCGGAAAGTAATATAAACCAGCATCAAAGCACAGGCGATAGCCAATGCCAAAATCGCTTTTTTGGTAAGTTCATTACCGATGGTAGGCCCAACCAGTTCATTGCGTTCCACCTGATAAGGCCCGATTTCCGATTCAATGGCGGAAAGCATGGCTTTCACATCATCTTCGGTGGTCAATTCCGTACGGATCACATAAGATACGTTGGTTTCATCAAACTGGATCGCCGGTGTTTTATCGACAAACTCATTGACAACGGCACGAAGATCTTCCAGAGGAATCTCTTTACTTTCCGCTGCGGTCATGCGCTGATCTTCAGAAACAACGTTTTCACCATCCTGAGCCGTTGCAGCAGAGGCATCTTCATAGAAGCTTACCTGTACATAGCTGCCGCCGCTGAAGTCGATACCAAAGTTGAACCCCTGAATAAAGAAGGAAACGATACCGGCCAAAATGATCAGTGCCGAAACACAATACCAGATTTTTCTTTTTTCAATAACTTTCAATTTAAAATCTTTTTTACTCATTGCCAGTACCCCCTTAAGACCGATACAGGCTGCGCTTGTTCAGCGCAGTTGTATTTGCACAAAGTTTTAACAGGAAACGAGTAAATACGATGGCAGTAAACATACTTGCCAAAACACCGATACTCAGAGTAATGGCAAAACCTTTGATGGAGCTGACACCGAAATAGAAAAGAACAACGGTAGCGATTAACGTAGTTACGTTGGAGTCAAGAATCGCTTTAAAGGCCCGTTGGAAGCCGGAGCTTACAGCAGCACTGAGGGTTCTGCCTTTTCGCAATTCATCTTTGATACGTTCAAAGATAATGATGTTGGCATCCACAGCCATACCTAAGGAAAGCAGGAATGCAGCGATACCGGGAAGAGTCCAGGTTACATTGATGGCACATTGTACCCAGAAAACGATCGAGGCATATAAGAGTAAGGACACACACGTAAGGACACCGGGCAACCGGTAATAGATAATCATGAAAAGGAATACGGCGGCAACACCGTAGAGAATAGCAACATAGCTCTTATTAAGGGAGTCTGAGCCAAGTTCGGGACCGACAACACGTTCTTCGATGATACTTACATCTACGGGGAGAGCACCGCCGCGGAGCAAAGATGCGAGCTGAGCGCATTCATCATAGCTGCCGATATGGTTAATTACGGCATTTCCGTCGGTAATCGGTTCATTTACCGTAGGAGAAGAGATGGTTTCATCATCCAAAACGATACTGATGGTCTGTCCTACAAATTTTGTGGTGGCATCAGCAAAAGCCTTTTTGCCTTCGCTGGTAAATTCCAAAGCAACTTCATACGAGTTATTCGTGCTGTTCTGAGTTACATAGGAATTTTTCAGGTCATTCCCGTCGAGAATCACATTCCCCTGGGGATCAATAAACTGCAATTTGGCCGTGGTTCCCAACATTTCAACGGCTTCGTTGATGTCGGTAAGCCCTGCTAATTCGACGATGATGCGGTCATCCCCTTCGACCTGAATCAAAGGTTCGGCAACACCAAATTCGTCAACGCGTTTCGTCATGATATCGCACAGGTTATTCATATCGTCGCTGGTAACTTTCTGCCCGTCTTCCGGTTGGGCCTGCAAAGTTACACTAACGCCGCCTTGCAAATCAAGCCCCAGCTTCAATAGGCCGGGATGAGCGATCACAAGGGCGACGGAGCCGGCAACGATACCAATCACCAAAAGAATGATCAATACCAGACTTAAGCTTCCGTGTTTTGGTTTCATCTTGTTTTACAACTCCTTGCGTGCGTGAAAAATTACAATTTCAGAATACATAAGAAATACATAAGAAAATGGCCCTTTCGGCCATGATCTCAGCATTCGGAGGAGAAGAGAGATGATCTCTTCCCTCCAAAATTTTTTTACTTAGCTGATAGTTCTAGCAACGGCACTTTTTTCGATTTCGATTTCCACATTGTTGCTTACCTTGATCCAAAGAGTATCATCTTTGATCCGGCTTACTTCACCATGGATACCGCCGATCGTAACGATCTCAACACCAAGAGCCAATGTGCTGAGCAATTCATTGTGTGCTTTCGTTCTTTTCTTCTGAGGACGGATAATCAGAAGATAGATGATTGCAACGATCGCAATAATATAGACGATAGTCCATACGATACTGCTGTTGTTCACGGCTATTCCACTCCTTTTCTACTTAGATACAGTATATTATATTAAATTTTACCGAACTTGTCTAGGCTTTTATTAAAACTTGTTCCATAAAATTTCAAATCAAAAACGATATTGAGCAAAGAATTCTTTGTAGAAATCATCAAAGGTATCGTTTTCCAAAGATGCGCGGATATCCGCCATTAAACGTTGCAGAAAGCGCAGGTTGTGAATGGTGGTCAGCCGAATCCCCAAAACTTCTCCTGCTTTCAAAAGATGCCGGATATAGCCGCGGGTAAACCCGTTGCGGCAGGCATAGCAGTCGCAATGCTCATCAATGGGGCGGAAATCCTCGGCATATTCGGCATTGCGGAGCACCAGCTTTCCGGTGGGATGAAATACCGTGCCGTTTCTGGCAATACGGGTAGGCAATACACAGTCAAACATATCAATACCCCGTTTTACCCCTTCCACCAGGCAATCGGGACTGCCGACGCCCATCAGATACCGGGGTTTATCCTTCGGCATGATGGGGTCAAGAACTTCCAACATCTCATACATCATTTCCTTGGGTTCGCCCACGGAAAGACCGCCGATACCGTAACCGGGGAAATCCAAATCGGCAAGCTGCTCTGCACTGAGAGTTCTCAAATCTGCAAAAGTGCCGCCCTGAACGATACCAAAAAGATTCTGGAATTCATGATGATGCACAGCTTTGCAGCGTTTCGCCCATTCATAGGTGCGCTGAGTGGAACGCACCACATAATCCCGCTCCGAAGGCCAGGGAGCACATTCATCAAAGCACATGGCGATATCGGCACCGAGGGCCATTTCCACTTCCATAACGCTTTCCGGTGTAAACATATGCTTACTACCGTCAATGTGGCTGCGGAAAAGAACGCCTTCATCACTGATTTTGCGCATCGGCCCAAGGCTAAAAGCCTGAAAACCGCCGCTGTCCGTAAGGATCGAACCGTTCCAATTCATAAAAGAATGGAGTCCTCCGGCTCTTTTCACCAATTCATGACCGGGGCGCAGGTACAGGTGATACGTATTGGCCAAAAGAATGCGCGAACCGGTATCCCATACTTCTTCGGGCGTTGCGGTTTTTACCGAAGCCTGGGTGCCAACGGGCATAAACACCGGTGTAGGAATGGTACTGTGGGCGGTTTCCACGGTACCGAGTCGGGCATGGCCGCAAGTTTTTTTCAAAGTAAATTTCAGCATAGTTACCTCTTATAAAATTAACATTGCATCGCCAAAGCTGAAAAAACGATATTTTTCCGCTACAGCGTGTTCATAAGCGCGAAAGATTTTATCTTTGCCTGCCAAAGCAGAAACCAGCATCAACAAGCTGCTTTTCGGCAAATGAAAATTGGTAATCAACCCATCGACAATTTTATAGTGGTATCCGGGATAGATATAAGAGTTTGTCCAGCCGGATTCCGCTTTTAAAATCCCGTTTTCATCGGCTACCGTTTCCAAGGTCCGAGTCGAAGTGGTACCGACAGCAATGACACGACCGCCGGCGGCTTTGGCTTTATTGATTCGTTCGGCAGCTTCCGCAGAGATCTCATAATACTCTTCGTGCATCTTATGATCTTCAATATTTTCTTCTTCCACCGGGCGAAAAGTCCCAAGCCCCACTTTCAAATTTACCTTGGCAATTTCCACGCCCTTGGCAGCAATCTCATTCAGCAAATCTTCGGTAAAATGCAGCCCTGCCGTAGGTGCCGCCACAGATCCGGGGTCGTGAGCGTAAACCGTTTGATAGCGCTCCATATCACCGTGATATTCTTTGATATAGGGCGGCAAAGGCATGGTACCGATTCGATCCAGAAGCTCTTCCCAGATACCGTCATATTGAAAGCGGGCAATCCTGCCGCCGCTTTCGGTTTTATCCAAAATTTCCGCCGTAATTTCCGGAATGGGGAAATGGATCACATCGCCAATTCGCACTTTTTTCCCGGGGCGTGCCAGGATCTCCCAGGTATCCCCTTCCAACCGCTTCAGCAAAAACAGCTCGATCTTTGCTCCGGTCTCCTTATGCCCAAAAAGCCGGGCCGGAATGACCTTCGTTTCGTTCAGCACCAGTACATCACCGGGAAGCAAATAGTCGATAACATCGGCAAAGATACGATCCTCCAGGGTATCATCGGCAAGAGATACATGGAGCAGCCGACTGTGGTCACGGCTTTCTGCCGGCCGTTGAGCAATCAGCTCCGGCGGCAGATCATAATTAAATTCTTCCAGTTTCATAGTGTTTCCTTTGATTCCAACGCCGTTTCCGACGCAGCATTTTTCTTCTTTTTTCGTTTTATATAGCGATCACGCTCGCTGAAAATACAGCCGCAATACTTTTGACGATACAGCTCCTTTTCTACCGCCAATTCCTGAGCATATGGAAAGCCTTCTCGAAAATCACGGCTGTAGAAATCCAGACCGTGAGCCGCCGCAATCTCCGTCCCAACCTTGATAATTAATTCCCGATTTTGGTATGGACTGATAAAAAGGGTCGTAGAGATCGTATCATAGCCTTCCTCCAAAGCTTTCTTTGCCGTCAGCTCCAGCCGGGAACGATAACAATACTCGCAACGATTGGCATAGGTCAGCTGGGTTCGCAGGAAATCCTCCAGAGGATACTCCTTTTCGATATAATGACGCACATGATACATTTCCGCCACGGTAACAAAGGTCTTTTTCCGCTCCTTCCATTCCTTATAGGGATGGATATTGGGATTAGCATAATACAAGGCAAAATCAACGCATTCCTCCTGCATCACTTTGATGGGATACAGGGAGCACACGCCGCAGCAGGCATGAAAAAGAACCTTCATGATACATCATCTCCAAAAAGGGTATTTTCTTCCGGCTTTGTTTCCTGACGAGGCGGGTTATAGCCGAGATAGCGATATGCCGCCGGTGTGGCCATACGACCGCGCAAAGTACGGTTCAAGAATCCCAGCTGCATCAGGTAGGGTTCATAAACATCCTCTACGGTATCGGCGCTTTCGTTGATGGTTGCGGCAATGGTTTCCAATCCGACCGGACCGCCATCAAATTTTTCAATGATGGTACGAATCACCTTTTTATCGACCATATCAAGGCCAAGGGGATCCACTTCCAATAAATTCAAGCCCTCTAAAGCAACGGCACCGTCAATATAGCCATCGGCCCGCACCTCGGCGTAGTCTCTTACCCGGCGCAACAGACGGTTTGCAATACGAGGCGTCCCCCGGGAACGGCGGGCAATCTCTTCGGCACCTTCATCACTGAGAGGAACATCCAAAACCACTGCGGAACGTTTTAAAATGGTTTTCAGATCCTTCACTTCGTAATATTCCAACCGACTGATTACCCCAAAACGATCCCGAAGGGGCGAAGAGAGCATCCCCGCTCTTGTCGTAGCTCCCACCAAAGTAAAAGGGGGAATATCCAGACGCATGGTTTTTGCCGCAGGCCCCTTGCCGATAACGATATCAATGCAAAAATCCTCCATGGCAGGATACAGAATTTCTTCCACATAGCGGCTGAGCCGGTGGATCTCATCGACAAAAAGAACATCATGAGGTTCCAGAGAAGTAAGGATCGCCGCCAGATCCCCTGCCCTTTCAATGGCAGGCCCTGCCGTGGTACGGATATGTACATTCATTTCATTGGCAATGATATTGGCCAACGTGGTTTTGCCCAACCCCGGAGGGCCGTAAAGCAATACATGATCGAGAGCACCGCCGCGGCGCTTTGCCGCTTCGATAAAGATCGACATTTTTTCCTTTACTTTATCTTGACCGGTATAATCGGCCAAAGTCATCGGCCGAATACTGGCCTCGCTGAATACATCCTCCTGTTTCAGGGAGGAGCTGATAATTCTGTCATCATCCATTCAGAACAAATACCTCCATTGGAATGTTCTTACTCATTAAAACTTACTTAACCGCAGCAATGCTTTGCGCAGCAGCGTTTCTCCGTCGATCAACGGATCCTCGCTTACAACGGCAACCACAGCTTTTTTCGCTTCGGCAGCGGTGTAGCCCAGCTGACAAAGGGCAGCCACAGCATCGCCATTATCGATCTCCACTGCCGTCTCCTTCGGTTTTTCCACAACCGGTGCTCCGGCAATTCCAAGCTTGGCAATTTTATCCTTCAGCTCCAAAACAATGCGCTGGGCAGTCTTTTTCCCGATACCGCTAACCCGTTCAAAGGGTTTGGCATCACCGGCATCCACAGCTCCGGCAATTTCTCCGGGGCTGAGCTGAGATAATACCATCAAAGCACTTTTGCCGCCGATACCGCTGATATTCAAAATCAGCTTAAAGAGGGCAAGCTCTTTTTTCCCGGGGAAGCCAAAGAGCGTCCATTGATCCTCTCTGACAATCAAGTGGGTATAAAGAAATATTTCATCGTTAAGGCGATAGGCTCCCTGCATACGATTGAGGGGGGCGTAGACCCGTAATCCGATACCGTTTACCGTAACAACAAGAGCGTCATCTTCAATATCGATAATTTCTCCTCTTACAGATGCAATCATACTTTCATTCCTCAGTTCAAATCAGATTTTTATTGCACTGCCCATGACACATGGCAATGGCCAAAGCATCGGCAGCATCATCGGGTTTCGGGATTTCCTTCATATTCAGCATCGTTTTGACCATGTACTGGATCTGTTTTTTATCTGCCCGACCATAGCCAACGATCCCCTGTTTCACCTGAAGGGGCGTGTATTCATATAACGGTATCCCTTTATGAGCTCCTGCCAGAAGAATCACTCCACGGGCCTGTCCCACGGAAATCGCAGTTTTGGCATTATTATTGAAGAACAATTCCTCCACCGCCATTTCGTCGGGATGATATTTATCAATTAAAAGACAAATACCATCGTAGATACGAACCAGGCGTTCCTCCAAGGTCATGGTAGAAGGTGTATTTACCGCGCCGTAGTCAATCAGCTTATATTGATAATTGTGTTTTTCGACCAAACCGTAGCCGCAAATCGCAGTGCCGGGGTCGATTCCTAAAATCACCATAAAAACCACCAATATTATATTATACCTGATTTTCACAGAAGAAACAAGTCTCAGCGAACCTCAATCTGGCAACATTCCATGGCTTTTAATGCATTTAAGTGGTTTTCCACCGTTGTACCGGCGCAGCACTGGCTGATCACACGAATTTCAGCCTCGGGGAAAGCCGCCTTTAAAATCATGGCATTGCTGATCACGCAGATATCGGTGCACAACCCCACCAGTTCAATAATATCAGGGGTTCCCTGCCCCTTCAAATAGCGGGGAAGCGTAAGAGAGCCAAAGGAGGGCTTGTCAATAATGGTTTTTCCCTTTGCCAATTCATTGATACTGCGGTGCAGCTGCCAACCGTCGGTATTTTCCAGGCAGTGCTTCACCGGAAGCTTTCTGCCTTCCTGGGTCTGCAAATAATTTTCCCCGTGGGTATCTCGGGTAAAAATAACTTCTCCTTCAAAGCTTTCAATCTTTTCCAATACATTGCCTACAATCGCTTCGGCATCTTTCGATCCCAAAGCTCCGTCGATAAAATCATTTTGCATATCCACAACGATCAACACTTTATTTTGAGACATGAGTGACTCCTCCTTTTTTGCATACATCCCATAAAATTCAAGAGAATGGAAAAATACCCCTTGACGAATGAAAAATTTATGATAAAATAGTATAGTAGTTGCTGCTGTGGCTCAGCAGGTAGAGCAGCGCACTCGTAATGCGCAGGTCAACGGTTCGAATCCGTTCAGCAGCTCCACAACCCCGGATACCTCGGTATCTCGGGGTTTTTTGTTATTTCAAATCTATTTTGAAAGAAAGAGTGCCCTTCAGCTTCCCGAGAGGCACTCTCTTTGTTTGTTTCTGTTTCGATATCACCTGTTACAGCCCCATGTATTCTTCCAGAGCTTTTAAAAAGGCTTCGTTTTCCCGGCGCAGCCCTACAGAAAGACGAATCTTGGTAGGATAGCCAAAAATATCGCCGCTGCGGACAATGATACCCTTTCGCAACAATCCCTGAAAAACATCAACACTATCGCGGATCACTTCCACCAGCATGAAATTGGCCTGAGTAGGAACAACCTGAAAACCGCGGCGTTTCAATTCGGTATAAAGAAAATCTCGTTCCACGGTATTGTATTTTACGCTTTTTGCCAAATACTCGCTGTCATTGAGAGCGGCCAAAGCAGCAGCCTGAGCCAAAGAATTGACATTAAACGGCTCTCTTACTTTATTTATGGCTTTTGCGATTTCTTCATGGCACACGCCATATCCTACCCGCAACCCCGCAAGGCCATAAGCTTTGGAAAAGGTTCTCAATGAGATCACATTGGGAAATTCCTTGAAAAAGGCCACCCCATCCGGAGAATTTTCATCTTGAACAAATTCGAAATAGGCTTCATCCAAAATGACGATAACATCCTCCATCCGATGCATCAGCTGCTTCAAAAGACGTTTGTCCACAACGGTACCGGTTGGATTGTTGGGGTTGCAAATATAAATAAGCTTCGTTCTGGAGCTGATGGCTGCAACCATCGCCGGAAGATCAAGAACATAGTCCTCGGTCAGAGGAATTGCCTTTGCTACGGCACCGCAAATAGCGGCGGTGCGTGCATACTCACCAAAAGAGGGCTTAGGCATAATGATCTCATCGCCGGGTTCCAGAAAAGTCAGAGAAATCAATTTCAGCAGTTCATTGGAACCGTCCCCCAGAATGATCTGATCCCTTTTGACACCATGATACTCCGCCAAAGCAGAACGCAGCTCATAGGCATCGGCATCGGGATAACGGGATACTTTACCGGCAGCAAGTTTCATAGCCTCCACTGCAGATTCCGGCGGCCCAAGGGGGTTCTCGTTAGAAGCCAGCTTATAAACTTCATCGAGTCCCAACTCACGTTTGACTTCTTCAATGGGTTTCCCCGGGCTGTAAGGTGCGATATTATCAACACACTTGCGGATCATACAACATCATTCCTTTAAAATTATTCCGCATCCTTAATGATCGCCACATAAGGCAGATTTCTGTATCGTTCGGCATAGTCAAGACCATAGCCGACAACAAAGTAATCAGGGATTTCATATCCCTTATAATCAGCATAAAAATCCGTTACCCGGCGGGCAGGTTTATCCAAAAAAGTGCAAGTTTTTAAGGAAGCAGCGCCCCGAACCTCAAGTAATTTATAAAGGGCATGGAGGGTTTGCCCGGTATCAAGAATATCTTCGATAATCAAAATATGGCGGCCTTCAATGGGGCGGTCAAGATCCTTGATGATATGTACTTCACCGGGATGCGTGTTATCGCCATAGCTTTTGGCGGCCATAAAATCGATCTCAACAGGCAGATCCAGCTTTTTCAGTAAATCGGAAAAGAACATAAAGGAACCTTTTAAAATACCGATGACCAACAGATCTTTTCCCTGATAGTCCGCGGTAATTTCTTTGCCCAGAGCTTCCACTCTCTTCGCAATGGCCTGTTCATCATAAAGAACTTCAAGATTATCGTAAACCATAATACACCTATCCTTCGACTAATAAATATACTCCTAGAAATGCTATAAAGAGATTTTAACACTTTCCCCTGATTTTGACAAGAGTTTTTCTTTGATATCACAGTATAATCATACAGCTTTAAAGCAAAATTTATGATTTCATCCGGCTCTCTCCGAGGATCATGCCAAGCCCCAGGCGGCGGCAGCCCTCGGTGAGTCCCCAGGAAAGAAACAAAGAAACGCAAAATGCCACAAAAGCAAGACCATAGGCATGAAAAGCAACCCGGGAGAAAGCATAAAAGATCAAATAAACGATCATCGCATGAAACAGATAAATTCCATAGGAATCCTTTACAAAATTTCGCAGCGACTTTGAATCATGCAGCTCGGTGTTTTCCGAAAGATACAGGGAAAGCACAAAAATCAGCGCAATCCCGGCAAAAGCATAAACAATGCTGCCCACAGAACCAAAGCCAAAAATCAGGCTAAGAATCAATAATCCGAGAGATACCGCGATAATGCGTTTCGGGTATTGGTGAAACAGGTACAGCACATCCCTGAAATTTTGTTCCAGAAGAATACCGCAAATAAAATAAAATTGATAGTAAAGAAAATTACAAAGCTGAAAATACCCCAAAAAACCAAAAGGAAGGTATTTGGAGATCACTGCAACCACCAGAGAGATCAGGAAAATACGTTTCCAGGGGCCATTTTCAAATCGCCGCATAAAGGGCCAGAAAAAGCAATAAACCACAAAAAGACAGTATACATACCAAAGGTGCCGGGATTGATCGCCGGCCAATAGATGCAGCAAATAGGAAAAAGCGCCCTTTGGCGCCCAAAGTCCGCAAATCACCAAAGTGGGGAAAACAAGAGCAACACCAAAAATAAGGTAAGGGACAAGCAAACGAAGGGCTTTTTTCCGCAAAAAGAGCCGGGGGTCATGATAATGGCCTTTTCGCCAGCAAAAGGCAAAAAGAGCGCCGCTGACTACAAAAAGGCAGGGAATGTGAAAGCGATATACAATACTGCCCAAAAGACCCAATAATCGGGAGCCGCAAACTGTAGGAATTGCGCCATCGGGAGTAAACATGGCAAGGCAATGCCCTGCAATAACCGCTAATATTGCAAAGGCTTTCAGCAGATCATAAATCATGGATTTTTTTTCTGTAAAGTGCATTGCCAACCTCCGATTCTTCATGAGTTTCATTTCTCCTATTTTACCATAGAACGTGCAAAGGCACAATAAAAAATCAGCACGGAAAAGTGCTGATTCACATAAGAGTAACGAAAAAAATAAAAAGCCGCAAAGCGACTTTTTGATTTTCATGGCTGGGGTGGCAGGATTCGAACCTACGAAATGTCGGCGCCAAAAACCGATGCCTTGCCGCTTGGCTACACCCCACTATCCCACAGACTTCTATATATAAAATTTTACGAATAAGCAAATGGGGTGAGTGATGGGGATCGAACCCATGAGTGCCGGAGCCACAATCCGGTGCGTTAACCGCTTCGCCACACCCACCATATATTGGCGCGCCAGAAGGGATTCGAACCCCTGGCACACGGCTTAGAAGGCCGTTGCTCTATCCGACTGAGCTACTGGCGCAATACTCATATATTATAATACACTTTTTCTCTTTTTGCAAGTACTTTACACCAGTTTTTAAAAATTTTTTTCGAGCTTTTATTCGGACAGAATCGGGATGCACAAAAGCTGTCATAAACTGCGGTTGCAGTAGTCATTCTGCGTTTGCGCATCCCCTGTTTTCTCTTTTGAAATTTATTTGTCTAAAAGATAAACTTTCACACCACTATCAATACCATAGGTATATGCCAGTTGATGATCTTCAACCAGAACATCAATTCGATTATTTACAATGGCACTACCGGTATCTACCGCTTGATACACACCATTCAAATGCTGTAATCTGGGAGCACTGAATTCAATTCTTACCCAGCTGCCCAGAGGAATCACATTTTTATCTACGGCAATGGTCTTTCCCGGTACCATCGGCAATCCGGAAGCACTTCCGCTCCAACCGCCATTGCAGGTGCTGCAAGGGCAATAGAAGGAAATGTTGAAATCACCGAGAAGCGTACCGCCGGAAAGGGTATCATCATTATCCGGAAGGATATCCGTATCATCACGGTTATCATCAATCACAACATTGTTGTTGTAAAAATAACCGCAAAGCCGGGCAAAAACCGAAGCACACTCACCTCTCGTTGCGCAGTCTTTCGGACGGAAGCGACCGTCGGAACCAACGAGATAACCATATTTTTGCATGGTATACACGGCTTCGTGAGCCCAGGAGCTGATGGATGCATCATCGTTATAGGTTGTTACCGCTGTCGTTTTGATCTCGGGGTTTGCCTTTGTATATTCCAGATATTTTGTCAGCAGCATACAGATCTGTTCCCTGGTCACAGGATCGTCGGGATGAAAAGCGCTGGCGCTCATACCGGAAACGATATTTTTCTGATAAGCCCAGGCAATAGCAGATTCATAATAAGAACCGGCAGGAACATCGGAAAACACCGTGTTCCGGTAGGAACTCACATCATCGCTGGAAATTCTGGATAATACGGTAACAAACATCCCCCGTGTCATGTTTGTATCAGGGGAAAATGCAGTACTGGAGGTACCCACAAAATAGCCCTGATTGGTAACATAGTCAATGCTGTTTTTCGCCCAATGATTTTCCGTATCGGTAAAAACCGTTGCCGAAGCGGAGGCACTGAAAACAAAAACACAGATCAACAGTAACATGGTGACAGAAAATGTTTTTTTACAAATAGGACTTCGCTCCTTTTCTTTCAAAAAATTTTCGGGAATATTCAATATTCAGTTGTTATTCAGTTTTAACATTTAAAATATAAATATAAAATGATTACTTAATCAAAAACTCTGTTGCACACAAAAGCAACAGAGTTGACTTTCAATCGTGGTTTTGAAAAGCCAAGTTTGCAGCCCTGCGGCCGATGGGTTGACGACCCCTTTATTTTCATTAGCAACAATTAAATAAATAATAAATTGTGGAGCGGGTGATGGGAATCGAACCCACGCTACCAGCTTGGAAGGCTGGAGCTCTACCATTGAGCTACACCCGCAAAGTAATCATATTATAACCTATTTTTCTCCCATTGTCAAGGGGTATGTGATAAAAGGCTGTTCAGAGCCGCTTTCATTGATGTAAAAGCCCTGCTTCGATGACTGATTTCATTTTTTTCTTCCAGGGTCATTTCGGCCATTCCCTTCCCTTTTTCCGTCACAAAAAAGAGAGGATCATAGCCAAAGCCATTGGTTCCGCAGTAGTCAAAAAGAATTCTTCCTTCTACTCTGCCCTCACTGTAATAAACAGACCCATCGGGCAGATACAAGCAGAGAACGGTACAGAAATAAGCGTTTCTTTTTTCCTCCGGGATATCTTTCATCTCGCAAAGCAGCTTTTCATTGTTGGCATCGTCATTGCCTTCTTCCCCACTGTAGCGGGCAGAATAAACGCCGGGAGCACCATTTAAAGCCGGAACGACCAAACCGCTGTCGTCAGCCAAAGCTGCCAGGCCGGTGAATTCCGCAGCACTTTTTGCTTTAATGAAAGCATTTTCCTTAAAGGTTGCACCGGTTTCCGGCGGCGAAACAAAATCCGGAACATCGGCAACGGATCGAACATGAATATCCATATCCTCGATCAATGCTGCCAATTCCTTTACTTTATTTTTATTACCTGTTGCAAAAAACAATTCCATTTCAAACTATGCTCCACATTTTCGATTTATACCTCTGCCAGGAAATCCTGTTCCAAACGAAAAATCGCCTGAATCCCCTTTTTGGCATAAGTCAACAATTTCGTTAATTCTTCATCGGAGAAATCTCCGTTTTCACCGGTGCCCTGAATTTCCACATAATGACCTTTGCCGGTCATAACCACGTTCATATCTACATCGGCCTTGCTGTCCTCGGCGTATTCCAAATCCAAAGAAACTTCACCGCCGACAATACCGACACTGATCGCCGCGATTTCCTCCTCCAATGCGGCTTTGGGTAATTTCCCCTTTTTTACTGCCAGAGCCAGACAAAGCCAGGCAGCGCAGATCGAAGCCGTACGCGTACCGCCATCGGCCTGAAGCACTTCACAATCAATTTTTACGGTTTGACCGGGGATCGCCTTTAAGTTTACGGCCGGCCGCAGGCTGCGTCCGATCAATCTTTGAATTTCCTGAGTACGGCCGCTCTGTTTACCTTTTGCGGCTTCTCGGGCGGTTCTTGTTTGGGTAGAAGCCGGAAGTAGCGCATATTCCGCAGTGACCCAGCCTTTATTACTGCCTTCTAAAAATGCCGGGACTTTATCTTCTACATTTAACCCCACAAGGACTTTCGTATCTCCCTGACACCAGAGCACCGAAGCATCGGCAAATTTCTGAAAATCAGGAATCACGGTAATAGGGCGTGTTTCATCCAAAGGACGGCCCTTTCTGTGTTCATTCATTGAAAGATCATCTCCTTACATCAACGACTACATTATAACAGAAACAGGGTGAAAAGAAAAGAGAATCGCCATTAAAACAAGGAAAGTCATATACCGTGACGAATATCAACAAAATACTCCCCATCCCAACGGCAAATAATTACCCGTTGCAGCAATTGTAATCTCTTTTCGTTCCTGTTATAATTTACATTATCATTTTATAATTGAAAGGTGATTTTAATGTTCGCTACCGTGATCAATGCCATCGGTATTGCCGCCGCTTCTCTTATCGGCGTGTTATTTCAAAATAAGATCAACGAAAAATACACTTCCTCCATTCTGGTAGGCCTTGCCATCATCGTGGGGATCATCGGTGTAACCTATGCCATCGATACAACAGATACTTTGGGCATGATCATCTGCATTGTCATCGGCACATTTTGCGGCGAGTGGATAAAGATCGAAGATCGGCTGGAAAGCTTTGGCGACAAACTAAAAAAGCGCTTTGCAGCAAAAGATGCCAACAGCACCTTTACCCAAAGCTTTGTTGCCGGTTCCCTGCTCTTCTGCATCGGCCCCATGGCCATCTTAGGCTCTCTTCAAGCCGGCACCGTTGGCGATCCCACCATCATTTTATCCAAAACCGTGATCGACAGCATCGCCGCATTATCCTTCGCCGTGGCACTCGGCATCGGTGTTCTGTTTTCCGGCGTATCAGTCCTGCTTTATCAGGGACTCATCACGATACTGGCCATATGGATCTCCCCCTACCTCAGCGATGCGATTATCACGGAAATGTCAGCCGTCGGCGGTGTGCTGATGATCGGCATTGCCATGAATATGCTGGGTCTGGGCAAAGAAAAAATAAGGGTAGGAAATATGCTGCCGGCACTATTCCTACCCATTGCGTATCAGCCTTTTGTTCATTGGCTCACAGCACTTTTTTAAAATATCCAAAAGCCGAGGGAATGGCATAATCCGTCATTTCCTCTTTTTTTATCCAAACCAGAGAGGGATCACAAAGTTTTTCTTTTACCTCTACACGATAACCGGTCATATGCCATTCGATATGGCTGAAGATATGTTTTGCCTTGCCAAGAGGCGTCACATCCCCATTATACCGTCTTTTTACCTCTTCAACGGTAAAAGTACCAAGCTCATTGGGGAACTCCCACATTTTTGCCAGCAACCCTTTTTCCGGACGTTTTCTCAAAGCAATCTCATCACCGCAGCATAGTACCAGCACCGTTCTTTCTTCCTGAGAACGGGGCTTTTTTGTTTTGCGCACCGGCAGCATATCACTGCGAAAGCGCCCCAAACAAAGCTCCATAAGAGGACAAATACTGCATTTCGGCTCTCCGTTAGGCAAACAAATCGTTGCACCCAGATCCATCAGAGCCTGGGTAAAAGCGGAAGTACGATCATGGGGCATCACTGCCGTCAATTCCTTTTCCACCCGCTTTTTCGTGGAATCCTCGTCAATGCAGTCATCACAATCGGTCAGGCGCATCACCACCCGCAAAACATTACCGTCTACAGCGGCGTAGGGCTGACCAAAGCCAATAGACATCACTGCCGCCGCAGTATATCGCCCAATTCCGGGGAGCGCCAAAAGCCGATGAAAATCACCGGGGATTTCTCCTTCATAAGATGAGACAATCTCTTTGGCGGCTCGATGGAGCATTTCACAGCGGCGATAGTAGCCCAGCCCCTGCCAATAGGAGAGAACCTCGTCCACATCCGCCTGCGCCAATGTCGTGACATCAGGGAATCGTTTCAAAAAGCGGTTATAATAATCAATCACCGCTTCCACCCGGGTTTGCTGAAGCATAATCTCCGAAACCCAGACATGATACGGCGTGGGATCTTCACGCCATGGCAAAATGCGCCGCTCTGCATCATACCAACACAGCAGCGGCGCAACGATCCTCGTGAAATCATAACTCATAGATCCAAATATCCTTTAAAACCGTAAGCAGAAGGAACCTTTACGGCACGGCAAATGGCTTTCATCATCACCTCGGCAGCAACGGCTCCCACCACATCAATGTGGGCTTCCACTTTACCCTTTGCCATAGTAAAGATGGCATCTCCATCGGCAGAGGTGTGTACCGGGCATATGGCACGGGCATAGCCGTTGTGAGTCATCATCGCAACCTTTTTCGCCTGGGATTTCGTAAGCACAGCATTGGTAATCACACAACCCAAAGTTGTGTTTCCCTGAAAGGCGCTGAAATTCGGATCGACGATCTGCTTAAAGGCTGTCAACGTAGAGGCAACTCCGGTACCGTCTTCCTTTAACAAACCGGCAAGAGGCCGGTGGGTCTCCCAATCCATCACATCACCAAGAGCATTTACCGCAACAACAGCGCCGACTTTAAGATCGCCGATCTGCTCCGCATAAATCCCAAGGCCGGATTTCATTGCCCGTTCCGCACCGCAGATTTTCCCAACGGTGGCACCGGTACCGGAACCGACAAGTCCGGATTGAGGTGCATTTTTTTCCGCATCCACCAGGGCGGCATAGCCCATTTCACGATCGGGACGGCGTTTGGGGTCCCCAACCACAAGATCAAAGAGGCAAGCCGAAGGGATGATCGGTACTCGACCGACTCCCACATCAAAACCGACTTCGTGTTCCTCCAGATAAGCCATTGCACCGTCGGCAGCTGCCAGCCCAAAGGCAGAACCGCCGCTGAGCATGACACAATGGATTTTATCCACCATATTGACGGGGTTCAGCAAATCCGTTTCCCGGGTAGCCGGACCGCCGCCACGGACATCGACACCGGCAGAAGCACCTTCCGGACAATAGATGGCAGTACAGCCGGTACCACCTTCAATATCCTGGGCATTGCCGATAAAAAAGCCTTCGATATTTTGAATGGAGATCTCCGCCATTTAGATCGCCCCCAAACCAAGACAAACCATGATAAGAGCGATGATAACACCGGCAATGGCTTCCCCGCCGAGAAGGCCGGAAGCAATGATAAGACCGGTACCTTCGGAACGTACTTCATCGGCAGGTTTTTTCTTATCCATAGCCTTTTTGATGCCGTCGGTAATCAGCTTCAAAAGGCCGCCAAGGAATGCCGTGAAAGAAAGATAGAATGGAAGATATATCCCAAGACCAAGCGTCATGACCGGGAGATTAAAGCAATAGAGAACACCGCCGATCACCAAACCAATGATAAATGCAGGCATACTGGCAATCCCCTGTACCATACCGGCAACAACACCGGCCTGAGCAGCAGGGAATACGTTGGGGTCACCAAAAGCTTCGGGACCATAGGCATTCAGAAGAATAAACAATACGACAACAGAAATTACCGCACCGATCAAGCCGCCGATAGCTTCGCCAATCCACTGGGCTTTGGGATCGGTATGAACGATGTGACCCACCTTAAAGTCATTCATAACATCGCCGCAAAGGCCGCAGGCTACGGCAACGATGGCAGCAACAAAGAAAGCTTCCAGCTGACCGATGGAGGAAGCGGCGCGGCAGGCCAGCAACACGATCACACCAAAAATTTCCATGGGATTGATCCCGGTCTGACCGAGGATCTGGGCAGACATCGCCGTAGTAAGCCATACCCCCAAAATCGTAAGAATCGCAGAAACAATGCCCATATCAAGGACAAAGGTAAAAACAAAGGCCAAAATTACCATAACAAAGGGAGCCCAGCGCAAACCGATCACGGCATCTCCACGCTGATTTTTTGAAAACATGGAACCGAAAATTGTTTTTGCTTTGGGTAAAATCCCTTTTAAAATAATGCCGACACCGGTACCGACCATCACGCCGATCCCAAGGCTGTTTTTAATACCTACGGCGGTGTCAACATCCCAGACACCCGCAGCAGAGCCGCCCATCACGATACCGAAATTACCGAGAAGAGCACCAAGGAACCATACGCCGAGAAGCATCGGCCCGAGAATATAACCGACAGAGACCATCATCGGCGACATATAGATACCAAACACGCCACCGGGGATTGTGATGCCACCGGTAACGAGAGCAGGGATCTTTCCAAACCAATCACGGATTGCAGCCCAAACGGCAGAAGCTGCCATCGAACCGAAAAGGATACCGGCTTTCTTTCCGCCTTTGTCCCCAATGATCAGGGTATCGGCAGCAGCTTGCCCCATAGGATAAGGCAGGTCCTGAGTTTCCACAAAATACTTGCGCAACAAAGCAGTAAAGATCAAACCGAGAACAACACCGCTGAGTGCCACCACGACACAGGCGATTTTCATGGTCATACCACTGCCGGTAGGCAAACCGAGCATCCAGATGCCGGGCAAGGTAAAGGCCATACCGCCGGCAACCATGGCACCGGCACTCATAATGGTATGCGTTACATTAATCTCATTAATATTGGTGTTGCCGCAGAGCTTCAAAGCAAACATTGAAACAAGAGCAACAAAAATAATGGGCCAAGGCAATGAACTGGCTTTCAGTGCAATATACATCGAAGACATCGTGATGATCATCGCACCGATACAACCAATGATCACTCCTCGCAGCGTCAGTTGCTGTCGGAAGGATTCCGCATATTTGATTTCTTTTTCTGACATTGGATTTTCACTCCATATTCCATATAAATTTCTTAAAATTATACAGGATAACCACGAACCTTGCAAGTAAAATTTGTTGCCAAAGTCAAACAATTTATTGTCTACCGAAATATCGATTTTTTATTACATTTTACAACAATTCAAAAAATAGCGAAAAAAGACCACGAAAAGGAAAAAAAATCCTCTCGTGGTCGTTTTTATTATTCGTTTTCTTCGCTGTTGTCGTTTACATTTTCGGTGATATCAATGATCACTTCTTCTTCAGAGGAAGTAGACTCACACTCTTCCTGTGTAACATTGTTTTTCAGCTCTTCCATACGATTCAGACGCATTTCCACTTCATCAAAGAGCGCCACCAGAAAAGCGGGGATCTCATCGGTATCTTTGTAATGCCGATAGGTTTCGGAACCGATCTTATAGTACAGCTCTTCCACTGCATGTTTTTCTTTGGCAATGGATAATTTCACTTTACCGGATGCCAATATTTCAGATCCTTTATCCACGACATTTCCGGCAACATGACTGGCTTTTCGGCGAAAAGTATCAAAAGTACTCATAGGTCATTCCTCCGTTTCAATGATTCAAACTTACACAATTCAGTATATCATTATTCTACCGAAAATTCCAGAAAAATCAATTTTTCATTGAGCCGGTATCCAGATAACGCTGATGCCAGGAAAGGGCTTCCATAAGCAAATGAGGCGTTTGCAGCTTCGATACCTTACAGGCCCGAAGGAAATAATCTTTCAGCATATCCTTATAATCGGGATGGGCGCAATGCTCAATGATGGATTCCGCCCGTTCTCTGGGAGAAAGCCCCCGAAGATCCGCATAGCCAAATTCCGTAACAAAAACAGTGGTATCGTGTTCATTATGGTCAACATGGGATACCATCGGCACAACACAGGAAATGGAACCATCCTTAGCCGTAGAAGGTGTGGCAAAAATGCTGTAATAGCCGTTATGAGAGAAATCACCGCTGCCGCCGATACCGTTCATAATACCGCTGGCAAACTGGTGGGTGGAATTAACATTGCCGTAAATATCAATTTCCAAAGGCGTGTTGATGGCAATCACACCAAGGCGGCGCACAAGTTCCACATGATTACTGATTTCCTGAGGACGCAAAACAACGTAATCTTTGTAATAATTTACATTTTTCTGAAAGCGGATCATTCCTGCAGGAGTCGGCGAAACCGCCGTACCGGAAGCATAGGCAACTTTACCGTCATCGATCAGGTTTAATACCGATTCCTGAATGACCTCGGTAAAAAATTCCAGATTTTCAAAATCCGATTTCCGCATCCCTTCCAAAACCGCATTGGATACGGTGCCAACCCCGCTCTGAAGAGGCAAAAGATTATGGGGCAATCTGCCCTTTTTCACTTCAAAATCAAAGAAATCCAGAAGATGCTCTGCCATTCTGGCATAAGTATCGGTAATGGGAATTGACTGACGGTGACCATCGGGCTGATTTGTAAACACGATAGCGGCAATTTTTTCTTTGGAACAGGGAATATAGGGTTTCCCGATATGATCGCGAACATTGCGAATGGGAATCACATCACGATGAGGCGGGTTTTCCAACATCACCACATCATGAAGGCCAAAATAATCCATGGAATTTTCTGCATTCAATTCCACAATCACCTTATCGGCCAAAGCAATGGCCTGGGGCATAATCCCCACAGAATTGGCAGGAATAATTCCGCCGTCCTCCATAATCCCCACCGCTTCCACAATGGCAATATCGGGCTTTTTATAAAAACCGTACATCAAATTCTGAGGGAACAACCCCAAATGAACATCACTGAAATAAAGCTCACCGCGGTTTGTTGCCGCCCTCACTTTACGGTTTGTCTGATAAGGCAAACGATGATCCAAAATACCGCAGTCTGCCCAAATACCGTCCAGTTCATCACCGGTAGATGCTCCGGAATAAAGATTCAGCTTAATCTTTTCTCCGTGTTTTACCCGTTTGGCCAAGGCTACCGGCACCGCTTTTGGATAGGATGACAGTGTAAAACCGCTGACGGCTACGGTCATACCATCTTTCAAAAGCAATGCGGCTTCTTCCGCACTGCATATTTTTGACTTCAATGAATCATTTAAAATACGACTTTCCATCGCTTTCACCTCTTACATTACGATATCTCTTTTTTTATTTCATTCATCGTATTACATAAATATTACTACGAACCGCAAAGAAAATCAAATCAAAATCTTGTTCTTTTTTTCGGATATCAGGATATAATCAAACATAGCTCCATAAAAGCAAGTCGAAAGACTGCTTTTTAAGAAGGTGTTTTTTATGATCCGCATTTCCGAGATCGGCATGAAAAAAATTGTCAACATGACCGACGGACGTATCCTGGGACAAATCGCTGATTTTGAAATCGACCCTGCCGAAGGTAAACTGCGAAGCATCGTGCTGCCCGGCAGTGAAAAGGTCAGCTTCTTTCGTAAACGAGAGTTTTACAGTATTCCCTGGCAGGAAATTAAAAAAATCGGGTTCGATGTTGTCCTGGTAGAAAGCGCAGGACAAAACATTCCCGATTTTTTAATCGAGCGTCCTTTCTGAAACCTCAGAAAAGATCCGCAATGGCCCGAATATGGGAATCGCTGACACCGCAGCAGCCTCCCAGAATTCGTATTCCTTTGGATTTCAGATAGGCGATCCCTTTATAAAATTCTTCCGGTGCCATATCATAAACGGCTCTGCCGTTCACGCTTTTCGGCACTCCGGCATTGGGACAGGCAATAATGGGAAGCTCCTCTCTAGCCGCCAAAGGTGCCAAAAGGTCACCCAGCGTATAGCTGTCAATCTCTCCGCAGTTATGGCCAAAAACATCTATGCCCAATGGTTTCAGAGTATCATAGCATTTTTCCGGAGTATCCCCCATCATCGTTGCGCCGTTGGCATTAAAAACCAGGCTGGCAATGATAGGCATATCGGTAATACTTCGAATGGCTTTTACCGCCAGCACCATATCATCCAAAGAGAAAAAAGTCTGTACCGAAATACCGTCGAGGTCGTTTTCGGCAAAAACCCGGGCATGGTTGCGGTAAGCTTCATAAGCATCCTCCGGCGCCAAAGGACCAAAGGGCGCCAGCATTTCCCCAACCGGTCCCATATTGCCAAAGATATAATCCCTGCCCTGAGAGGCTTTTTTTGCGATCTCAATCCCCTTTAAATTGATCTCACGCCAATCATACTCTTTGGCATGAACCGCAGCATAAAGAGGGTTCATCGCAAAGGTATTGGTCAGGGAAATTTCAACGCCGGCATCGACATATTCCTTTTGAACGGCATATACTTTTTCCGGACAGACCATATTATTCAATGCACCGGGAGTCACTCCGCCCAGCTTCATCAATTCCGTGCCGGTAGCACCGCAATGACGAATAAAAGATCGATTTTTAAGATAATCGCGAAAAGATAATTTCATGAGATATCACAGTTCCTTTCCAAAAAAAACTGCCAGTTCGTCAAAGGTATAGGGAGCATCCTTTTCATCGCACAGCACCTGACGAACCCGATTTCCATCATATTTCAACACCTGCTTCATTGCCATCATGCAGGTATATTCCCGTCCCAAAAGCACCCCGGAAAGCTCCTGCCGGGATCCGCTATCGAAAAGCTCCGCCAATTCTTCCGGTTGAGAAAGGGGCAGCAGGGAGGACTCAGGTTGATACGGACAGAGAACGATCACGCAATAGCCGTCATGATCTTCTGCCAGACGTTCCATAAAGGATAGAACGGCTTCGGTGGAAATACTGTCGTCAAAAGCAAGAGGAACGATTCGTTTGTCCGGAAAATAATAAGAAAAATACGGCAAAACGGACAGCAGATCATCGGCTTTCTTCATCAACTCATTATCGGCAACGGCTCCGGCCTGAACCAGATGATCCACGGCATTCCCTTCCGTTGTCACAATACCGAAGGGCGTTTGCCAATCGGCATAAGTCGTTACGGCCTGACTGCCAAGGCCGGGCTGAAAGCAGACAACAAGAACCATTTTATTATCCCAACCATTGCCAAGCTCTGCAAAACCAGCGGCGGTCAGCTCGCTGTTCGCCTGGGGTACCGGCAATAATGCCCCCCAGGTGTCCTCGGAAAGGTCCATGGAGGTTTCCTCATGGCGATAAACGTAGTTCGACCGCAAAGATACCCCATTGATCACGTCATTGTAAACGGGATCCACCGAAGAACCGAGGCGGCCGCTGACAATGGCCCAACCGGCAACAACCACCCAGCAAAGGACAGCAAATCCCAGAAAAATATAGACATTTTTCATCTTTTTCATCGTGTCACCTTCCATTTCCCGGGATCCGCTTTGCCGATGATTTCAGCGGTGGTAAGATCCACTACAAAAACGTTGGGAGCAATGCTCTCCCCTTCTTTTTCCACCCGGAAGGTCACAGAGGACTCCGAACCGGAAACCACTTTCTCATAAAATCCGTTGCGACGAAGGAGGCCGTTCTTTTCCATTACCGTCACACCCTCCGGCGCATAAACGTAGATCAGATAAATATTGTTTTCTGTTCCCTCCCAGGAAAAGTGCATATCCACCGTATCACCGGCGGCAGATGTCGAAATATCTTCATCCTCTTTGGTAAAAGAGGTCTGCAGCGACGGAATTCCGGAGAGATCCCGATCCACCAGGGATAAAAGAGTGTACCCATTGGGAGCATCGCCATCGGCAACGGCAATATCATTGGCATCGGTCATACGCAGGATTGCGGTTACCAATAAATAGCGACCGGTTTGGATGGAAATATCCGCCTGCAGCAGATAGTTCAACAGCCCCTGCTGCTCCGAAGTTTCCAGCTTAATGGCCAAATCCAGCATAAATGCCGTATTTGCCAGATTATATTGATCGGTGGAATCCGGCATAAAGAGCATACCGTCATCCTCGGTCAACATCTTTTTCAGCTGCTGATAACATTTCTCCGCTTGTACGCGGTCACCCACGGCCTCATATCCTTCGGCAAGATAAAGCAATGTGCGATCGCTTTTTTTCCGCTCCTCGTCAATCAATCCCATGCTTTCGTGACAATCCACATCAAAATAGCTTAACCCCCAGCAAGCCAAGGCTGCCATTTCGATATCCGTTGTCGTCTCCAGACGGTATTTCAAATAGGCACAAAGAGAATCCCGATCATACAGAAAATCATCTTGTTCTGCAACGAGAACAGAAAGAAGCAGGTCACTTTCGCCTCCGCTGCGGCGGCCAAAACCGCCGTCTGCATTTTGCAGAGAGCGAAGATCCTTATGACAGAAGGAACCGTCAGCAATAACTTCATCGCCAAACTTCTGATAAAACAGAGTACGGCTCATTCGTTGCAGAATCTGGTCACCGGGTTGAGAAACCACGCCAAAGAGAGCCTTAAACATGGACTCCTCTTGTTCCTTCACCTCATAAACGGCATAGGCGCCATCCTGTCTGCCGTCAGCCAGTGTATAGAACATCGGCATTTTATGATAAACCGAAAAAGAAAATTCACCGTCAGCAACGACGGAATCTTCATTCCGCACCGTCATCTTACCATAGTAAATGCCGGTGCCTTCCAGATCAACGGGAACAGAAACTTTACCTTTACCGGTGCCGGTGTATACACTTTCTCCTAAAGATAAAGTGTAAGAAAGCTCCTCTTCACTGTCGATATAAAAGGGCAGTGCAATGCGACTGCGTTCGGCATAGGATAAAAATCCGGGGCAGGTCAAGGTCACACCTTCAATATAAACGGGAATATAACGAACAGCAACGGCTTCTTCGGCGGTTTCCAGCGCCACCCGAAGGAAATAGTTGCCGTCCAGATTTTTGGAGCTGAAAGAAGCATACAGCTCATCGGTATCGGAAATCACCCGATTTGCAACAACTGTACCGTAGTTTTCCGCTGTCAGGCTGTTTTCCGACAAAGTCTCACCGCAAAGACCTTCGGCAATCGTACCGCGGCAAAGAGAAACCACAGCCAAACGATAAGCACCGGCAGAAGCGCCCTCAAAAACAATGTCTTTACCGGCGGCTACCGTGAGAGAGGCATTTTCAAAGGAAATCTCCGGAGCCGCTTTGGGCGCAACCTCGTAGTCGCCGTTATAATATAACGTCAAATCAACGTCATCTTCTTCCCCGGCAACGGTATATTTACCGTTACGAAGACTCAAATCAAGGGATTCTCCGGAATCACTGTTCGATGAAGAAAACTCCTCTTTCTTTACAGAATGCAAAGCATAAGTTTTCTCTCCTTCCACCGTAACGCAGGAAGATACCTTTGCTGCGGTACCCAAGGGAGATGTCAGTGAAAACGCCGTCGATTTATTTACGGTATAACCATAAAAATCATCATAAGCTTTGGAAAAAACGGCTTGCCCGGCTTTATCCAAAGACTGAGAAACTTCCCCATTCATATGTACTTCACCGTCGGTCACCGGATTGCCTTTGCGATCCCATACCGAAACGGTATACGTTACCGTTTCGCCCCGGGAAATACTGCGGTGATCCGCTGCAACGGACATGAACAGCTCATGTTCCTCTGTACCCACCGTAACGGTATCTGTCGCCAATACTTTTCCCTGATAAACCAGACAAAGTTTGTAGCTGCCGCCAACAAGGGCCAGATCATCCAGCTCTTCGGAAAAATAGCCGTTTTCAACGACAACGCTCTTTTCCTTCACAACACCGGTTTTCGAGCAGAGCTGCAGGGTTGCAGTATCGCTGAGACCACGGCCGAGAGGCGAAAAAACACTGCCGGAAACGGAAAGAGGGTCTTGGGAGGAAAGTTTCTTTTGCGCGGCAAAAAGATTACCTTGATAGCGACTCGCCAAATCATCGGCAATAAGAAAAACAACGGTATCATTTTCATCATCGGATACGGTAACCGCCAGGAGATCCGCATTTTCCGTCAACTCTTTGCCATCGAAAGTATAATCGGTCTCTGCAAAGCCATGTTCATCCAAGGTGAGATTTTTGCCTTGAAAAGCAACCTTTGCATCGGCATAGGAACGACCGTCTTTGTGTACCCAAAGGGCAAGGGTTCCCTCATCGCTAAAAAGCCCCACATCAATGTTGCTAACATTTACGGCAATATCGCAGGATTCTCCCTCAACGGTAAGACGAACAAGATAAAGGCCCTGGGGCAGAGAGCCCAAATCGACACAGGAAACATCGTTTTCATTGCGAATGGCCAGCTTTGCCGAGGAGTATTTTTCAAAGCCTCTATCCGAAGCATGGTAACGACCAATGGACAAGGCCGCCCATTCCGGATAGCGGAAAAGTCCGGAAAAGGAGCGGATGAAATCACTGCTGTTCCCGGCGCGATACACACTCGTTTCTACCGTAGCTTCCTTTTCCCCAAGATAAGAAACGGGAATGGAAACGGTATCCACATCGGAAAAATGGAAGTAACGACCATCGACCATAAAGGCATTGCGGTCGGGAATACGCAGAGAGGGATCTTCGGTCTCAAAGGAAAACACAATATCCTCTTTTAAAGAATCCCCTTCGGTATTCAAAACCGTACCCTTCGCCATAGAAACGGTATAATAGGTACCGGCAGCCAGCTTCTGAGGCGTAAAAACAAGGCGGTTTCCCTGGGCGGACCAGGTGCCTCGAGCCGAAGGATAGATATCAATCCCATCGGCAGCATCCACCGATACCGAACGATTCCACTCCAATACAATGGGGCTGTCCTGGGAAATGCCGCCGGTTTCATCCGGTGAAACAGCAACAAGGGCCAGTTCCTTTCCGGATTCGTAAAAATAAGAGGCACTGCTCTCTCCGGAAGCTTTATACAAAAAATAACCGCAGATCAGGAAAAGAATGGCGGCAATAGCCAAAAGCGGTATTTTAAACTTTCGATCTATTTTCATGGTTTTTACAGGATCTTTTTCCATAATAACTCCTTTAGTCGATATACCGTTTTATTTTACCATATTTTCCGCTGCCTGCCAATGCAATCATGAAAAATTCACAAAAGATAAAAGACGCTTTGACAGATATTTTCTGCAAAGCGTCTTTTCCATCAAATTTTCGATCAACAAGATTCATCCTGTAGGGACTTTGGCTTCCCCAGAATCTCCGACATCACAACGGCCTGGACCAAACCGGCGCGACTGAAATCCTTTTTAGGGCAATCCAAGGCATCCGTTTTCGGGGGCAAATCGCTTCCGATTTCCATAGTAACCGGTGCAACGTTCGGTTTCGGTGGTTTCGGCACCGAAAACGGTTTTTCCGCTTTCACCGGCTCGGTTTCCACAATCCAGGGAGCATCCTTTTTTGTGAAAGTCTGCTGAGGAGCTTTGTCCGTAGTTACGTAGGGACGCCCCCGGCGATCATCCTCCTGGGACATAGGACAGTAAGGCTGGGGATCCGCTTTTCGTTCTTCGTACTCTTCCTCATTCTTCAGTTCCTCCTCGATCTCGGCGAGGATATCCTTAAATCCCTTTGCCGAGCCCGCGTCCTGCTGCCGTCGTTCCTCTGCCTGTTTTTTCTTTCGGAAAGCGGAAGCCACACCGAAAGCAATGATGAGCAGCCAAACAACAATGGCAATATTATCAAAGATAAAGTCAATGACAGCTTGGATCATATCCATAAAGCATCAATCTTCCTTTTTGCTGACACCGGCAATGCCGTCTCTCATTTTAGTATCGGAGATCATATTCTGCATTTTGTAATAATCCATCACGCCGAGGTTTCCTTCGCGGAAAGCTTCTGCCATGGCCAAAGGCACCTGAGCTTCGTTTTCCACAACCTTGGAGCGCATTTCCACCACAGCGGCCTTCATTTCCTGTTCCTTGGCTACGGCCATGGCACGGCGTTCTTCGGCTTTGGCCTGGGCAATCCGTTTATCGGCTTCGGCCTGGTCGGTCTGGAGTTCCGCACCGATATTTCTGCCGACATCAACATCGGCAATATCAATGGACAGAATTTCAAAGGCACTGCCGGCATCCAAGCCTTTACCGAGAACGGTACGGGAGATCATATCCGGGTTTTCCAAAACATCTTTGTGCGTTTCCGAAGAACCGACAGTAGTAACGATACCTTCCCCAACCCGGGCAATGATGGTTTCTTCACCGGCACCACCAACGAGGCGTTCAATGTTGGCACGCACCGTCACTCTGGCTTTTACCTTCACTTCGATCCCATTTTTGGCCACAGCAGCGACCACCGGAGTTTCTATCACTTTGGGGTTGACGCTCATCTGCACGGCTTCCAATACGTTTCTGCCGGCAAGGTCAATGGCGCAGGCTCGTTCAAAAACAAGGGGGATGTTGGCGCGCTCGGCAGCAATAAGGGCATCAATTACCCGGTCCACATTACCGCCGGCGAGATAGTGGGCTTCCAATTTGGAAACACTGACATTCAACCCGGCTTTTTCGGCCTTGATCAGAGGGTTTACGATCTTAGACGGAGAAACACGGCGCAAACGCATCCCAATCAAATCAAAGATCCCAACCTTAACACTGGCAGCCAATGCAGAGATCCACAAACCTATCGGAACAAAGGTAAAGAGCAGGATCACCGCAATGATAATTAGAATCACCGGCAAGAGACTTAAAATTGTTGACATAAAATCCTCCTTTGATTAAATTAAATATATAAAAATCCATTAATCAACAACGCGGACGATATTGCGAGTGCCGTCGATGGCGATAACCCGAACCTTTACACCGGCATCAATAAAATCTCCTTCGGACACAACATCCACCCGGTCGTTGCCAATACGCATTTCTCCGGCGGGGCGCAGCTTTGTTAGTGTAACCCCTTCTTTGCCCAAATATTTTTCATTATCCATATTTGGTGCTGTATAGCCGCTTTCCGCATCGGTACGGTCACTTAAAATAAAGCGATGAATAAATTTTTTCTTCTTCATAAATCGAAAACACACCACCATAATTAAAATTGTCAATACAAACGCAATCGTTACGGTAAGTACCCCGCTTCCCACCGAAGGGGAGAGCAGGATCACGCTGCCAATGATGGCAACGATCCCCAAAAGGCCGGAAATCCCAAAACCGGTAAGGACAAAGGCCTCCAGCATCAAAAAAAGCATCCCGGCGGCAAAGAGAATCAATCCCAACCAGGCGAAGCTGTCCAACATGATATGGCCGGCAAAATAGAGAAAAAAGACCACGAGACCGGTAACGCCAAAAATTCCAAAACCCGTTGTCATCAGCTCCAGCAAAATACAGCTCAGCCCAACAGCAACCAGAATCCCTGAAACCACCGGAGAGGTAATAAACCAGACAAATCCCTGAAAGAAACCGGGAGACACTTCGGTAACCGCCATCAAAGGGGAGGAAGAAAACAACAGTAGTATCGTACCAAACAATGTAAGTACTGTGCCTTGTTTCATTTCCGTCACATCCTTATATTCTTATTAAATATATTATACCATAGATCCAGTATTCAGACAACATTTTCCACTTGAAAACAAAATAAATTCAAAAAACATCCACATTTCATCGGTGATGCCGATTTCGAGACACCTTCGGAGACATCGTTGGGGGCAACAAGCTGTTTTTTCCGTTGAGCAGATCTTTCCGGCCGGTCTTTAGCAATGCTTTTTTCACAAGCTCTTCGTTTTCCCGTCGCCAGTACTGCATCAAAGCCCGCTGCATTTTCTTTTCCTCCGGTGTTTTCGGAATGTAAACCTGCTCCATGGTCAAAGGATCAATTCCGGTATAATACATACAAGTAGATACCGTAGCCGGTGTAGGATAAAAATCCTGTACCTGCTCGGGGCGAATCCGGTGTTTTTTCAGCCACACAGCCAATTCCACGGCATCCTTCAAAGTGGAGCCGGGATGCGAACTGATCAGATAGGGCAAAACATACTGTTCCTTCCCTGCCCGTTCCGTTGCCTTGTAAAAGACTTTGGTAAATTTTTCATAAACGCCGATATCCGGCTTACCCATACGCTTTAATACATTGGGAGATACATGCTCCGGCGCCAACCGCAGCTGACCGCTGACATGATATTTTACCAATTCATCCAGAAAATCATGACGGGGATCTGCCAAAACATAATCATAGCGAATGCCGCTGCGGATAAAGACCTTTTTTACCCCGGGCAATTCCCGCAGCTTTCTCAAAAGCTGCAAATAATCCCGATGATCGGCACGGATTGAGGGACAAACCTCAGGGAAAAGACATTTTTTATGGCTGCAAAGGCCTTTCTTTTCCTGTTTAGAGCAGCTGGGACCGCGAAAATTCGCCGTTGCTCCGCCAACATCATGAATGTACCCTTTAAAATCTTTCATCGCCGTAAAGCGCTGTGCTTCTCTTAAAACCGAATCGTGGCTTCGCCCTACCACAAACCGCCCCTGATGCAAGGCAATGGAGCAGAAATTACAGCTGCCAAAGCAGCCGCGATTATGGGTAAGAGAAAAGCGCACCTCATCCAGGGCTTTTACACCACCGGCCCGGTCATAGACTTCTGGATACCCATAAGCATAGGGAAGGTCGTAAACGGCGTCCAGTTCCCGCTGATCCAAAGGCTTTGCCGGCATATTTTGAACGATATAACGGCTCTTTCCTTTTTGCACCAGAATTTTGCCTCGAACATGGTCGGCATTGTCCATCATGATTTTTGTCATTTGCGCAAATGCCGCTTTTTTTCGACATACTTCATCGTAATCGGGCAAAGCCTCATAATGATGGGGCAAAGCATCCTCCTCGGTGCAATAAGCCGTACCCCTCACATCCACGATGGAAGAAAGGTATTCACCTTCGTTCATGCGAAGAGCAACCTCTCGAATGGCCCGCTCTCCCATGCCGTAAACGAGGAGATCCGCGGTACTCTCTTCCAGAATCGAAGGGCGTACCTTATTATCCCAATAATCATAATGAGCAAATCGGCGCAGGCTGGCTTCGACTCCGCCAATGATAATGGGAGTATCTCCGTAAGCCTCCCGAATCTTTTGACAATAAACGATAACTGCGCGATCGGGACGGCGGCCGCTTTTATCTCCGGGGGTGTACTTATCATCATGACGACGGCGTTTATTGACGGTATAATGAGCCACCATACTGTCGATATTTCCCGAGGTCACGAGAAATCCCAGGCGAGGACGACCAAATACCGTAAAAGCTTCCTTCTTGGTAAATTTTGGTTGCGACAAAACAGCAACATGAAAGCCGCGGTCCTCCAATACCCGCCCGATGATGGCCGCGCCAAAGGAAGGGTGATCTACATAAGCATCGCCGGTGACGAGGACAAAGTCAGGAACATCCCACCCGGCGGCGGCAAAGGTTTTTTTATCATAAGGCAAAAACGGCATCGGCATCCTCCCTCTTTCAAAGCAAAGCTCTTTCCATTTCTTACAAAAGTAGCCAACTTAGAAAAAAGCACTTATATCTCTTTGATATAAGTGCTTTTGCTTTCAGAAATTATTTCCATTTACGTTTGCGCGCTGCTTCGGATTTTTTCTTCCGTCTAACGCTGGGTTTTTCATAATGTTCATGTCTTCTTATATCAGCCATCACCCCCGCTTTTTGGCAACTCCGTTTAAAACGGCGCAGGGCACTGTCTAAGCTTTCATTTTTTCCTACACGTACTTCGCTCATTCCTATCCCTCCCTCCGGTGCTACCATTTCGATAGAGTGATAAACAGACGGCATTTTGCCATCTCGGGTTATGATAAGGCGGAAACAACGGCCGCATCATCACGTACCATTGAATTATACCAAATAATAAGCTATTCGTCAATAATCAAAATAAAATTTATTGATTAAACAAAAAGTCCGAGTTTTTCACCGCCAAGAAGGTGGAAGTGAATATGGAAAACCTCTTGCCCACCTGCGGATTTGCAGTTATTGACAATACGGTATCCATCTTCGGCAAGGCCTTTTTCTTCGGCAATTTTTTTAGCAGTAAGAAAAATTTTACCGATCACAGCGGCATCTTCTTCCTGAAGATCGGCAGCGGTGGCAATATGTTTTTTGGGAATCAACAAGATATGAACGGGAGCAAGGGGGTTTACATCCTCAAAGGCAATGATGTCATCGTCTTCATAGACGATCTTGGAAGGGATCTCACGATCAATGATCTTGCAAAAGATACAATCACTCATAGTTTTCATTCTCCTTTATCATTTCACCGATGAGGACACCCTCATCGTTTTTTAACGCTTTTACTTTTACCATTTTGCCGCAAAGACCTTTTGTTTCCGCCGGGAAGCGTACCAAAAGGAAATTATCGGTATGTCCCTGGCAATAGCCGTTGCGATCACGGCTTTCCACCAGAACATCCATAGTCTGCCAGATATGCCGCTCGGCAAAACGATATTTATAGAAATCTCCCAGGGAAAGCAGAGTTTTCTGCCGTTTTTCCTTCAATTCACCGGGAACCCGGTGGGGAAAAATCGCCGCCTTCGTCCCTTCTCTGGGGGAATAGGGAAAGCTGTGGATAAAAGCAAATTCCGCATTGGTCAAAACATCCACGGTATTTTCAAAAGCACCGTCGCTTTCGCCGGGAAAACCGACGATAATATCGGCGCTGATAGCGGCATCGGGGATTTTCTTATAGATCCGCTTCGTGAGAGCAATATATTCTTCCCGGGTATAGGGCCGATTCATTTTCTTTAAAATTTCATTATCTCCGCTTTGAAGGGGAATATGAAAATGGTTGCACAACCGCTCTTCGGAAGCCACAAGGTCGATCAACTCATCACTGACCTCCTTCGGTTCCAGAGAACTCAAACGAAAGCGCTGAATACCGGTTTCCTTCAACAGCCCTTTTAGCACCGTAACAAGATTAACATCATCGGGAAGATCCTTACCGTAAAATCCGGTATGAATCCCGGTGAGAACCAGTTCCTTAAAGCCTCGGGCGTCCAGACAACGAGCTTCGGCAATAATATCATCATAGGGGCGGCTCACTACCGGACCGCGGACATAGGGAACGATGCAATAGGTGCAAAACTGCTCGCATCCATCCTGAATTTTCAGATAATCCCTTACCCGGCTGGTGGTTTTTTCCTTTACCTTGGCATTGGGAAAATGGCGGCGCATCATAATATTGCTCACATCCAGCCGGGGAATCTGCCGTTCGTTGAGATTATCCACCAACTCTGCCAGCTTATCCTTTTCCCCGTTCCCGGTCACAAGAGCCACACCGGGAATGGAAAGCAATTCATGACCGGCACGCTGTCCGTAACAACCGGTCACTACGATCAAAGCATCGGGGTTTTCCGTATGCAAATGACGAATCGTGCGGCGGCTCTTACTTTCAGAGGTTTTCGTCACACAACAGGTATTCACAATAATCACATCGGCATTTTTTCGGTTTCGGGCAATCTCATAGCCGCGAGCTTCAAAATCCCGGGCAATGGCTTCACTTTCATATTGATTCACACGGCAGCCCAATGTAACAACAGAAACTGTATTAATTTTCATTGAGCACCTCCCATTCTCCACAGGCAAACATCAAGGCAGAAAGTGCCGTCGGCCCGGCGGTTTCTGTGCGCAGAATTCGCTTGCCCATCGTTACGGGGTGTCCCTTTAAAGCAATGATATTCTCTGCTTCCGACGGAGAAAAGCCGCCTTCCGGGCCGATCACAAGGGCAATGCGATTTGTTTTTTCTCGAATCATTTTTACAGTCTTGCCAAAGCTGTGTTGAAAATCGGCTTCGTAACAGAAGAGGATTTCCGTACCCGGCTCCAGCAAAGAAAATGCCTCCGGCAGCTTTACCGGCAACAGGACCTCGGGCACACACCCCCGGCCGCACTGTTCGGCGGCAGAAGCGGCAATACGCTGCCAGCGCTGCTGCTTTTCCGCCTTTTTATCTTTTTTCAGTCGTACCTGGGAATTTTCGCTTTCCACGGGAATGATTCGGCTGATCCCAAGCTCTGTCGTTTTCTGAATCACCGTATCAAATTTATCTCCCCGGGGCAAACATTGGATCAACGTCACAAAAATTCCCGGTTCATCGTCAATGGCATAGGTCTTTGTAATAGCAACGGTCACCGCTTCCCTGGTGATTTCGGAGATCGTACCCTCATAGTAAAAGGATTCCTGATCGGAGCAGCGTAATGTATCTCCGACATGCATCCGCAACACGCGGCTGATATGATGGCAGACGTCCCCTTTGATCGTTAAAAGATCATCGGTTACATCCTCTTTATGGATATAGAAAGTCTGCATAGTTCAAATCCTTTCTGCTGCCAGGGTGACCCAATCCCCTTCACACAATACATCCTTTACCGAAAAACCGTGTTCTGCCAGGGCGGCAAAAACCTCCTCTTTGCGATGGGCAATAATGCCCCCGGCGATGAGAAGATTTCCTTTTTCGGTGAGAGCTGCTGCCGAAGGAAGCATGGGAAGAATCACATCGGCAACGATATTGGCCACAACAATCTGAAACGGTGCCAGTCGTTGAAAGCTGCGCTTCGTAACATCATCACAGAATACTTCGATCTTCGTAAAAAGACCGTTGATACGAATATTTCGTACCGCCGACAATACGGCATCGTGGTCGATATCGACGGCATACACCTTTTCGGCGCCGAGCTTTGCGGCGGCAACCGCCAAAATACCGCTGCCGCAGCCGCAATCCAAAACCTGATCTCCGGCCTTTACATACCGCTCTAAAAGACGCAAAGCGCCGTTGGTGGTGGGATGGCTCCCGGTACCAAAAGCCAATCCGGGATCCAGCTCAATAATAATATCTTCTTTCTCGGGAACATAATCCTCCCAAGTCGGTTTAATAATAAGGCGGTCTCCTACGCGAAAGGGCTTGTAATACTGCTTCCAGGCATCCTGCCATTCCTCATCGGCAAGGCTGTAAAAGGAATACTGCAGGGAAACACCGTTGAGCATTTCGTAGATGGCCAAAGCGGCGGTAAGCTTTTCCTTTTCCGCCGTAATATCCTGATCTTCGGGATAGAACCCTTTTACGACCAGAGAATCATCATCATTCTGTATCTGTTGTTCATCCCATATTTCCGCCAGACCTTCGGCAATGGCTTCCCGAACAAAGGCAGCACCTTCCACCGCCACACCGGCAACACCACAGTCATTCAGCAAGGCGACGATTTCCGCTTCATGGGCACAATCGGTATGAACTTCACAAATAAAATAAGCCACAACAGACCTCCACAAAAAAACTCAAGCATACAATACCACAATAAGTATACTTGAGTTTTTCTATTCTTTCAAGAATAATTTTTAAATAATGATTTCCTTCGCAAAAAATCTGCGCAAAATCGGAGCATTCGACAAATTATTTTCTTTCTCTGAAATTTTGCGTTATTCTCCGCTGCCCTTAAAAGCATCCTTCATTTTGTCAAAGAAACCACGGTGGCTCTTTTCCGCTTTTTTGGCCGATTTGGAGTAATTGTTGTTCGCCAGAGAAGCATCAAAGGCTCTCAGCATATCTTTCTGCTCTTCGGTCAAATCGTTGGGGACCACTACCCGAACCTTGATGCGGTGATCTCCTCGGCCTTTACCCCGAAGATGAGGAATCCCCTTCCCTTTCAAACGGAACACGGCGCCGTTCTGGGTCCCTGCCGGAATCTGAAAGGCCACATTGCCGTCAAGGGTGGGAACCTGTAAGGTATCGCCTAAAGCAGCCTGAGCAAAGGTGATATCCTCATCGGCATAAACATCATCATTAACTCTTTCAAAGAGCTTGTGAGGACGAACATAAATGCGAACATAGAGGTCACCATTGGGGCCGCCTTTTTTACCGCAATTCCCCTGACCGTTATTACGCAAGGTATTACCATCGGCAATCCCGGCGGGAACCGAAACCTTAATGGTATGTTTCTTTTTCACGAAGCCGTTGCCGTTACAGGCGGAACAGGGCTGTTCCACAATGGAGCCTTCCCCGCCGCATTGAGGACAGGGGCGCACACTCTGCATTTGCCCAAGGGGCGTATTTTGCACCGTGCGAACCTGACCGCTGCCATGGCAGTTGGGGCAAGTCTTTCGAGAAGTACCGGCCGCAGCACCGCTGCCGTGACAGGTAGAGCATTGATCACGACGGGTAATGGTAACATCCTTTTCTACGCCAAAAGCCGCTTCTTCAAAGGAAATATCAAGACTGGCTTCAATATCGGCGCCACGCTGAGGGCGATTGGGGTCGCTCCGGCGACCACCGCCGCCGCCAAACAAAGTATCGAAAATATCACCAAATCCACCGAAATCCTCAAAGCCGCCAAAACCGCCGCCGCCCATGTTGTTGCCATCGACGCCGGCGTGACCAAATTGATCGTAGCGGGAGCGTTTATCCGCATCCGTCAAAACGCTCGCCGCTTCGTTCACTTCTTTAAATTTTTCCGCTGCTTCGGGATTATCGGGATTCAAGTCGGGATGATATTTTTTTGCCATTTTTTTATAGGCTTTTTTGATCTCATCTGCAGAAGCCCCTTTGTCTACACCAAGGACTTCATAATAATCTCTTTTCTCTGCCAACGTTAATCCCTTCCCGGTTCTTATTTCTTATCGTCGTCATCCACAACGGTGTAATCTGCATCAACCACATCATCATCGGGTGCGCAGCCGCCGCAGTTATCGCCGCAGCCGGCGTTGCCGCCCATGTTGCCGGGGTTGGGTGTCCCCTGCTGCTGTGCAGTCTGTGCATAGATGCGTTCGGAAACTTTATGAAGAACTTCATAAAGGGCATCCAGCTTTGCTTTAATGGCATCGCTGTCGGTACCTTCCAAAGCGGTTTTCAAATCGGCTTTGGCTTTTTCCAGATCGTTCTTTTCTGCATCGGTAAGCTTATCGCCCATTTCTTTCATGGTATTTTCTACCTGATATACGGCAGCATCGGCATTATTTCTGATTTCGATCTGTTCTTTTCTCTTTTCGTCTTCTTCCTTGTACTGGTCGGCTTCATCCATCATACGCTGGATTTCATCGTCGCTCAAGCCGCTGGAAGCAGTAATGGTAATGGTCTGAACTTTACCGGTGCCAAGGTCTTTTGCGCTGACATGAACGATACCGTTGGCATCAATATCGAATTTAACTTCGATTTGAGGAACCCCACGGGGTGCCGGGGGAATATCATTCAGCGTAAAGCGGCCCAGAGTTTTGTTATCCGCAGCCATCGGTCTTTCACCCTGAAGTACATGGATTTCAACGGCAGGCTGATTATCGGCAGCCGTAGAGAAGATCTGGCTCTTAGAAGTCGGGATGGTTGTATTTCTATCGATAAGCTTGGTGTTTACGCCGCCGAGGGTTTCGATCCCCAGGGAAAGGGGTGTAACATCAAGGAGAAGAACGTCTTTGACTTCACCGCCGAGAACACCGCCCTGAATGGCAGCGCCCAGTGCAACACATTCATCGGGGTTAACACTCTTGCTGGGTTCTTTGTTCAGGAGGTTCTTAATAGCTTCCTGAACGGCAGGAATACGGGAGGAACCGCCGACGAGGATAACCTTGTCGATTTCACTGCCGGAGAGGCCGGCATCGCTCATAGCCTGACGGGTGGGACCCATGGTTTTTTCTACCAGATCTTTGGTGATTTCATTAAATTTTGCTCTGGTAAGAGTGATATCCATATGTTTGGGGCCATCGGCGGTAGCGGTGATAAAAGGCAGGTTGATGTTGGCGGTCATAACGCCGGAAAGGTCGATTTTTGCCTTTTCCGCAGCTTCTTTCAAACGCTGCATTGCCATGCGGTCGCCGGAAAGGTCAATACCGTCGGATTTTTTAAATTCGGCTACGAGATAATCAATGATCTTCTGGTCAAAGTCATCGCCGCCCAGGAGGTTGTTACCGTTGGTGGCTTTTACTTCAAAAACGCCGTCGCCCAATTCAAGGATGGATACGTCGAAAGTACCGCCGCCAAGGTCAAATACGAGAACGGTGCTGTCTTCGCCTTTATCAAGGCCATAGGAAAGAGCAGCAGCGGTAGGTTCGTTGATGATACGCAGAACTTCCAAACCGGCAATTTTACCGGCGTCTTTGGTAGCCTGACGCTGAGCATCGGAGAAGTACGCGGGAACAGTGATTACCGCCTGATTTACGGTATCGCCGAGATATGCTTCGGCATCACCTTTCAATTTGGAAAGGATCATTGCGGAAATTTCCTGAGGAGTATAATTTTTGCCATCAATATGCACTTTATAATCTTTCCCCATGTGTCTTTTGATGGACATCACTGTTTTGTCAGGATTGGTTACGGCCTGTCTTTTGGCAACTGCGCCGACAAGACGTTCACCGTTATTGGAAAATGCTACAACAGAGGGGGTTGTTCTGGCTCCTTCTGCATTGGGGATAATGACTGCTTCGCCGCCTTCCATTACGGCTACGCAGGAATTTGTTGTACCTAAGTCGATACCAATGATCTTACTCATAAAAATACCTCCATACTATTTTAGATTATATAAAATGTAAAAAATTATGCGTATCAAATAAAATCAGCTACTATTTGGCAACCTTTACCATGGCCGCCCGCAGAAGTTTGTCATGGTATTTATAACCGGGCTGAAGGACCTCCAGGATCGTACCGGATTCGGTACCTTCCTTTTCTTCCTGCATAATCGCATCGTGGAATTTCGGATCAAAGGCTTCCCCTTCGGCTCCGGCTTTTTCCAAACCGACACGGTTCAAAATTTCCAGCAGCTGCTTTTGCACCATCACGACACCTTCCAAAATCGGACTGCCTTCGGCGTGAACCAAAGCCCGTTCCAGATTATCCAGGACCGGTAAGAGATCGCTGAGCAAATCGGCATTGGCGGTTTGACGCAAATCTTCTTTTTCTTTGATGGTACGACGACGGAAGTTATCAAATTCCGCCTGCAAACGCAGGTATTGATCGGATTTTTCCGCCAGTTCCGTTTTTGCGGCTTCCAGCTCGGCGGCCAAATCTTCTTCGGCTTCTTCCGCTTCGTCCTCTCCGGTTTCTGCCGGTGCTTCTTCGGTTTCCGTTTCTTCGGCGGTTACGGCTTCATCTTCTGTCTTCGTTTCTTCTTTTTCTTTCAGTTCCTCTTTTGTCACATTTGCCTCCGTTATTTTTTCGGGTTATGGTCAAGAACCGTGGAAAGCTGCTTTGCAACTTCCCGAATAAGAGATGCGCTTTTGGCATATTCCATTCGGGTCGGGCCTAAGATACCGATATTCCCCACGGTATTGCCGTTGATACTATAAGTACAGGTCACCATCGAACAACGATTGATCTTATCGCTGCTCAGCTCATCGCCAATGGTAAAGTTCATACCGATGCCGTTTTTACCGTGAAGAAGCTCTTTTAAAATATCCTCATTTTGCAGGAAGGATAAAACTTCTTTCACCCGGTTCACATCGTTGAATTCCGGCTGGTTCAAAATCTTCAGCGTGCCTTCCAAAAAGACCTTTTCTTCACCGCTGCTCTTCACAGCGTCGCTCATCATATCGAAGATACTGTCCACAATATCAAGCTCCGCCTGAAGCTCATGGGAAATTTCCTGCATCAGCGTGGTATTCACATCACCGATGTTGCGGCCTTTCAGTTTTTTCAGCAAAACGTCGCCGATCTCTTTCAGCCGTTCGTTGGAAACCGGCACCGGGAAATCAATGGTGCGGTGGTGAACAAGCCCCACATCGGTTACCAGAACCATAACGGCCTGAAAGGGCGATACCGGAATCAGCTGAAGCTGTTCCAAAGTACCGGTGCTTTTGGTCGGCGTCATGATCATCGTTACGTAAGGCGAAAGCTCCGACAAAACTTTACAGGTCTCATGATAAAGCTGATCAAGGCGATTAAAGCGATCCGTGAAAAAATTACGAATCATATCACGTTCCCCGGAAACAAGGTCATCCTCATCCATCAGATGATCCACATAGTAACGATACCCTTTATCCGAAGGAACACGGCCGGCAGAAGTGTGAGGCTGCTCGATCAAACCGAGCTCTTCCAGATCAGACATTTCATTACGAATCGTTGCCGAGCTGACGCCAAGATTATATTTTTTGGCAATGGTACGAGAGCCTACCGGTTCTGCAGTATTGATATAATCCATAATGATGGCTCTCAACACCCGTTGTTTTCTCTCATCCATGATATCACCTCTTTTGTTAGCACTCACTTCTCTTGAGTGCTAAATAAAGGATAGCACTAACTTCCGAAATTGTCAATAGGCCAATTTCGTTAAATCAGCGTCGAAAGGACTTCGTTATTCAATAAAACACCCTTTTCCGTGAGCTTGAGCTGGCCTTCTTCCACCGTCAACAGGCCTGCGTCAAAAAGTTTGACCATTTGACCTTTTTTTTGTGCAAAATAATCACTGCCGTATTTTTGGGCAAAAGCATTCACATCAAGGCCCCAAATCAAGCGCAGCGGCAGAATGATTTCTTCTTCCATGATTTCCTGCTCCGTCAGGACTTCCCTTTCTGCCCAGGGGAGCATACCGTTATCCAACTTTTCCTTATAGGCGGCAAGGGTGCTTTCATTCCGTGCCCGAACCTTACCGTTAAAAAGAGAAGAAGCATTTAAGCCCAACCCGAGATAATCCTTACGAATCCAGTAAGCGGTATTGTGGCGGCAGGGATAACCGATCTTAGCAAAATTGGAGATTTCATAGCGAGGGAATCCGGCTTTTTCCAAATATTCCATGGCGTAAAGCTGCATATCGGCATTGAGATCTTCCCCGGGAAGCTCCAACCGTCCTTCTTGAACCCATTTTCCCCACAGGGTGCGGTCCGAGAGCTTTAAACCGTAGGTAGAGATATGAGTCACCGGCAATGCCGTGGCCTTTTCCAAGCTCACCTTCCACTCTGCCATGGTCTGACGGGGAAGACCGTACATCAAATCAATATTGATATTATCAAAGCCAACGCTTTCTGCTGCCTTCACTGCATTTTCGATATCCTGACTGTTGTGGATGCGCCCCATCGCTCTCAGATGATGATCCTGAAAGGCCTGGGCGCCAAAGGAAATGCGGTTTATACCAAGACGGCGCAACTGCTTCAAATAGCGGCGGGAAACCGTTTCCGGATTGGCTTCCAGAGTGATTTCCATCTGCTCGGCAAAGCCAAAGCGCTCCTGAAACCCTTTCAGGAGCATTTCCAGTTGATTTACCGTCAGCAGCGACGGTGTACCGCCGCCAAAAAAGACCGTCAATAAACCGCCCTCAGATTTTTCCTCCCGATAGAAATCGGCTTCCTTCAATAACAACGGCAAATATGCCTCCCGCTCTTCCGGAGAGGCTTTGCCCGAAACAAAATCACAGTAATTGCATTTTTCCACACAAAACGGAATATGTACATATAAAAATCGCATATCAATCCTCTAGCTGCAATACGGCCATAAAGGCTTCCTGAGGGATCTCCACATTCCCCATTTGCTTCATGCGCTTTTTCCCTTCCTTCTGTTTTTCCAACAGCTTGCGTTTACGGGAAATATCGCCGCCGTAACACTTTTCGATTACATTTTTCCGCAAAGCTTTCACGCTTTCCCGGGCAATGACCTTATTACCGATGGCAGCCTGAATGGAGACTTCAAAGAGCTGCCGGGGAATCAGCTTGCGCAGCTTTTCCGTAAGCTGACGGCCCCGGCGGTAAGCATTCTCTTTATGAACAATGGCGGAAAGGGCATCCACAAGGTCACCGTTGACGAGGATATCCAATTTCACCAAATCGGTTTTGCGGTAGCCGGCAAATTCATAGTCGAGAGAAGCATAGCCCCGGGTACGAGATTTCAGCTGATCAAAGAAATCGTAAATCACTTCGCTCAAAGGCACATCGTAGGTAAGCATCACCCGGGTGGTAGAGATGTATTCCATATTACGGAAAATCCCCCGGCGTTCCTGTACCAGCTCCATAATGGAGCCGATATAATCCTTGGGCGACATGATTGTAGCCTTTACGAAGGGTTCCTCCAGATGGTCGATTTTCTGCACCTCCGGCATATCGCTGGGGTTGGAGATATGGTAGATGGAGCCGTCGGTCTGATAAACCATATAATCCACACTTGGTGCCGTAGTAATGAGATCCAGATTATATTCCCGCTCCAACCGTTCTTCAAAGATCTCCATATGAAGGAGTCCCAGGAAGCCGCAGCGGAAACCAAAGCCCAAAGCCGCCGAGGTTTCCGGTTCGTATTCCAGAGCCGAATCGTTCAATGCCAATTTATCCAGGGCATCCTTCAAATTATCATAGTCGTTGTTTTCAATGGGGTAAATCCCGCAATAAACCATCGGCATGGCCTTGCGGTAACCGGGCCAGGGTTCCGGTGCAGGGTCCGCCGCATTGGTCACCGTATCGCCGACCTGAGTATCTTTTACGTTTTTGATACTGGCGGCAATGTAGCCGACATCACCGGCGCTAAGCTTATCCACCAGCTTAGGCTGGGGTGCAAAGACACCGACCTCCACGGTATCAAAAACCTTTTCCGTGCCCATCATGGCAATGCGGGTACCTTTTTTCACCTCTCCGTTCATGACTCGAACGTAGGGAATTGCCCCTTTATAGGCATCAAACCGGGAGTCAAAAATCAGGGCCTGCAATTCCCCATTGGGGTCGCCTTTGGGGGGCGGAATAAGGTTTACCACAGCCTCAAGAACTTCCTTTACCCCCTGACCGGTTTTGGCAGAAACAAGGATCGCATCGGAAGCATCAATGCCCAAAACCTCCTCGATCTGTTCCATCACCGCCTCGGGGTCGGCATTGGGAAGGTCGATCTTATTGATAACCGGGATCAGCTCCAAATCATTTTCCACCGCAAGATAAGCATTGGCAAGGGTCTGGGCTTCGATCCCCTGGGCGGCATCCACCACCAGCAAAGCCCCTTCACAGGCGGCAAGGCTTCGGGATACCTCATAATTGAAGTCCACGTGTCCCGGGGTATCAATCAAATTCAATTCATATTGTACACCGTCATCGGCGGTATAATTCATCCGTACCGCCTGAAGCTTAATGGTAATCCCCCGCTCCCGTTCAAGATCCATGCTGTCAAGGATCTGTTCTTCCATATCCCGTTTGGCCACAGTACCGGTCATTTCCAGAATACGGTCGGCAAGGGTGCTTTTTCCGTGGTCAATATGGGCAATAATACAAAAATTTCTGATATTTTCCTGTTTCATACATTCCTCACATTAAGCTTGTTTCTTTTTCCCGCGGCAGAATTTCCGCTTCATCGTTCGGATCACTGTAGCGGTCTCCGGCATTTTCATCCATTTGGCAAAGAGGAAAAAGACCAAAAGACCGATGATACCGGCGCTGAAAAGCTGAAGCATCTGGGTGCCTTTGTTGGCTACACCAAAGAGGTACTCACTGCCTCGGGATATCGCAAATGCCGCAGCGGCCATCGCCGCCGAAGCGATGCAGGTTTTGAAAACGGAAACAGCGATCTCTTTCAAACCGATATTTCTCATTTTTTTCTTTAATAAAATAAACAGAAAGGTCATATTGCAAACGCCGGCAACGGAATAGGCCAAAGCCAATCCTCCCTGCTCCAGATAGCGCACAAGAACGATGCTTAAAATCAGATTGATGGCAACTCCGGATACCGCCACCATCACCGGCTTTTTTGTATCCTGAAAGGCATAAAAAGCCCGATTCTGCACCTGAATACAGCCATAGGCAAAAATACCGATGCAGTAAAAATAAAGGGCAAAGGCCACGGCTTCGGTATTGGAGCTGTTGAATTTACCAATCTCATAAAGAAAGCGGATAAAGGGTACGCCCAATACCACCAGCATCACCGAAAAAGGAATCATAATAAAAAGGATGGTACGGATACCGTAAACAAAATCCTTCCGAAAATCATCCAGCTGATTCAGGGCTGCCTCCCGGGAAAGCACCGGAAATACCGCCATAGCGATGGAAACGGCAAAAATGGACACCGGCAGCTGCATCAATCTCTGGGCCGTATTCAAAGCCGAAAGCAGCCCGGAATGAAGGTGAGAAGCCAAGCCGGAATTCACAAAAAGATTGAGCTGTACGGCACCAAGACTGATAAACACCGGCAGCATCAGCTTTACCATCTTCTTAAAACCTTCGTTGTGAATATCAAAGGAAAAATGGTAGTGCATCCCCACTTTCCGCAAAGCCTGAGCCTGTACAATAAAATTACCAAAGGCCCCAGCAACCACACCGAGGGAAAAGGCGGTAATGCCGTAACCGGGGAAATGCTTCTCAATCAAACCGCTAAAGGCCGCCCCAACAACGATGATCCCAACATTATACAGCACCGAGCCCACCGCCGTAGGGGTAAAGATCTTAAAAGATTGCAGCAAGCCCTGGCAAATACCGGCCATTGCCATCAGCACCGCCTGCAGGAGCATGATACGGGTCAATACAACGGTAAGCTGCAGCGTTTCCGCATCAAAGCCGCTGACATAAAAGCCGATAAACTGAGGGGCAAAAATATAGGCGATAACCACCAGCACCAGCAGCAAACAGGAGATCACATTGATTACCACGCTGGAAAACTGCCATACCTTTTCCTTTTCTCCTTTGGCAAGATAAGAAGAAACCACGGGAATAAAGGCGGCACTGAGGGCGCCGCCTACAAGAATCATATAAATGCAGTCCGGGATTTTAAAAGCGGCATTGTAGGCATCGGTAAAATGATTTTGACCGATCTGGGCATAAATGATCACATCCCGAATATATCCCAAAACTCGGGAAACGATCATCGCCAACATCACAACAACCGCCGAATGCGCCACGGAATCCCCTTTGATCTTTTGGGGAGCGCTCTCCTTTGGAGCGCTTTCTGTGGCAACTGCCGCCCGGCTTTCCGATTCTGCAACTTCTTTTTCTATTAAATCAGACATTCACTTACTCCGGTACAAAATAGTCTGATTATATTATACTACATTTCTTCCCATCTTTCAAAAGAAATGTCATATCTTTTGAAGATTTCCAGTTATTGCAGATATTTTGCAATAGCTTCCGCCACCAATTCCGTACTGTACTCCGCTTCCGCCAGAGTATTCAACTCGGTACCAACCTCCAATAAAATACATTTTTCCGACAAATGCTGATTGTATCGGCCCTTTTGAACTCGAATCCCCCGAAGTAAGGCGGGATTCACCTCATCAATGCAGGCACCAACGGCCTTTGCCGTTTCCCAATTCTTTTCCCAGTTGGGGTGAGCCAATGTCTGATCACTGCCCACCACCAACAGCAAGGAAGCCGCATCCCGACCGTCAACGCCGACGGTACAATCGGCTTTTTTCAAACCGGAGTCACGGTGAAAATCAATGATCAGGTCGGCATCGGGATATTGCGACATCATTTCCGCAGCGGTAGCTTTGGAATTGGTATAGCTCCGATACCAGTCCGGAGAATCATGGACCGTATCGCTGACAACAGCACCGATATGATAGACTGAGGTCAAAGTGTCTGCCAGATGATGGGCCGCAGCGAGAACCTGTCCACGTCCGTCCTCATCGGCTTTTCCGTCGTAAGATTCCGCAGTATGGGTACAATAAATCAAAACCGATATCTTTTCCGGCTCCACCGCCTCCAAAGGCACTTCTCGGGCATCGGAAACACGAAGCAGCGCCGTACCCATCGCCGCTTTCACACCGCCGTCGGAAATCGTTTCACCGTAAAATACCGGCACATCGGTATCGGTTTTTTCATCGTGATAATAGGTAACTTCCCAGGCCCCAAGGGAAGACCCATTGTCAGTCTCGATATCCGAAAATTTTGGCAGAGATGCCAAATATCCGGGACAACGAGATACATCACCGCCGTAAAATAAAATCGTTTTGAAAGCTGTGCCAAAGGAAATTTTCGAAGCTCCCGGGGTTTCGTAATAATATCCAAAAGAGATCCCCAAACCAAAGCAGCATATCACCAAAGCGATCGCCAGGGCTTTTCCGAACAATCGGCGGCTACGATAGCGTAAATAATTCATAAGATGTCCTCCCCTTCTATGATATGACCACAATCAAAAAATATTACATAAATTTTCCTTGCCTTTTTGCTCCAAATGTGTTAAACTTATCTGGTGTTATGAACAATAACAGTTTTATCGCTAACAAGGAGGTGAAATCATGCCCAATATCAAGTCCGCATCGAAAAGAGTTAAGGTCTCTGAAATTCGCAGAATGCGTAATATGGCCGCAAAATCCAGACTGAAAACCGCTACCAGAAAATTTAAGGAAGCTGTTGAAGCCGGTAACAAGGAAGCTGCTCAGCCCGCATTGAAAGAGCTTCTCGCACTCCTTGACAAAGCAGCAGGTAAAAAACTGATTCACAAAAACGCAGCAGCTCGCAAAAAATCCAAGATGCAGAAATTATTCAACAAAATGGCATAATTTCTCTGGATAAAAAATACCCGGGATGATTTTCATCCCGGATTTTTATTTATCAGAACCTTTGGAGGAACAAACTATGAAATTTGCTTTTATCATCATGGATCAATTTGATCCTGCCGCAGACCGGGCAGAGATCCACAATGGCGATGCCTGTATCATTGGCGTTTCCAATCTTGACCAGGCATGTACCGTTGCCAGGGAAATGCAGGCAAAAGGCATCGGCTGCATCGAGCTGTGCGGAGCCTTTGGCGAAGCCGGTGCTAAAGCCGTGATCGAAGCCACAGGCAATCAGATCCCCATTGGATTTTGCACCCACCTGCCGGAGCAGGATGAAATATACGCCGAAACTTTCGGCAAATAAAGAAATCAATACAACCCAAATACTCCGTACCCAGCGGTGTCTCAAAGCTTCAAAGCTTCAAGGCACCGTTTTTTTTACGGCTCTTTTCGCTTTAAAATGAAAGATCCCAAAACTGTAAAAAGAAGAATATAGATCACACAAGTCAGGATAAAAGCCCCATAGCCGGAATGGGAAAGCTCCTGGGGAGCATTGGAATTCATCCCGTAGGCCATCAGTGCATAGGGCCAGAGATGTCCAAAGCCCTTTGCCAAAAACAATAATCCCGAAAGACCGCCCCCAAGGGCAATCCCCACCGGCAGAGCAAAGCTTTGAAAAAACAGAGAAAGCAACAGCTGTATCGAAGCCATCACACCGCCTCCAAGGGTTCCGAAAGAACACCAGATCAGCAGCTTTTGCCAGGGGATTGGGTCGATAAGGCCGATGATCTTACCGGAAATTACAAAAAGAGTGCAGATCCACAGCTCACAAAAGAAGATCATCAATAACGTGGCAAAAAATTTCGCCAGAAAGATCTCACCTTTAGAAATAGGCAGAGAAAGATATTTATTCCAGTTATTGTGTTCTACTTCCAGATGCATGAGATAGGAACTGTAAATCCCCACCAGCACCGGCAAAAAGAAATAACAGGAAAAAAGGGTGTGCTGAGTCCAAAGGCTGTACCACGTGTCCTGCAGGATTTCCAGATTCCCCATATAATTCAGCGTTCCCAACAGTGCCGGCAATATCGGCAAAAAAAGAAAGGCCAGCCAAACCGGGGAACGACGCCACTTCATCAACTCACAACGGATCAATCGTAATAACATTTCAAGAAACCTCCTTCTTTTGAAAAATGACCTTCCCCACAAAATAGATGAGGATCATGATTCCGACCAGCAGAAAAAGATCCTGCCAGGAAACCGGCGACACTTCAAAATAAGCATGGGCGTAACGGGCTTCCTTTGTCCAACCGTAAAGCCCCACAAATTGCAGCACACCATAATAGGACCATACCAGAAACCGCTGCACAATCCCCTGAGGGAAATACATCAGAAACAAACCGGCAAATTCTCCGATCAATCCGATAAAAAACGGCACAGCCTGATTTTGAAAAACCATGGAAAGAGTATGCTGCAAAAGATAAACCGCCGTGGTTACCAGCAGCATACACAACAAATGGCGCAGGTACAACAAAAGGGGAAACACTCCGCCAAATCCGACCCATTGAAAGAAGAGCAGCAATGCCAGCCAAAACAATATGACCCCGCCGAGAACAAAGCTCAAACCGCAGATCAGTTTGGCATCGTAAAGCCGACGGCGATCCCCAACGGCGCAAAGCTGTTTCAGAGAGCTCCCCTTATATTCCACATCCCAGAGCCGCACTGCAACGATGGAAGAAAGCAGCGGAAAGAAGATCATATGGATCAGCGGCAGCTGATAAAGAAACAGCATATATCCATTTTTCATCAGAAAATCGTTGGCGCTGCTCCGATATTCACCATAAAAGGCCCAGGCACAAACAAGCAACAACATTGCTCCAACGGTAAGAGCCAAATGGCGACGGCGGCATTTCAGAAATTCAGCTTTCAGATATCGCATCATAGCCCCAACCCTCCCCCGGTCAAAGTTAAAAAGATCTCTTCCAGACTTCTGCCTTCGGCCTGACGATGAAGCTCTGCCAAGGCTCCCTGATACCGCAGCTGCCCCCGGGCAATGATACCGATATCGTCGGCAAGCTGATCAATCTCGGATAAAAGATGGCTGGAAATCACCACCGTCATACCGTAACGCTGAGGCAAAGAGCGAATCAGCTCCCGCATTTCCTGAATGCCGGCAGGATCCAACCCATTGGTAGGCTCATCCAGAATCAATAACCGGGGAAAGGCAATCAAAGCTGAGGCCAAACCGAGACGCTGCTTCATACCAAGGGAAAAGGCGGCGGTACGTTTATTTTTCTGCCCATCCAAACCAACAATTTGCAAAACCTCATCAATATGGTGCTCCGGCAGGCTCTGGATCGTCGTATAGATTTTCAAATTTTCTTTTGCGGTCAAATGCCCGTAATAGGACGGCGATTCAATCAGAGAGCCCACCTGACTCAACAATCGGATGCGACTTCTTTCGGTGAAAGGCTGGCCAAAAAGGCAAATTTTTCCGACCGTGGGGCGGGCCAACCCCAGCAGCATCTTCAAGGTTGTGGATTTTCCGGCGCCGTTGGGACCTAAAAAGCCGTAAATACTCCCCTCTTTTACCGAAAGCTCCAGATCCTTTACCACATCACAGTCGCCATAGCGTTTCGTTAAACCCACCGTTTTCACAATTTCTTTTGTCATTTTGATACCTCTTTTCTTTTGATGCTGCTATCATAACAAACACACCTTTCCGGAAAGTTAACCCAACCTTAAGGCAACCTTAAATTTTCCCAAAGCCTTAAAATACCGATAAAAAATGATATAATAACATCGGTGATATGATTATGGATGATTTATACAATAAAAAAATACTCATCGTAGACGATGAGCAGGAGCTGCGAAAGCTGGTGGAAAATGCCCTATATCAGGAAGGATTCTACCATGTCCATCTGGCCAAGGACGGCAAAGAAGCCTTGGCAGCGGCAATTTCCCAGCCAATCTCCCTTTACCTTCTCGATGTAAACCTGCCGGATATCGAAGGCTTTGCCCTTTACGAGAAACTGCGGACGCTTCGACCGGCACCGGTGATCTTTCTTACCGCCCGGGGCGAAGGCGATGACCGTATTCGCGGTCTGAATCTCGGCGCCGATGATTACATCGTCAAACCCTTTTTATTAAAGGAATTGATTTTACGGGTAAAAGCAGTTCTGCGCCGGGTCTATCGCGGCACCGACCGGGAAAAGCGCTTTCACCTTGGCAACCGCACCGTGGATCTGGCAAAAGCAGCGATCCTTCTGGAAGAAAATACAGAATATCCCCTTACCGCAAAGGAGCTGACCTTAATTGAAAAGCTCTGGGAAAACAAAAACCGCATCGTAACCAACGATGCCCTGACCTTTGCCGCCTGGGGAGAAGACTACTACGGCCATGAAAATACCCTCCGAGTGCATATGCGGCGGCTCCGGCAAAAGCTGGAGGAAGACCCCTCCCACCCCCAATATCTTCTCACCGCCAAAGGCCTCGGTTATAAGCTGGTGATCGGCGATGCATAAAAAGAGACACAACAGCCATGCCCTTCCTCTCAAGATCACCTTTCTTTTTGCCTTAATCGCCGCGGTCATTGCAACGCTGCTTCTTTGTCTCAATTTTTTAGGCATTGGCATCATTGCCACCGATACGGATATCAACACTTCTGCCACCGCCCCTCAAAGCCTTGTGCGAGACATCGACAAAACACTGCAGCATGGGGAAAATGGCTATACCCTCCGTAAGGAGCTGCCCATTCCGGCCGATCAGTGGTGCATCCTGTTAAACGATAACGGCGATATCGTCTGGTCCTGTCAGCAGCCAAAGGATATCCCCACCCACTACGATTTGGAGGATATTGCCAAGCTGAGCCGCTGGTTTCTCAATGATTACCCGGTTTATGTCCATACCGGCGATCACGGCCTGTTTATTTACGGTCTGCCGAAAAACGCCGTAGGGAAGTATCAGCTGATCTACTCCATGGATTGGTTTCATACCCTGCCCTATCGGCTCATTGCTATTTTCCTTTTCAATCTCCTTTTGGCATTGCTTCTGGCACTGATTTTCGGCAGGCATCTGTACAAAAGGATCCAAGAGCTTTCCGCCGGAATTTCCGACCTCAAAGCGGAAAAACCGGTACACTTAAAAACAAAGGGAATCTTTAAGGAAGCCGCAGCCAACCTCAACGAAACGGCTATCACCATGGAAAGAAAAAATGAAGCCTTAGCCCTTCGGGATCGCGCCAGAGCTCACTGGATCGCCGGAATTTCCCACGACATACGAACGCCGCTGGCAGTGATCTTAGGAAAGGCGGAAAGCATGGAAAACGATCCCCATACCTCTCCGGAGCAGCAGGCTCATATCGCCGCCATTATCCACAATACCTTAAAGGTAAAGGATCTGGTTGCCGACTTAAATCTGGTTTCTTCTCTGGAATACGATATGCAGCCGGCCAAAAAACAGGAGCTGCGCGTCTGTCCGTTTTTGCGCAAAATCGTTTCGGAGTTTCTCAACAGCGGTCATAATACAGAGGTCACTCTGGAGCTTACGGCGGAAAAAACCGTGATTTCCGCAGATCCCTCTCTGCTGACACGGGCTATCACAAATCTGCTGCAAAATGCCGCGGAACACAATGGTGAGGACTGCACGATACACATTCGCCAATACGATGAAGGCGACAGCACCGTAATCATCGTAGCCGACAACGGCAGCGGCGTCCCCCAGGAGGTGCTGGATCGCATCAACATCCTGCCGGAAACACCCCACGGCTTAGGGCTGCCCTTGGCCTGCCGTATCATCAAGGTTCACGGCGGCACCTTCACCCCCAAAAACAAAAACGGATTTCAAGCAGAAATCCGACTACCCATCAAAAAATAGCAAAAGAGGACGGTTCTTTGTCGCAAGGTGAAAGAGCTTTAAAAAGCTGCAATCACCGGAACAAAAGAACCGTCCCCTTTGCATCTTTACAAAGTCTAGCAATCCCCTCGCTCGTAAAAAGTTCTGTGCGTTTAACGTGCCCAACTAGCATGCCCGGCAAGGGTGCGATAAACGTGCTGAATCAGGTAAACATGGCCAGATTCGAGTGGGCGGTATACCTAGACGTATCCGCCCGCTCGGAGATGGGCAGGTTTGCCCGATTCTGTACGTTTAGCGTGCCCGGTAGAGGAAGGTTACTATCTGCCCGCGAGTACATCCCCCATCCGGTGCAAACTCTGTTTCACTTACGCCGGTGGTAATGCCGTTGGCAACGGCCCATTTTACTGCTTTATAGTAATACTTGCCGGGCTTTACATCGGTAAAGGGAACGATACCGGAAACTGCGGGCTTCCCGGCGGCACGATAGAGGAAGGTTACGGTCTGCCCCCGGGTCACGGTGGCGTCCGGAGCAAATTCGGTATTGCTTACCCCTTGGGTAATCCCATTTTCCACAGCCCAAAGCATGGCTTTGTAATAATAAGCCTCGGGGTCTACGTCCGTAAAATTGCAGGTGGTTTCTTTGGGTTCCGGCATATTTTGAGACCGCCAGAGGAAGGTTACCATCTGCCCACGGGTACAGGTCGATGCCGGGTCAAAAACACCGGCAGAAACACCGGTGGTAATGCCTTCCTGAAGAGCCCAGCGTACCGGTTCATAGAAATAATCGTCCTTTGAGACATCGTTAAAGGGCAGCTCCCAGGGGATTGGCGGTTTTTCCTTAATTGTCACCCGGCACACGGCGATTTTGCCGTTATTGGATTTTGCCACAACGGTGGCATTGCCGGGAGCAAGGGCCGTAACGGTGCCATCTTGCTCCACAGAAAGGAGCTTCAGATTATCGGTACCCCAAACAAGAGTTTTATTGGTAGCATCTTCCGGGAGCACCGTTGCGGTCAAAAGCACCGATTCCCCTTCAGTGATCTCCAAGGTATCTTGGGCAAGCACCACGCTTTCCACATCGATAATATCCGGGGGCGCATAGGCGGAAATATCATCTCCGGGGTTTAAAAGGACCCGTTCTTCGGATTCTACTTCCACCACGGTGGTATCCGTGCCATCGGATACATATTTTTCAAGTACCGCCGCAGTGTCATCTACTTTTTCCTGGGAGGCATTGAGATCCTCCAAAACAACAAGGGCATTTTTGTAGGCACGGCTGGCACGAAGGGTTTCTGCATTACTGCTGCCGTTGATTTCCGCAACAAGGTAGGTCAATGCATCCTTATCCGCTCGAACAAAGGGATTATCCGGCCCCATGAAGCTTTCCCCCACATCGGCGCCATAGCCCCAAAGGGTAAACTGCCAGCGCATCACATCGCCTTCCTTTAAAACGCGATCTGCTGCCCCCACATTGGGAAATACGTTGTTGAGACTGTACATCCAGCCGGAATAACCGGAATAGTCAAATTCACCAAGCCACCCGGATTCCCTTTCATCGAGGAATCGGTTGCTCGCGGCCAGTTCTTTTAGAATAGACACCGGAACATTAATGGTATCTGCCGAGTCATTTTTTACGGTAGCCAGGTAAAAACTGCTGTCAATTTCCCCGGTCATGCGGTAGTTATCTTCCCCAAGAAGATCTGTAATCACCCGGGAAGCTCTTGTGTTTTCGGGTACAGTCACAAGTATCGGCTCAATGATATACCCCTGCCCCAATGTAAATTTTTCCATAGAAACACAGGCTGTGATATCTTTAGCAAAAGCCGGCATGGAAAAAGATAAGCAAAGCAATAATGACAGGACAATACCGGAAAGTATTTTTTTCATCATCATACCTCCTTTAAAGATTTATTTGTGTTTACTATAGCACAAAGTATCCACCGCAGCAAGTCCACGATGAATACTTTCGTGCCATATTCCATGATTTTCGCCCTAGCCTTCTTCTCGAGGCGAAGCCATATCTAATTCGCATTGCAGAGCAATGCTTCCGGAACCCCACCGAAGGTGGGATTTCACCTCCCGAAAGGGAGATTTCACCCACCAACGGTGGATTTCACCCCGGCCAAAGGCCGGGATTTCACGCAATCAACACCCGGAGAGGGTGCGATAAACGGCTTAGACTCGGTAAAACTCGATGACCAGCGGCAATGGGCTATACATAAAGGTATGCCCATTGTCGATGGTTAGCGATTTTGCCGAGTATCAGCCGTTTAGTGCGCCCGGAGAGGGTGCGATAAACGTGCTGAACTCGGTAAAACTCGCCGGTGGGCGGCAATGCGCCATACAAAGCGGTATGCGCATTGTCGGCGACCGGTGATTTTGCCAAGTATCAACCGTTTAGCACTCACGGAGAGGGTGCGATAAGCGTGCTGAATCGGGTAAACATGACCGGGTTCGAGTGAGGGGTATACCTAGACGTATCCCCTCGCTCGGAGACGGGCA
>CAKUYE010000011.1 GCA_934702375.1 uncultured Bacillota bacterium | reverse complement strand
CGATTACCGTTTCCGCATCAACGTGATCGATGCCACCGGCACCAAGGTCACCTCCGACGAGGCCACCATTACCGTAGTCAGCGATTTAAGGATCGTCTCTCATCCAACCTCTGCCACGGTGGGCCTCAACGCAAACCTGAGTTCTTTAACAGTATCGATCTCCGGCGGGAAGGCTCCTTATCATTATCAAACCGAACGCTTCTACGACAGCATGGGCTGGAAGGTCGTCGGCGAGCAGTGGGATGTAAATGAAACGACCTGGTGCAACAACTTAAAAGCCTCCGGCTTCCAAACCGGCACTTCACGGTACCGCATCAACGTGATCGATGCCACCGGCACCAAGGTCACCTCCAACGAGGCCACCATTACCGTACAAAATTAAACATTAAACTATGTAATTGAAAGACCGGCGAAAGCCGGTCTTTTGCCTATGGAGCTTCTTCGGGCAAAATATTTCTACTTTTCATTCTTTTTTTTCGGTGCTATAATAGGATTTGACAAGGGAGCTTGCGCAAAGCAGGCTGAGAAAGAGCTGTGTCGCTCTGACCTTTTAACTTGATTTGGATAATGCCAACGTAAGGAATGTCACAATATACCTTTTTTACTTTACCCTTTTTATCATTGCCCGGCAATGATCGCATTTTGCGATAGGAAAAGTACCATAAAAGATATCACGCGGATATGACTTTACGTGCATATCCGCGTTTTTGCCGCAAAAAACACAGGAGGAAAATGAGATGCTGAAAACCTGTTTGGAAAATGTAAGGACTTCGATGCCTCTGGTACACAACATCACCAATTATGTCACCGTAAATGACGTTGCCAATATACTGCTGGCCTGCGGCGGCAGTCCCATCATGGCCGATGAGCCTTCGGAGGTAGAGGAAATCACCTCGATCTGCGGCGGTTTGAATATCAATATCGGCACTTTGAATCAGCGTACCATCGAAGGAATGTTCCTTGCCGGAGAAAAAGCCAATGCCTTAAATCACCCGGTACTGCTGGACCCCGTCGGCGCCGGTGCTTCATTACTCCGCACCGATACCGCCGTAAATCTCATGGCAAAGCTGAACCTTACCGCAATTCGGGGAAATATCTCTGAAATCAAGACATTGGCGAAGGGCTGCGGCACCACCAAAGGCGTCGATGCCGATGTTGCCGATGCCGTCACCGAGGAGAATCTCACCGAGGCCGTGGCCTTTGTAAAAGATTTTGCCCAAAAAAACGGCGTCCTTACGGCGGTTACCGGCGCCATTGATCTGGTAAGCGACGGTGAGGTCTGCTATGTGATTCGGAACGGCGCCGCGGAAATGAGCCGTATCACCGGCACCGGCTGCCAGCTTTCCGCATTGATGACGGCCTTTCTCATCGCCAATCCCAAGGACGGCCTTACCGCCGCCGCTGCCGCCGTTTGTATGATGGGGCTGGCCGGAGAGATCGGCAAAAGCAATATGCTCCCCGGCGACGGCAATGCCACCTATCGGAACCGCATCATCGACGCAATTTCCCACATGACCGGGGAAGAACTGGAAAAAGGAGCCGATTATGAATTGCGCTAAAAAGGATCTGCTGCTCTACGCCGTGACCGATTGCCACCGCACCGATGACCACTGTCTTTACGACGATGTAAAGGCGGCTTTAGATGGCGGCGCCACCTTTGTGCAGCTGCGGGAAAAGCGGCCGGAGTACGACGCCTTTTATGAGGATGCCGCTGCCCTGCGGAAGCTCTGCCGCAGCTACCATGTACCCTTCGTGATCAACGATGATGTGGAGATCGCCTTAGCCGTGGAGGCAGACGGTGTTCACGTCGGTCAGCAGGACATGGCCGCCGAAGCTGCCCGGGCCAAGCTGGGCCCCGATAAGATCCTCGGCGTTTCCGCCCAAACCGTGGAACAGGCAGTGTTGGCAGAAAAACAGGGTGCCGATTATCTCGGCGTCGGCGCCGTGTTCCCCACCGGTTCCAAGGACGACGCCGAAGCGGTAAAGAAAGAAACGTTAAAGGCCATCTGCGAAGCGGTGTCGATCCCGGTCATTGCCATCGGCGGCATTACAAAGGACAACGTTAAAGCCCTGACCGGAACAGGCATCTGCGGGATCGCCGTGATCAGCGCCATCTTCGGGCAAAAGGATGTGGAGGGCGCAGCCAAAAATCTGCTTTCCGCAGCCTCTGCCTTGCTTGAACGATCCTGACGGAAAAAGCCTCTCCCCAAAGGGCATCGTATCAAACATGAAAACAAAAAACAACAACAAAACCGAAAGGATACACACCAACATGAAAACAGCACTAACAATCGCCGGCAGTGACTCCGGCGGCGGCGCCGGTATCCAAGCGGACATCAAAACAATGATGGCCAACGGCGTATACGCCATGAGCGCCATTACGGCAATGACCGCCCAAAACACCACTGGCGTTGCAGCAATTATGAACGCCACCCCGGAATTTTTAGCTGCCGAAATCGACAGTGTCTTTACGGATATCCGCCCCGATGCCGTAAAGATTGGTATGGTCTCCGAGGGCAGCTTGATCCAAGTGATCGCTGCAAAATTAAAGGAATATCAAGCGGAAAATATCGTTGTGGATCCGGTGATGGTCGCCACCAGCGGTGCGCGGCTCATCAGCGAGGATGCCATTGAGACTTTAAAAAGAGAACTCTTCCCCTTGGCCGAGATCCTTACCCCCAACATTCCCGAGGCCATGGAGCTTACGGGGCTTACCATTGCTTCGGCAGAAGATATGATCACCGCCGCACGGAGGATCTCGGAACAATACCGTTGCGCCGTTCTTTGCAAAGGGGGACACACCCTCAACGATGCCAACGACCTGCTCTATCGCAACGACAGCTACCGCTGGTTTAAAGGTAAACGGATCGACAACCCCAATACCCACGGCACCGGCTGCACCCTTTCTTCGGCCATGGCGGCAAATCTGGCCAAGGGCTTTGATATGGAAACGGCGGTAGCCCGAAGCAAGGACTTCATTTCCGGCGCTCTCGGCGCTATGCTGGATCTGGGCAGTGGTAGCGGCCCCATGGATCACGGCTTTGCCATCGACAATATTTTTACGGAGGGTAAAACGAAATGACAACAGGGAAACAGACCTCGATCTTTGAAAACGGCCTGATCTGGTTTGGAGCCGGGGTTTCCATTGCCGAGATCCTCACCGGAACCTACTTTGCCTCCCTCGGCTTCGGCAAGGCCCTGGCCGCCATTCTGCTGGGACATCTCATCGGCTGCACACTGCTGTTCCTTTCCGGGGTCATCGGGGGAAAACAGCGGCTCAGCGCCATGGAATCGGTAAAAGGCAGCTTTGGCCAAAACGGCGGCCGCTTTTTTGCCCTGATGAACGTATTGCAGCTTTTAGGCTGGACCGCCATTATGATTTACGACGGTGCTTTGGCCGCCAACAATATCTTTGCCGCCGGGCATTGGCTCTGGTGTCTGATCATCGGCGCTCTTATCGTTCTCTGGATCCTTATCGGCATCACCAATCTGGGAAAGATCAATACCGTAGCCATGACGGCGTTATTTCTCCTCACTGCCGTACTCTGCAAGGTGATCTTCTTTGACGGCACCTTTGCCCCGGCGGCAACCGACGGCAGCCTTTCCTTCGGCGCCGCCGTGGAGCTGGCCGTGGCGATGCCCCTTTCCTGGCTGCCTTTGATCAGCGACTACACCCGGGAGGCAGCGAAGCCTGTCAAGGCCGCAGCCTTCAGCGCCGTGATTTACGGTGCGGTCAGCTGCTGGATGTACGTCATCGGAATGGGCGCCGCCCTCTTTACCGGGGAAAGTGATATCGCCCTGATCATGCTCAAAGCCGGTCTCGGTGTGCTGGGTCTCCTCATTGTGATCTTCTCCACGGTAACCACCACCTTCCTTGATGCCTACTCCGCCGGGATCTCCTCGGAGTCGATTTTTGCCCGGCTCAAAGGAAAATACGCGGCGCTAGTCGTTGCTATTGTCGGCACCGTTGCCGCCATGCTTTTCCCGATGGAGGATATCACCGGCTTCCTCTATGTGATCGGCTCGATTTTTGCGCCGATGATCGCCATTCAGATCGCCGATTTCTTTATCCTGCGCCGCGAAGCCTGCTCAGGCGGGTTCGATAGGCGAAACTGCCTGATCTGGCTCGTTGGCTTCGCTCTCTATCGCCTGCTGATGCATATCGATCTTCCGATAGGAAATACGCTGCCGGATATGGCGGCGGTAGTCGCCATATGTATTCTCTTTCGGAAGCGCTAAATGGCTTTACCTCCAATTCATCAAAGAGCCCCGGGAGTGACGTAAGGCCTTACCGCAGCCCCCGCCGGAACCACGGACACTCGATACACCCGTACTTCCTGCCGGAACCGCGGGGGAACTCCCCTTCCCCGGGCAGTACGATCAGCTCCTGACCGGGAAAGACTTCCTCATCCTCGCCGATGGCCTCATTGGCAATCCGCAGCTCCCTCCCGGTAATACCAAATCGGGCGGCGATGCTCCCCAAAGTGTCTCCGGTCTGCACGATATAGATCTCCGGATAATCCCGGGGAATATCGTTATCGGCTTTGGGAGTATCCATTTGCCGCTTTTCCTCATCACCGCAGCGGATCGGGATCATCAGAATGCCGCCGGGGCACAGGTCATCGCCGGTCTTAAGCTGGGGGTTCGCCGCCAAAAGGGTATCGACACGCAATCGGTACATCGCAGCGATCCGCCAGATCGTCTCCCCTCGCTTCACCATGTGGCACACACATTCCACATAGCCGGTGGGCACATGGAGCATCATTCCCGGGGTGATCCGATCGGCATCGGTGACTTCGGGATTGGCAGCGATGAGGGCCGCCGGTGCCACGTGATACATGGAAGCGATGCCATACATCGTATCTCCGGACTGCACTACATAATCTACGCCCATGGCGGTATCGGCCTTACGTACCTCCCTGCCCATCTCTGCCTCGGGTTCTTCCTTTTGGCGGCAGGAGCCTTTTTCCGCATCGGGAATCCGCACCGACTGCCAAAGCGCCGGAGCATCGCCAAGTCCCGGATTGAGCCGGAGAAGTGCATCCACATCCACACCGTAAAGCCTTGCGATTTCAGCCGTAGTCTGGCCCTTTCGGGCAAAATGAGGGCCGGGAATGATAATGGTCTGGCAGGGATAAATCAGATCGCTGGCGGAAACATCGGGATTCACCCTTAAAATGGCCTCCACGGCAATGTTGTAGCGCTGGGCAATCTTATAGAGGGTATCGCCCTGATTCACGGTATAGAGGGCCATTTCCCCATTTTCCCGCCGGGGGATCGCCAGCTTATCGCCTTCCCCAACGGCATCGGCAGCGACCAGCCGGGGGTTGGCACGGAGCAGAGATTCCAGAGATACCCCATAACCCTCGGCCAGATCATAGAGGGATTCCCCGGCCTTTACATAATGAAATCCCGGCAGATAAAGCTGCATACCGCCGTTTAAACGCTCCATATCCCGAATTTGAGGATTTACCGCCGCCAGCTGATCCGGTTTCATGGCATAGCGCTGGGCGATATCCAAAAGAACATCGCCGTTTTTCACATAGTAGACGGCGCTGTGATTCGTCAGCTGTTTATCACAGGAATCCTTCCTCGTTGTCGGCCGCGGCAGCTGAAGCACCTGACCGGGACGAAGATCTTCCTCATCGGAGATCTCAGGATTGGCGCGGAGCAGCGTGCTGAGGGAAAGCCCAAAACGGCCGGCAATGCTCCAATAGCTGTCGCCGGGCTGCACCGTATAGCGTAACCCGGCAGAATCCGGCTTTTCCGCGGGAATCCGGAGCTTACAGCCGGGAGAAAGGAGATCGCCGTTTTTCACCGCCTCATTTGCCCTGACCAGAATATCCCGGGGAAGATCGAATTTTCGGGCAATGCTCCACATCGTATCGCCATTTTGCACGGCATAAGTCATAAAGCCCTCGTCCTCGGGAAGGGGAATCAGCACCCGATCCCCGGGAGCAATCTTATTGGGATCTTTGATCCCGGGGTTGCCTTTGATCATATCTTCCAAAGATACGCCGAACCGTTTTGCAATCAGCCAAAGCGTATCGCCCTGTGCCACCACGTAAGAATGCATTTGCTGCACCGTCCTTTTCAAAAATACACTTTACTCTATGAAAAAAATATCAGAATATTGCCAGTCCATAAAATCCTTGCAGAAAATTACAAAACCTTTCTAACTGGGGCAAAAGATTCATATCAATTTTACAACAAAATAGCAAACATTTCGGGTAAAAATATTAAACCATAATATTGCGGGTTTCCCCTTTCATTTCCTGTCCCAATCTGCGATAATATAGTCACAAAGTAGTGTGTAGAGAAAAAAAGCACACAATTTTAGGAGGTATTTTTCATTATGGCAACATTAGAATCTGTATCCAATTGCGTTGTAACCGGTAACATCGGTGCTGTAACTGGCGAAGTCCAGGCTCTTATCGACGGCGGCGTAGCTCCCGCTTCCATCATCAACGATGGTCTTATCGCCGGCATGAACATCGTCGGCCCCCGCTTCAAAGCTGGCGAAATGTTCGTTCCTGAAGTTCTCATGGCTGCTAAAGCTATGGCTGCTGGCGTTGATCTCGTAAAACCCTTGCTCGGTGGCGACGATATGCCTTCCCTCGGCAAAGTTGTTCTCGGTACCGTTAAAGGTGACTTACATGACATCGGCAAAAACCTCGTTGGCATGATGCTCGAATCCACCGGTTTCGAAGTTATCAACGTTGGTATCGACGTAGCTCCTGAAAAATTCTTGGAAGCTGCTAAAGAATCCGATGCTCCCATCGTTGCTATGTCCGCTCTTCTCACCACCACCATGCTTGCTATGAAAGAAACCGTTGACCTCTTCAAAGAAAACGGCATGGCTACCAAACTTATCGTCGGTGGTGCACCTGTATCCCAGGAATTCGCTGATGAAATCGGCGCTGCCGGCTTCGCTCCCGATGCTGCTACCGCTTGCGACCTCTGCAAAGAATTGCTTGCATAATTTAGTTTCATCCGAAACTCTCAAAGAGACGATCGAAAGATCGTCTCTTTTTTGTTGTGCAAAAGCTCTGTTGCAAAAGTTCTGTACGGAAGCTTTATGATAAAACCGATCTCCTTACAATCTTTCGTCGAAAACAGCATCAAATAATCTGTTCTTTTTCCGAAAAAGGTGATATAATGAAATGTATTGTCATCCGTAAAATACCACAGGAAAATACAAGCAAAGGAGTCTTTTTATTATGGTAAAACTCATCATCGTTATGGCAGCGGTAATTGCTGCCGGAATGCTTTCCTCCCGGGCGTTTCGCCGCTATCAGGAAAGCCAGGAAAAAACGGATAAGAATAAGTTTATTGCTGCCACAGCATTGGATGTCGTTGTGATGATCCTTGCAGTAATATTCTTCATGACGTATTCATGATAAAGTCATATCCCATAAAATATAAATACGCCCTTCGCGACACCGCATCTATGAGCTTCGCTAACAGCTTCTCCTCGATGTGAAGCCATATTAGAAGCAACACTTTTTTCGTGCCTCAGGTTTTCGATTCCCCGAACCTCAAAAAAACCCACGTTGTTCCCAAAAAAGAGCAGTGTGGGTATTCTTTTCGGTTCATTCTCTTTTTTATGCTTCCAGATTGCACTCCAGAAAAACCTGCTTTTCCGGGATCAACCCTTCCAACAGGCTCTCGCCGTAGCCGACGATACGAAAGCCGTTTTTCCGGTAGAGTTTTTTTGCCGGTTCGTTTTCGGCGTGGGTATCGATGCGCATCACACGGCAGCCCTGCTCCCGGCCGAGAGATTTGGCATAAGCCACCATTTTCTGTCCGTAGCCGCAGCCGGCTTTTTGAGGCGGAATACACAAGGTGTGGAGTACAAGGACCTCCTCGGCGGCGGCTGGATAAAGCCAATCCATGGCATCGTATTCCGGGGCCTGCTCCCGGTTAAGGATCATACTGGCGCAAATCTCTCCGGCTTCTTCCAGCACATACATGGTTCCTTCGGGAACCCGGCGCTCTGCTACCGCAGCGGTGGGATACACTCCCAGCTGCCAACGGGAATTGCTGCCATGCTCCGCCTCGTAAGTCAATAGCTCCTCATAAGTGCGGGCAATGGCAGGGATATCGGTCCATACGGCTTTGCGGATCATATACAAACCTCCCAAAAATCAAAATAAATCGCTGTGCGAACCGGTGCGCGTAAGATAAAGAATCAAAACATCACCGTCGATCTCATAAATCAACAACCAATCCGGTTGAATATGGCACTCTCTGCAACCAGAATATTCCCCGATAAGCGTATGATCTCGGTATTTTTCAGGCAGAGTTTCCCCTTTCGCCAAAATCTTGATCACATCAGTAATAAGAGAGATATCATATCCCCTCTTTTTTATGCGTTTTAAATCCTTTTGAAACCTACCGGTCGGCCGAACACGATACATTTATCCCAACAACTCCTCCATCATCTGATCTACATCATCATAAGTCTTTCCAAGCAAAGGGTCTGCCTTCATGGCAGCCACTTCACGAATCGCTTCTTTTGTTTCCTCATTCGGTTCTTCCACCGCTACATCAAAGGGCAACCCCCGGCGATTGATTGCCATGCGCAAAAACACGTTGATAGCGGTGCTCATATCGAGACCAAGCTCGGAAAAGAGCTGCTGGGCCTGGGCCTTCACCTCTTTATTTACACGAATGGTTAAGCTGCTGTCTGCATTTACGGCCATAAAAATGCCCCCTTTCTACTACTAGTATAGAATAAAAAAATGCCAACGTCAATACATTGGCATTACAATATTTTTCATCCCTTGGAAAACAAAGCATCGTTCCGGGAAAGAAGGTAAACGCAATATTGATTCATGCTAATCCCCTCTCTCTGGGAATGCTCCGCCAAAGAGCGATGTAAACTTCGCGGAATCCGCAACTTGAATTGACCGGAATAATTTTCCAAATGATCCGGCTCATAAATTTCAATGCCTTCTTCTAAAGCCGCCTCAAGCCATGCTCTCTTCGCCTCCAATGCGTTTGCCACAGCACGCTCTGCCGTCTCACCGCAGGTAAGACAACCGGGTAAATCCGGATAAGAAACGACAAATCCGCCTTCCTCCGAATCTTCTACAATCTCCATACGATAGGACATTGCCATATAATCATTCAGCGTTTTCATTATTGACACCTCTCCCCTATATTCTACGTGACATCATATACGGTGTCAATAAAAATAAACAGCAAACCCAAAAAGTAAAGCGACCAGAAAGGGCGCGATAAACGACTTTAATTGCGTAAAAGATTTGTGGGGTAGTCAGCCGGTATACTTCATGTATCAGCAAACGCTTTAAGAAAAAACAAAATCATACAGACAGCAAACCCAAAAAGTAAAGCGACCGGAAAGGGCGCGATAAACGGCTTAGACTCGACAAACATTCCGAAGTTCGCGTTTGCGGTGCACTTGCCGTGCCCGCAAGCGCGGAGTTCGGAATGTTTGCCGAGTATCAGCCGTTTAGCACGCCCGTAACCTCACTGCCCGCTGGGGACCATCTCTCCTAATACTAACTCCACCTTAAAGCTCTTCCCGGTAGAATAACGATACACCGTAAGCTCCACGGTATCCCCGGGGGAAAGCTCATTTTTCACCTTGTTCAGCTCACCGACGGTGCTGATCTCCGTACCGTTGATGGCGGTGATGATATCATCGACCTGAAGTTCGGTATCTGCTGCGGGGCTTCCCTGAGCAATAGAGGTGATGTGAACCCCCTGAGGCAGCTTATAGAAGGAGGAGTACTGCTCATCAAGGCTTTCACCGCTGAGACCGATGTAAGGCCGATTGGTCACATAGCCGTATTTCATCAGATCGTTGAACACCGGCACTGCCGTATCGATGGGGATGGCAAAGCCCATACTTTCCGCTACGGAAGAATCAATCTTTGCGGAAGTAATCCCAATGACTTGTCCCTGCATATTGAGGAGAGGACCGCCGGAATTCCCGGAGTTGATGGCAGCGGTGGTCTGAATGTAGGTGTAAACCTGACCGTCACCCATCTGCACATCCCGGTCAAGAGCGGAAATAATCCCGTTGGAAACGGAGCCGCTGAATTCTTCCCCCAGAGGATTGCCGATGGCAACCACATTCTGACCTACCTGCAAGGTAGAGGAAGTACCAAACTCTGCCGGCGTCAAGCCGGTGGCATTGATGCGAATGACCGCCAGATCAGTGGTGGTGTCGGTGCCGACGATGGTTGCAGGATATTCCGTTTTATCGTCGTTATTCAGTGTGACCTTCAAATCGCTGAAATCCGAAACAACATGGGCGTTGGTGGCGATATAACCATCCTCACTGATGATCACCCCGGTCCCCTGACCGCTGCCGCTCATGCTGGAGCCGCTGATCAGCACCACCGAAGGAGATACTTTGTTGTTGATTTCCGCAACGGAAAGTTCATCGCCGCTGCTTGCCGCCTGGTTCACGTTATCCGAAGAGGATGCCGTAACTTGGGGCGCCGACTGATTGATGGTATGCTTGGAGGCGATATGATCCTTTAGCAGCACCGCACTGGTCACCGAAGAAAAGAGGAGCATAAGGCCCATTACCGAAGCGGCGCTTATCTTCCAGAACTTTTTCCAGGGGAAAGGCTTATGGGTTTTTTTCGGTCGCTGAGGCTTCGGAGCCACCCCCTGGGGCGGAACATCGAAGGGGTCCTCATAGGCAGACTGATACGCACTTTCCTCTTTTGCCGTTTCTTCGGCACGGAAATCTTCCATGTCCGGCGGTTCCTGCCGCTGCCACATTGTGCTTTCATCTTCATGCCAAACGTGGTCAACTTTCCCGGCTTCTTCGCCATGGAACTCTGTGTTTTCATTTTGTAATGCATCTTCTTTTTCATGATCCATATTACACACTCCCTTTGAGGTTTCCTTTAACTTTCTGATTTAAAGTATATTCGTTTTATTTGATAAAGTCACGATACAATTATGAAAAAACAGTGAACAAATTGGGGAAATTAACCATTACCAACGGTTGCAGCCGCCGCGGAAATCGCTTATAATAAGTACAGTAAAGCAATTCGCCTTTGGTGAAAGACAACCTATCATTTTCACAACAGAAAGCAGGCGAAAAACACATTCCATGACTCTACGTAAAATATTTCTCACTTATTTTAAGATCGGCTGCATGGCCTTTGGCGGCGGCATTGTGATGCTGCCTCTGGTACAAAACGAATTCGGCCGCAAGCAGGGCATCATCACCGATCAGGAGGCCTGCGAGCTTTTTGCTCTGGCCCAATCGGTACCGGGGATCGTTGCCGTCAATATGGCGGTATTCCTCGGCCACAAGCTGGGCGGCATCAAAGGCGCCGTTACCGCCGCCATTGCGGTAATGCTGCCTTCCATCATCGTCATTACCATTGTTGCGGCTTTTTTCCGCAGCTTTGCCGATATTCCCTGGGTGCAGCGGATCTTCCACGGCTTAAACATTGCGGTGCTGGCCGTCATTGCCAGAGCGCTGTGGCAAATGGCAAAGAACAACATCAAGGATATTCCCACCCTGGCGATTTTTATCATCGTTCTTGCGGCTTATCTCATCACCGGCTTTAACCCGGTGATCTTTACCGTAGCCGGCACCCTTGCCGGGCTGCTTCTGGCGGGAAGGGGTGAAAAAAATGCCTGATCTCCTCGTGATGATCCTGGAGTTTTTAAAAACCGGCCTTTTTGCCGTCGGCGGCGGCTATGCCACCCTGCCCTTTCTCCACGATATGGCGGTAAAATACGATTGGTTCACCCTTTCGGATCTTACCAATTTCATTGCCATTTCCGAAGTTACACCGGGGCCGGTGGGCATCAACATGGCCACCTTTGCCGGCTACCTCTCCAACGGTGTTTTCGGCGGTATTTTGGCATCTCTGGCCATTGTGACCCCGCCCACCATATTGATCCTGATTCTGTGCCATTTCGTCCCCAATATCACGGAAAATCGGATCATGAAAAAAATCTTTTACGGTTTGATCCCCAGCGCCACGGCGCTGATTCTGGGCGTTTTTCTATGGCTTTTTCAAAATGCCCTGCTGAGCTTTGGCGATATCAAAATGACGGTGATCGGCTTTGTCCTTTTGGCGAGCCTGACCTTTATCGCCTTTCGTTGGAAGCTCAGCCCCTTTCTGCTGCTGCTCATCGGCGGCATTTGCGGATTTTTACTATTGTAAGGAGTAACCTTTTATGAAGCACGTTTTTTTATTAAACCCTGTGGCAGGGACAAAGAAATTCCAAAGGGGGCTGGCGGAAACCATCTCAAAAACCGCCGCCAACCACAGTCTGGATTATGAAATCCACATCACCACCGGCCCCGGCGATGCCCGGGATTACACCGCAAGCTGCCACAGCGGCGAAGACGCGCGCTTTTATGCCATTGGCGGCGACGGCACCCTGAATGAAGCGGTAAACGGCATCCTCCGCCGGGAGGGCTATTCGGAGCTGGCGCTGATTCCCTGCGGCACCGGGGACGACTTTGTTCGGGTATTTCCGAAAAAAGCTCCCTACCTCGACTTGGATCGGCAAATCACTACTAAGGCAACCCCTATTGACGTCATTGGCACCGATCTGGGGGTCTATGGCATCAACATGGTCAATATCGGCATCGACGCCCAAACCGCCGCCGATGTCCACCGATTCAGCCACATTTTCCCCGGGACGCTGGCCTACGTGATTTCTCTGATCAACCGCCTCATGCACAAGCTGGGAATCCACATGAAGCTTACCATCGACGGCCACCACATCATCGAAGGGAACTTCATCCTCACCGCCTTTGCCAACGGCAGAGCCTGCGGCGGCGGCTTTTTTGCCTCCCCCAAAGCCGAGATCAGCGACGGCCTTTTGGAGATCACCGCAGTAAAAAAGCTGACCCGGCTGCAATTTATCTCCATGGTCAAGGGGTATAAGGACGGAACCCACCTCGATGACCCCAGATACAAGGATTTTATCCACTACTGCCAAGGCAAAAAAGTAACACTGGAAACGCCGGCCCCCACAAAAATCTGCATCGACGGAGAGATTTTCGAAACCAACACCGTCACCGTAGAGCTACTGCCCAAGGCTTTAAACTTTGTGGTGCTATAATATTGACAATCGAAAAGAAATACTTTATAATTATGGCATAGACAAATATTATAATTGTTTCAAAAAAACGGAATCCGGTGAGAATCCGGAGCTTTATCGAAACTGTATGCACATAAGCCGCAGTCGTAACCGATGGTTGTCATTGGGAGTGATCCCGAGAAGGCAGACTCCGGCAGGAAGAATATTCTCCAATGTGTAAGCCAGGATACGGAATACCTCCCTTTGTAACGATCTATTGCAAAGGGAAAGCCAAAGCTACTCCAGGCGATCGCGGTAAAGCATTTACTTGCGGTCGCTTTTTTCACAGCGAGGATACATAATGAACAATGACGGTTCCTTCCACTATGCGCCACCGAAAAAAGGCAGGGTCTTTGCCTACGGCATCATCACATTTCTTTTGGTTATCCTGTTTATAAATGTTGTGATATGGTTTCATGCCGGCGTAATCACCGGCGTTGTGATATCCAAAAACAACGGAAATATGGAAATACGAATCACCGAAGGGGGAACAATGTATCCGGTATACAATCCTCATCGCTATGAAAGCAGGATCGATAGCGAGCGAATCGTATTTTTAGGGGTGGGCCATTACGCCTTTTGGAACACATGGAAGGTGGATCTTGGCGACAAGATCCGTATGCGGTGTCTCCCCCAGAAAATATCCGGCGTAGGAGGCGATGTTCACCTGACGGCGGTACAGACCATTGGCGTCGTAACTCCGGTGGAAGAGGCCCAAGGCCCTCTTTTCCCCGATATCCCCATAGCCGAAAACGCTCCCGGCGAGGATTTTGCCGCGTTAATCCACAAGTTCAATAGCGGCGACTACATTGACGATGGAGATGGCATGGTTGCCGGAAAATTAGAAGAGCAGGCCGATGCTCCCTGGTACTACCTGATTTACACCGGCAAAAATAAGCCGAAAAACGGCAAACCCTTTATGACCCTATTCACCATAGAAACGAAAAACGGCAAAACCAAAGCTACCGCAGAGCAATACGAATATGCCGAGGTAGACTACAAAGCCGACAATCACGCCGATATGGTATTCTCCCACGACAACCAAACCGAAGCCCTGCGTATTCCTTTGTGGTAAATGTATTTGATTTCAATTGTAATACGCAATTGATAAATAATACTCAGCGAAAGGAGGATAGTAATTCATTAAAGACAATGTAGACACCCATATTCATGTAGTATAGGAGGAACCAACATGAAAAAGATTATTAGTTTTATTGTATGCCTACTGTTGTTGTTAAATGTTAGTTGCACCGTATTTGCAAATGAAACTGAAAAGAACATTGAAGATACCACCGAAAGAATTTTTGTATCAAATCTTAACTTAACATCAAAAGAAAGTAAAGAGAATATTCAAATCCTGGGCGATGATCTGGAACAAATCGTGCTATGTGCAAAAAAAGGCGATGAAGTTTGGTCGATTGGAATATTAAAACATTCTGAAATTTTAGATTATGAAGAAATCACTTCAATACTACAGGAATATATTCCAAGGTTCGACTCTGATTATTCCCTTAATACATCTGATTTCAAAGTGGAATTTTATGAAGTCCCTGACGAATCTGTTCATATAAAAGATCAAATTTATAATGTATGTACATCTCCTAAAATATTTTCACCCCAAGAAAGCACTAACTTAAACGCACAACACTCCGAAAATCATACAGTGAATATCAACAGCTCCAACACTATAGACGGTTCTTACTATTATTTTGATCCAAAAACATCGCAAAAATATTGGCACAATCAGCTAACTGGAGAAAACAAAGTAGTCTTGAGTAATTTATCACATCCACACGAGGGAGATGGAAATAACCGTTTTGCATCAGGTTATCAATGGTTTCCCGGTTATGTTCGTGCAGACTTTTTTCAAGTTGTAATGCAATTACCTCAAACATTTGTTACGCTCTATTTTAAATTCACGGAAAATGAACTTAGAAACCTAAATGTTGATGACAATGAAGCTCTTGAGGTCGAATTGAATTTTTACAACGATCCTAATACAAGTAATGCTAGCATACGGGGATATTCTTTCATTCCTGTTAAAGGAAATCCATCTACAAATACGTTAGGATATGATTATAAAACCCCTCGTGCATGGTTTAGTAATTTCGATAACGCCTACTTGGACACTCCCGCCTTCGACAACGGAAATACAATTAACATATGCGTGGGAATCTACGACACAAGTTGTTTGACTGCAAACAAGATGAATTGGTGGGAAATTGACTATTATGGCCAGGCAACTCCCCAAGGATGCCCTTACGACGGAAAATTCAGAGTAGCAGCACAAAGAAGTTACGTCCAGGAAGGTTCTCCTCTGACGATGCCATTTAAGGTGTTTAGTGAAGAGCATGAGGGATTTCTTAATTACGGCTTAAGCCCGGAACGCAATCCTGAAACAGGAAAATTTATTTACAACTGGATTACTACATGCAATGCATTTTCGCTATCTACGCAAAGCCACCCTTCCTGGATTTGGGACATTAACAATGACAGTTCCATGTATCAATTTAGATATCCCGACTAATATGAAGCAAATCAAGGATTTTTTCACCGCGTTTTGGCAGCGGAAGGTGTTGCGGATCATCGCGATTATCATCATTCTTTTCATTGGATTGTATTTCGTAATGCTCCTCTTGGCCGACCGTGAAATCTACGGCATCGTCATTTCTCAATGGGATGGCAGCTTTGAGATTGCAGTTACAGAAAAAACCTACCTGTTTCCGGATTCAGAGCCTTGGCTCAACAACGCCTTCAGCTGTCTTTATCCCGGCAGTGTCATCAAGCTTAGTCCGGGGAATTACCCGCCTTGGGATCGCGGAAAGCTGCATATCGGCAACACCGTAAAATTACGCACCGTTTATCAGATCTTACCGGATACCGAGGGTGTCTTACCCCTCCGATATGTCCTTTCCGTAAAAGTGCTGGTTCCCTTTGAAGATTCCCAGGGAAAAAGCTTCCCGGAAGCTTCCTTAACGCAATATGCCAGAGGAACAGAATTTGCCGCACTGATTCAAAAATTCAACGGAAAAGAGTATGCCGCACCTTATACCTGGGGCGTTGCCGGAAAATTAGAACAACAGGCCAATGCTCCTTGGTACTACCTGATTTACACCGGCCCAAAAACACCGAAAAACGGCAGACCCTTTATGACCCTATTCACCGTAGAAACGAAAAACGGCAAGACCAAAGCCACTGCAGAGCAATACGAATATGCCGAGGTAGATTACAAAGCCGACAACCACGCCGATATGGTATTTTCTCACGACAACCAAACCGAAGCCCTGCGTATTCCTTTATGGTAACGGCTCTCAAGAAAAGAGGTGATAAAGGGGTTTATGAAAACAGTGATTTTATGGAAAAGGGTATTTATTTTTTTAGGGTGCCTCCTCTTACTGGCTTTTGTCTTTTTTGGGATATTTGCCGTGGAAAGAGTGGATGGTATCGTCATCGGCAGGAATGATGGAAAAACCGCCGTGATTCTTAGCCATATGAACGAAAGAACCATGAAGAAAAACAACATTGCCAACACAGAAATGTTTCTGATCGATGAAAGCCGGCATCCAAAAGCAGAAAAGGCCGCTTTGGGCGAGAGGGTTTCCATCTATTTTTTCACCCACCCCCTTTACGACGTAGATGGCATCCGCACTCTGGACAAAATTATTTTCTTACGATACAAAGGGCCGTGGCAGGATTACAGCATCTTCACCGATGCCGATGCCCATTATTTCATCGGCGCTTACCCCGGTGCGGCAATCAATTTTCCCGGTCGGCCGGAGACCTCTCAAAAAGAACTGCTTCAAGAAATGACCGAAAGCTTTCTAACGACAGGCGAAACCGGCTACGTTTGTCTGCCGGGGGAAAATTCCCACACCATTTATGCGGCCATGACCAATTACACCGGCACACAAAAGGCAATGTTTGCCCTAACAGAAACAAAAGAGGGAAAAACCGTAACTCACCGGGCAAAACAATTAAATTACACCGAAATCCAAAAAATATTGGAGTAACCAAACAAGGAGGTGCTTATGGAAGGTATCAAGAATTTCTTTGCTGCCTTTTGGCGGCGGAAGGTGCTGCGGATTGTTGCCATTTTCATCGTTGTCCTTGTTGCACTTTATCTCGTTACGCTGTTTTTGGCAGATCGCAAAATCTACGGCACCGTCATTTCCCAATATGATGGCGGCTTTGAGATCATGGCGACGGAAACCACGGAAATGCAACCGAATACCGAGCCTTGGCAGGCAGGGAAAGGAAACACGGTCCATGCCGGCGATATTCTTTTCATTGACAGCGGCAGCTACCCCTTTTGGCAAAGGGGAAAAATCCACCTTGGTGATGAAGTATGCCTGCGCACCTTTGGGCAGCGGCTGCCGGAATTTGAAGGTGCAATCCCTCTGAAAAGAGTTTTATCGGTAAAGGTGACCACACCCTTTGAGAAAGCCGCTGCGGCGGCCCTCCCCCAAGAGGAAAAGGATCGCTACGTAACGGGAACGGCCTTTGCAGATTTGATTCAAAATTTCAACAGCAAAGACCCCGTACCTCAAGGCCGGCGGATCGCCGCCGGAACACCGGAGATTACGAAGGACGCTCCCTATTACAAGCTGATTTGCACCAACACCGGCCGGGAGCAGCCCACCATGACTCTATTCACCGTAGAGACGAAAAACGGCGAAATCAAAGCTACCGCAGAGCAATACGAATATGCCGAGGTAGACTACAAAGCCGACAACCACGCCGATATGGTATTCTCCCACGACAACCAAACCGAAGCTCTGCGTATTCCTTTGTGGTAATAGATTCCCTTCCCTAATTTTCGGGAAGGGATTTTTTTCGCATCCTATCGAAAATTCCATACAGAAAAGCCGGTGCTTTCTTATATTCAACTGAGCTGCTATATCCAAAGCCGAATGTAAATTTCACAATATCGACTTGATTTCCGTGTCAGAGATTGAAATAATCTTTGATATTTTGTATTTTTTCTTGACATTGGCAGGCGGTTAAAATATACTAACAATGAAACGGCATCTTGTGATGCTAAACGGATCAAAATTACGGAAATGAAGGGAGCCAAACACCATGACATTGCGCGATCTGGCCGTTGGCAAATCGACAGTGATCACCGCCGTAGGTGGAGAAGGATCGCTGCGCCAGCATTTCCTCGATATGGGGATCATCCCCGGAGCAGAAGTAACATTGATGAAATATGCTCCCATGGGAGACCCGATGGAATTACGCATCCATGGCTATGAACTCACCTTGCGTCTGGCCGATGCTGAAAAGATCGATATCGAAGAAACAGATCTTCCGAGAGAAGCGGAAAAGGTTGAAAAGAAGCTAAAAAAACATATCGAACATCCCGGTTTGGGAGAAAGCGGGAAATACCATGCAAAAGAGGATGAAAAACCTCTTCCCAAAGGAACACTGCTGACCTTTGCTCTGGCAGGAAACCAAAACTGCGGAAAAACAACGCTGTTCAATGAGCTTACCGGCTCCAATCAGCATGTAGGGAATTTTCCCGGTGTAACCGTAGACCGAAAATCCGGTGCCATCAAGGGCTATCCGGAAACGGAAGTAACCGATCTCCCCGGGATCTACTCCCTCTCCCCCTACACCAGCGAGGAAGTGGTATCGCGGGAGTTTATTCTTCGGGAGCACCCCACCTGTATCATCAATATTGTAGACGCCACCAACATAGAGCGTAACCTCTACCTGACCATGCAGCTGATGGAGCTGGATATTCCCATGGTATTGGCATTGAATATGATGGATGAGGTCCGAGGCAACGGCGGTGCGGTGCATATCAACGAAATGGAGACCATGCTGGGCATCCCCGTAGTGCCGATCACGGCCTCCAAAGGGGAAGGCGTTGAAGAGCTGGTTCGCCATGGCGTCCACATTGCCAAATATCAGGAAGCTCCGGGGCGAAAAGATTTTTGCGATAAAAACGATCACGGCGGAGCGGTGCACCGTTGTCTCCACAGCATCATGCACCTCATTGAGGACCACGCCAAAGCCGCGGAGATTCCCCTTCGATTCGCCGCCTCCAAGCTGGTGGAAGGCGACCCCCTGATCCGAAAGGATCTTGCCCTCACCCAAAATGAAGAAGAAATGATCGAGCATATCATCATCCAAATGGAAGAGGAACGGGGGCTGGATCGGGCCGCCGCCATTGCGGATATGCGCTTTTCCTTCATAAAAAAAGTATGCGATCAAACGGTAACGAAACCAAGGGAAAGTAAGGAGCACCAGCGCAGCCGCAATATCGACCGCATCCTCACCGGGAAGTACACGGCGATTCCTGCCTTTATCGTCATTATGGCGCTGGTCTTTTACCTTACCTTCAACGTCATCGGCGCCTGGCTCCAGACCCTGCTGGAAGCGGGGATTCAAGCCCTTACCGCCGTTGCCGATGAAGCCCTTGCCGCCTGGGGAGTGAATTCGGTGCTTCATTCTCTGATCATCGACGGCATTTTCAACGGCGTCGGCAGCGTACTGAGCTTTGTACCCATCATCGTCGTGCTGTTCTTTTTCCTTTCCATGTTGGAGGACAGCGGCTACATGGCCCGGGTGGCTTTTGTCATGGACAAGCTCCTGCGAAAGATCGGCCTTTCCGGCCGCAGCATCGTGCCGATGTTGATCGGCTTCGGCTGTTCGGTACCGAGCGTTATGGCCAGCCGCACCCTGCCTTCGGCAAGGGACCGAAAGATGACGATTATGCTCACGCCCTTTATGAGCTGTACCGCAAAGCTGCCGATCTACGGATTTTTTACCGCGGCATTTTTCCCCGGTCACGGCGGTCTGGTCATGGTGGGCCTCTATTTTACCGGCATCATCGTTGGGATTCTGGTGGCTCTGATCTCCAAAAGCACCCTTTTCAAAGGCAATGCCGTGCCTTTTGTAATGGAACTGCCCAACTACCGTATGCCCGGAGCAAAAAATGTGGGCCACCTTCTCTGGGATAAAGCCAAAGACTTTTTGCAAAGAGCCTTTACGGTGATCTTTTTAGCCACCATTATTGTCTGGTTCCTCCAGACCTTCGATTTTCATCTCAACGTTGTGGCGGATTCTCATAACAGCATTCTGGCCAATATCGCCGGCTTTATCGCGCCCCTCTTTGCCCCCCTGGGCTTTGGAGATTGGCGCATCACCACGGCGCTTATTGCAGGCTTTATTGCCAAGGAAAGCGTTGTTTCGACCCTTTCGGTCCTTTTTGGCAACACCGCTGCCCTGCTTACCGCATTTACCCCTCTGGCAGCCCTTACCATCCTGGTATTCTGCCTTTTATACACCCCCTGCGTTGCCGCCATTGCCGCCATTCGCCGGGAGCTTGGGGGCAAATGGGCTCTTGCCATTGTCATCGGTCAGTGCGCCATTGCCTGGGTATGCGCCCTTATCATACACTTTCTCGGCACCCTTTTCGGCTTTGCCTAAAAAAACCGGAAAAATCAAAGGCTGTGTCTTTCCCCAAAAGAAAGGCACAGCGTATTTTTTTAAAAGCGGTTTTGTGGTATACTAGGATCATCTGATATCCTTAATAAAAATCAGCCATACTAAAGAAAACGATCAAAGGAGTTTTTACCATGATCTACGATATTTTCATCATCGGCGGCGGCCCCGGCGGCCTTACCGCTGCCATTTACGGCGCACGGGCCGGTTTTTCCGTGCTTATTGCCGAACCGGGCCTTCCCGGCGGACAAATGACATTGACCCATGAAATCGAAAATTATCCCGGCTTCCCCGAGGGGATCGACGGCTTTACCCTGGGCGAAAAATTTCTGGCTCAGGCGAAGCGTTGGGGCGCGGAACAGATTCGGGAAAAGGTGATCTCCATTTTACCGGAACACGGCCCCTGGCAGATCCGCACCGACAAGGGAGAATACACCGCCCAAACCGTGATCATTGCCACCGGTGCCACCCCAAAGGTGCTGGGGATTCCCGGAGAAGAGCGGTTAAAGGGCCGCGGTGTTTCCTACTGCGGCACCTGCGACGGCCCCCTTTACCGCAATAAAACCGTGACCCTCATCGGCGGCGGCAATACCGCCTTTCAGGAAGCCGACTTTCTGCTGCGCTTTGTGAAGCATCTCAACCTCGTTCATCACCGCAGCACCTTCCGGGGCCAAAAGGCTTTGGTCGATAAGATTCATAACAAGGAAAATGTGACCTTTTACACTGACTGCACTCCCTTGGAGATTCTGGGAGACCCCATGGTTTCCGGAGTAAAGGTGCGGCACAACGACACCGAAGCCGCAGAGGTCATCCCCACCGACGGCGTTTTCTTCTTTATCGGCCATAAACCGGAAACCGGCTTTGCCGATGGCGTAATAGAAACCGACGACACCGGCCGCATCCTTACCGATGAGGGCTGCGCCTGCGCAATGCCGGGGCTATACGCCATTGGGGATGTCCGGAGCAAATCTTCTTTTCAAATTACCACTGCCGTGGGAGACGGCGCCACCGTCATCCACTCCATAGAAAATTACCTACGCCAAATCGAACAAACCGCAGAAAAAGCTAAAGAATTGGTTCATTGCAAGTAATGCAAACCCCTCTATAAACCAAAGAGGTCGGAAACCCCGACCTCTCTTTTTTTGTTACTCTATAAATTGTTCTACAAAGGCATCATCGGCCAACGGTTCCACAACCTTTTTTTGCCAATTTTCATCGGTCAACAGCGCCGAAAGAGGTGCACCCAACACCGACTCTGCTTGAGAACGGGAAATCTCATAGCTTCCCGAAGGAAACTCATAAATCACTTCGGAGAGATTATCAATCAAGGCCATGGCGGCAATGGCATTAAAAACCAAATTTTGCTCCAATTCCGCTTTCCCATATTCTCCGGCAGGCTCTCCGTATGTTACCGTCAGAGCACAGGCCTCATCGTCAATGGCAAAGCTTATGGGCAAATCATTAAGGGGCAGCCGGTAAAAAAGCTGGCTGACGTTGGCGGCATCCCCGATATAGGCACTTCGGTATTCCGTCAGTGCAGTGATATCCATATCGTCCCATGATCCTTCGCCAGCCGATTCCGATTCCCTCCTTTATTTCTGTACAGATCTATTTTACCACAACCCCGCCGTGGCTGCCTAGTGTTCATTTTTCAGGAATCTGCGGCTTCATGTCTTTTTTCATCCCTTCCCGCATAGACTGTACCATCATCAGCCACGGAGTAAAAGGATGGAAAAATTGATCGAACGGGGATGGGATATCCCCACTTTAACGACGAAGCGCATACAAAACAACGTGTTCCGGGTGAAAACCGGCGGCGGCGATTTTGCCTTAAAAGCCAGCCCCCTAAAGGAAAAGAGTCTGGATTTTATCTGCGCCGCCGAAAACAGCCTGAGCCGCCACGGCTTTTTTTCCTATGCGCCGCTGATCCCCACCAAAACCGAGGCAGCATTTTACCGGGAAAAAGACGACTGCTTTACTCTCCATCAATGGATCGAAGGAAGCCCCTGCGATTTCGACCGTTGCAGCCACCTTCAGGCAGTGGGAGAAACATTGGCCGGGTTTCACCTGCGGGCAAGGGAGAAAAACCTGCCGACGGAGGCCAAAAACCGCAGCGGCTGCTTTCAACGGGGAGAAAAGCTGTTGCAGCGCCTGAAAGACCTGGATCAATACAACGACCTTGCCAAAACCATGCCCGAAGATGCCTTTGCCCGGGCATACCGAAGCCTGTACCCCACCCTGAGGGAAAAGGCCCAAAAAGCTTTGGAGCAGCTAAACCGCTCGGCATACCCCCGACTTGCCGCCGAAGCCGAAGCCGTAGGCAGCTTTATCCACTACGATGTTGCCGCCAGAAATTTCATTATGAAAGAGGGCAAGGCCTATCTCATTGACTTTGATTATTGCTGCCGGGATTTGCCCCTGACCGATTTGATGCGCCTGACAAAACGCGCCTTGAAACGGGGGGAAAACTACAGAGAAAAAATCACCGCAATCTTTGACAGCTACCAGTACGATCGCAAATTATCCAAGGCAGAAGCCGAGGTGCTTTGTGCTTTGCTTTTATTTCCTCAAAAATTCTGGCGCATCAGCCATCGCTATTTCAGCGAAGAAAAGGATCGGCAAAAGGAATTTTACCTGAAAAAGATGAGCTATGCCGCCGCAGAGCTAAAGCAAGAGGACACCTGGCTGGAAGAGCTGAAAAACAGACTGGAGGTATCGAAGTGACAACACCCCATATTGCCATCGACGGCCGCGGCGCACTCCTCTACCGGGGTACCGGTATTGGCACCTATACGTGGCAGATTTTGGCGCATTTGCCCCAAAATCTCCCCCGGCCGGAGGTTTTTCTCCCGGGGCAGGAATACACCGGGTTTCGCTTTGACCCGGAGGATATTTATTCCCGCGGGGAGCAAAAGGATATCTGGCGCAGGGAGTTTTTACCCCGGGCCATCAAGGAAAAACAAATTCAACTGTATCATGTTCCTCAAAACGGCATTGGACTGCCGGAAAAAAAGTGCTGTAAAGAAACGGTAACGATCCACGATTTGATTCCCTATCTCTTTCCGGAAACCGTCGGCCGCGGCTATTTAAAGGAATTTCTCAAAGAGATGCCCAAAATCATGGAGCGCAGCGATGCCGTGATCACCGTGTCGGAATGTTCCAAAAAGGACATCCAACGTCTCTTTCATTATCCCGAGGATCGAATTCATGTGATCCATGAAGCACCGGAGCCCATCTACCGCCCCTTGCCCAAAGATACGGTAAAGACCTTCTTAAAGGAACATTACGGCATTTGCGAGGACTATATTCTCTATGTTGGCGGCTTTGGGCTGCGTAAAAACGTAAAAGCCCTGATCAACGCCTATTATCTTTTAAAAAAGGAAGAAAATATCCCCTATGCACTGGTATTGCCGGGAAAACGAAATCACGATTTCGACGCTCTGGACAGCCTGACCGAAGCGCTGCAAATCAGCGACAGCGTGATCTTTACCGATAAAGTTCCCACCGCCGACCTCCCCTATTTTTACAACGGCGCTACCGTCATGGTCTATCCCAGCCTTTACGAAGGCTTTGGCTTGCCGCCGTTGGAAGCTATGGCCTGCGGCACCCCGGTGATCGCCGCAAAAACCTCCTCCCTGCCGGAGGTGCTGGCGGACAATGTTCTCTGGTTCGACCCCTTCGACAGCACCGACCTTGCGTCCCAATTGTATGCCCTTTTGACGAAAAAAGAGCTTCGGCAGCTCCTTGGAGCAAAGGGACAAAAGCGAACGGCACAGTTCCAATGGAAAAAAGCCGCCGCCCAAACGGAAAAGGTTTTTTTAAGCTGTCTGGCGGAATAAAAGGCCCTTTTTTCGGAAAAAATTAAAAAAATTGCACAAAAAAAATTGACATCACAAAATAATCCCCCGAAAAACCCATTGACAAAGTGGGTGATTCGGGGTATAATGCATACAGTTAGATAAATCTAACTATTCAATTCAGACTTTGGTTAGCCTGAACTAACTAGAATGAGAGGACAGGCATCATGTCGATGGTAGAATTACAAAATGTCAGCCGTGTTTATACCAGCGGAGAACACGAATTAAAAGCTCTGGATCAGGTCAATATGACCTTGGAAGAAGGCAAATTCGTGGTAATCCTCGGCCCCAGCGGCGCAGGAAAGAGTACGTTATTAAACCTTCTGGGCGGATTGGACAGTCCGACCTCGGGGAAAATCATCGTAGAGGGAAAAGATATTTCCACCCTTTCCAACGACAAGCTGGCAGAATACCGAGCGGCGACCGTAGGTTTTGTATTTCAGTTTTACAACCTCATCCCCACGCTGACCGTTTATGAAAACGTGGCTTTCGTTAAGGAAATCGCCCCCAAGGCCCTGCCGGCAGATAAAATCTTAGCCGAAGTCGGCCTTTCGGATCACCTGAAGAATTTTCCTTCGGAACTTTCCGGCGGCGAGCAGCAAAGGGTATCCATTGCCAGAGCCTTGGCAAAGAACCCCAAGATCCTGCTTTGCGATGAGCCTACCGGCGCTCTGGATTCCGAAACCGGGGTCCTCGTTTTAAAGCTGTTGCTGAGAATGGCCCGGGAATACGGCAAGACCATCGTGATCGTCACTCATAACCAAAATATCGCAAAAATGGCCGATGTTGTGATCCGCGTAAAAAGCGGCAAGATCATCGCCAAAGAAGAACAACTCCACCCTGTCGGTGCCGATGAGATCGACTGGTAAGGAGGAAGAACAATGCTTTTCAAAAAATTATGGCGTACCATGGGGCTGTACAAAGCACAGTTCCTGTCCATGATCATCATGATCGCCCTGGGGATCGGCATTTTTGTCGGCTTCAATATGGAGTGGTACAGCATTGATCAAAACACTTCCTCTTTTCTCAAGGAAACCAATTTTGCCGATTATCGCCTGATTACCGACGAAAAATTCAGTAAAGACGAATTGGAGAAGGTCCAAAAAATTGACGGCGTGAAAAAAGCCGCCCGATACTTTTCCGTCAATGCCGATGTAAAGGAACAGGAAGGCGACAGCCTGGCCATGACCATTACCGAGGATGAAAGCGTTTCCGGCTTTTATCTGGTAGAGGGAGCAGACTACGACCCCGAAAGTGAAAACGGCATTTGGCTCTCGGATAAATACGCCGCCGCCAACAACATTTCCGTCGGCGACTCCCTGACCCTGATTTATAAGGACACGGAGCTTTCCGGAATCATTCAGGGCTTAATCAAATCCGGTGAACATATGATTTGTGTTCGGGACGAAAGCCAGCTGATGCCGGATTTTAAGACCTACGGCTTTGCATACATTGCCCCGGCCATGTACAACAAGGCCTTTCATCGTCACTCCGATTTTTACGAACAGATCAACATTATCTCAAGCAAAGATCAAAGCAATCTTTTAAAAGATGTTTATACAACCTTAGAAAAAGCTGTTTTAGTCCTCTCCAAGGACGAAAATATTTCATATTCCGGTGCCAGCGGTGAAGCCGAGGAGGGCAAAACCATGGGCGCAGTGTTGCCGGCTCTGTTTCTAATGATCGCCATACTCACGATGGTCACAACGATGCATCGTTTGGCGGCAAAGGAAAAAATACAGATCGGCACCATGAAGGCTCTGGGTTTCAAAGATAAACGAATTTTATGGCATTACACCTCCTACGCTTTGATGATCGGCCTGATCGGCTCTTTCATCGGCGTCATCCTCGGCTACATCGTCGCCTGGGCCATTATGAACCCCAAAGGCATGATGAGCACCTATATCGACATTCCTCAGTGGAAGCTCTGTTTCCCGGGTTTCTGCGCAGAGATCATCGCCGGTATCATTGCCCTTTTAACGGTAATCGGCTATTTCTCCGTAAAGCAGATGCTCAAGGGCACGGCAGCAGATGCCCTCCGCCCCTGCACGCCAAAGAAAATGGAAGCCATGTGGTTTGAAAACACAAGACTCTTTCAAAAGCTTTCCTTTGGCAGCCGCTGGAACCTTCGGGATATCCTCCGGCACAAATCCCGTACCGCCATGAGCCTGATTGGCATCATCGGCAGCATGATCCTGATTGTAGGATCTTTAGGGATGGGCGATACGATGGATGCATTTTTGAAACTCTACTACGACGGCGCAACAAACTACAGCTCCAGGATCTACCTTTCCGAGGATGCCACCGACAAAGAGCGCGACGCCATCGTAGATACCTATCAGGGCGACTGGAGCGCTTCGGTAGGCGTCCATATGGAAGCCTATGGCTCTCCGGCAGATAAATCCGTAGCCCTGGATATCTACCACATCAACAACGACCGCGTGCGTTTTCCCGACGAAGAAAACCACTACATCGACCTCGATAACGACGGCGCCTACGTATGCATGCGCCTGGCAGAGGAATTTGAACTGGAGCCGGGAGATCACATTCTCCTCAGCCCCTACGACGACGATGAGACCTATACCTTAACGGTGGCAGGAATTCTCCGCAGCGTTTCGGAAAACGTCGTCATCACCGAAGCCTATGCCGATACCTTGGGAATCGATCACGAGATTGATTCGGTTTACACCAATATTTCCAAAGCAGATATCGCTCCAAACAGCGCCATCAAAAGTATTCAATCGAAGCAGATGATCATTGACTCCTTTGACACCTTCATTGAAATGATGGATATGATGATCCTTATTTTGATTACCGGCGCAGTGATCCTGGGGATTGTGGTTTTATACAATCTCGGCGTCATGAGTTATACCGAACGATATCGGGAAATGGCCACCTTAAAGGTGGTTGGATTCAAGGACAGAAAAATCGGCAGGCTGTTGATTCAGCAAAATCTCTGGCTCAGCTTTATCGGCATTCTTATCGGCATCCCCTCGGGGATCGGCGTATTGAGCTACCTGCTGAAAGCACTTGCCAGTGAATATGAAATGAAAATGGCCATCACTCCCGCAACCATCCTCATCGGCATTGCCATCACCATGGGAATGTCCCTGTTGGTAAGCCTGATGGTGGCAAGAAAAAATAAAAAAATCGATATGGTCGAAGCGTTGAAAGCAACCGAATAAGTCTTTCACGCCATCATATAAATTTAGGTATCCTACTCTACTACCCCCCTAATTTTTTCTGTAATGCAGCGGCAAACCATCCCTCATGAAAAAAATTGAAAATGCTCTCTTCCTTGGTTTGCCGCTGCGACAGAAAATGAATCAGCCATTCATAACTCCTTTAAATATATTTATTTCAACAAAAAGAATTTCCCGGTTCGGTACTGCATACCCGATCCGGGATCTTCTTTTTTTATTGGGGCGGATGACAACGGCTGCAAGGGCGATAGGAAATTTTAGCATCCTCCAGAGAAATGGGAATTTTGCTGTGCAGGTAGCCGCAGCCGCCGCGATGATAACACTCGCCGGTATTCGTTACATACACCGTTACCGTTGCTTCCTCGGAAACCTCGGGAGATACCTCCACCTGACCGGATTGACAATAGGAAAGATTCAGCCAGCCGGTAACGCCGTCGTACAGAGTTAAGCCCCAAACACCTTCTTTTTCGGTAACATAAACGAAACCGCCCCGGGGGACCCGGCCGCAAACGGCAGAATCCTGCCGGGGTTCTTCCCGCAGATTTAGGGGGTCGGATTCCGTGGTCACGGTATACCAATTTCCCTCGGTTTGGTCTGCCTTCGGTTCCTCCATCTGCTCACGAATTTTTGTCTCGGAGAGGGACACCGCCCCTCGGTAAGCGCTTTCCACCGGCTCTTCCGACGGAACAACGGAAACCCCGGCAGAGGACTCCTTATCCCCTGACAACAGAGCATAGGCGGAGATCCCAAATACAAACACAAAAGCAATTAACAGCGCAATAATACTTTTCTTTTTCATGATTTCCCCTCTTCCTTTTTTTTGATACATACATCATATCAGCAAATAAACAGGATTTCAATGAATTCGACAGAATGCTACATATTGCGCAAAAGAAATTATAATTACAGATAATCCTCTTTAAATCTACCGGAGATATCCCTATTGCCCGAGGGCCTCTCCCCTCCTCACATCAAAAGAAAAACCTGTTCACCGCAATGAACAGGTTTTTATGGAGCGGGAGACGAGAATCGAACTCGCGTTTTGAGCTTGGGAAGCTAACGTTCTACCATTGAACCACACCCGCATATATATTAAGACCGCAAATTTGCGGTCTTTCTTATCGGTAGAAAAGAAGCACCACTCAAAGAGTGGATACTTCTTTATGGTGACGCGTATGGGATTCGAACCCATGAATGCCAGCGTGAAAGGCTGGTGAGTTCAGCCGCTTCTCCAACGCGCCAATATTGGTGAGCCATCGGCGATTCGAACGCCGGACACCCTGATTAAAAGTCAGGTGCTCTGCCTGCTGAGCTAATGGCTCGTCACATTTAAATATTATACAGCATCTCTGCCAAATTGTCAAGAACTATTTTCCTGTTTTGACAATTTTTTTCGTCACAGGCTCTGTACAAGCCGCTGACAGGATACAATTATATCAGAGAATCCTCGATATGTCAATACCTTTTTTTGAAAAAAGCCATGAAAAACGGCTTTTTTTACAGGCGAATCCGCGCTTCCACCGCCACACCGAAGATATCGGCTTCGGACTTCTTTACCTGTTCCATGGGATAAAGGGAAAGATCGTTGCCATAGAAGAAATACTTATAGCCATCGGTTGATACCCGGCGCAGCGTACCCCGACCCTCTTTTTTAAAGCGCACCAGAACGATATCGCCGTTTTCCGGTTTTTTGCTCAAATCCACAAGAACCCGATCTCCACAGTGAATCCGGGGCATTAAAGCATCGTCGTTGGCAATAAAAAAGACATACTCGCCGGGGGCAAAGGTTTCCTCGTAGTATTCCTCCCGAGGAAGAGAGCCGTCTCTCAACAGCTTACTTTTGGTTTCCGGCAAAAACTCCGCCACGGGGATACTCACCGTCTTTTTCAGCTGGGGAACTTCCGAATCTCCCATAAGCGTTGCGGCATCGAGAAGCTGCTGCAAAGAAACCCGGCCCGAAGCTGCGGCAATCCGTGTTAACGTATCCACCGAAGCAACCTGACCGTTGCGAATGCGGGAAAGATTCCCGGCGCTGAGGCCTGCCCGTTCGGCAAAACGAGTGATGGGTTCATCCCCGATCGCCGTTTTAATGGTCTCCATATAAACTTCTTTTTGAAAATCTGTCATGGTATCGGCCTCCGGTCAAAATTTAAATGCTAGTTTACGCATTTTATTGAATAGATCAATGAAAATAAAATGATAAACTGTAATTTTCACCCATATCATGCAGTTCATCATCTCCATTATATCTCTTAATCCGTCAAATTTCAACAAATTGCAAATAAGAAATATTGTAGCCTATTTTTATATATTTTACGTCAAATATATTTTATATATGCAATCATAAAAACACGTGGACCTGCTGTTTTTCATACAATACCTCAGGAAGCTATTTTAAGGGGGAGCCATGAAAACAGAAAAAGATATTCGCAGACGCAGCGACCGCTACCGGGAGGAGCTGCAAAGAGCCATGGCGGAAAAAGAACGGCTGGGAGAGAACTGCAGCGGAGAGCTGGATCTGCGGATCCTGGCCCTGGTGCATAAGCTGGAGACCCTTTTTTGGGTTCTTGAGCTGGAGCTGCCGAAAAAGACCCGGCTGCCGGTTTTTCACTAAAAAAAAAGAGCGGCATAAAAGCCGCAAAAAAGAGTTGAAAGGAGATTTTCCGTATGAAGAGGTGAATCCCGCCAAACAACGGAAGAGATACGGAATGAGAGTTTGGCAACATGGTAAATAAAATCTGCCCCGCCTCTAGGAGTAACGTCCTCCTCAAGAAGCGGGGCATTTTTACAATGGGTAATAAAAAGAACCGTCACTTCTTACGCGGAAGCCGAGCATAAAACGAAACAAAACGGGAATATCCTGACTTCACATCAACACATATTTTCACCTTCCCATACCCCACAACAAGTACAGTGGCTGGCATTGCCAGAAAATATGCTCCGCATCACAGTGGCGCGACCGTCCGGGATTTTAACCCGGTTTCTCCGCGTTTTGCTGTTCAGATTCATTTACTGGAATCAGTATACACCCAAATGGATCTGAAAACAAGAGAGAAGCATAAAGATCCACCTTGAAAAATTATCCCTTTGGCTTCAAAAATATTGCGGTGAGGAAGCTGAACACCACGGCGGCGCAAAGCCCGGCGGCACCGGCGGTAAAGCCCCCGGTGATCACACCCATAAAGCCGTCGCTTTCAATCTCCGTAAGAACCCCCTCGATAAGGGTATTGCCAAAGCCGCAAAGGGGCACCGCAGCTCCCATTCCGGCAAACCGCACCAGCTTGCCGTAAAGGCCGAAAAACCCCAGAATTTCACCGACGACAACAACGGTCACAAGAACATGGGCCGTGCTGACGGTAAAAGGCGTAAGATCCATAATCAACTGAGCCAAAGCGCAGATCCCGCCGCCAATCAAAAAGGCCCAAAGCAATTGCATCGCCATTCAGCAGCCCTCCTTTACAATCTCTACGGCATGGGCAATGGCGGGAATGGACTTCCCCTGGCCCACACTGACGGTACTGAGCAGCGCACCGGTACCCACCAGCAGAACCCGGCGGTATTTTCCCCTTTGAAGGGCCGGGATCACATAACTGCTCCACACCGCCGCCGAACAGCCGGCGCCGCTGCCGCCGGCATGGGCATCCTGATTCTTTTGATAGATCCGCATACCGCCGTCTTGAAAACGTTCATCCAAAGTGATCCCTTCTTTTTCCAGAAGAGTGCCGAGGAGGGTGTGACCGTGACTGCCCAAATCCCCGGTACAGATCAGGTCATAATCCTTTGCCTCTCTGCCGCTGTTGTGCAGATGCTCGGTAATGGTTTTTGCCGCTGCCGGCGCCATGGCAGCGCCCATATCATTGGGGTCTTTTACCCCCATATCCACAATCCGACCCACGGTGCCGCTAAGGACCTTCAAAGCCGAAGGCTTGCAGCTCAAAGCCACGGCTCCGGCAGCGGTAACCGTCCACTGGCTCCACATCGGGCGTTGAGCGCCCAGCTCCGTGGGGTTGCGGTATTGTCGCTCCGAAGTGGCATTATGACTTGAAGCTACCACGGCAGCCTTGCGGATGTATCCGCCGCCAAGGAGGGAAGCCGCCAAAAGCAGCCCCTCTGCCATGGTAGCACAAGCATTATATAAACCAAGAAAGGGCATATCCCTCTCTTTGGCAGCGAAATTGGTGACGGTAAGCTGATTGATCAGATCGCCGCCTAAAAGCAAATCTACGGTTTTATGGGCAAAGGCAGCCTTTTTCAAAAGGATATCAAGAACATCCTTTTGCATGCCGATTTCCGTTTCCTCCCAGTTGCCGCCTTTGGATTGGAGCGTCGGCGAGATTTTATCAAAGCATGATCCCAAAGGCCCCTGCCCTTCCATAGGCCCGCCTACGGCAGCACTGCCGGCAACATACACCGGCACATCAAAAAAATAGGTATTTTGTCCCTTTACGCTCATGACAAACCTCCCGTAAACAGCAGCCACAGATATTTCAATAATCCCAGAAAGACAGAAACAACAATGCCGTAAACAATGACCGGCCCGGCCAGAGTAAAAAGCTTGGCCGCCAAACCGGCAACAAAGCCTTCGGTTTTCCACTCCAGCGCCGGAGCAACCATGGAATTGGCAAAGCCGCTGATGGGCACAATGGAGCCTGCGCCGGCAAATTTGCCCAGTTTATCGTAAATGCCAAGGCCGGTGAGAAACGCACCGCCAAAAATAAGCAAGATCAACGTGGTGATAACACTGTGCTTATCCGACATTGGCGTAAGGGTTAGCAGCTCGTAGATGATCTGCCCCAAAAGGCAGATGGCGCCGCCGCAAAGAAAGGCCTGGGCCACATTTTTTATCAATGGCGGTTTGGGCTTGGTTTCCTGCACCAGAGCGGAATATTCTTTTATTTTTGCTTTTTGCAGCGATTCCTCCATGGATCGTTTTAATTTTTCAGACATGGATTGATGGATTCCTCCTTCCATTGGTGTGTAGTTTGCCTCAATTCACAGTATTTATGCAAATTTTCCAGGAAAGCCATTTTGGAAGCGACACTTTTGAGAATAAGCGTTGCTTTTCCGTTTGCCGGTCTGCAAAGTCACTTCCCGGCAAAATTTTTTCACTATGACTCCTTGGGACGCGGCACTTTGGGACCAAAGTGCCCAAAGCCCCGGGGTTTCGATTCCCCTGACCTCAAGGCGAAGCCATTTTTGCATCGCCTTCGCGATGCTACATTCATGCCTTCCGCAGGAAGGTATTTCATGCCCCGAAGGGGTATTTCATGCTGCCGCTAGGCAGCATTTCATGCCGACCAGCGGGAGGTATTTCATTCTCACACTACCTTCTTTACAAATCCGTTGTAATAGGGTATCATTATAAGAAGAGAAAGGTTTGGTGATCATGAAACAAAAAGAAAACTTAACGATGCTTTGTGACTATTACGAGCTGACCATGGCAAACGGCTATTTCCAAAACGGCTGGAAAGACAAGATCACTTATTTTGATGTCTTTTTCCGCCAGGTGCCGGATCATGGCGGCTTTGCCATTGCTGCCGGTTTGGAACAGGTAATCGACTATATTGAAAACTTACACTTTGACGAAGAGGATATTGAACTGCTTCGCCGCAAAGGCATTTTCAGCGAAGATTTTCTTGAATATCTGAAGGACTTTTCCTTCCACGGCGATATTTGGGCCGTGCCGGAGGGAACGCCTATTTTCCCCAACGAGCCTATCATGACGGTGCGTGCTCCGGCTCCCGAGGCTCAGTTTATTGAAACCTTTGTTTTGCTCACATTGAACCACCAGAGCCTCATTGCAACCAAGGCCAACCGCATTTGCCGGGCGGCAAATGGGCGGCCGGTAACGGAGTTTGGTTCTCGCCGGGCACAAGGCCCCGGCGGTGCGATTTTAGGGGCCAGAGCGGCCTGTATCGGCGGCTGCGTCGGCACGGCCTGCACCCTTTCGGAAGAGCTTTACGGCACTCCCGCCGGGGGCACCATGGCTCATTCCTGGGTACAGATGTTTTCTTCGGAGTTGGAAGCTTTCCGCTCCTATTGCAAGATCTACCCCAAAAATCCCTGCCTGCTGGTGGACACCTTCAACGTATTGAAAAGCGGGATTCCCAATGCCGTAAAGGTCTTTGACGAAATGGGCATTACGGAATGCTCCATCCGCATCGACTCCGGGGATATCACCTACCTCACCAAAAAGGCCCGGAAAATGCTGGACAATGCCGGATACCCCCAATGCCGCATCGTGATATCCAACTCGCTGGATGAATATATCATCGACGATCTCCTTCATCAGGGCGCAAAAATCGACGCCTTTGGGGTGGGAGAACGAATGATCACCGCCAAAAGCGAGCCGGTGTTCGGCGGCGTGTACAAGCTTTGCGCCATTGAAGATGAAGCCGGCAATGTGATCCCCAAGATTAAGGTCAGCGAAAACGCCGTGAAGATCACAACGCCCCACTTTAAAAAGGTTTGGCGAATCTTCGATAAAACCACCGGCAAAGCCCATGCCGACCTGGTAACGGTTTACGATGAAGTGATTGACACCGCTCAGCCTTTGACCATATTTGACCCCAACCACCCCTGGAAAAAACACACCTTTACCGATTACGAAGTAAGGGAACTCCTGGTACCGGTGTTCAAAGACGGCAAATGCGTGCTGGAGCACAAGCCCTCGGTAGATGAAATCCGGGCATACAGCAAAAGCCAGATCGACCTCCTGTGGGAAGAAATGAAACGGTTTGAGCACCCCCACCTCTACTATGTGGATCTCTCCCAGAAGCTCTGGGATACAAAACAAAAACTGATTGAAGACAACTACGGCGAATTTCAGCAATTCTAAATCAAAAGGACTTCGGAAAACCGAAGTCCTTTTTTATAAATCACCTGCTAAAATGATTTCCCATTTGAGGGGAAGGTGCAGCGGCAGCTTCTCCTCGATGCAAAGCCATATTTGGATCGCATTGCGGAGCAATGCTTCATTTTGGTTGTAATTTCATGAAGTTTATTGGGGTATATTGCATTTTATGCAGCACTATGCTAGAATAATAGGAATTCTATACATTGAGGTATTTTATCATGTCAAATCATCGTTTTGCCGGGGAGCTGGCCCTTCTCACCACGGCCTTTATCTGGGGCAGCGGCTTTATCGGCGTTGATTACTGCCTGGATGCCGGTTTTCCCCCGGGCATGGTCAATATGCTGCGCTTTTTCATCGGGGCAGTGGCCATGATGCTCATTATCAATAAAGATTTTAAAACCTTTACCAAAGCAGAGATCAAAACCGGTGCTATCGCCGGGTTTTTCTTCTTTATCGGTTTTCTTTTTCAAGCCATCGGGATGCAGACCATTGAGGTATCCAGCAACGCTTTGCTTACCGCCACCAATCTGCTGATGGTGCCCTTTATCGCCCGGATCTGCTTTAAAGAAAAGATTGCTTTTCGCGTCTATATCGCCGTGTTCGTCTGCTTTTTCGGCATGGCGGTGCTTAACTGGAAGGAAGGTGGAATTCATTTCAGCCCCGGGGATATCCTGACCCTGATCTGCGCTTTTGGCTTTGCCTGCCACATTGCCTACCTGGGGTATGCCGGCGGCAACAAAAATTCCCTGCACCTCACCTTTATGCAGTTATTTACCGTAGCCTGTCTTTCCGCCGTTTATTTCCTCTTTACCGAAACTGATCAGGTTGCCGTAACCCACTGGGGCAGCGGCATGGCAGCCATTACCTACTTGGCGTTATTCCCCACGGCCCTCTGCTTGTTCCTTCAGACCTTTGGCCAGCGCCGCACTCCTACCTCCACCAGTGCGATTCTTCTTTCCTTTGAATCCCTTTTCGGCGCGGCCTTTTCCGTGCTGCTGGGGCTGGAGCCTCTTACCCTGAATCTGCTGATCGGCGGCGGCATCGTGTTCCTCTCGGTGGTATGGCTGGAATGGCGCAACAGTAAAGCCAAAGCCCCCGGCGAGGTGCTGCAATGAGAGAAACAGGAATCTTTGCCTGGTACGGCTATTACAACGACTTTCTCCGCCGCATTGAGAAAATCAAAGAAACCGGTTTTGACGGTGTGATGCTCTGGTGGGAGGATGAAATCGGCGATGCCCCCATCTCCCGGTTTGAAATGTTCCGCCGCTGTGAAGAAGCCGCTTTGAAGGTCTTTAACATCCATATGGCAGGAGAAGAGGACGATGCCCTCTGGAGCACCGACAAGGAAACGCGGATGCGGCATTTAAAACCCATTTGCCAAACCATCGAAGAAATCAGCGACCTGGGATGCTTCAATCTGGTCTTTCATCTCTGCGGCAAGGGAGAGCTGCCGGAGCCTTCCATCCACCTCCTCCACAGCATTGAGACGCTGCTCCCCTATGCCGAAGCAAACCGGGTGATTCTTTCTGCGGAAAACACCTGGCGGGCCGATTACCTCACCTATGTGTGGGAAGCCTTTCCCGGCGTAAAGGAGCTGGGCTTTTGCTTTGATACTTCCCATGCAAATATGGGAGCAGAAAAGCAATTTTCCCTTTTGGAGCAGCACAAAGAGAAGCTTTCGGCACTGCATATCTCCGATAACGACGGCATGAAAAACAGCCACAGTCTGCCCTTTGACGGCACGATTCCCTTTGAAAAGAAGGTATTGCCCTATCTGACAGAAACAAAGGTCCCCTTCACCCTGGAGGTGATTGCCGACAAAAAGCGCTACCCCGAAGAAGATACCTTCTTAAAAGCTGCCTATGAGAGCATCTGCGAGCTGATCCGTAAAACCGAAGAAATAAAAGAAGAGCAGGAGGAAACCAGAAAAACAAAGGAAAAGGAAGCAAACCATAAGGGCTTCCTCCCCCTCTTCTTCGATGAACCATAAGAAACAAACCCCGGTAAGTTGTAAATACCGGGGTTTTGTGATAGGTATCAATTTTCAGCAGATCGGAGCAGCCACTGGCCAAGGTCCCAGATCTGAATGCCCTCATAGTCATAGGGGGGATGCTTTGTTCTGGCAAGGATCATTTTGGGATAAGCATCGCGGATTTGCAGCAACGGGGAAACTTCCCGTTCAAAGGTTTTGGGATCCGGGATATTATCGCTTACCTGAATATACACTTTTTCGCTGCCCCTTTGCGCCACGAAATCAATTTCCTTTTGATACAATTTTCCAACATAAACATCATACCCCCGGCGCAAAAGCTCAATGCAAACGATATTTTCGTATACCCGCCCATAATCCATATTTCGGCTGCCAAGGATTGCATAACGGATGCCGGTATCGCATAAATAGAACTTTTCCGTTGTTTCCAGATATTTCTTGCCGCGAATATCAAAGCGCTTGATATCGTAAAACACAAAGGCATTGCACAGATACTTGATGTATCTCCCTACGGTCACATGGTTGGATGTGGCAGATTCCGTTTTCAGCAATTCCGAAACTTTATTGGGGGAGGTTAAATTCCCGATATTATCCATGAGAAACTCACTCAAGCGTTGGAGGGACAAGGAATCGGGCAGAGCATACTTTTGGACAAGATCTCTGGTCACGATGGTTTCGTAAACGATTTTAATATAATTTGTGCGATCCTTTTCCGTGGTATAGCCGTAAGAACCGGACAAACCGCCTTGAAGCGTATACCGATCAAGAAGGGCATCCCGATCCCCTTCGCCGTAATATTGACAGAATTCTTTAAAGCTGAAGGGAAAAACGTGCAGCTCAATATAGCGGCCGGTAAAAAGGGTTGCAAGGTCGGCACTTAATAAAAAGGCATTGGAACCGGTGATGTAGATATCGTACTTCCCTTTTGCATGGAGGCTGTTGACAGCCAATTCAAATTTGGGACACATTTGAACCTCATCCACGAAAAGATAATTAACCTTGCCTTCTTCGTAATGCTCCTCGGCAAAGGAATGAAGGGCATGATATTCCTTTATCGGCTCAAAATCGAGATCCATAAAGTCAATAAAAATGATATTGATATTTTCACAATGCTCTTGCAGATATGCAATGTAGGCCTGCATCAACTTGGATTTTCCCGAACGCCGAATGCCGGTGATGATTTTAATATCCGGCGTTTGATTTAAGGCAATCAAACGATCCAGATAAGTACTTCTCACAATGGTTTTCATTGGAATCTCACTTTCGAAAATGAAAAATTTTTAAAGTTTCGAAATCGTTTATATCTATAGTATACAATTTATCTTCATTCTATGCAACCCTTCCCTTTCGAAAATGAAAAAATTTTTAAGTTTCGAAAGTCATGATGTTTATAAAAAGCCGACGCAGCTTCTGTCCCTTCCGGGCATAGCTTGCGTCGGTTTCCTTTATTTCATGAAATTATGGGGTAATCGGGCCGCCAAAGATATTGGTGCGCTGAGGGTGGATCTCCAATTTATCAGGAACCATGATCTTCAGCCGCTTCGGCACACACTTGATTTCCGCTACGGTAGGATCTCCGCCGTATTCACCGTCCAGCGTCCAACTGACTGGCTCTTCGCCGGTGAGAACCACCCGTTTGGTCTTGGCGTATTCAATGAATTTATTATGCTCCACACCCTGAACAAAGGCAGCCAGCATAACTTGGGCATTGAAGATTTCACTGATGCCCTTTTTCACCAGGATCAGCTCAAAGTAACCGTCGTCCATGGACACCGGCGCCTTGTTGTTGATGTTGATCCCGCCGACGGTAAGGGCATTGCTGACCATACCGTAGATATAATCCCCTTCGGTTTCCAGCTCCTCACACTCTACCTTGAGATGCTGGGATGTAATGGTAGGCAACCGCTTGATGCCTTCAAAGATATAGGCGCTTTTGCCCAAAAGATTTTTTGTGGCCTGAGGCGTATCGTAAGCCACATCGGTAAAGGCGCCAAAAGCCGCCACATAGGAAAAACAACGGCCGTTGAAATAACCGATATCGGTATAAATCTCCTTGCCGCTGACAATATCTTTAGCGGCAATCAGCATATTGCTGTTAAGATGATGACTGGAAGCAAAATCGTTCATGGTACCGGTGGGAATGTACCCCAGAGCAGGGGGATCTTCCAGAGCAAGGAGCCCGTTGATGGTGTCATTAAGACTGCCGTCGCCGCCGCAGGTCACAACGAGGTCAAACTCTTTGCCTCGAGCCTTGATGGTTTCCTCCATATCCGTAGGGCTTTGGCTGGGGTGAGCCAGCACATCGTAACCGCCCCGGGTAAAAATGTTGATAATATCCGCCGCTTTTGTACGAATCCCGGAGGTTCCGGCTTTTATATTGAACAGAAACAACATTTTTTTATTCATGCTACCACCTATCAGCAAATTCTCGGCAAACCTTCGCCATAAAGCATATCGACGACACGTTTGCCGCCCAAATGGGTTTTCATCACAACGCCGTTCCCCGCCGTAACATGGCCGAGAAGCACAGCATCTTTGCCGTGGCAAGTCTCTTTCATCACCGCCAGAGCCTTTTCGGCGTCTTCGCCGTGGACCACTGCCAGCATTTTGCCTTCGTTGCCCATATAAAGGGGATCCAGCCCCAAAATACCGCAGAAGCCCCGCACCTCTTCCCGAACGGGAATGTCCTTTTCGGCGATTTCAATGCCGCAATGGGAAGTATTGGCCAGCTCGTTGAGCATCGTACCGAGGCCGCCCCGGGTGATATCCCGCATGGCTTTGACCCGGATGCCGTTTTCAAAGAGGGCATCGACAATATCATTTAAAGGGGCGCAATCGCTTTCGATTTGATTATCCAGATTCATCCGGTGGCTCAGGATGCAGGCATGGTGGTCGCCAAGGAAACCGGAAACAAGGATGGCATCGCCTTCCTTAAGATTGGCGGCACTGATATCCCGATCCGCCGGGATCACACCGATGCCGGTGGTATTGATCATCAAACCGCCGTTGCCTTCCACCACCTTGGTATCGCCGGCAACGATCTTTACCCCTGCCGCCGCTGCGGTTTCCGCCATGGAGGCCGCGCAGGTTTCCAAAAGTTCGCTGTCCAGTCCTTCCTCCAGAATATAGGCGGAGGTCAGGTAGAGGGGCTTTGCCCCCATCATCAGCAGGTCGTTTACGGTACCGCAAACTGCCAGCTTACCAATGTTGCCCCCCCGGAATACCGTAGGAGTGACCACAAAGGAGTCGGTGGAAAAGGCAATCTTACCGTTGATCTCCAGCACCGCGGCATCCTCCATTTTATCGAGGATGTCATTTTTAAAATATTTTCCGAAAACCGTTTTCATCAGCTCGGCGGAGGATTTCCCGCCGCTGCCGTGAGCCATTGTAATTTTCATAATCCACCTCAAATCGTATTTCTATACCAGATACCGCAGGAACCTTCCGCCGAAACCATACAGGGACCGTAAGGATCCATCGGGGTGCAGGCTTTGCCAAACATCGGGCAATCGCAGGGATTGATGCGGCCAACGATGACCTCCGCACATTTGCAGGCCTTGGGGAGCTTGGCATCGGCATCAAGGCCGTAGCTGCCGCCGTCGTAGTCCTTGTAGGCATCCTTCAGATACATCCCGGAACCGGGGATGGTGCCCAGACCGCGCCAGGTAGCTTCTCCCGGAGCAAAGTATTTTTCGATCAATGCCATGGCCTTGGGATTGCCGCCATTGCGCACCGCATTGGGGTAGAGGTTTTTCGCTTCGGCTTTGCCCTCCTCCAGCTGGCGCATAATGTAATAAAGCACCGCCAAAATATGCTCGCCTTCAAAGCCGGCCACCACAAAGGGCTTGTGGTATTTTTCGGCAAAGGCATCAAAGGCATCGCTGCCGGTGATGACGCTGACATGACCGGGGCAGATAAAGCCATCGATATCCTTTTCATTTTCACAAATCCAGGCAATGGCAGGAAAGGTCGTTTTCAGTGCCGTCACCAGCTTTAAGTTGGTCACGCCCCGTTTGATGGCTTCTTCCAGAGCCACGGCATAGGTGGGAATTGTCGTTTCAAAGCCCACCGCTGCGATAACATAGGTGTGTTCCGGATCCTTTTCCGCTGCCGTCACGGCATCAAGGGGGGAAAACATCAGCTCCACCTTAGCGCCTTCACCCTTGGCGATGCTGAGGCTTTCTTTGGAACCGGGGACCTTCATCATATCGCCAAAGCTGTAAAGGATATGCCCTTCCTTTTTGGCATAGTCAATACACTTATCAATAAAAGCCGTCGGCGTTACGCAAACAGGACAGCCCGGACCGGAGATCAAGCGAATTTTCGGTGAGATCAGGCTGCGGATTCCGTTTTTAAAAATACTGGAAGTATGGGTGCCGCAAACCTCCATGATCTTTACCTCAGGGCCGTCGTAGCTTTGCAAATATTGAATGACTTTTTCCGTATCCATATTATATCTCTTCCAATTCCTTAAAGAGGCTGATCAGCTCCTGAGCCTGATCCTCCTCCATCACTTCAATGGCGCAGCCGGCATGAACGAGAACGTACTTGCCCACGGCTGCATCAACCATGCTGACATTGACCTTCATTTCCGTACCGCCAAAGCTTACCGAGGCGGTGCCGCCGTCAATGGCAGTGATTTTTCCCGGGATCGCTACACACATTTTCTTCTCTCTCCTTCAAATATTCCATGGCAATGTAAGTTTGCCCCAAAGAGATGCCGCCGTCGTTGGGACCGACGGTAACATTATAGTATACATCAAAACCTTTTTCCCGCAACAGGGATAATGTATATTCCATTAATATTTTATTCTGAAATACGCCGCCGGTCAAGGCCACCTGGGTGGTATTGATTTCCTCCTGAATCTTTTCTGCCAAAGCGGCGATCATATCGCCAACGGCTTCATGGAAACCGAGGGCCATGGCATCGACGGAGACGCCTTCCTTCAAACCGCGGCCGATGGCCTGGAAGATGGGCGCCGCAGAAATTTGCCATACACCGCCGTCATTCCAATACATAAAGACCATTTTGTGCGGAATCAATCCAAGGCGTTTGGCTCGGGCTGCGGCATTTTCCAGCATAATGGCACATTCCCCTTCGTAACGGTTTTCCATGCAAATGCCGAGAAGGGCCGATATGGCATCGAAGAGCCGCCCCATACTGGAGCTGGCAATGCCGTTGATACCGTGATACAGTCCGGCTTTGACCACCGCGTAGCGACTGTCCTCGGAAAGGGGGGATTTTTCCGCAGCACCGCCAATGGAGGCCATATAGCACATGGCAGTTTTCCAGCCCTCTTTCATGGAGTTATCGCCGCCGATCATCGGGATGGTCTGCAAATGACCGACTCGAGCATATTTTGCACCGTTGCAGACGAAAAATTCACCACCCCAAATGGTGCCGTCGTCACCGTAGCCGGTACCGTCAAAGCTTACGCCGATAACATCTCCTTTCAGCTGATGCTCCGCCATAACCGAAGCCACATGGGCATGATGGTGCTGCACCCGCAAGATGGGGATATTATGCTTTTCGCCGTATTCCTTGGCGAAGTCATAGGTAAAGTACAGAGGGTGCATATCCGTTACCAGAAGATTCGGTTCGATATGGAAGAGTTCCTTCATCCATTCGATATTCTCCACATAATTTTCCCGAATTTCTTCGGCATCGAGATCTCCGAAAAACTGGCTCACGTAGGCAAAATTTCCCTTGCTCATGGTAAAAGCGGCTTTCAGCTGCCCGCCCAGAGCCAGGATCATATCCTCTTTCTTCACGGCGTAATCATCGGCGATATAAAGGGGTACCGGAGCGTAGCCCTTGGAGCGCCGCATCATCTGGGGGCGTTTATCAATGACCCGAACTACGGAGTCATCCACCACCAGACGGATATCGCGATCATGGTAGAACACCGCTGCCAGCAGCTCTTTTTTCTCTTCGTAGAGGTCGAACATCTTCTGATCTTCCCGGATCATAGGGCTGTCCGAAAGATTGCCGCTGGTCACAATGAGAGGACCGCAGGCTTCAATCAGTAGATATTGCAAGCCCATGCTGGGGAGAAAAGAGCCGGTATAGCGGCTGGTCTTGTTAACCAACGGCGAAAAGGCATTTTTCTTTGTTTCCAACAGCACGATGGGCCGGGCAGAGCTGTTGAGCAAAGCCCGTTCCTCCGGGGTCATAAAGCAATACTCCCGCACCTGGGCTTCATCGTAAAACATCACCGCAAAGGGCTTTTCTTCCCTGCCCTTTAAGGCCCGGAGGTCAGCAACGGCTTTTTCCGAAAAAGGCGATGCGATAAAGTTATAACCGCCAACACCCTTAACGGCGATGATCTTATCTTCCTTCAGCAAAGCAATGGCTTTGGCAATGGCAGCTTCCTTTTCTTCACTGCCGCCGTAGACCTTCAGCTGAGGGCCGCAATGGTGACAGGAAATCGTCTGGGCATGATAACGGCGATCCCGGCGATCGGTGTATTCCCCATTGCAGAAATCGCACATGGGAAAGTCGATCATGGCGGTATTTTCCCGGTCATAAGGAAGCCGGTCAATGATGGTATATCGAGGACCGCAGGCCATGCAGCTGATAAAGGGATGCCGATACCGAGGGTTATCGGGATCATTGAGATCCTTCAAACAGTCGGGGCAGAGGGCAAGATCCGCCGGGATCATCGGCGCTTCATCATCCAGCTCACCGCTTTTCACAATGGAAAATTCCTGAAAATCCTTATGGGCCATCGTCTCCCGACGAATGTGAACGATCTCCGCCGGCTCCGGTTTGCGTTTGCCAATGGCATCCACAAAGGCGTCGATGCGTTCCGGCGTATCGGTGACCCAAATATCCACCAAACCGCCGGCATTGCGAACCTCCCCTTTCATGCCCAGCTCATCGGCGAGCTTGGCAATGAAGGGCCGAAAGCCGACGCCCTGAACGATCCCCCAGATCGTAATTTTTTCCGTGGTCATAATATCACCCATTAGTCAAGACTGTGGTTTTCCAGCCAGGCAGCAACTTCGGCATAGCCTTCGCCGGTTTTACCGGATACTTTGAATACCGGCACATCTTTATTTTGAGCGCGAACGCCTTTCATAAAGAAATCTTCGTCAAAATCCACATAGGGGAGAAGGTCGCATTTATTGATCAAAATGATATCGGCTTTTTCAAAAGCCAGGGGATATTTATAGGGCTTGTCACTGCCTTCGGTCACGGTGCTGATCAGCATTTTTACATGTTCGCCGATGGAAAATTCCGCCGGGCAGACAAGGTTGCCGATATTTTCAATAAAGAGAATCCCCGGCTGGTCGAATTCGATCTTATGAATGGCATCGTGAATCAACGGTGCATCGAGATGGCAAGCGCCAAAGGTATTGATTTGATAAGTGGAAACACCCATATTTTGAAGGTCGATGGTATCGATATCGCTTTCGATATCCCCTTCGATCACATAGGGCTTTGCGGTATTGAGATTTTTGAAAATATTTTTCAATGTGGTGGTTTTGCCGACGCCGGGAGCGCCCATCACATTGACGACAAGAACCCCGTCTTCGCTAAGGTGTGCTTTTACGTGTTCGGCAATATGGTCATTTTCACTGTGGATATTTTCTTTTACATCGATCTTCATTACATCATGCATATCGGTTTCTCCTTTTCATTCCATGGTATCTTTTACACTGACACGGTAAGGAAAGCAAACGCTTTATTCTAATTGCGCTGTCGAAAGCGTCCGCAGTCAACCACAGCCGCTTTCGACAACCGAGGGCAGGCACGTTGTGCCTGCCCTCGAGTGATAACTTATGTTTCGACCTCAATGGAGTCTATATAGAATTCCTTGCCGATCTCCGTAGGCCCGCCCTCACCGCCGCACTCGGGGCATTCAAAAGAGAATAGTTTTCTTTCAAAGTAAGCACCGCATTGGTGGCACTGTAGTTTCGGCTTCACACGTTGAATGTTGATTTTTGCACCGTCACAGAGGGTGCCTTCGGAAATAATATCAAAATACATCTGAATACTATCTCCGATAAAGCCGGAGTAATCTCCCACCACCAGGTTCACGGCGGAAACTTTGTTCGCTCCGGCCTCCCGGCAATGGTTTTCAGCAATCTTAATGATCTGTTGAGTGATCGGGTATTCGTGCATAGCTTCCCCTTAGATGAGATCTGCCGTTACAGGAAAAGGAAATTATGCTTCCGCTTTTTCAGCTTTTTCTGCAGCAGCTTTTTTTGCTTTGGGAGGAACACCCTGAACCAAATCAACAACCTTAACGGTGTTGGGAGCTGTGTAAACAGGATCCATATGGAGAGCGTCCTTCTTACATGCAACGGCGCAGGCGTTGCACTGGATGCACTGCATTCTGGCGATGCTCCAGGTACCGGCTTCACGGTCAACGGTGATCGCGTTGGTGGGGCATTTTTTGCCGCAAATACCGCAGAAGATGCAGTTATCAATATTAATGGTCATATGACCGCGTGTTGCTTCCGTAACCTTTGCAGGCTTTACCGGATACATCAGGGTAGCCGGTGTACCAAAGAGGCTTCTCATCAACACTTTACCAATTTTAAATGCTGCCATGTTGTGCCTCCTTATCTTTCTGTGCAACTGATGCAGGGGTCAATGCAAATGATGATGACAGGAACATCTGCCAAATCGCAACCTTCCAGGGATTTTACCAGGAAAGGAATGTTGATGTTTGTAGGTGTTCTGACTCTCATTCTTTCGAGGTTCTTAGAACCGTTACCCTTTACATAGTAGCAAGCTTCGCCCCGGGGCTGTTCCAAACGGGCCATGAATTCCCCTTCGGGTTTGCCTTTTACGGGTACAGCGATTTCGCCTTCGGGCATGGTGCCGCAAAGTTCAACAACCATATCCATGGACTGATAAAGTTCTCTTACGCGAACCATCGTACGGGCATAGCAGTCGCCGCCTTCTTCGATGATGGGTTCGAAATGAAGTTTATCATAGACACCGTTGCCGGTGAGACGGATATCAGTAACAACGCCGGAACCACGAGCGGTGGGACCAACGGCACAAAGATCTTCTGCTTCGGCTTTGGTAACGGTACCGATACCGACAAGACGATTCTTAACGGAAGGATCGTTTACGAAAACTTCGCAGATTTCTTCGGTTTCTTTTCTCATGCTCTTCATCTGTGCTGCGATTTCAGCAAGGACTTCAGGGCTTACATCACGGTGTACGCCACCAATTTTGTTCACAGAGAAAATTACACGGCCGCCGGTGGTCTTTTCAAAGAGGTCAAGCACGCCTTCTCTGAGTCTCCAGCAATGCTGGAACAAGCTTTCAAAGCCGAAAGCATCGGCCAATAACCCAAGCCAGAGCAGATGACTGTGAACTCGGCTGAGTTCATGCCACATGGTTCTGAGATATTCAGCTCTTTCCGGAACTTCCACACCCATCAAAAGTTCGATGGCGTGGCAATAGCCCCAGTTATGACCGAAAGCGCAGATGCCGCAAATTCTTTCAGTGACATACATTAATTCGGTGTATTCCTTCTTTTCCACCAGTTTTTCAAGACCTCTGTGTACGAAGCCGATCGAAGGGATGGCCTGCACAACAGTTTCGTCTTCCAAAACGAGGTCCAGATGGACAGGTTCCGGCAAAACCGGATGCTGGGGTCCGAAAGGAATAATAGTTTGTTTCGCCATAATCTACCTTCCTTTCTTACTTATCTTTCCACGGGGTAGGTTCATTCGTAATGAAGAAGTTACCCTGGAAATCCAAAGCGATATGTTTGATTTTGATACCGAAAAGGTCTTTCATTTCGTTTTCATAAACGAAAGCTGCGAAGTAAGAATCGGTGATACTTTCGATTTCCATATCTTCGGGAACGACGACACGGTAATGATAAAGTTCATGATCCTTATCAAAGCTATAAGTCAGCTCGTAAGCTTCAGGAATTTTCGTTGCGCAGATCTGCACCATCCGATAACCTTCTGCTTTTAAAGTACGAGCGGTATCTACCAATTCGGCAGGATCAATGGTTTTAAGATTAAAATCTGTATACATTGCTTACCTCCTACTTTATTCAGGTTTTTCTTCAAGTGCGGCCGGAGCTTTGCCCATATTGGCTCTCTTTTCAGCCAAAACGCCTAAGCCCTGTACGATACCATCAATGATGGATTCGGGTCTTGCAGCACAACCGGGTACGTAAACGTCTACGGGGATCACCTGATCGGCGCCACCGAGAATGTTGTAGCATTCCTGGAAGATACCGCCGGAGCAGGCGCAAATGCCAATGGCTACGACTACTTTCGGTTCGGGCATCTGATCGTAGATCTGCTTTACAACATTTTTATTTTGTTCATTTACACCACCGGTGACGAGGAAAATATCCGCGTGTTTCGGGTTACCGGTGTTGATGATACCAAAACGTTCGGCGTCATACATAGGAGTGAGGCAAGCCAACACTTCGATATCACAGCCGTTGCAGCTTGAACCATCGTAATGAACGACCCAAGGCGATTTTGTTACATACGACATATCGACACCTCCTATATTAGATTATACCAAACAGTTTCAAGAAATACAGTACGAAAATATTGGCAAAACCGATGCAGAGCGCAACAATCCAGGAGGAGTTGATTGCAGTCTGCCATCTCATTCTGGCGAAGCTGTTGTCGATGAATGTTTCAAAGAAATAAGTGAACAGACAGACGACAATGGCGACGATCACGCTGATCCAGCTGGCGCAAGCGATGAAGAGATAAACGAAACCGAGAAGGAATACGTTTTCATACCAGTGAGAAATTTCCATGTAGGCAAGGGTCTTGCCGGAGAATTCGGTGGAAAGACCTTTGACCAATTCCTGATGCCCATGGTGGGACATACTGAGGTCGAAGGGCGATTTTCTGAATTTCAGAGTTAAGATAAAGACAAAACCGATGAATACGCCGGGAAGGTAGATGATCGAAGGCTTGGCGACGACAAGAATATCGGCGACGTTAAAGGAACCGACGACCATATAGAAACCAACGGCAGTTAAGAGGACCATCGGCTCGTAGGCCATCATCTGAAGCAGCTCACGGCCGGCACCGACCTCGGCAAAAGGAGAGTTGGAGCTGTAAGCGGCAACGATGAGGAACATACTGGCAGTGGTAAGAGCAAAGATAACGAGTAACAAATCGCCGCCGGCAAAGAAGAATACGCCGGTGAGGATAATGAAGAACAGGAAAGCTCCCATGTAGAAATCCTGGTATTTGTTGACTGTTACGGGTTCCTTTTCCATGAGCTTCAAAACATCATAGAAAGGCTGACGAATGGGAGGACCGACACGGCCCTGCATTCTGGCAGAAATCTTTCTGTCTAAACCGGCAAGGAAACCGCCGACGAAAGGTGCCAGAACGACGAACAAGATAATGGAAAGAATATTCCAAAGACCGAAATTGAAATCAAAGAGATTGGTCAGGAAATCAATAGTCATCTTCAAAGCACCTCCTTAAAGCATTTGAATCATGGTCGCAACGGCCATGACACCGATCCAGGCGGCAACGATAGCCAAAACGATCACTGTACTGATGATGCCGACACGGTTCATTCTCTTTTCAGCGAAGTAGCCATCCATATACCAGTTTCTCATTTCAGCAGCCTGAGGTTGTTTCAGGGAGTTGCGGAAGGTACGGTTATCGCCGGTGTTTTCACCGGAAAGGTAGATGGGAACGATCTTCTTATTGGATTTGCCATAGAAGAAGGCAATGATAAGAACGAGCATCGCTACCATAATGGACATCATGATGATGTTGCCGCTGGAGAGCATACCGGTCTGGACATCGGCAAAAACGTCGGCCAAATAAGGTACAACGATACCCGAGGACATTACGGGGAAGAAGAGGCAGATGGCAACGGTCAAGGTAGCGAGAGTGCCGAGAACGCCTTTTTCTTCACTGGGGATGCCGGCGGCTTCATGATTGTCGGTACCGGCAACAACTGCGCAGAGCTTACCGAGCCATTTTGCCCAGAAGAACAGCGTAGCGGCAGAACCGAATACGAGTAGCAGAATAAGGAAGGGGTTGCCGGAATCAATAAAAGAAATCATAGCAGCCCATTTGGAAAGGAGCATCCCGAAGGGAGCGATGAACATACCGCAGATACCGATCACCATGAACTTCGCAGCAGAGGGAACTCTGGTGAAGAGACCATCCATATCTTCGATGTCACGGCTGCCGATTCTGTGTTCGGTGGTACCGACACTGAGGAACAGCAAGGACTTAGCGATCGCATGGAAGATGATGAGCATAATGCCGGCCCATACGGCAGCAGCAGTACCGATACCACCGCAGCAAACGATCAAGCCGAGGTTGGCAACGGTGGAGTATGCAAGAACTCTCTTAGCGTTTGTCTGGGAGATGGCGGCGAGAGAGGCGAGAAGGAAGGTGATCGCACCGACCATCATGACCATCAAGCCGGCCCAGTTGTAATAAAGCACACCGTAGGTCTGTTCAAAACCGGGAAGCCAAACGCCCATTAAGGGAGAAAGTTTCAAAATCAGGAATACGCCGGCTTTGACCATCGTAGAGGAATGGAGCAAAGCGGAGACGGGAGTCGGTGCAACCATGGCGCCGAGGAGCCAGCTGTTGAAGGGCATCTGGGCGGCTTTGGTAATACCGGCAAAAGCGAGGCAGGCAACGGGAATGGTGAGGTAGTAACCCCATGCACCGGAGGTACCGCCGGCAATCAAACCGGAGAGCTCCAAAGTGTCGCAGAAGCTGCCGAGGAAAAGAATGGCAAAGCAGAAGCCAAGACCACCGCCGAGGTTCATAACGAGAGCACGGAAGGAGTTGTTGATGGCTTCGTCGGTCTTCGTATAACCAATCAGGAAGAAAGAACTCAAGCTGGTGATTTCCCAGAAGAAGTACAGCCAGGTAAGGTTATTCGAAGTTACAATGCCGAACATGGCGGCAAGGAAAACGAACATAATGAAGAAGAAGAAGCATCTTCTGTCAGGTTTGTCTTCATTATGATGCTGGAAGTCCTTCATGTAGCCCAATGCGTAGACTGCGATGAGGCTCCCAATGATTCCGATGATCAATGCCATAATCACCGAAAGACCGTCGACATACAGATTGTAGCTGATTTCGATTCCATGACCTTTGGAAAGTTCAAACCAAAGGGTCAAAGGAGTCTGGATCACTGCTAAAACGCAAGCCCAATAGTGTTTGTATTTGATGCCGAGGAATACAATGACGATGAGCAGGAATACTTCGATCGCCATCATAGCGTAGGAGATCCACTCTGCTTCAAAGCTGAGCTGAACTCCGCCCCCATTGATGAAATACAACACTGCAAGTACGATAGAACCCAAAGCGATCAATAAAGCAGATGCTTTGACGATCCCACCTCTTGCGGCATCGCTTTTAACAGCCAAAAGAATCAGTGCAATCACGGTCGGAAATAAAATTAGGAATGCTAATGTGCCGAGAAAGTAGGTATCCAATTTAATCCCCCTCTTCTTTTGGTATTTGAGTCTTTTTTGGAAATGCCGGAGAATAGAGTATGGCAATACATTCTTCCGCATCTCGCCGATTTCCAGCCGACTCGTTTATATTATTACGCTATTAGTATATCTGTTGAAACCGTAAAATGCAAGCATATTCCCGCTTTTCAGACATACTTTTTGCGTTTCAGGCAAAATAATTAACTTAACACAATATTTTTTGTTCTTCTCATTTTCACGAACCACATCCGCAGAAAAAAGGCAAGGTCAAAGATTTGCGCGTCGTGATTTTACAAAACATTTCGGAAAATGATGGATTTTTTACAAAAAACCAGTATATTCCCGCTTTTCAAAAATAGCTCCGGTTCTATATATGTTAATGTAGAAACAGAGAAAATCGCCGATTTCTCAACATTTTGATATTGACAAATTCCGGGGAATAGTGTAGACTTTTTAAAGTTAAGTAATTTTATTTCATAATCTGGAGGAAAGCAATCATGGAAAAACTCACGGGCAAAGATATGGCCCTGGGCATTCAACATTTGTTTGCAATGTTCGGCGCTACGATTCTTGTTCCACTTCTGACTGGGTTAAACCCCGCAACAGCCTTGGTTACTGCCGGTATCGGTACATTGATTTTTCATTTATGTACTAGCTTTAAGGTTCCGGTTTTCCAAGGCTCTTCTTTTGCCTATTTGACGGCGATCAGCGCTGTTGTGGCAAGTCAGGGAATTCAGTATGCTCAGGGCGGCGTGATTTTCGCCGGTGCGATCTATCTGGTCATTGCAGGTATCGCCTTTTTAGCCGGGGCAGACCGCATCAAACGGATATTCCCTTCCGTCGTTACCGGCCCGGTCATCATCGTTATCGGGTTATCCCTGGTCAGCACCGCTGTTGGTGATGCAACCAACACCACCGTTACCGGCAGCCCGGTCGCAAGCCTTCTCGTTGCCATTTTCACCCTGGCCGTTGTTATCGTCTGCACCATCTTTGCCAAAGGCTTCTTTAAGCTGGTGCCCATCCTCATCGGTCTTGCCGCAGGTTATCTGCTTTGTGTTATTCTGTCCTTTGCCGGCGTTTTCACAATGGATTATTCCGCCATTGCCACCGCCCACTGGATCAATATTCCCTACTACACCAAAGATTTCTTCACCCTGCCGAAATTCAGCCTCACCGCGATTTTGGCCATCGCTCCCATCGCCATCGTAACCTGCATGGAACACCTTGGCGATATCACCACCAACGGCGCCGTTGTCGGCAAGGACTTCTTTAAGGATCCCGGTCTCCACCGCACCCTTCTCGGTGACGGTCTCGGCACCATCGTTGCCGGTTTCCTCGGCGGCCCTGCCAGCACCACTTATTCGGAAAACACCGGTGTTTTGGCAACCACCAAAAACTACAACCCCCGCTTACTGCGTATCGCCGCTGTTTTCGCCATCATCCTCGGGATCTTCGGCAAATTCGGTGCGATCCTACAGACCATCCCCACCCCGGTTCGGGGCGGCGTGGAATTCATGCTTTTCGGTATGATCTCCGCCGTTGGGATTCGTACTCTGGCCGAAGCCAACCTTGACTTCACCCATTCCAGAAACCTCATCATCGTTGCCCTGATTCTCAGCATCGGTACCGGGTTCAGCGTTACCGGCGGTTTGGAAATCGCCGTAGGCGCTATGGATATCAGTATCTCCGGTCTCTTCCTCGCTGTTGTCATCGGTGTTATTCTCAACCTGATCCTCCCCGATAAACTGGAAGTAGAAGAATCCGAAGCCAATGCTGAAGGAAATAAATAAAACACGGAGGAACCAACCAATGCAGTCGAATGTACATATCATGGATCACCCCCTGATCACCCACAAGATCACAATGCTTCGCGATGCCGAAACCAGCACCAAAGATTTCCGTCAGCTGGTTTATGAAATCGCCCTGCTGATGGGGTATGAAGCAACCAAGGATCTCACTCTGACCGATACCGAAATCACCACTCCCCTGACGAAAACAACCCAGAAGATCCTTGATCAGAAAGTAGCCATCGTGCCCATTTTAAGAGCCGGCCTTGGCATGGTCGAAGGCGTACACGCCTTGATCCCCTCGGCAAAAGTCGGTCACATCGGCCTTTACCGCGACCATGATACTTTACAGCCCGTGGAATACTACTGCAAACTCCCCTCGGACATCGAAACCAGAGAAGTAATTGTTGTTGACCCCATGCTGGCCACCGGCGGCAGCGCCAGTGCAGCCATTACCTTCATTAAAAAGAGAGGCGCAAAAAACATCAAGCTGATGTGCATCATTGCTGCTCCCGAAGGCATCAAAGCCTTGCAGGAAGCCCACCCCGATGTAGAACTTTACTGCGGCGCTCTCGATGAAAAACTTAATGAAAAGGGCTACATTCTCCCGGGCCTCGGCGATGCCGGCGACCGCATTTTCGGTACTCTTTAAGTCAACGGTAATACTAAAAAATATGCCCTTCTGCCAAACATTAGTCTTGGCAGAAGGGCTATTATTTTGCGAATCCATTCCGAATCACAACTCAAAATCCACAAGAAAAACAACATAGGGAAGCCCCCGGGGGCCAAACATTTTACCAATCAACTCGGTGTAAAACGCATCCCAGGTCTTTTTATCCGTCATGGTGCCGCAATAATTTCGGATCAGGTTCAAAACGATCAACTCCCCGCGATAGCCCCGGGGCAAATACCCTCCTGCGGGGTCGCTGAGAAGGGCCACATGGGCCAGATCCCGGGCAAAGGGGCCATACTCCCGATACCAGCTTTCCGGGTCGCCATCGAGATTCAACATCTGAAAGGCCTTTTCCACCCCGGCTTTTTCCTCGGCGGAAATATTTTCCCAACACCCTTTCAGCTCTGCCGGAGAATCAACGGCGCGGACAAACAGATATTTTCGAGTAACCTCATCCAGACAAATTCCGTCCCAGAGAGGAGCCTTTCCGGGAAGCGGAAAGGACGGCGGCGCACAAAGCCCCTCCGCCTCAAAGGTGCGGTAGCAACGGTAGCCTTCGGCATACAACGGCGAAAGCCAGCGCGGCGAACGCACAAAAGGCTCCTTTTCTTTGATGGCTTCGGTAAGCAATGCGCCTTCTCGAAAATTGGCAAAGACCTCCAGCCAATGATTTTGTTTTTTGGCAGCTTCCTCCATATGCGCTCCCTCCCACAGTGATAAATATACTTCCGTCCGCCGATACATTCCGGACTTCTACTTGAAATTTTACCATAAAAGAGCAAAGAAAAAAACAAAAAACAGGATAAAAATACACATAAAGTTCCTTGTAAAACCCTGCGTGGTATGCTATATTTAATTTGAATTTTTATCGGTAAGAACCGAATGGAGAATTTTCAAATGACAGAAGAGATAAAAGAGAATCAAACTCAAACAAAAATAAAAGATAAGCTAAAAGCAACCGGGAAAAAAATCAAGGAGAAAAAGAACGGACCGGGAAAATTCGGCAAGTTTTGCCGCAAGATCTATCACTTTACCACGGATCACCCTTTGGTCTCCACCCTGATCCTTGCATTTGTCCTCAACCTCATCATGGAGTGTCTGGGGCGGCGCAATCCCATTGACGGTATCGTTTACCTCTTTCAAAACCCCGTCATGTTCTTCTATAATGTACTGATCATCATGATGACCCTTTCGGTGGCACTGCTCTTTAAGCGCAGAGTGTTTGTGTCCTTCCTCATCTCGGTGGTGTGGCTGGGCAGCGCTGTGGCAAACTGCGTTTTGCTGGGGTTCCGCACCACGCCTTTTTCCGCCATCGACCTTACCATGGTCACTTATGCCCTCAGCATCATCGACATCTACCTCAGCAAAGGCGAAATTATTCTGATCAGCGCCTTGTTCCTCATCGTTGTTGCGCTCATTATCTTTATCGCCGTAAAGGCACCGAAATTACAGCGAAAGGTCCGCTACATCAAGGCACTGGCCTTTATCATTTCCATGGTGGTCATCGTGTTCTTTGCCACCGGCACCGCCATTCAGATGCAGTTCCTTTCCTCCCGCTTCGACAACCTTGCCGATGCCTATAAAAACTACGGTTTTGCCTACTGTCTGTCCAACAGCTTTATCGACTCCGGTATCGACAAACCCGAGGATTACTCCGAGGAAGCCGTAGAGACGATCAACAATACCGCCAGTGAAGCACTGGCCGGGGATACCACCGAGGAAAAGCACCCCAACATCATTTTCCTTCAGTTGGAATCCTTCTTTGATCCCAACAACATCAAGGATCTTTACTACTCCCGGAATCCCATTCCCAATTTCACAAAAATGTGCGAGGAAGGGATGAACGGCTATCTTAATGTAGCAACGGTAAGTGCCGGTACGGCGAATACGGAATTTGAAATTCTCACCGGCATGAGCCTGCAATACTTCGGCGCCGGGGAATACCCCTATAAAACCGTGCTTTTGGAAAAGACCTGCGAAAGTCTGGCCAACAATCTGCGCCAGCTGGGCTACTCCACTACGGCAATCCACAACAACCGCGCCTCCTTCTACGGCAGAAACGACGTTTTCCCCAACCTGGGCTTTGATACCTTTATTTCCAAGGAATATATGATGGACCTGGAATACACCCCGGTAAGCTGGGTAAAGGATAAGGTCCTCACCAAGGAAATTATCGGCGCCATGGACGCCACCGAAGGTCAGGATTTTGTTTTCACCATCTCCGTACAGGGTCACGGCAAATATCCCACGGAATTTAAGGGCAACGAGGACTATAACGTTTACGTTTACGGCGAAGGGGATGAAAGCCGCATTGCCGGTTTTTCCTACCTGATCAACCAATACTACGAAATGGATCAGTTCCTCAAAGACCTCACCGACGCCCTTTCCGCCTACGATGAAGATACGGTGCTGGTGGTTTACGGCGACCACCTCCCCGGGCTGGACCTCAGCGCCGAGGATCTGAAAAACGATACCCTTTTCCAAACCGCCTATGTGGTGTGGAGCAACTTCGACCTTCAGGGAGAAGATCAGGATCTTTACACCTACCAGCTGGGCAGCAAGGTTTTGGATCTGCTGGGCATCCACGAAGGCACCATGACCCGCTACCAGCAAACCGCCATCGGCACGGAAAACTACTCCAAGGGCATGGAAATGCTGGAATATGATATGCTCTACGGCGAAGATTACTCCCATAACGGCGAAACGCCCTACGTGGCCAACGAGCTGAAAATGGGAATCTACGATATCACCATCAGCGATGCCCTCCTTTGCAAAGGCAGCCTCTATGTCTTTGGCGATAACCTCACCGAAGCCAGCAGCGTTTACATCAACGGCGAGTTTATGAAAACAAGCTACTACGACTCCCATATGATCGTCGTTCGCAACGCCGAGATCAAAGCCGGCGATACCATTGATGTAAAACAGGCCGGAAAAAATAAAAAGCCCCTGAGCAGCTCCAACGAGATCCGGTTCAGCGGCAGAGACTTTGAACCCCTAACCATCGATGAGGACCGGCAAGATCCTCCAACGGAACCCCTCGATTCGTAAAAACCAATCCGCACGGAACCCACCGTGCGGATTATTTATTTGCGAATAGTATAGGAATATAAGATTTCATGTCGAAATCATAATACTACAATATTCTAAGGTGATATGATGTTTAAAATAAAACGTATGATTGCAAGTTATCCCGAAATACGGTTAGAACAACGGGACGGTGCCAAGCTGCGGGGATTCTTTGCCGCAAAGGATATCAACGACATATTGCTGCACCAACACGATGCGGAAAAATTCCGCTACCGCTATCCTTTGGTGCAATACAAGGTGCTGCACCACACCCCCCACGTGGTAGCCTTTGAAGAGGGGATCTCCTCGGTCTATCCCCAGCTCATGGAGGACGCCCCCCTCACCATCGGGGATACAGCCTATCCCACCGATTCCCTATCAATCCGCCTGGATTCCGTTTGGATCGGCGATTGCAAAGAAATGCGCGGCTACCGTTTTGCCACCCCCTGGCTTTGCCTGAATCAGGAAAACTACCGGCGATATCAGGAAAGTACACCCGAGGAAAAAACCGCTCTTCTGGATAAAATTCTCATCGGCAATATCCTCTCTCTCACCAAAAGTTTGGGCATCGAGGTCAAAGGTCGGCTGGAAGCCAAAACAGAGCTGAAAGAAATTGCCGTAAACTTTAAAAACGAGCGAATGCGCGGATTCATCGGCGGATTTTGGGTCAACTACACCATTCCGGACCTGCTGGGACTGGGGAAAAGCGTTTCCCGAGGGTTCGGCACCGTAAAGCATATCAAAGAACAGAAAGGAGACTGTGAAAATGAGCTATTATAAGGAAGTGATCTTAGCTTCGCTGCTCCATGACATCGGCAAATTTTATCAAAAGGCAAAAGTAACGGATTTGGATAACCGCGGCAAGCACCCGGAAATATCCGGACGCTTTGTACGGAAATATGCGGCTCTTTTTGGGCGTTATGTAGATGTTGCCGTACTGGAAGAGCTTGTGCGCCGTCATCACGATAACGGACAAGCCTTTGAAAAGGACCTCCTTGCCGGCGAAGCACCGGAGGAAATCCGCCCCTATGCCCAAATGATCTCTCTGGCCGATATTTTATCCTCCTGCGAACGGGATGAAAAAAGCGAGGGCTACACCAACTATCGCACCCGACCGTTAAATTCCGTATTTGGCCGATTATTTTGCGAGGACGATTCCGCAGTGGAATACGCCTATCCGGTAAAGCCCCTTGCGGTAAACAATATTTTCCCGGAAAAAATGGGGAAAAACAACGATGTGGATTGCCAAACACAAATCAAGAGCTTTGAATTTCAAATCCAAAAACTGGAAGAAAATCCCCCGGCGGATTTTCAGAGCTTCCTTGTGATTTTAGATACGATCCTGAAGCAGCTTCTCTGGTGCATCCCCTCCTCTTCTTTCGATAAGGTTTCCGATGTTTCGCTGTATGACCACATGAAAACCACGGCGGCCATTGCCTCGGTTCTGTATCAATACCACGAAGCCGCCGATAAAAAAAGCAAAAAGGATATCTACGGAAAAGGCGAAAACAAGTTCCTGTTATTGGAAGGAACCTTCTCCGGCATTCAAAAATATATTTTTGCCGCTGCCACAACCAATGCTTCCGGTGTTGCCAAGCGGCTGCGAGCGCGCTCCTTTTATGTGGATGCCATGATCGGCGCCATTGCCCAATTTTTCATTGATGATTTTAAACTGAGCCGGGAAAATATTCTGATGCTCACCGGCGGGAAGTTTTGCCTGCTGCTGCCGAACTACCCCGGGGCAACGGGAAAGATCCACAGCCTGACGGCAAACATCGAAAAAGAGCTTTTTGAACGCTTTCACGGCGACATCAAAATCTGCATTGCCTACCGGGAAATGAGCAACGATGATTTTGTAAAATACAGCGAAGTGGTCAAAGAGCTTTCCGCCGACCTTTCGGAAAAGAAAAATCACCCCTTCTCCACGGTGCTCTGCGCCAACGGCACCTGGCAGGAGGACGCCTTTTTCCTCTATGACGACCTCAGCAACAAGACCCTGTGCAAAACCTGCCGGGAACGGGTGGTGGAGAAAAAGGACGATCCGGAAAAAGAGGAATGCACCGAATGCCGAGACCACTTCCGCCTTGGGGAAATGCTGGTCAAGGAAAAATATATTTGCTACCGCTACGGAAAGCCGGATACCGGCGCTCCGGCATGGAAGCTTTTTGGCAACCATTATCTGGAGCTGACCTCAGAGCCGGGAGACCCGAAAAATATCTACCTCATGCAGCAGTTGAATAAGGAGTACGTATCTCCGAAGGACTTCTGCTATCCGATGCAGATCAAATATCTTGCCAACAACCGAGCCAAAGACGGGGAGGAAATCCTTTCCTTTAACGACATTGCCGAACGCTCCAAAGGGCGCAAGGCTCTGGGGGTGCTCAAAGCCGACGTAGATATGCTGGGCTTCCTCTTTGCCGATGGTCTGCGAAAGGGGGACCGCCACTACGGCACCATTTCCAGAGTCAGCACCATGTCGCATATGCTGGAAATGTTCTTCAGCGGCTATGTCAATGCATTGCTGGATAAAAAATCCTCAGCTGCCTACTGTGTATTTTCCGGCGGTGATGACCTCTTTTTGATCACCCCTTGGAGTGAATTGCCAGAATTAGCATTTAATATACAAGAAGATTTCAAAAAAGCAACGGCATACAATCCTCATGTAACGATGTCCGCCGCCATATGCATCTTCCCTGCCAAGACCCATATTGCCCTGATGGCAGAGGAAAGCGAACAAAAGCTGAAAGCCGTCAAAAATATCGGAAATCCCAATCTGTATCCGGATGACAAAGGGCGCAATGCCGTTTATTTCCTCGGCGATATCCTGCGTTGGGAAGACCTTAACTACGTGCAAGATATTACCACGACGCGATTCTGCCCGGCAATGGAGGAAACCGGCGTCAATATCCTGCGAAGAATTGCCAAATACAGCAATGCCTATCGGGATTTTCTCAAAGATAAGGATATCATGAAGCTGATGTTTGAACCTATGCTCACCTACGATCGAAAACGAAATTACAAAGCTGCGTGGAAAACCAAGGAAAACACCAAGGCTTTTTGGGACTATGTTTGCGAATTGGCAAAAAATGCAGCGGAATGTGCCAACTATAAAAAGGACGGCGTAATGAAAGACCTCTATCTGGCAAAAACCGCCGTGAAATACAGTATGGATCTAACAAAGGAGGACCGAAATGACTAGTTACAGAGACCAGCAGTACAACCAACGCGGCTATAATAACCGCAGTAACAATCAGAGATATTCGGGAGGCAGTAACAACAGAAATGCCGAACTGCCCGACGGATATCTGGCAAAGGGATATTACAAGGACAGCAATAAAAAGATTCTGTATCCGGAGTATATCATAACATATCCCAAAGAAATTGTCCGTGAACTAAAAGATAATAATAGAAACAAAAGCTCTCAATTGCGGCGTTATTATGAATACACCGTGCGGATCAAAGACCGCCTGCGTCAGACAAACACAACCTTTCAGGAGCTGGAAAGTGAAATCGGCCGATTGATCCCCTTTGCGGAATACGCTTTGAACAGAAATAAAGTCACAGTCTATTTCAAAAAATTTATCGAGAAAAACGTAAACAATATTCATGATGAAAAAGATTTTATGGCCTTTGCCAAACACTTTGAAGCGATCATTGCCAACCTGCCCAAAGAAAAATAAAGGAGAGTACTACTATGAAACTGACCCATATCGTTACATTCCAGGGAACTATCAAATGCCTCACCGGTTTAGCCATCAAAGGCATGAACAATGAAATGAATATCGGCGGTGCCGACAGTGAAGTAATCAAAAATCCCCTGACCGGAGAACCTTATATTCCCGGTTCCAGTTTAAAAGGGAAAATGCGCTCTCAACTGGAAAGAAAATACGGAATGCGCACCAAATACGATGAGCAGGAATTCAGCAAACCCTGCGGCTGCGGAAAAACAACCTGCCCGATTTGTAAAATTTTTGGTGCTCATATGAACTCCAATGCCAAATCCGCACCGACCCGAATCATTGTGCGTGATGCCAATCTTTCCGAAAAAACCAGAAAACAAATTGAAGAACTCCCTCTGGAAAGCGGCAGCTATCTGGAAGTAAAGGCAGAGAATCTGATTAAGCGCGACAGCGGTACTGCGGAATCCCCCCGCTTTATGGAGCGTGTGCCTGCCGGTGCGGAATTTGATTTTGAGATCATCCTGCAGGTTTTTGAGAATGACGATGTTCAAAAATTGTGCAACTACGTAGAGGAAGCCTTACGTCTGGTGGAAGCCTCCTATCTTGGCGGCAGCGGCTCCAGAGGCTACGGCAAGGTAGCCTTTGATTACGGTGAACCCGATATAAAAACCATTGAAAAGGTGTGATCGATATGCTTTACAAGGCAACCATTCGTTCTCTGGGAGCATTTACCTCACCTTTGCGCAGCGATACCCTTTTCGGAGCCTTTGCCTGGAGCTACCGCTACCTTTACGGAGAGGAGCTTTTGGAGGAGCTTTTGGAATGGATGATGCTGGAACCCCAGGTCATTTTTTCCAATGCTTTCCCCCGGGGAACACTGCCCCTGCCCCAGGGAATCTACGATGAAAAACTTATTTTGCCCGAGGATGCCCCTCGTAAAGATCGGCAAATAGCCTACCGCCGGGGGAAAAAGCTGAAAAATGCCCGGTACATCCCGACGGAACGGTTTGAGACCATTGCCGGCGGCAATACTGCCGGCTTTGCCGCAGACCTCCGGGAGGACGGCATCACCCCGGCTTTGGAAATTCATAACATGGTAGACCGGGGCACCGGCACCGTAGGAAACAGCGATGGCTCCGGCAGCCTCTATACCAGAGATGTATTTTATGCCGATTGCGAGGACGTTGATATCTACTGCTATCTTGGCGAAAACATTTCCCTCAAAAGCTTTCGCAGGGTGCTGGAAAATATGCTTCTTTTGGGCATCGGCGGCAAAAAATCCACAGGGAAAGGGGCCTTTCGCCTGTTGGAACTGGAAGAAGCAAATTTGAAGCTGCCCCGGGAAGCCAACGGCTTCATGATCATTTCCGATTTTCTGCCGGCAAAGGAGGACCCTGCCAACGGACGCTACCGGGTCTTTTCCAAATTTCCCAAGGTGGACCGAGAGTTTTCCGCTACGGATACCCCCTTTAAAAAGCCCATGCTATTGGTGGAAGCCGGCAGCGTATTTTTCCGCGGCAGCCAACCGATTCGCCCCTTTTACGGCCGCTGTATCGACCACATCTCGCCGCTGTACGATAAAATCATGATGAACGGCTGCGGCATCGCCCTGCCGATGATCCTGAAAAAATGAAGCTGGCCATCTGCGAATACGGCGCAAAAGTCAGCACCAAAAGAAGGAAAAGCGTTGCTTGTTCCCGAATTTTATAAGGAAATGGAGAAACTCGGTTATTATAAAGGAATGCTGTTTTTTGAAAAAGCCGAAGGAATCATGGATACCCAAACCGATTCCTTAATCATAGTACCGGCAACGGATCACGGGATCCGCAACAGCATCACCTTTGGCTGCGGTTTTGATAAAAAACTGGCGCTGAGAGAATACAATGTGATCGTAATTTAAGGGAAGATCCCGAGGAAACTCGGGATCACACCCCGATTATACTGGGGAAATGCCCCGATGTTATGACAAAAGAGGAGGCGGATTTACACGTATATTCTAAAAAATTTCCTTAAAGTGACTATAAAGTCAAAAAAACAAAAAAACGCCGTATACAGGTATTTTAAGAACTAATGCGTTCGAAAGAACTATCCAATAAAACAAGGATTGAAACTTACAGACCCAATCGTCATAGGTGTCGGATATCCCTATCATGTGTTCGAAAGAACTATCCAATAAAACAAGGATTGAAACCTTTCTTTTTCGTTCATTCTTTTAACGTATTTTTCCATAAGTTCGAAAGAACTATCCAATAAAACAAGGATTGAAACGTGTAGTATTATATGTATTATTATGGGTGACATTTTTGTCGGTTCGAAAGAACTATCCAATAAAACAAGGATTGAAACTTCCGAAGTATAAGCGGAATGCTTTTTAATTTCCCCGGTTCGAAAGAACTATCCAATAAAACAAGGATTGAAACTCTATAGAAAAGAAATCTTGTCCATTATCAATATGTGTTGCAAGTTCGAAAGAAATATCCACTAAAACAAGGATTGAAACGTGTCCGCATCAATTTAAGCTGTTCCGCAAGGGCTTCTGTTCGAAAGAACGATCCACTAAAACAAGGATTGAAACCTGTGCGATGTACCCGCCGGATTTTCGGATTGAGGGGATGAGTTCGAAAGAACGATCCATTAAAACAAGGCTTGTAATTTAGAAAGGAATTGTTATGGCATATATTTTGTTTTCTCCGGTGGGTACCACCGACCCGATCTCTCAGAACCGTGACGGCGGTTTGCTCCACATTTGCCGCCACTACCGCCCCAAGGCGGTGCACCTCTTTTACACGGCAGAAATGGCCGCCTATCGGGAAAAGGACAACCGCTATGTTTGTAGCCTGGAAATGCTTGAAGAAGAGATTGGGCACCACATGGAAATCACGGAAGAAACCGATGCGCAACTGTTTGAAGTGCAGCGATTCGATAATTTTTACGAGATTTTCGGGAAGCACCTATATGCTCTCGAAAAGAAATATCCCGAGGACGAGATTCTTCTTAATGTATCCTCGGGCACACCGGCAATGAAAAGCGCCCTCCAAACCCTGGCCGCCCTTTCCCAGGGGAAATACATCCCCATTCAGGTCAGCACTCCCATAAAAAAAAGTAATCCCAAGGTGGAAAGCCTAAAGGATTACTGTGTAGACGACGAATGGATATTAAATTCAGATAACGAAGCCGAGGCACCCAACCGCACCGAGATTTCCTCCACCCTGAATCTGCAGAGAGAGATCCACAAGGAGATCCTGAAAAAGCACCTGGAAGTGTACGACTACCATGCCGCCCTGACCGTAGCAAAGGAGATCCGAAATATCTCTCCGGATGTCCTGCGGCTGCTGGAAATTGCCGTAAGCCGTATGCAGCTGGATCAATCGAAAGTAACGCAGCTGGAAAGGAATACCGAATTTGATGTGATCCCCATCAAAAGCAGTGATGAGCAAAGTATATTTGAATATATGCTCTGGCTTCAAATCAAAGCCGAGCGCAAGGAATATGCCGACTTTGTGCGAGGCATTACCCCGGTATTCCTCGACCTGTGCGAGTTGTATTTGAAAAGAGTATACAACATTAACTTGAACGATTACTGTGAGTCAAGGTCATTGCATCTGAAAATCACAGATGGAACAGGGAAAACCCACAAAATAAAAAATACGATATTTTACATGAGCAGGTCAAAGCTTAGCGAAACCAATGCGGGAAAAAATCTGCTACAGGAGCTTGACCAAGAGTTCGCAGGATCAGGCTACCGTGACAGCGATTTTTCTTCCAAACAGGCTGTCGTTTGGATTCAGCTGCTGTCAAAGGATGAGGCTATTGTAAAGGATTTTAAAATTCTTCGCGATGTGGAAAGCACCGTACGCAACCTGGCAGCCCACGAAATAAAATCCATCACCGATGAATGGATCGAATCGCGCTCCGGCTATAACACCACCACCATCATGAAAAAGCTGAAAAACATCACAACAAAAACCATAAAACAAGCCGGCAACCACTGGAGCTCCTACAATAAAATGAACCAACAAATCGAAGAGCTGCTGAAAAGCTAAAAAAGTACCCGCTACACATGCCTTCCCCTTTGAGGCGAAGCCTTTTTAGAGGCGGTACTTTCGAGGGTAAGTGTTGCTTTTCCATTTGCCGGTCTGCTTGCTTTTTACCCGGCAAAGGCTTCTCGCTATGCCGCCTTGGGACGCGGCACTTTGGGGTCAAAGTGCCCAAAGCCCCGGGGTTTCGATTCCCCGGACCCCAAAACGACTCGGGGCTCGCCCCGAGACCCCTCCCGTTATGTTACACTACGTTTCTGTTACTTCTTACTACCTTTGATGAAGGAAAAATTAGCTCCATTCCGTACAAAGTACCTACTACAATGCCTTCCCCTTTGAGGCGAAGGGGAACCGCTTGCAGTGGCCTTTTCGGGCAAATGCCTTCGGCATTGGCTCCGAAGGGCACTAGGTTATCCTTGAAAATGCCTGCGGCATTTCCTAAGGTTAACCATCGGATGAGGTAGCGTGGCGGTAAAACAAAATTGATATGATAAAACGAACTGCGGCGTGAAGCGCATCTTTCATAGATACGTTCCACGCCGCAGTTACTTTCTGCATAAAATGTTGGTACATCCTTCGCGACACCTCATCAGTCAACTGCTATATTTTCCGGAAAGGGTGCGATAAACGTGCTGAACTCGGTAAAACTCGCCGGTTGGCGGCAATGGGCTATACTAAGACGTATGCCCATTGTCGGCAATCGGCGATTTTGCAGACATAAGCCCAATGTAATTTATCCGGAGAGGATGGGATAAATGTGCTGAATCACGTAAAAGCTTTGGCGAAGCACCGGAGGTGTACTCCTTGTACCCGGAGGCGGTTCGGCTAAGATTTTGCGGGATTCTGTGCATTTAGCACATCCGGACTGTCGGGGGTGGGGAGTACATACGCCACCCTATACTCCTCATACAACTCCTTAAACATTGCCCGGTCATCATCGCTGATGGTGCTGAAGTAGCGGTGGGTATCGAAATTGGCATCCTTATCGTGGAGGATATAGCCGGCGAGGTCGGCGGCGTAGTCGGAGACCCGCTCCAGGTCATTGAGGATATCAATGAAGAAAAGCCCCATTTTCACGGTACACTCTCCCTTTTGGAGGCGGTGGATATGACGGCGTTTCAGTTCATCCCGCATACCGTCGATAACCTCTTCCAACGGCTGCACCTTTTTGGCGCCAAGAACATCGTGGCGGATAAAGGCATCGAAGGCCCGATCGGTGATATCCAGCACCGCCGCATTGAAAATGGCCAGCTCTGCCCTGCCCCATTTGGAAAAGGATTCGCCGCATTCGCTGCAATCGTGCATGGTGTGGGCCACCTTGATGGCATGGTCGCTGATACGTTCCAAATCGCTGACGGAGCTGAGCATCATGGAGACCTCGGCGCTGTCCTTGGCGGAGATCCCGGCCTGATTCAGCTTGAGCATATAGTCATTGAGCCGCTGCTCATATTCGTTGACCCGTTTCTCCCGGGCATCGATTTCCTCATACAGGGCTTCGTTGTAGCCGGTATTGATCTTCACGGCATCGTATACATTGCGTTTCACTTCAACAGCCATATCGTTGAGTACCGTTTTGCAATGTTCCACGGCAAAGCCAGGAGAAGAAAGAAAGCGTTCTTCCAATACGGGAACATCCCCTTGAGGAGCCGCAGCATTTTTATCCCCCCGCACCGTAGCACAGGCCAGCTTTTCCAAAACACCGGAAAAAGGCAGCAGGCAAAGGGTGGCAATGATATTAAAGGTGGTATGAACAACGGCGATTTGGGACGCCGTGATGTTCTGAGATAAAAAGCCGAAGTGGAAAACAGAAGTGAGTGCGTAAAAGAGCACCATAAAGATGATGCTGCCCAGCACGTTGAAATAAAGGTGGACAAAGGCCGCCCGCTTTGCATTTTTCGATGTACCGACGCAGGATATCAGCGCCGTCACACAGGTGCCGATGTTCTGCCCCATAATGATGGGCACTGCCGCGGAAAAAGGCAAAATCCCGGTGATGGCCACCGCCTGCAAAATCCCTACCGAAGCGGAAGAGGACTGAATGATGGCGGTAATGATGGCCCCGGCGAGGATGCCCAAAATCGGGTTGGAGAACTTCACCAGCAGGGAAGCAAAGGCAGCGTTTTCTGCCAAAGGCTCCACCGCTCCGGACATGAATTCCATACCGTACATCAGTACCGTAAAGCCCAAAAAGATGGTGCCGATATCCTTGGATTTTTCACCCTTGGCAAAGAGCAGCAAAATTACGCCGATAAAAGCTAAAATAGGCGAAAAAGAAGTAGGCTTGCAAAGCTGTATAAAAAAGCTTGTCCCCTGGATCCCGGTAAGACTTAAAATCCATGCCGTTACCGTGGTGCCAAGGTTGGCACCCATAATGATGCCCACAACCTGCTTCAGCTGCATAATACCGGAATTGACAAAGCCCACAACCATAACCGTTGTGGCGGAAGAGGATTGGATCACCGCCGTAACCCCGGCGCCCAAAAGAACGCCCTTTAGCGGTGTAGAGGTGAGCCGCTCCAAAATTTGTTCCAGCTTACTGCCGGAAACCCGCTGCAAGCCGTTGCCCATTACCTGCATCCCAAAAAGGAAGAGAGCCAAGCCGCCCAGCAGCGTAAAAAAATTAAAAATCGTCATAAAAAATCTCCTTCATAGATAGTTTACAACAAATTTTCGGTATCGTCAGCAGAAAATAATTTTTCTATATTTAATCTGTTGCTTTTCGACAAATTCCGAATTGCTCCTCAGGGAAACGTTACCATAACAACGGTACCGGTGCCAACTTCGCTTTCGATAGCAATATCCCCGCCGAGAAGATCTACCTGATTTTTTACGATGGACAACCCAAGGCCATTGCCTTCCACCTGGCGGGAATGGCTTTGGTCGCCTCGGAAAAACCGTTCATAGATGCGATCCAGATATTTTTCCGGGATACCGATACCGTTGTCCCGAACGATCAGGGTCTTTTTCCCCTGAATCTTTTTGATTTCCACACAAACATGGCCGCCGCTGCGGGTGTATTTCAAGGCATTTTCAATGAGATTATAGGCGATCTGATCAAAGGCATCCCGGGGGCAGTGAAGAAATATGCCTTCTCCGATCAGCTGTACATTGATTTTCTTTTCCTGTGCCATCGGTTCCAACCGGGCGATGCACTCCATGGCCGCCGTATCCATGGCAAAGCTTTCGCCGGCATCCTGAGGCGCTGCCGAAACAGTCCGGGCGCTTTCCATGGTTCGCTCGATCATCGTAAGCATCCGCTGGGATTCCTCCAGCATTTTCCCGGCAATGGAGGGAACATCCTCCGCCGCTACCATGCCGTAAGCCAGCATTTCGGCATAACCGGAAATGGTGGTAAGAGGTGTTTTCATCTCATGGGAGATATTGGAGAGCATTTCCTTTTGGCGCGTATCTTCCCGGGGCACTTGCATCAGCACTGGATTTTTCTCCCGCTCCGGCTTTTTCTTTGTTCGCGGCGGATATTTTTCCAATAGCTTATCCAACAACGAAAGCTGGGTACCAAGCCCAAAAAGGCATAGATTGGCCAGCAACACCACAAAAATAGCAATTTTTACACTGGCGGAAATATCGGTCAAAAGCATTGCCATTCCAATGAAAGATGGCACCAATACCATACAGGCAAACAGCCCCTGCCACCAAAAATCTTTTTTACTCAATTTTTGCCATCCTCTCTGAAAAATCATTTTATTATTTTATTTTAAGACTTTTTTCCCGGCGGTTCAAGACAGTTCCTGTCGAGTTCCGTAAAAAATTGGTAAAATATTCTCAATATCCGCCTTGACAGCACCCACTGCCTTTTCTATAATTAAGATGAAATAATGAGAAAAGAGGCACAATATTATGGCGATCGAACGAGTTCGTGAATACTTTAAACAATGGGATATGGAAGATAAGATTTTGGAATTTGAAGTTTCCAGCGCCACGGTGGAGCTGGCCGCCGCTGCCGTGGGCGTGGAAGGCAAAAGAATTGCCAAAACCCTCTCCTTTAAAATTGAAGATAAAGCAATCCTTATCGTTGTCGCCGGCGACGCAAAGGTTGATAACAAAAAATATAAGGCAACCTTCCACACCAAGGCCAAAATGCTCTCTCCGGAGGAAGTGGAAGCAATGATCGGCCACGGCATTGGCGGCGTTTGCCCCTTTGGCATCAACGAAGGCGTCGATGTTTATCTGGATGAATCCTTAAAACGATTTGAAACGGTCTTTCCTGCCTGCGGCAGCAGCAACTCCGCCATTGAAATGACCATTCCCGCTATGGAAAAATACGCCCAGAATTTCATCGGCTGGGTCGATGTCTGCAAAAACTGGGAATAACTTACCGCAATCAAATAACGCCGATCCCCGGGATATTTTCCACCGGAGGATCGGCATTTTTTTATTGACTTTTCTTTGCAGCAGCGGCGGTGCGGGCGGCTAAACGGCGAATGGAAAGCTTCCGCTCCCGTCGCATATAGGTTTGTAGGGTATCGCCGATGGGGTCGCGCCAGCGAGAGTCAATACCCTTGATGCTTCTTAATACACCGATCACCGTCAGGATCTGGGCGGCGTTGCAATCCACATCCTGACCGGCCATGGCAATGATATGGGCGGTGCGGTCAAAATCCCCCTCACCAAACCACAGAGCCACCACCTCCGCCGCAGCGTTGGGATAGGCATGAATCCAGTTGTACCGTTCCAGCCTCTTTTCGCACAAACGCCAGGCCGGTTCCCAGGTCTCTGCATCGGCACAGGCTTTCAGAGCATAGGCCAACACCGCAGCGTATTCGCTGTCCTTAGGGATCAGCGCCGCGGCCCTTTGCAGAATCTTGCGCACATCCTTTTCCACAAAGGCCAGAGATACCAGCACCCCATTGAAAATTTCTCCCAAAATGCCGTTGGCAAAGTGAGAGACCTCCCCATCCAGCCAGGCCAAACGGGCGGCTTTGGCAGGATCTCCCGGAGCCACCAAACCGCAGACCGCACCCCGCATTTGGGCGCCGATCCACTCACCAAAGGGATTTCCCCATTGTCCGCTTTCCGGGGGCATCAACCCCCAGCGGATATTGCGCAGAGCCAGCTCCTCGGCAGACCAGCCAGCCGGGATCAGAGCGATCCATTCTTCGGCAATGGCACCGGAGGTCAGCGCCGAGCCATAGGCTTCGTATGCACGCAGAAAGGCCAGCTCATAGGTGATATCATCGTTATAGGTGCTGGGCTTGCGCAGATAATCGTGAACTTCGCCAAAGGTTTTGCGGATGGCATCGGTAGTGTACCCCTCCAGCATCGTACCGAGAGCGCCGCCGATGATCTGCCCCAACCAACCGGCATAGATCCGCGCTTCCAAATTTTCCATAGCTACCGGCTCCGGCGGAGGAAGCGTAACGGCAGCGGCATATTGAGCCCAGCTTTCGTAACGAACATATCGCCAACTTGGAGCCGCAGGGTTTTTCTCCCCATGATTCACCGCCTGCCACAGCAAGGCGCTGATGCGGTTCAGCTCCGGCATATCGTTGTCGGCCAGAGCCTTTTGGCCGGACTGCCACAATTCCACACCGTTTTTCACGGTATAGCCAAGGTTTTCCTTGGCCTGAACGGCGCTGAGCATGATACTTTCCGGTGCAAAGCTCCCCGGCACATTGCTGTGCCACAAAAGCCGCAAGTGGGCATCGTCGGCCTCTCCTACTTCCATATTGGCTTCCCAGGTCTGCTCTTCTTCCGTCAACAAACGAGGTACGGCCTCATCGGTGAGCTTTCGCGCCAGCTCCCAGGCTTTTGGCGTCGAGGCAGCTGCGGAATCCTCTGTGGTGAATACGGGTTCTTCCTCCGCAGGCAAAGCCACCGCAGTTGCCAGCAAGGGCAGAAAATCGGCGCCGTACCGTTGAAGCTTCACCTTGCCGATGCCGGAAACCTCCAGCATTTCCTCTTCATTTTGAGGACGTTTGGCGCACATATCTCTCAAAGTAGCATCGGAAAAGACCACAAAGGCCGGAACTCCCTCGGCTTCGGCAATCTCCCGACGCTTTTGGCGCAGGACCTCAAACAGCGCCATATCCGGGTCGGCGGTAACGGTATGCTTTTCTTTCGGCTTTTTTTCAGCTGCCTCTTCTTCATCACAACGGCGCTTCCGCAGTTCAACAGGGTTTCCCTCTTCCAGCGTGCGGTAACCCTTTTCCGTCAGGAGAAGCAGCGGATACTCCCCTTCCTTTGTGGCCAGATAGCCGCCGAAAATCATATCCTGAATCAGATCTTTAATCTCCGAGGTCGCCGTCTTTGCCAGAGCACCGTAAACGGAAAGGCCATCCAGCCCCATTTCTAAAATGCGCTTGCCGCGGCTGCCGTGGAGGATATCGGTAATCATCTTTAAGCCAAACCGCTGGCGCACTGCCGACACACAAGCCAAAACGAGACGTCCCTCTTCGGTGCGGTCCATCGTAATAAAATCGCCGCCGCAGTTGCCGCAATGGCCGCAATGCTCCGGCACGTCCTCACCGAAATAAGAAAGGAGCATCCGCCGCAAGCATTGATCCGTGGTGCAATAGCGGATCATTTGATCCAACTGGTGCAGCTCGTTTTCCCGCATTCTTTGGGCGGTTTCGGCATCGATATCTTCTCCGCCAAAAGAATGATCGATAAAATAGCGGTTGATTATGATATCCTTTTTATCGTAAAGCAAAATACAGTCGGCATCGCTGCCGTCTCTGCCGGCGCGGCCGGCTTCCTGATAATAGCTTTCAGGATTTTTCGGCATATTGTAATGAATCACAAAGGATACATTGGATTTATCAATTCCCATGCCAAAGGCATTGGTGGCCACCATGATTCTTTGGCGATCGTAAAGGAAATCATCTTGATTCTGCTTTCGCTCCCGATCGCTTAAACCGGCATGATACCGGGTCACGGCATAATCCAGAGCAGAAAGCCGTGCACAGACCTCATCGACCCCCTTTCGGGTTGCGCAGTAAACGATGCCGCTGGCATGGTCATGTGTATCCAAAATCCGCCGCAGCTCATCGAATTTACTTTTGGGATGGCGCACTTCAAAATAGAGGTTGGGACGATCAAAACCGGAAATAAACACTGCCGGATCAGCCAACCCCAAAAGCCGTTGGATATCGCTGCGCACCTCCTCGGTGGCGGTGGCAGTAAAGGCCGCCAAAACCGGGCGCTGCTTTAAGGCCGCGATAAAATCACCAATGGCAAGATAAGCCGAGCGAAAATCATGGCCCCACTGAGAAACGCAATGGGCCTCATCCACGGCAACAAAGGAAATATCCACTTTTTCGCAGAAACGTAAAAACCGGGGCATCAGCAAACGCTCCGGCGCCACATAGATCAATTTGTAAGCATGATTTTCCGCCCGCTGGATCACTGTTTCCGTTTGAGAAGGCGTTAGAGCGCCATTGATAAAAGCGCCGGGAATCCCTGCGGCCTTCAAAGCACCGACCTGATCCTTCATTAAAGAAATCAGAGGCGAGATCACAATGGTGATCCCGGGCATCAACAGCGCCGGCAGCTGATAGCAAATGGACTTGCCGCCGCCGGTGGGCATTACGCCGAGAACATCACGATGGGTAAGGATGGCATCAATGATCTCCTCCTGACTGTGGCGAAATTCCTGATAGCCGAAATAGGATTTGAGCGCTTGAAATTTATCCATGTTGTGGGGGTCTCCTGTTTTTTATAGTGGTTTTGTTTATTATAACATGAATAAGTAGTGATGGGTAGGGTTTTGTTTTTTTGGTTTTTGGGTTTTTGGGTGGGTGCGTCGGCGGTGGGTTGCGTTGCGGTCGCGCTGAATGGCTGTAAATCGCCAAATCTGTCTCGTGCCGCACAGCCGGATACCTCTTGTATACCGGCTGCACGTCCCGAGCCATATTTAACAATTTAAAGCCATTGATCGCAACCGGAGTTATGTTGCACCGCGACGTTGTACGCCGCAGTAACTTTTGATATGCTTCGCAATAAACGTTATGCCGTCGCAAAAAGGAACTTTTGCGTACAAAGTACCTGCTACACATGCCTTCCCCTTTGAGGGGAAGGTGGCAGCGGCAGCTGTCGGCCTTTTCGGGCAAATGCCTTCGGCATTGGCTCCGAAGGGCACTAGGTTATCCTTGAAAATGCCTGCGGCATTTCCTAAGGTTAACCGTCGGATGAGGTGGCGTGACGGTAAAGCATCATTGATATCATAAAACAAACTGCGGCGCAGAGCCTATCGTTAAAAGATACTCTCTACGCCGCAATTACGATTTACACAAAATACAGATGCACCCTTCGCGACACCTCATCAGTCGGCTGCGCCGACAGCTTCTCCTCGAGGAGAAGCCATTTATTCGCATCGCCTTCGCGATGCTTCCTTGTGCATACGTACAACATTCATTATCCGTGAAGGGTGCGATAAATAGCTTAGACTCGGTAAAACTCCTTTGGCAGCGGCGAAATACTATACTAAGACGTATGTGTTTCGTCGGTGGCAAAGGATTTTGCCGAGTATCAGCTATTTAGCGTACCCGACAGTATATAGCTATCGCCTCGGCAACAAACCCTGCCACCCCATCTCCGAAGCGATCCAGATTTTCGCGGAAACGGTCGTCGGCGGTATACATTTGCCCCAAACATTTCAGGATCTCTTTGGTGCAGGTATAGTAATGCATTGTAATATGAGCCTGCCAGTCTTTTACCAAAGATTGTACGGCAGAAGAACCGGGGTCCTTATCCATAGCAGCGGCAAAGGCCGCAAAGATGGCATCTGCCTCGGCCCGGATTGCCGCCTCTTTTTCCGAGTCACGGCCGGATGATTTTTCCTGCCATTGACGGTAGGCATCGGTACCACCTCCGGATATAAGAATACGCTATGACGCAACGGCAGAGTCAAGGTTTTTTTCCCTATCAAAATATTAAATTAATCTTAAATCTACTCCCAATCCCTTGTCAAATTCCATATTTTGCATTATGATTTCATTATAACATCAAAAACAAATAAGGAGAAGATGATGAACAAGCTAAAGTATTTCGTAACGATGCTCATCCTTTCGGCATTGCTTTTAGCTCTGCCGGTGGGGATCGCCGCTAAGGAGATGGGGCGTCCCTTTAATGACGTAACAAAAAATGCCTGGTATTACAACGATGTTTACAATGCCTATGCCAACCATTTCTTTTACGGCACTGCCGCCAACACCTTTGCCCCTAAGGACAGCATGACCCGGGCAATGCTGGTTACGGTGATCTATCGTATGGCAGGCTCTCCGGCGGTGAGCGAAAGCGCTGCTTACCCCGATGTAGATAACAGCAGCTACTATGCCCCGGCGGTGCGGTGGAGCACCGAACAGGGGATCGTGGAAGGATTTCCCGATGGTACCTTCGGCCCCAATATCGCCGTGACCAGAGAGCAAATGGTTAAGATCATCTACGGCTACTACACCGCAGCCATGAAGGGAACACCGGCCAATGCCGCAACCCTGGATAACTTTGCAGATAAAGCCGAAGTCGCTTCATGGTCTGCAGAAGCCATGGAATGGGCTGTGGGCAACAAAATCATTTACGGCAGCTTTGACGACAATGTGCTGCGGCTGATGCCGGGTCAAGCCTCGACACGAAGCCAGGTTGCAGCAATCCTCGTGCGCTTTGCCAAGGATTTCAACGGTCTTAATGTACAGGATTACAAAGCCACGACTATCAGCGACAGTGCGATCATGAACGAATCCAACAAGGTCAATGAATACTGGTTCGGCGGCGGCTACGACAGCCTGAACCGTCCCGCAGAGCCTATTCGGGTGCAAAATGCCTATGGCGACAGCTACAATCTGCTGAGCATCGGTCCGGATCAACCCAGAACCATCTATTTGACCTTTGACGAAGGCTACGAAAACGGCTATACTCCTCGAATCCTCGATACATTAAAGGAAAAAGAGGTCAAAGCCGTATTCTTTGTTACCCTGGATTTTGTAGAGCACAACCCCGGATTGGTACAACGAATGATCGACGAAGGCCATGTGATCGGCAACCACACCTGCGCCCACCCGGCAAAGGGTATGCCCTCTTTGAGTCTGGATGCCCAGCGCAACGATATTGAAAAGCTCCAAAACATCCTCCGAAACAAATACGACTATGAAATGACCCTTTTCCGTTTCCCTGCCGGGATCTACAGCATGCGCTCCCTGGCCATTGTAAACAGCCTTCATATGAAAAGCGTATTCTGGAGCTTTGCCTATGGCGACTACGACCCCAAAGCCCAGCCGGGGCAAAGTGCATCGCTGAACAAGCTCAATGCCCGGCTCCATCCCGGCGCGGTGTATCTTCTTCATGCGGTGTCCTCCACGAATACGGCGATTTTGCCGAGGTTTATTGATAATGCAAGGGGCAATGGGTACAGTTTTAGCTTAGTCGTGAATAACTAAAGTTTGGTTTTAGCTTCTTGGGGATTTTTAGGGCAGTGCGTCGGCGGTGGTTTTCGTTGCGGGCGCGCTAAACGATTGTAATCGGGCAAAATCTCCCGGCATCGGGAGGCTTCAGATACGCCTTGTATACTTCGCTCCCAATACCGGAATCTTTTACCCGATTAAAACCGTTTATCCCACCCGGAGGTGGTTTTGTACCGCGGGTTGGTGCGCCGCAGATACTTTTGCGATGCTTCGCGATAAATGTTACACCGTCGCGAAAAGTATCTGATTTCATACAAAGTGCCTGCTACGCATGCCTTCCCCTTGAGGGGAAGGGGGACCGCTTGCGGTGGATGAGGTGGCGTGACGGTAAAGCATAATTGATATCATAAAACAAACTGCGGCGTGAGGCGTACCTTTCAAAGATACGTCTCACGCCGCAATTACTATTTTCATATCATTTCGATGCACCCTTCGCGACACCTCATCAGTCGGCTACGCCGCCAGCTTCTCCTCAAGGCGAAGCCATTTTGCATTGCTTCGCAATGCGATAAATCGCTTAGACTCGGTAAACATTTCGGACTTCGAGTTTGCAGGCTCACCACACAAGAAACTAGATATGGGCGAGGGTGGGATAAATGTGCTGAATCTTGTAAAAGATTTGTGCAGTAGTTGGAGGTGTACTCCTTGTACCCGGAAACTGCTGCGCAAGCTGTGCATTTAGCACGCCCGGAAACGAAAAACATAGCTATGGAGCCGATAAATGGCTTTAATTGGGTAAAAGCTCTGTGGGGCAGGTGGAGGTGTACTCCTTGTACCCGGAAGCTGCCGCGCAGAGATTTTGCGCAAAGTATCTCTAAGCGCGATAAATCGCTTAGACTCGGTAAACATTTCGGACTTCGAGTTTGCAGTGTACTCCTTGTACCTGCAAGCTCGGAGTTCGAAAGGTTTGCCGAGTATCAGTGATTTAGCGTGCTTATGAGCGGAAGCGGTAGCCTACCCCCCACACAGTCTCAATATACGGCTTCAAACTCCCATGATCCGCCGACTCCAGCTTATCCCTTACCTTCTTTACGTGCACCGTTACGGTGGAGATATCGCCAATGGAGTCCATGCCCCAGATACGGTCGAAAATCTGATCCTTAGAGAAAACGATATCGGGATGCTCGGCCATGAGAAGGAGCAGTTGATATTCCTTTTCGGTAAATTTGATCTCTTTGCCGTGAACAAAAACCTTATGGCCTTCCTTTTCAATCACGATATCCCGGATCTCAATCACACTCTTTTTCTGGGGTGCATGATCCTTACTGGTGAGGGTTTCGTACCGGGAAATATGAGCCTTTACTCGGGCCACCAGCTCCCCGGCATTGAAGGGCTTGGTGATGTAATCATCGATGCCCAGGCCCAGGGCGGCAATTTTATCGGCATCGTCGGTTTTGGCGGAAACGATGATCAGAGGGACATCGGAGTCACTGCGAATGGCCTTGCAAAGACCCAGACCATCCATGGAGCCGGGCAGCATCACATCGACAAGGACCAGACCGTAATCTTCATTTTCCCGAAACATTTTCAGGCCCTGATCGCTGTCGCCGGCGATATCGCATTGATAGCCGTAGAATTCCAGATACGTTTTTTCCAGCTCAGCAATGCTGAGATCATCTTCAATAATCAATAATTTCATTGGCTTTCCCCTTCTCTGTACTCAGGCGTGTTTTGTGTGCAGTTCCTCTGCCAACGGAAAGCAGAGAAAGACCTGAGTTCCTTCATTTTCTTTGCTCTGCATCCATATTTTGCCTTTGTGGGCTTCTACGATCTGTCGGGCAATGGCCAGGCCAAGACCGTGACCGCTGACATTTCCTCTGGAGCTGTCCTCCCGGTAAAAGCTGTCGAATACCTTTTTCAGAGATTCGTCGGCAACCCCAATGCCGCTATCGGCAACGCAAATATAGGCATAGGGGGGCGTTACTTCCAGAGAAACATCAATCCGCCCGCCGGGTTTATTGTATTTAATGGCATTGGACAGCACATTTTGCAGCACCCGTTGGAGGCGATAACGATCGGCCCGGAGATACACTTCTTCCTCGGGGATGGAGATGGAAAATTCAAAGCCCTTGGATGCCGTATCCTCTCCGTACTCCGCAGCCATATCCCGCAGAAAACCGCAAAGCTCCACATCTTCAAAGCAATAGCGGAGCCGGCCGGATTCCTGATCGGAATATTCCGACATATCCGCCGCCAGAAATTCCAGAAACTCCGTTTTGGCTTTGATATAGTCGTAGCAATTTTGGATCTGCTCCGGCGTTTGGGCAACGCCATCCTCAATGGCCTGCAAATAGCCGCGGATTGTTGTTAGAGGCGTACGCATATCATGGGAAATATTGGCTATGAGCAAATTGCGGTCGGCCATGATGGCCGCTTCCGTTGCGGTTTTTTCCTTGAGGCGCAGGCGCATTTTATCGAGGGAACGGCAGAGGTCATTGATTTCCAGATCCTCCCCGCCGATGATATCGGCATCGTATTCCCCGTTGCTGATATAGTCGGTGGCAATACGCAGATCTTCAATGGGCATGGTGACCTTGTGATGGAGCCGGGAGAGTAAAAATGCGCCGATAGAAACCGCTGCCAGAATCAAAAGCAACAACCACAGCAGGAGATAAGGCAGCAGCATCGCACCGTTGAGGTGCAAAAACGAGCCGGGTACATCAAAAAAGGTGTAAACTCTCTCCCCATGACGCACAAGAAAAACAAACACCACCAGAGCGGTAATCACAACGGTAAGGAGCAGAAACGCAGCAATGGCCGTGATATATGTAATTGCAAAGCGTGTTTTTAAACGATGCATTTAGATCTCTTTCCGCTGAAACAGTTCATAGGCAGCACAATAAAGGATGATTGCCGTACCCAAAACGATGCCGATTTTCGGCAGCAGCACCGGCAGGGGCAGCATAACCCCAAGCCACAGGCTGTGCCAACCGATAAACTCCGTAAACACAAGGCCCGAAGCAAAGGATACGTAGCGACCGATAAAGAATATCACCAAGTATGCTACAACGGACAGGGCTACCGCCGACCCCGAGGAGCGTACCAGCTGATGAATGAAGGCAAAGAAGAACAACACCACTAACAAAGGCAGGATATCGATGAGATATGCCGCCAGAGCATAGAACGTACCGGCAAAGGTCTGCCCGAAAACGGCCTTAATGACGACTAAAAAGACAAAGTGCACCGCCATATAAGCCAAAACAACGGTAAAAATGGCGGCATTTTTGGCGAGAAAGAGCTTCCACCGCGCCACCGGCCGCTGAAATACCATGCGAATGGAAAGATCGTGATACTCCCCGCTGAAAAGATCGGTACAGCCCATCAAAAGAATAAAGGGTAAAAATACCATGGAATAAAAGGTAAAGCCATTTAACAGCATTCCGTCAAAAAGCGAAAAGGTGGAGACCACTCCTTTGGCAAAGATCTCTGCCAACAACTGGGCTACTGCGGTGAGAAGGCAAAATACCAGATCCAATACGAGAAAGACCACATATTTTTTACGACAAACCAGCTTTTCCAGTTCGTTGAGATAAGCCGCCTTCAGCATATGGCATCACCGCCTTTCCCCGGCATCGTGCCGGTTTTCTCCGCACGAATACGCATCAGGAAGTAATCCTCCAAGGAAGGACTGCGGCGTAAAGCTTCCTCTACGGAAACATCATCAATCAGAGCACCGTCATAAATAATGATGACGCGGTCACAGACTTTTTCGATATCATCGGCCTGATGACTGGACACAAGGAAGGTCTTGCCTTTTTCCTTTGCCCGAGCAATAATGGAGTTGCGCAGTTCCACGGTAGACTCAATATCCAGACCGTTTCCCGGTTCATCCAGAATCACAAAATCCGGGTCGGAAAGCAATGCCAGGGCAATCCCCAAACGCTGCTTCATCCCCAAAGAATAGCGGCGCACCTTTTCATTGCCATACCGCTCAAGGCCGGCATTTTTCAGTGCCATCTCTGCACATTGAGGGTCCAGCCCGGGATAATACCGCGCCATCATTTTCAGCTGCCGCATTGCCGTAAGGTTTTCGTAAAGAGCAGGCTGCTCAATAAGGCTGCCCACACGGCTCAGCACTCCTTCGATATCCTCCCCGGGGTCTTTTCCAAAAACCTGTATGCTCCCGGAATCGTAACGCTGGAAGCCTATGATGCACTTCATAATCGTCGTTTTACCGGAGCCATTGGGGCCTAAAAGGCCAACGACCTCCCCTTCTCGAATCGAGAAGGAGATGTCGTTGACCCCACGGCCGTTTTTATATTTTTTAACCAGATGATTGATTTCTAATACCTTTTCCGTATCCATCGGCGGTTCCTCGTTATTTTGACTCATTTTCGTTGAAACAATCTACTTCGTTTACGACATCGTCGTAATTCACACGGTCTCCGGTATCAAAGGGAGTGACCTTTGTGGTGCCGTAATCGGCGATGTCCAAACGAAGGGTATATTCCAAAGTATGCTTTGTACCGTCTTTGTCGGTCTGTTCAAAGTAAACGGTACCGTCGTTTTCGACAATACGATTGTTGTCATCAAAGGTCACATTCATCGTTGCTTTGGACATGATGGCATTGGCGCCCAGATAATCGGTGATGCTGTTACCGTACATTTCGTGGGTACGGCAATAAACCGAATAATCGTCAAACATTTCATAGGTACCGTCGGCTTTCACGTACATAATACCATTGCCGTCGTAATTCTCTTCCAAGAGGTTATCATAATAGTTGTTCATTTCCTCCCAGGTATCATCATAAATATCATAATACGAACCGGGAGCGTCGGAACCGTTGACTTTTTCAAAAAAGTCTTCCGGCAAAGCTTCGTCATGATTCTTTTCGTAGTAGTCTTTCAGTGTGCTGTCGCTGTCTTCATATATAGTGTAGCCGGTATTGGTACCGGCAGAAACCAACATCAAGTCAAGACCGGCATTGACCAAAGCGGGCATTTGGTCTGCGGTAAGATCCAGAGAATACGTGTGAAAACCTTTTTCGCTGTTGACCAGTACGAAATTGTTCTTTAAATCCCCCAATACCGTATCGGCAAGGAGTGAGGTGAATTTCACGATTTTATCGGAATACTCACTTTCCCCAAAGGGGTTGGCAAAATAATCGTCGTCCCAAGTGTTATAATAGTTATCTCCGGCGGAGAACTGAATGGCTTGACCATTTACGGAAGAATACCAGTTTTCATAGTTGTAGCTTTTGTCTTTACTTACCTCTTTCGTATGGGTGCTGCCGTTGGTGCCGTCCATCTTGGTGATGCTGACATTTTTGTAAGTAACTTCACCGTCATAGGTAATGGTTTGAGACAATTTCATGGTAGCGTTTTTCGTATCGGTAATCAGTGAGGTCACGGCTTCTTTATATTTGCCGTAGCCGCTGGCGCTGCCGTAGGCGGCAAACACCGAAACCGAAAGGAGCAAAACGCCCACAAGGCCGCAAACAATGGCACGGCTCATTCTTTTGGAAATGCGGTTGGATTTCATAAGATCATCCTCCTTTTTTTGTTTGAGAAAACGTTTTCTCGAGATCCTTTTTACAATTCTCAGTATAGCAGGTGAAGATGAAAAAAGAATAAGAAAAGTCTTAAAAAAGAATAAAATCTTTATACCGGAATCTTAAATACATAAAAAAACAGGAAAATGGCCCGGGCAAAAGCAGAGCCATCCGGTCAATCTTCCTACTAAAAATATTATACCATAAATCCGTCTTCCGTCAAGAAAACCAAAGCCGCTGCTAAAGAAAGCTCTGAAAAAAATAATGCGGGGAATTTACCCTCGCACTTCAGGAAAATTTCTGGTATAATGTTATCATTGAAGATAGTATCTTCAATAACAGGTCAAGCCGATCGGTCTGCCATCATCAAGAAGGCGGTGATGGTTATGAATGAGTTGACATTACTGTTTATCTCTTTGGATATCATGTTAATGATGCTCTTCTTACTAAAAGGAAAATCCTAATATGGAAATCCTTATAGACAAAGAAAAAATGACCGTTGCACCCGACCAAAGATTGCAATAGTCATTTTAGTGAAAATGATAAAATTGTGACCTTTGAGGCAGACCAATGGCTGCCTGTTTCTATAAACATTATACGCGAAGGAAGAGCAAAAGTCAAGAAAGATCGCACCATAAAATGATATGTACCCAGTATTCTGGATACCGAGATTTAAATTGAATAATTAGCTCTTTATCATGGATGCTTCCCGAAATT
>CAKUYE010000010.1 GCA_934702375.1 uncultured Bacillota bacterium | reverse complement strand
TTCAGAGCGTTGATCTGTTCCGCAACCTTATCGGCAGCAGCCTGATCCATTTCGCTCTGACCTGCCAATTTGGCATAACGTACGGCATCGTACAATGCGTAGTATTCTTCACCGTAATCGGCAATTTTTGCATTGAGACGGTCTTCGGAAATGGCGCTCACTCCATCCAAAGCCGCTTTAATATTCTTCACGGAAGCGGCATCGTATTCGGCTTCATCGGCTAAGATAGCATTGGCTTTGGCTACCTGAGCATCTAATTTGGCCTTGGTAATGCCGCATTCCAGCCAGCTTACGTTGCGATCCCCGTAATATACGTTATACAGATCGCACATGAAAAGTGCCAATTCATAGGTATAGGAGGTGCCGCCAAAGGAACCTTTTACCGTGTTGTAGATGGAAGGAACGGCATCGAAATTTTCACCCTTATTGACCCAAGGAGTATCGGTGATCACGTTCAAACCGGAAACACCGCTTACCTCGGTACCGGTATAACCTGCTTTATACAAGGCAGTTAGCCCCTGCACAACGCAGCCTTTGGAAATGGCAGTGGAGGTACCTTCCCCGGAAAGGCCTTTGGTCATGTTTTCTGCAACATTTTCTACAAATACCTTGGCATCGGCAGTACCGACAATATCCACACCCATATGGTGGGCAAGGACAACCGCTGCCCAACCACCGATATCGGGGCCCATGCCAAAGTTCTTTGTCCAGTCAATGACCGCAGAGATCGGTTTATTGGCACGGATACCGGCGGCATCGGCACCAAGAACATTGAAGACCGGTTCCGACCAGGTTCCGCCAAGACCGGCATCGGTCAATTCCTTCACGTAGTTTTTGCCATCATAGTTGTAGGGGTTATAGCCCAATTCCACGAGAGCCAAAATATTGGCACCGCGCTGAGTTGCGGTAATATTGGATTGGTCGTAGATGAGATTCAGATTGGCAACATCTTCCCCAAGGGCAGCATAAGCCGTCCAGGCATCCCAATAACCGTTGAGAGTAGTTTTGCGATAGGTGGTGGCACGGGTCTGATAGTAGGTTTCCTTCACCATACCTTCGTTGGTGGCGGTATCTACGGTTTCCCATACCTTGATATCAAAGAAAACATCCTTAGCAGCATCGCCTTTGGCTACGGTTGCCGTCATGGTGACCATGGCAGCTTCTTTGCCAAGGGCGGGACGGGTCACTTTACCATCATTGGAGATCACATCGGGATTCGAGGATTTCCAGGTGATGGTGGTACCGTTTGCCCCTTCGGTGGGCAGGGATTCTGCGGGGATATCAGTGAGATATTCCGGATAAAGAGTCAAGGTTGCGGCATCTTTCCGTACATCGTCACCGCCGGCAACCGTGGCAGCCGGAATGAAAACATCAAAAGTCTTGGAAAGAGTTTCTCCCTTTAAGGAAGCCGTTGCGGTAAGAGTTACCGTTACATCGGTTTCACCCCGATGCACCTTACCGTCGGTACCGATCACATCGGCATTGGAGGAAGCCCAGGTGATCACAGAGCCGTTTCTCCCGGCGGTAACCAAAGTAAGGTCGGCAGCCGCTTCTTCGGGAATCTCAATGGCAGCGAGATCTGCTTCCATCATATCTTTTGCGGTGCTGTCAAAATTCATTTCCCCAAGGATGCTTCTGCCCTTTGCATAATCGGCAAAGGCCATCATTACTGCAGCGGTGGTAGCACCATCACTGGTATCTGCCAAAGAGCCTTCGGTATAGGTTGCGGCATAGCCGCCATCTTTGGCTTGGGCAAGGGAGATCTGGAGGAAAACTTCCTCGGCTTTTTCCATGTAATGGGCAGCCTTGGATTTACTGGAAGTGGCGTTTGCCCCGGCAATAAGAGCCGAGAGATAGTGCGCCTGAGTGCTTACACCGTCCTGAGCGATTTTCATACCGCCGTTATCGTATTTATCTTCCAGCATGGCGAGAACGCCATACATATTGGAAAGAGCTTCTTTGCCAAGAACTTCATCATCGGCAACTCTGGCCATGGCAACGGCAAAATCTGCGTTAACCGCCAACGCTTTCATTGCAGCATAAGAGCCGCCCAATTCATCTCTGGTGCCGCCGTATTTTGTCATGGAAAGGAAGTATTTACCGCCTTCGACGTCACTCATATCATTTACCAGGCCGGTAAGGTAGTGGAAGGCAGCGGTGCGGCCCGCTGTTTCCGAAGTATTATCCCATTCTTCGCCACTGAAGAAGGTATCTAAGGCGAGGAAATAATATACATTGGATTCAATGTTGTAACCGTTATTGACATACTTTTTATCGGCGTTACGATAGACTTCCGGAATGAAAGCACCGGTGCCCTGGGCGGTCTGGCCATCCAGAGCAGAGGAAATAAGGTCGGCAACCTCGCCGTTTCCTTTATCGTAAAGCAAGGGAGAATAGCCCTGAGCCATGCTGTCCAGAATTGCCCAGGCAGTACGTCCGTCATCTTTGCCTTCGCTCTGCTGATAGATACCGGCATAGGGGAGGTTAAATTTGATATCGCCAAGGGTGTTGTCATAGCTGTACAGAGCCACCGGCGTAGTCATTACCGTGGCACCGTTTTTCTGATAATACCGATACAGGGCATTTGCCCCCATGGTGACATCGTAGTCATTGTCAAACACATGGAGAACGGCGCTATCGCTGTAGGCCTTTGTGCCGACTTCGTCGGTGACTTCGCAGCGAACCAACCAGCCATCCTGAGACACCGGAGCCTGATATTCAAAAACGCGCTCTTTGGCTTTTACGGTAAGAGGAGTAATCCAGGTAGCCCCCTGGTCAGCACTGAGCTGCCACTGATAGGTATGCTCGCCGCAGCCGCCGGCAGATTCCACATAGAAGGTGGTTGCACGGTTGCCGTAGACGGTGCCGTCTACCGGCTGTTCAAAGAATTCAATGCCGTAAACGGCCTTGAAATCACCGGAAACCCCTTTGAGCACCGGGCGTTTTGTAGCAGCATCCCAAGTCCAAAGACCGGATTCGCTCATATCGAAATGGAGAGCATCCCAGGTAGTCTGTTCGGCAAAGTCCCCAGCGGTTTTGGCCGTACCGGTGTAGTTATCGCCACCATCTCCGGGAATCACCATGGTAAGAAGATACATGGTATCGAGAACATAGTTGTTTTTGAAAACAACGGGAAGATTTTCCCCATTGGTGCTGGCAACACCGCCAACACGGCCGGCGGAATAACCGGCTTTCATGGAACCGGTAATCTTATCGCAGAGCACAGCGTTATTTTCATAGACAGTGTTGGTGGTATAGGTGGCATCGGCAGCGCTGCTCCCGACAAGACCGCCGACATGGTACATATCCGTTCCGCACTGTGCGGAGCCGGCGAAGTAGCAATTTTCCATCCGGAAATCAAGGTTTCTCTGGGCATCACCGACAATACCGCCTAAAATACCCTCGCTAGCCACGGTGTTGCTGGTAAGATTACCGGTAACAGAGCAATCCTTAATCAGGACATTCCCTCTTACAACACCGCCGGAATAGGAGCTATTATCGGTGGCACCGGCAATAAGGCCGCCAACAATCCCCGGAGCCGTGACATTTGCCCCGGAGGAACAGCCGATGACGTAGCGGGTCAATTCACCGCCGTAGCCATTGGCATTGGGGAGAAAACGCCCTACAAGACCCCCGGCATAGCTGCGTTTTGCCCCTTCTACGGTAATATCACCGGAAAGAACGTGGCAGTTGCGGATGTAGCTGCGAGAGGTTCTCCCTGCCAAAGCACCGACAACACCGCTAATCTCATTGGAATCCACCTTAATATCTACCGCATCCAAATAGATATTGTTGAGGCGGCTGCACTGGATATCGTAATCACCAACCCCGGAAACCTGGCCAAAAAGCCCAACAGAGGCACTATCCGGGTCATCCCAACGAATCGTCATATGGGAAATTTTATGATTGTCGCCATCAAAGCTGCCCATAAAGCTCTTAATGGGAACCCAATGGAGCTTGGCACCGTTGCCGGCAACGGTAGACTGGGTAAGGTCAATATCCGCCGTCTGTTTAAAATATTTTCCGGAATAGCTTTCGCCCTTTTGGGCATCCACCGCCAATTTGGCAAGCTGTTCCGCGGTTTCGATGCGATAAGGATCGGCAACGGTACCGCTGCCCCCGGCGAACTCCGTAGCGGCGTAATCCGTCCAGAGGACGCTCATGGGAACAAAAAGATCTGCCTTGGTATCTTTGCCGTTAAAGCTTACGGTAAAGTGAAGGGTGAAATCTTTAAATTCCCCGGGAAGCTTTTTGAATTTCAGCGTAAGCACCGTGGCTTGATTCGTTGTCCCTAAGGTAGAATCGGTGAGAGCCAGGTCATAATCGACAGCGGCTTCGCCGGAAACTTCCTTGGTTACTTTTACCCCAAAATCCTTGGCAAACACCGGAGTATAGGAAAGAAGCTTGTTCAGGGTAATTTCAATGGAGCCATTGGCGATTTTTACGTTATCTATGGCAAGACCCTGTTTTTCGGCATCGTATTGATAGTTGCCGTTGCTGTCCTTTTGCTCCCATTTGAGCATGATCTTGCCATCCACTTTGGTATAAGCCGCGCCGAGATCAATATCGGCTTCGGATTCGCAAATCGAAGCACCGGCAACGGTCATCGGTTTTTTGCTTTGATCCAATGCGCAATTTTCTGCCGTGCCCTTTAACCAATAGGTATTATTTGCGGTGATATTGGCACCTTTCACCCACGTCTGTCCTTTACCGCGGCCGGCAATACCAAGGCCATCCGTCACTTTACCGGCGTTGTAGCAGTTGATCAAGGCTGCGCCGTGACCGTTTTGACTACCACCAAAGACGGCAAAGCCGAGCAAGCCGCCAACTTGGCCTTTCCCAATGACTTCCCCGCGGTTATAGCAGTTTTTCGCTACGCCGATAAAATAACCGGAAACACCCCCGGCATACGTAGCGGTACAGGTAATCTTACCGTAGTTTACGCAGTTCCACAGATCACTGCCGGTATAGGTAAGAGCATTGCCGTTGGTGCACTTGGAGCCGGAGAAATAGCCGACGATCCCGGCGGCATAGTTCCCACCGGTGATTTCCGCCCGGTTAGAGCAATTGTAAACGGCAGCGCCGTCTGCAGCCATACCAATCACCCCGGCAACACTGCCTTGGGTGGATTTCACATAACCGGAAGCGATATTGACCTTTTGGACCACGGCTTTTTCCCCAATGGCACCAAAGAGGCCCTGATAAGTGCTGGAAACGTTCATATAGAGATTGCGAATCTCTTTGCCGTTGCCGTCAAAGGTACCGTTAAAGCCGACGGGAGCCGTATAGCTATTGATACCATAGCCGATGCGGTTCCAGCTTTTGCCGCTCCAGGTGCCATCGGCTGCCTGTACGCCGCCAAGATCCAGATCCGCCGTTAAGGTAACGGTTTTTCCTGTAAAATCATCTTTGGAGATTCCCTCCGCAGTGCCGTTGACAATTACTGCCAACCCGGCAAGCTGCTTTGCATCATTAAGCTCAAAGCTTGTTTTGTCCGTACTGTACCAACTGGTATCTACGGTGCCGTCCCAGGGGGTGGGTTCGGCAGCGAAAATACCGGCGCTGAAAGCGAATACGCTGATCAGCACGGAGATCAGAACGATAAGTTTCCTGTTCATGATCCTTTTCCATCCTTTCCAGATAAAAATTCTATGAGTGACGTTGAGACCCCGGTGCGCAGCAAGGACTTTGTGCACCGATAAAATAAAAAAGACCGCAAAGCTACATTTAAAAAAACGTAACTTTGCGGCCGCCTTATTTCCACAAAATCGATATTCTTCTTTCTATCACATGGATCAAGTCTTCCGGCTTAGCGATCTCGAGGATTCCCTCTGCACCTGTACACAACCTTCTCATGGATTCCCACAATGGCGGCTTTCGCCCTATCTTGTACAGACTTTCGCAATACGGCTAGCGGTTAAGCACCGGATTCACACCGGCTTCCACAGGGAAAATTTCTCTCCCTGCCCTTCCCATTACAGGTTGGGCGATCTTGCGATTTATCCCGTTGGGGTATTTTCCCCTTTTGAAATGTCTACTTTTCGTTGACTAGTGCATATACAAATTATACCCCCTCCCGACGTTTCTGTATAGTTTAAATTTTTATCATAAAATCTGCATAGGAAAGACCTCTCTGCTAGGATCACAGAGAGGTCCTGTTTTTATTTTCCTTGATATGCAGGGAAGAGGATCACAACTTTAAAAAGGTCGCCGTCTACGGAAAGGCGGAAGGTACCGCCGCAGGCTTCGGTATAGCTTTTAGCAATGGCAAGGCCAAGGCCGTTGCCCTCTTCGCTGCGGGATTGATCGCCGCGGACAAAGCGGTCGGTGATCTCCTCGGGGTCAAAGTCCAAAGGATAGGCCGAAATATTTTTAAATTCCAGCATCACTTCATCGTCCCGGGCAGCCACGGTCACAAATACCCGGGTATGAGCCATGGCATATTTCAGCGCATTTTCAATGAGATTGCCGACAACCCGAGACATCTTTCGTCCATCGGTACGAACACAAAGCTCTTTTTCGATCTGAACACAGAAGGGCAACTCCGCCTTTTGAATCTCGGCATCGTGTTCTCCTAAGCTTTGCTGCACCAGCAGGGAAATATCGATGGGCTCCATGGCAATATCCTCATTGCCGCTTTGAACCTTGGCAATATCAAAAAGATCCGAGGTCAAGGTTTTCAGCCGCTGGCTTTTCTTCTCCAAAATTTTCACGTAGTCAACCGCTTCCTCGGGAGAAAGCTCCAAGTCCGAAAGGAGCTGCACGTAGTTGATCATGGAGGTCAGGGGCGTTTTGAGGTCGTGGGAAACATTGGTGATCAGCTCTGTTTTCATCCGCTCCGCCTTCAGCTTTTCGCTTACGGAGTTTTGCAGGCCTTCGCCAATGGCTTGCAGATCCTCGCCCAGTTTTTGGTATTCGGCACAGCGCAGCTCCGGCAGGCGGTAGCCGAGATCCCCCTTACGAATGGCGGCGGCGCCTTTCCGCAGCTCATCCAATTCCCGAGCCTTTCGGGACAACAAAAATACCGCTGCACCAAAGAGCAGAATCGCCACAAGGAAAAAGAATACAGAGCCGTAACCGCCAAGAAAAATACCGCAAAGGCAAATGACAAAGGTATAGCCCAACAGTGCCGCACCCCAAAACCAACCGCTTTTTTTTGCCAGCAAAAGCTTTACCTCGCCAAAGCCGGTTTTACAACGCTGCCACAGCTTTTTCCATAAATTCCAAGCCCAACGCAAAAGGCGAAGGATCAGGCTGTCCTTTAAGAAAAAGCCCATTTTTATACTGCGTACAAGGGATAAAAGAATCCCCAGGCAGATCAAGCCGCCAAGAATGGTAGCGAGATCCACCAAACCGACAAAGGCATATTCCGGCATATCCGAGATTTGCCAGGTCGTAATCACGTTCATAGCAAAAGCCAAAGCGATGAGGCCCACAGAGAAGAAGGCAATCAGCCGCAGCTCCGGCCAAAGGTGGTCCCCCCGATAGCACATCAGCTCCCCGTTTTTCCGATGGCCGCAGGCAATGAGCAGATACACCAACGATATCAACGTCAGCACCGCCAGAATCCCCAGAGTAATGAGAATATTTTGGGTTTGAGACGCCTGCTTTTGCCAAAGGGTTTGCAGGGTATGGGCATATTCCGGGGTCAAAACAGCCCCTACGGTAATGGTATCCCGGGAATGAAACATCTCGGAAATATCATTTAAATAGCCCATGCCGTTAACGGCGTAATTCCCGGAAGAGTCGTAAGTAACCTCGCTGTCGGGAGCCAGGGTCCCGTAGGAATAATTTTCCTCGGCGGTGATGGATTCCGGATCCAGGGCGGTATTGTTGCTGTAAACTTCATCGTTGATTTTGATATAATACCAAACCTGATCGTTCTTTACTTTGGGCAGGTGACTTTCCATATAGCCCGACGGCAAAGAAAACTCTTCCCCATTGTCCTTGGAGGCATCTGACCCCTCATAGTAATAGGCATAAGCGGTATAAACAGCGTGCAGAGGCCGCTCCAGAAGCGCCCCCACATAGGAGCTGTTGGCCATGGAGTCTTGAAAATCGTACATAAAATCCGGATCTTCCACGGATTGAACAAAGCGCGCCCCCAATACAGAGCCATAGATCACACTGAAACAGATAAGCAATACCGCCGCAGCTTTGGTCAACGGCGAATATAAGATTTTTTTCATATTGCACCCCCGGTCATGTTTTTTCAAGGCTCATCCGATTTTATAGCCGATGCCCCATACCACCTTGACGTATTTCGGCTCCTTGGGGTTGATCTCGGTCTTTTCCCGAATGTGGCGGATATGAACGGCGATGGTGTTATCTCCCACCACAGCATCCTGATTCCAAACCCGCTCATAGATTTCCTCGGCGGAAAAGACCCTGCCCCGGTTGCGGCACATCAGTTCCAGAATACGGTATTCAATGGGTGTAAGATGCACCGGTTCACCGTCTACGGTAACGGTTTTTCGTTCGGTATTGAGGGTCAGGCCGTCGATGGTGATTTCCTCCTTGTGGCTTTCGATGGAACCCAGGGAGGTGTACCGCCGCAGCTGGGATTTAACCCGAGCCACCAGCTCCGAAGGGTTAAAGGGCTTGGTAATGTAATCGTCGGCGCCGGCCGTAAGGCCGAAAATCTTATCGGCATCCTCGGATTTTGCGGAGATCAGAATCACCGGTATATTCTTAGTCTCCCGCAATTTCAACAACGTCTTAATGCCATCGAGCTTGGGCATCATGATATCCAGCAGCATCAGCTGAACATCGTTTTCCGTCAGCATTTCCAGGGCATCCAGACCGTTGTAGGCTTTTAGCACCTCATAGCCTTCACCTTTCAGAAAAATGGAGATACTCTCTACGATTTCCTTATCATCATCGACTACTAAAATCTTCATGTTCTCACCTCGTACCATTATAGTACACCATATTTCTTAAGTTTTGAATACGGAAATTTTAAAGTTTCCTTAAGAAATGAAAAACCGCTCCGAAAAAGATGCTTCCGGCATTTTCTCCGGAAGCATCGGGTTTTTATTCTTGAGAATTGACTGTGGATTTCAGGTAGCCGAAGATAAATTCATCCAGCTCGCCGTCCATCACGGCATCTACATTGCCCACCTCCACTAAGGTGCGGTGGTCTTTTACCATTTTATAGGGGGCAAAAACGTAGGAACGAATCTGGCTGCCCCAGCCGTTATCCTGCTGCTCGCCGCGGATACCGTTGATTTCATCCTCCTGCTGCTGCCGCTGGCGGTCCAGAAGCTTGGCCTTTAAAAGGCGCAGGGCTTTATCCAAATTGGCATGCTGGGAGCGTTCGTCCTGGCAGCTGACAACAATACCGGTTTCATAGTGGGTTAGGCGGATGGCGCTGTCCGTTTTGTTGATGTGCTGCCCGCCGGCACCGCTGGCCCGGAAGGTATCCTTGCGGTAATCATCTTCCTTGAGGTCGATTTCATCGTCAAAATCCACCTGGGGGATAACATCGAGAGAAGCAAAGGAGGTGTGGCGGCGTTTGGCGGCATCAAAAGGCGAGATGCGCACGAGACGATGGACCCCTTTTTCCGCCTTGAGGTAGCCATAGGCATTGAGACCCTCTACGCCAAAGGTCACACTCTTGATCCCGGCTTCTTCCCCGGGGAGCATATCAATGAGCTCCACCTTAAAGCCGTGGCGTTCGCAATAGCGGGTGTACATGCGGTACAGCATATTGGCCCAATCCTGGGCTTCCACCCCACCGCTGCCGGCATGGATGGAGAGCATGGCGTTGTGACTGTCGTATTTGCCGCTGAGGAGGGTGTCCAGCTCCAGGGCATCCACATCCTTTTCGCAATCCCGGCACTGGGCGGAGATTTCCGGTTCCAGACTTTCATCGTCTTCTTCCACGGCCAGTTCCCAGTACACTTCGGCATCCTCTACCTTAGCTTCCACCTTGGTAAAGCGGTCTACCTTGGCTTTTAGCGTTGTGGCTTCTCTGAGCACTGCCTGGGCGGCATCGCGATCATCCCAGAAGCCCGGTGCGGCGGATTTTTCTTCCAATTCATTGATTTTTGCATTCAGGGCAGGCAAGTCAAAGTGCATCCCTCAGATCTGCCAGCCTGCGTTTCATTTCGGACAGATTTTGTTTCAAATCCATCAGCATAAGATCACCCCTTAATTTTGCTGCCGTCCGCAGCATTTTTTATATTTTTTACCACTGCCGCAGGGGCAGGGGTCGTTTCTACCAACGGTAGCTTCCTTGTGAATCGGTTTCTTCACCTGATCTTCGCCGCCGCTGCGGTTTTCGCGCACATTTTTCACGTTTACACCGGCAGTCTGTTCTTCCACGGGGCGGGCGCGCATCACAAAACGCACCACTTCCCGGCGGATATCATCTACCATCTGCTGGAACATATCGTATGCGGCATATTTATATTCCACCAAAGGATTCTTCTGACCGATAGACTGAAGGCCGATACCGGTACGGAGCTGATCCATGGCATCCAGATGATCCATCCACTGACGGTCGATGACCCGAAGCAAAACATAGCGGGAGATATTTTCCATATTTTCAGCGCCAAGCTCTTCTTCCCGAGTAGAGAAATAGGCCAGAGCATCCGCCACCAGCTTTTGCTTCAGCTCTTCACCGCTGAGCTTCTGCCAATCCTCAAGGGTATCGGAAAGCTGCGGCAGGGCAATTTTCACATCCTCCATCAGCTGGGGTAAATTCCATTCCTCAATCTGAACCGAACCGCCGGCAGCTTCGGAAACGCAATTTTCCACCACCTGCTGAACCATATCCACAACGTTTTCCCGGATATTCTGACCGGTAAGGACCTTGCGGCGTTCGCCGTAGATCACTTCACGCTGCTGATTCATAACGTCATCGTAGTCCAGAACGTTCTTACGGGTTTCAAAGTTGTTATTTTCCACCCGCTTCTGGGCGTTTTCAATGGTTTTGGAAACCATTTTGGAGTCGATGGGGGTGGAATCGTCCATACCGAAACGATCCATCATGGCAGCCATGTTGTCGCCGCCGAAAATGCGGATCAGGTCATCCTCCATGGAGAGATAAAAGCGGCTCATGCCGGGGTCGCCCTGACGGCCGGAACGACCGCGAAGCTGGTTATCAATACGGCGGCTTTCGTGGCGCTCGGTACCGATAACATAAAGACCGCCGGCTTCCACCACTTTTTCCTTTTCCAGCTTACATTCGCCTTCGTAACGCTGGAGCAGCAGTTCATAGTCGGGTTCCTTATGCTTGGCGGTGAGGGCATTGAACTCCGCTCTGGCAAGGGATTCCGGATTGCCGCCGAGGAGAATATCGGTACCACGGCCTGCCATATTGGTGGCAATGGTCACAGCGCCGTAGCGGCCGGCCTGAGAGATGATCTCAGCTTCCTTTTCGTGAAATTTTGCATTCAAAACATTATGAGGAATACCATAGCGTTTTAAGGCACGGCTCAAAAGCTCGGATTTTTCAATGGAGATAGTGCCGACAAGAACCGGGCGGCCTACGGCATGGGCCTCCTTAATATCCTCGATAATGGCGTTGATTTTCCCGGAAGCGGTGCGATAGATCACATCGGGAGCATCCTTACGGGCCATAGGTTTGTTGGGGGGAACCTCCACAACATCCATTTTGTAAATCTTGGTAAATTCACCTTCTTCGGTTTTGGCCGTACCGGTCATACCGGAGATTTTTTCATACATTCTGAAGTAGTTCTGGAAGGTGATCGTGGCTAGAGTCTGACTTTCCCGTTCGATCTTCACATTTTCCTTGGCTTCCAGAGCCTGATGCAAGCCATCGCTGTAGCGGCGGCCAAACATCAAACGGCCGGTAAATTCATCAACGATGATGACTTCACCGTCTTTTACCACGTAATCCCGATCCTTCTTGAAAAGGGCTTTTGCCCGAACGGCATTGGTAATGAGGTGGCTCCACTCATTATTTTCATCAGCATAGAGATTTTCGATTCCCAGCTGGGCTTCAACCTTGGCGATACCGCCTTCGTTCAGTGCGGCGCTTTTGGTTTTTTCTTCGATCATATAATCGTCGCCTTCCACCAGACGGGAAACGATCTTAGCAGCGGTGTAGTAATTCTCCGTGGGCTTTTCGGCCTGACCGGAAATGATCAGCGGTGTTCGAGCTTCATCGATGAGGATACTATCCACTTCGTCGATGATGGCATAGTAGAGATCCCGCTGTACCATAGCGCTTTCTCTTACCGCCATATTATCTCTCAAATAGTCAAAACCGAATTCATTATTGGTGCCGTAGGTAATATCCGCAGCATAAGCTGCTTTCTTTTCATCGTAATCGAGACCGTGAACATTAAGGCCTACGGTGAGACCGAGAAAACGGAATACCTGCCCCATCCATTGACTGTCGCGGGTGGCCAGATAATCGTTTACGGTGATGATGTGTACCCCCCGGCCGGCAATGGCATTGAGATAAGCCGGAAGTGTTGCTACCAGGGTTTTACCTTCCCCGGTTTTCATCTCCGATATACGGCCGTCGTGAAGCACCATGCCGCCGATGAGCTGCACATCAAAGTGGCGCATCTTCAACGTGCGCTTTGCAGCTTCGCGAACTACGGCAAATGCCTCTGTCAGTAAATCATCCAAAGTTTCCCCGGCCGCAAAACGGTTTTTAAATTCTACAGTTTTTTGAGCCAGGCCCTCGTCGCTTAAAGCGGAGATTTCCGGTTCCAGTTGATTGATCGATTCTACTTTTTGAGAATACTTCTTAATGTCCTTTGCATTGTCATCAAATAAATTTTTTAGTGCCTTGAACATAAATTGTCAAATATCCCTCCAATGTTTCAGGCATAGCCTGCGGTTTATTTTAGACAGAAAAAAGGAAGCCTCACGGCTCCCTTTTCTGAATGTACAAATTATTTTTCGGGGATGATCAAGCCGTATTTTCCATCATTCCGAACGTATACCACATTGATCTCCTCGTTGTTTTCGCTGTTGGAAAACACGAAAAAGCTGTGACCGATCATATTCATCTGCATGATCGCTTCTTCGACACTCATCGGTTTGATTTGGAAATGCTTTGTCCGTACCAGCTCGTCTGCGGGTTCCGCATAAGCTTCCGCAGCGGCGGCAGCCAGCTTTTCTTTATCCTTCTTCGTTTTGCGCTGAAGTTTTTCTTTGTATTTTACAAGCTGTTTTTCCAGCTTATCTACGACGGTATCAATGGCGGCATATACATCCTGCCCATGATCCTCACCGCGAAGAAGGTAGCCTTTGACCAACATAGAAACCTCTACCTTTTGACGCCCCCGTTCCACGATCAGTGTTATGGTCGCTTTGTCGATCTCCATGATGCGTTCCAATCGACCGAGTTTCTTTTCCGCATGGTCTTTTAAAGCAGAGGTTACTTCGATATTCTTTCCTTTGTAGTTGATATTCATAAAACCACTCCTTCCTAGCAACGGATCTATATTTTATTATACCCATATTATTCGCCAAACTTTTGAAAAACCCTTGTTATTTTTGTGAATCTTTTTAAAACTTTATCCCTCAGCGGCAAAAAGATTCAATATAGTTTTCCATGCACTGAGCGATGATCTCTCTTGCACGATCCGGGCCGTATACGCCCTCCACTTTTACGCTTTTTTCTTTTTCCAGATTTTTATAGACCGAGAAGAAATGCACCATCATTTCGTAAACATGGTCCGGCAATTCTTCGATATCATGGTAGCCGTTGTACATCGGATCCGTGAAAGGAACGGCAATGATTTTTTCATCCAGCTTGCCACCGTCCTCCATAATGATTACTCCAATGGGATAACAGCGCACCAAAGTAAGGGGGCGAATGGTCTCACTGCAAACAAGGAGCACATCGAGGGGGTCACCGTCGCTGGCATAGGTTCGGGGAATGAAGCCGTAGTTTGCCGGATAGTGAGTCGAGGTATGGAGAATACGGTCAAGGATCAGCGCACCGCTTTCCTTGTCCAGTTCATATTTGGATTTTGTCCCCTGTTCGATCTCGATCACCGCAATGAAATCATCTTCGTTGATGCGATGGGGATGAATGTCATGCCATAAATTAGCCATAAAAAAACCTCCTGTTTTTTATTTATCTATCCTTGGAATATCGACAATTCTAACATAATCCATATCACAAAGAAAAGCACACTTCTGTAAAAATCACGTTTAAACTGTGGATAATGTGAATAAAAATGTTTAAAACCTGCTTGGAGCGATACCCTTTTCCGCAAAAACGCATAAAAAGTTAGAGTATTCAATGGAAAAAGTGGTATTTTCGGGAAAAGTTATCCGCAAAGGTATCAAGTTTTAAACACTGGAGGAAGAATAACCCTCCCGGCTTCTGCCGGCGCAGATCCCGCCAATAGCCACCCTTTTGGCACCTTTTGCTCTCAAAACCGTTACACATTCCAATGCCGTGGCACCGGTGGTCACAACATCGTCGATTAAAAGAATACGCTTTCCCTCAACAACAGCATCGGGAAGCACCGAAAAGGCTCCGATGGGATTTTTTCGTCGTTGAGAAAGGGTAAGCCGAGTTTGGCTTGGGGTCTCCCTTGTTCGCTGCAGCAGCGGCATATAGGGCAGCTCCATATCTGCGGCGATCCGACGGGCAAGCTCTTCGCTTTGGTTGTAGCCCCTTTGGCGCAGCCGGGTTTTATGCAGCGGCACCGAGGTAACCATATCAAAGTCGTGATCCACACCGCTATAGCGGAAAAAGAGCTTGACCATAGCTTCTGCCAGATCACGGCGATTATCGTATTTTAACTTTTTCACCAGAATACGGCTGTCCTCATCGTAAGGCAATGCGCAGAAAATGCCGTTTTTCAAATACCGGGGCCGATCAAAGTAGCAATGGGGACAAGCACGAAAGGAATTGCCGTAAAAAGTTCCGCAGCGGGGACAGAAAAGGGATTCTTCCCGATGCCACACCATGCGCTCTAAACAGGAAGGACAAAGCCCGGGATAAAGCTTTTGCGAAGCGCCGCCGCAGATAACACAGCGCGTTGTGGGCCATATCACGTTGCAGAGCCGTTCTGCCCAGGGTCTCATTCAATCGTTCCTTTCCCGCTGTCTATTTCCCGGGATCGTTTTCGCCGCGGGAAATAGGCTGCCTGTTTCCATTCTTTCCCTGAGATTCCCTGCAATTCCGCCATACGAGGGAGGTAATCCGGGTAGGGATAAACCATCAGCAGATCATTTTCATCGGCCTTTGCCTGCAATTGCAGGGAAAAGCGCTGCAATGTTTCGTCAGCGGCAATCAAGCGCGCCCACTGTTCCGCTCCGTTTTCGGTGCGGGAAAGCACAACCGCAAGGCTATGCGCCAAAAGCTCCGTTTTCAAATAGCCGGAAAAAGGACTTGCCAAAAATTCCGCAGCAAGAGTCAAAGACTCCTCGCCGCCAATCTCCGCCAAAGCCAAAAAGGCACCGCGGATCAGCAACGGCTTTTCCCTTTGAAAAAGACATTCTTTCAAATAAGGCAAAGCAGACAAAGATCGCTGCCTACAGATCACCGACAAAGCTCTCAACTGCCACTCTCTTTCCTCATTGCGCAAAATATCGTAAATGCCCTGCCATATAACTTCATCACAGTATTTTTCCGCCACATAAAAAGCCTTGGAACGAACAAGGTAATCCTTATCATAGAGGCAGTCGTGGAAAAATGCGCTGTCACCCTTTGCGGACAACGCATGACTATAGATTTGATTCAAACGATCCAGTTTTTCATTTTTTTCAGGTACATTCGTTTTCGTTGATTTACTCATATCTATCTTCCGTTCTACAGTAATTCCCACCGCGATTCCGTCAACCGATAGAAACCACCGGAATCCGTTTCAAACCCGCAGGAAAGCAATGTTTTCAAGGCTGCGGGAAGCGAAAGATCCCATTCGGCAACAATCTCCCGACGTCCATAGACGCCGAACAGCAGATCAAGGCAAAGGGTAAGAGCCTGATGTCCATAGCCCTGATCCCGATATTCTTCCTTTAAGGAAAGTATGATCTGACCGGTTTTTTCCGGACACAAACATACCCCGAGAAATGTCTCGTCCTCCCGCAAATAAATGCCCAAGCAGCTTTCTTCATCGTCAAAACAGGCTGTTTTCGTTACAAAAGGCAAGGCATCGGAGATCTTATCTCCTTTCAACAACGGGCGTATTAAAATTTCTTCGCTGGCAGCGGTTATCATAAGTTGATTTTTTCCTTTGTAAAAAGTGCAGAAATGAATGAAATATGTTCCGGCAGCTTATCGCTGCTCCATTCCAGAGGATACCCCAAAAGCTCTTCGGTAGTTTTTGCCACATCGAAGCCGTAGCTTTCCAGAGAAGAGCGCATCTTATCCGGATGAATACAGGGGCGGCCAAACAGCCGGGCACAGTATTCACAGCGATAGCAACGGCCGCCGTGAAAAGAACGGGACCCGGGGTAAGCCTTTTCCAATCCCAAAAGGACACCATCAACATATCGACGGCAATCTTTTGTAATGAATTCCGTCATTTCACCAATGGTTTGGGGATCGGTCAGAAGCTCACGAAGATGCGAGTCCACCGTAGTGCGCACACCGATAATGTAGACATATCCATACTCTGCCAGAACTTTTGTCGTATCAAAATCAAAAGGCGGGCAGCACCACAAATGACCGTAGCGGGGGCATACTTTGCAATATTCCATAAATTGAGCCGGATCACGATAATCCCGGCAATAATCCTCGGCAGGGATCATCACTGCTTTGACCTCAGGCCGATATAGCATTGTTATCACTCTCCATCCGATCTGTTTTCCTCTTAACAGTTTCAATATTATCATACCGCAAAATACACCGTTTTGCAACTCTCGGAAGCAATTAATATCAATGTATCCCTTGCTTTTTTCCGCAGAATACGGTATACTTATAGAAATAAGATTTCAAAGAGAAGAAAGGATGAAACTATTTTGGACGAGAGCCCTTTATCTGGCCGATGCAATTTCAGTCAATGGAATAGCCTACTGTCGCGGAACATCAAGATGCCTTTACGGAATCTTCTGATTTCCGCTTGTTTTATTTGGGGAGGTGACGGCAAATGAATCCGATCCTCAGCATTGTACTGGTGGTATTCTTTCTGTTTATGAACGCGTTTTTCGTCATTGCCGAATTTTCTCTGGTTAAGGTCCGCCGTTCCCAAATAGAAATGCAGGTTTCCAAAAACGCCATTGGCGCCAAGCAGGCCAAGAGAGTTTCCGATAACGTCAACGCCTACCTTTCTGCCTGTCAGTTAGGGATTACATTAGCGTCTTTGGCCCTTGGTTGGTTAGGGGAACCGGCGGTGTCGGCCCTGATCCGCCCCCTTTTGGTGGAACTGGGGTTAAGCGCTGCGGCAATCTCCGCCATTGCGGTAGCCGTGGGTTTTATCATCATCACAGCCCTTCATATCATCGTTGGGGAGCTGATCCCCAAATCCATGGCGATTTTTAACACGGAACGCTATGCCTTGGTGACCGCTCCGGTGCTGGTGGTGTTCTACTATATGACCTGGCCGGTCATGTGGCTGTTCAACTCCATCACTAACGGTGTGATGAAACTGACCGGACACAACACCAGTGAAGAACACGATGCCTATACCGATGAAGAGATTAAAATTTTGGTGGACGAAAGCTACAAAAGCGGTCTGATCGAAGAATCTCAATATCAGTATATGGATAATCTTTTCGATTTGGAAGAGACTCAGGTAGGCGATATTATGACGCCCCGCATCGATATGGTATGCCTCTACACCGATGATACACCGGAAGAAAAAATGGCAGTGATCGCGGAAAATATGTATACCCGCTACCCCCTTTGCGAAGAAGATAAGGATAATGTCATTGCCTTTGTTCACATCAAAGACCTGCTATTGATGGATAAAGGAGAAACCTCCTTACCTACCCGCCCCATCGAAGTGGTACCCGACAGTATGCCGGTGCCGAAGCTCTTAAAGGTTTTTCAGAAGAAAAAAACCAAGATTGCCATTGTTGTGGATGAACACGGCGGTACTGCCGGTTTGGTAACCCTTTCCGATATCATGGATGACCTTTTAGGCCCCATTGATGACGAATACGAGCACGAGGACGATGAGATCCAGGTGCTGGATGATCACCATCTGATTTGCGACGGCGGCGTTGCTCTGGATGATTTTATTAAGGTCAGCGGCATCAATATTGACGAAGAGGAAGAAGATTCCGATGATTACACCACCCTTTCCGGTTTGATTTACGGCCTCATGGACCGCATTCCCGACGAAGGAGATAAGATCTCCGTCAGCAACTGGGAATTTACAATCCTGGAAATGGATGCTCACCGTATCGTAAAAATTGAGGCAGAAGAGCTACCCCCTCAACAAGAGGAAGACAGCGAAGCCGAAAAAAAGGAAGATTAAGTTCTGAGATAAAACCAAAAGAACCTCGCTTATAAAAAGCGAGGTTCCGTTTTTTTTGATTCGATTATCGAACTTTTCTTTCGAAATAAGCCTGAGGATGAGCACATACGGGGCAAACTTTCGGAGCAGATTTGCCAACGTATTCATGGCCGCAGTTTCTGCAAATCCAAACGACTTCTTCTTCATCGTTGAATACGGCATCGCTTTCCAATGCAGCAAGCAATCTCTTATATCTGGCTTCGTGGTTCTTTTCGATGGCGGCAACACCTTCAAAAAGGGCTGCAACATCGTCAAAGCCTTCTTCTCTGGCTTCTTTGGCCATACGGGGGTACATTTCGGTCCATTCACCGTTTTCCCCGCCGGCAGCGGCTTTCAGGTTTTCGGCAGTGGTGCCGATACCGCCTAATTTTTTGAACCACATTTTTGCATGTTCTTTTTCATTGTTTGCGGTTTCTTCAAAAATGGCCGCGATTTCTTCATAACCTTCTTTTTTCGCTTTGGAAGCAAAATAAGTATACTTATTTCTGGCCTGAGATTCCCCGGCGAAAGCTTCCATTAAGTTCGCTTCTGTTTTTGTACCTGCATATTTACTCATATTACATACCTCCCAAATTTAAATAAACGAAGACATATGGCATTGTCTTATGCATTTATTATAACAGATTTGCAACCCAAAGTCACCTAAAAATCAAAAGTCCTTAAAATTTTTCCAAAGGCAGCCGTTTTTTTCTATAAACGCAAGTTATGGCCTTTCAATACGGCAAAACCGTCGGTAACCTCCAAATAGGTATAAGTCCCCTGCTCAAAAGCATAATGCCAGCAGGCCGTCATATCTGCATCAAGCAGGCAAGCCATCAGCTGCTGCAATACACCATGATGCGCAACGATCAAAATATTTTCCTCCGACCGGGTGCACAGCTCCGCATAAAAGCTGCCAACGCGAGCAGCCAGGTCCATTGCACTTTCCCCTTGGGGCGGATGAACATTTTGCCAATCACGGCACCACTCTTCAAAAAGGGGATCCCCCTGAAGCTGCTGCCAAGATTTTCCCTCCCAGCAGCCAAAATCAATTTCCCGCAAGCGGTCATCAATCTCACGTTTTACCTCACGACGACCCAAAACAATGGCGGCAGTTTCTTTGACCCGCGTCAAAGGGCTTTCCAAAACGAGATCCAAGGTCTTTTCCGCAAAAATCGGCGTAAGGGCCGAAGCCTGCTCTCTCCCTTTGGCCGTTAAGGCGCAATCAATGCTGCCATAATAGACCTTTTGCAAATTCAGCTCTGTTTCTCCGTGACGCAGCAAATATAGCTTCATAACGACGACCTCAGCCTTTTATTTTCAGAGGAACGCCGCAGGTAACGAAATAAACCTCATCGGCGGCCCGACCCAAAGCCTGATTGACACGGCCCAGAGCATCCCGATAAAAACGGGAGATTGGGTATTCCGGCACAAGGCCGAGTCCCACTTCGTTGGTGACCAGAATTAAATCACAGGAAAGGTCTTTAAAGCAGCTGATAAAATCATCAATTTCCGCAGTTAATACCTTTTCGGCTTCCAGCATTTCTTCAAAGGGCACATCCTCTTTCATCATCACCGGCACATCAAAGATGATATTGGTGGACATGATAGTAACGCAATCCAGTAAAATACCGTCATAGGCTTTGGAGCGATCCGGCAATACCGACTTCAAACCGCTGTACTGCTCCAAGGTATCCCAGTAATCCGGGCGACGTTCCTGATGCTTTTTGATGCGGTCTTTCATTTCTTCATCAATGGGCTTTGCCGTTGCAACATAAAGAATGTGGTCGCCTTTTTCCCGGATCAAATCCTCGGCGAAGGTGCTTTTACCGCTCCGGGCACCCCCGGTGATCAGTGTGACTTTACTCATGCTTCTTCGTCCTCACGGATATCGACAAATTCGCTGCTATCGATGGTCGCTTCGGCAAAGGTGGCCATATGGTTGATCATCGCAAGAGCCTGATCCACAACATGGAAAGCCATGGGGCAGCCGCTGCCTTCGCCAAGGCGCATATCCAGCATCAGCATGGGCTTTTTGCCAAGGGCATCCATCATCGCCACAAAGCCGGGTTCCGCGGAACAGTGGGAGGTGATCATATAGTCACTTGCAGCAGGGCAAAGCTTTACGGCAGCCAATGCCGCAGCAGCAGAAATAAAGCCATCCACAACAACGGGCTTACGGCAAGCGGCAGCCCCCAGATAGACACCGACCAAACCGGCAATATCGAAGCCGCCAACCTTGGCAAGAACATCGATGGGATCATTTTTATCGGGTTTATTTACTTCCAGGGCGCGATTCAAAACATCCTTTTTATGTTGATGGGCTTCATCGGTAAGGCCGGCGCCTTTGCCGACAGCTTCATCCATGGAAATGCCGGTAAGAGCCACAAAAACACAAGAGCTGGAGCTGGTGTTGCCCATGCCAAGTTCACCGGTACCGATGATGTCATACCCCTTGTCCACAAGATCCTGTACCATTTCAATGCCAATCTCAATAGCTTTTACGCAATCTTCTCTGGACATTGCGGGACCTTTGGCAAAATTCGCCGTACCGTGAGCAATCTTTTTCCGGATCACACCGGGGATCTCATCATCACTGTTAATGCCAACATCAACAAGGAAGTATTCCGCACCGGCTTCTTTGGCAAAAACGGTCATGCCGCTGCCGCCGGCAGCCATGGCCTTTGCCATCAGCGTGGTAACTTCCTGGGGGGCAACGGCAACGCCTTCGGCATGAACACCGTTATCTGCGCACATGGCAATGATGCCGCGTTTTTTCATTTCATTGCCTTTTACTTTCCCGGTAATACCGGCGATCTGTGCGGCAATGGTTTCCAATTTACCAAGGCTGCCAATGGGTTTGATCAGGCCATCGATGTATTCCATGGCTTCCTTTTGGACCTCTTTGTTAAGGGGCTGAATTGCATTTAATGTTTTCTGTAATAATTCCATCGCTATCTTTTACCTCCTGAATAAAAAAACGCATCCTCATTGGGATGCGGTATCGTCAACCATTCATCCCGGCTCTTCCTTCCCGAGCTCCGGAATTGCATGGCAGGTTTCCTGACTTGAGCCTCATCTTACTTTCCGGCCTTCTCCACGCAATACGTGCGCCAATGGCATGTTCGGATTTCATCTTCTCTCACAGTAGCGGGTGCTGTAACGGATTTTAACCGTTTTTCCTTTTACCCGGGAATCCCATCCCGGCACCGACCTTATACGATTACTTTTATTTTATCATAAAACATCAATTTGTCAATAGCGCCAAATAAAAAAGGCAACAGTGACAGATTTTATCACTGTTGCCCTTTGGTTACTTATTTTTCAAAGGAAGTCCAATCTCTGTTCGGCTTCAATTCTTTCCAAACTTCATCGGCTTTGCTGCCTTGGACACGATCGTAGTCGTGAGCATTGGTAGCTTCTTCAATGGCGCAATAGAACCAATCTTCTGCAGCGCAATCGCTGAATACTTCCAAACCGGGCAGGAGATTTTCTGCTTTGGAGGGAACACGATCAAGAACACGATTGATCATCGTTACGGTTTCCGCACGATTGATGAACGATTCCGGTTTGAAGGTTCCATCTTCATAACCGGCGATCCAGCCATTACCGGCAGCATGTTCAATGTAATCCTGAGCCCAATGACCTTCGATATCGGTGAAGGTCAATTCTTCATCGGTGAGATCTGCGAATTTGGCGATGATCGTTGCCATTTCCGCACGGGTGATATCTTTGTTCGGCAGGAAAGTGCCGTCGGCATAGCCGGTGAGGATACCGATTTTTGTTAAGGTAGAAATTGCACAGCTGTACCATTCACCATTCACATCGGAGAACTTATTTTCTGTGGTCAGATTTTCTGTACGCTTATCCTCTTTCAGCAAACGGAAGAATAAGGTTGCGGCTTCCGCTCTGCTGATATTTTTCAGAGGCTGTACGGTACCGTCGGGATAACCCATCAGGTAGTTAAAATGATCATCTTTATCCAGATACGGAACGTATTTCCCGTAAACAAGGATATCATTTTCCGGCATGGTCCCGGGAGCCGTCCAAGCGGATTTCATGGCTTCGTCGGTGTACCAGCCATCAAAGGTAAAGGCCGCTTTTGCAGGAGCCACATAGGGTTTCACATCAGCACCGGCAGGATAGCTGTCCACATTTTCAACTTTAAATTCGCCGAGATTTTCGTTCCATACTTTGTAAATGATGCTGTATTCGGCATCTTTGGCAACGGACAGCATCAGCCAGGCATTGCCGCGGCCCTGATGGAACACACCGTTTTCCCGGAACATTGCGGGAGTAAGGTTAAGAATCTTTGCGGTGCCATGTTTGGTGGATTCGTTAAAGTTCCCTGCATAGCCCCGGGATGCCGTCTGGCAGTTGTAGCCATAAACATCGTTGCAGCAAATGCTGGTAGCAGCAAAGGTAAGCCCTTTATCCGCAACGACGATCAAACCTTTTTCCTTCACCGTTTTGATGGTGAGGTTCTGTTTGAAGCCGGGGGTGGAACCTTTGCCATAGAATCCGCCGATCTGGATTTCGGTGAGTTCACCGGCAGCTACGGCAGCGTTGATGTTGGCAACGGTAATTTCTTTGTCAGCAGGAAGCTGACCGAGGTAAACTTTTACACCGGCAGCGACAGCATCATAAACCGATTTGTCCTGGAAAGGAATGGGTTTCCCCTGACGGTTATTGTCCAGAGCCGTAAAGCTGGAAGCAATGTTCCAACCGAAGGACTGTCCGTTATCCCAATCCCAGTAATCATCTCCCCAACCGCTGGTATCTGCGGCAAAAGCGCTCATAGAGCACATGAGCATCAGCGCAAGCACCAATGCCATCAGTGTAGTTATTCTCTTTTTCATTGAATTGATCTCCTTTCTAATTCAACACAGTGTACATGCCCTGCTTTCTCCTTTTTTAGCAGTCGGCAAATATGGATACAGACCGAACCACACAAAGGTCTGTCCAATACAAAACAAAAAAATGCGATCGCATTGGATCGCAGATATTTTTTTTAAAAGACCAACCGATAAGATATCTATATTTTATACGAACCATGATCTTCTGTCAATAGACTTTTAAGTATTAATTGGAAAGTTTACACATTTCTAACATAACGGACTCCATCGGAATGAATTCTCAAAAAAAGGGCAACGATGTTTCCATCGTTGCCCCTGTTTTCTAGCGTTCAAAGGTTGTCCAATCAATATTGGGATTCAGACGGATCCATTTTTCATCGGCTTTATCGTCGTTGATGCGAACGTAATCATGAGCATTGGTGGCTTCCTCAATGGGACGATAATACCATTCATCTGCATCACAATCGGTAAAGGTCTGGATGCCGGAAAGGAGATAACCGTCCTTGGTGGGCACACGATCAAGAACGCGATTGATCATAGCCACCGTTTCAGCACGGTTAATTTTGCTTTGTGGACGAAAAGAACCGTCTTCGTAACCGTTGATCCAACCGTTGCCGGCAGCCAATTCAATATAGGACTGCGCCCAATGGCCTTTGATATCCGTAAAGGTTTTTTGCGTATCGGTAAGATCGGCAAATTTTGCAATGATCTTGGCCATTTCTGCTCGGGTAATCGGCTGATTGGGGCGGAAAGACCCGTCTTCATAGCCGGAAAGGATCCCGATTTTCGTCAAAGTGGAAACAGCGCTGCTAAACCACTCATCATCCACATCGGAAAAGGGGTTGGTATCGCACAGGTTCTTTTGACGCTTGTCCTCCTTTAATAAACGGAAAAACAAAGTCGTGGCCTCTGCACGGGTAATACTGCTGGAAGGGTGAACCGTTCCGTCGGGATAGCCGACAAGGTAGTTAAAATGATCTTCCTTATTCAGGAACGGAACGTATTTGCCGTATACAACGATATCTTTTTCCGGCATCATCTCCGGTGTTTGCCAACGGTCAAGCAGCGCCTCATCGGTATACCAGCCGTCAAAGGTAAAGGCTGAGCGATCTTCGGGGCAATAGACATCAATTTTTTTGCCGGCGGCATAATGATCCACATGCTCGATTTTGTATTCCCCAAGGTTTTCATTCCAAACCTTATAAATCACATTATATTCGTTATCCTTTGCCAGGGAGAACATCATCCAGACACCATTGCCAATGGCGCGATGGAAAACGCGTTTATCCTTTAACATTTCCGGGGTAATGGAAAGAACCTTGGAAACGCTATGATTCGTGATATTACTGAATCCCTGGGCATAGCCGCGAGCCGCCGTCAGGCAGCCATAGCCATAAAAATCGTTGCAGCAGATACCGGTGGCGGAGATGGACAAGCCGCGGTCGGCAACGATGATCAAGCCGGCATTGCGCACCCAGTTTACCGAAGCACCGTCGCCAAAAACCGGAGTAGAGTTTTTCGCATAAAAGCCGCCGATCTTTACTTCAACCAAACGTTCCTGCTTTACGGCGGCTTCAATATTTTCCACCGTAAGGGGCTGACCGGCGGGAAGCTGGCCAATATATACTTTGATCCCGGAAGCTACGGCATCATATACAGCTTTATCCGTAAATTGCTTTGGACTGCCGACACCGTCGTTATCCAGAGGCGTAAAGCTTGAAGCGATGTTCCAGCCAAAATCATAATTATTCAGATCTTCATTCACATCAAAGTCGTCGTGGCCATTACCGCTGGTATTGACGGCAAAAACACCCGCAGAACAAAACAGCGTCAAGGTAAAGACCAATGCCAGTAACAGTGGGATCCTTCTTTTCATTGTGATTCTCCTTCTTGAAAATAAAAATAAATGAATACTATAATTCTAAACGAAGGACATTTCACTGTCAATATACAATATCGCATTTTAACACAAATATCTACTTTTTTGCACAAAGATAAAAAGAGAGCATCATAAAGCGATACTCTCTGTCTTTCATCGTTGCGAAGCAAATCCGTAAGCCGGGTTCTGTGCTAATCTATTTGATCATCATCTATCTTGGCCCTTTGTTGCCAAAGGGCTCGCGCGACCTTACCCGAAAGCTGAACGGGCCGCCCAATACTTTCCTATGCGGTCTTGCACCGAATGGGGTTTACCTGGCCGACTTGTTGCCAAGCCGCCGGTGCGCTCTTACCGCACCGTTCCACCCTTACCCTCCGAAGAAGGCGGTTTATTTCTGTGGCACTATCCCTAGAGTCGCCTCCGCCGGCCGTTAGCCGGCATTCTGCCCTGCGGTGCCCGGACTTTCCTCAAAGGGGGCCTTTCGGCACTCCCCTCGCGATGATTCAATCTACTCCGCTTTGCTATTATAACCCATTTTACCGGCGTTGGCAAGGTCTATTTCACCAACCAATAATCTTCCATACCTTCGGCAAGGATAAATTCCACCTCCGGCATAACTTTGGCCAGCCTTTCTCCAAAGGGTTTTATCACCGCAACTTCCGTTTGAAAATGGCCGGCATCAATCACCGCCAACCCCATTTCCGCTGCTTTTTGCCCGTCATGATATTTTAAATCGGCGGTAACGTACACATCAGCCCCCTGGTTTTTCGCTTCCTCCAGAAAATCGCTGCCGGCTCCCCCCATGGCCGCAACGGTGTAAACCGTTGCCTCTTCCTCTCCGACCATACGAAGGCAAGGAAGGCCCAATGCCGATTTAACCTCTAATGCAAAGTCTCCCAAAGGGCAAGGGGAAGATAACGTGCCGATCACGCCAAAACCATAATCTTCCCCCTCGGCCAGAAAGGGGCGGCAATGCTGCAAGCCCAGTTGGCGGCCGAGAACGGCACTGACACCGTAACCGACCTTATCCAGATTGGTATGGCAGGAAACGACGTTGATATGGTTTTGAATCAAAGCGGCAATCATACGGCCTTTTCCATCATCAAAACGTATGGAGCGGATGCCTCGAAAGAAAAGAGGATGATGGGTAAGGATCAAATCGACATCCCGCTCTATGGCTTCGGCAACGATTTTTTCCGTGAGATCAAAAGCCAGGAGGATCTTGGAGACCTCCGCTTCACCGCTTCCCAGCTGCAATCCGCTGTTATCCCAGGATTCCTGATAAGAAAAAGGACAAATCTCGTCTATTTTTTTTAAGATGGCATTCATTTTCATTGCGGTATCATCCTTTCTGCCGCAGCCTTTAAAAGTGTTAAATAAGCTCTTAATTCTTTTTGGCGGGAAACCCCTTCCCCTTTCGCTTCAAGCATTTTCAATAGGCTCGTTGCTTTCTCTGTTTCTCGGAGGAAATATTGCTTTAGCGTAGCATCACCTTTCTTCAGAAGAAAAGGGCCTGCAAAAACTTCAATTTCATCCAGAAACATTTTGCCGGGAACCCCATATAGAATGGTATAAAACTGGCCTTCCTCTTCGATCATGATCTCGTCCTTCAGGCAAAATCCCAACTGCATCAAAGTGCGTCGCACAAGATCACTGTTTCCCATCGATTGAATGATCATGCCCTTTAGAGTAGACACCACTTCCGGGCTTTGCTCTAAAATGGAGCAGATCGTGGGGCCGCCCATACCGGCAAAAACAGCCATATCCGCTTCCCCCGGTCGAAGCACGCGTAAACCATCGCCAACGCGAAATTCTGCTTTTGCCAAAGCATCGGTCCCGCCGAAAAGCCGTTCTGCCCGAGCAATGGATTTTTTCGAAATATCCGCCAAAATAACGTGAGGAGAAACCCCTTCCTCAATTAAAACATAGGAAAGCTCTCCGCGGTCAGCACCGATATCTGCAACCACAGAGCCAACGGGAATGTATTCTTTTACTGCATTTAGTCTTTTTGATAGCTTCATGCTAATATCATACCATAAATCCGTAAAATAGGAAATAGCCGATTTATAGGCACAAAAAAGCTCCGCCCAAAGGACGGAGCTTAATGTCATGTAATAACAGTCGATTACAGAAACATGGGAGCGAAAACCAAAGCAACGATGGTCATCAGCTTCATGAGAATATTCAAGGAAGGACCGGAAGTATCTTTGAAGGGGTCGCCAACGGTGTCGCCGTTAACAGCAGCAGCATGAGCATCGGAGCCTTTGCCGCCCATATGACCCTGTTCAATGTACTTCTTAGCATTATCCCAAGCACCACCGGCATTGGCCATCATAACAGCCAGAAGGAAACCGGTAACAAGAGAGCCTGCGAGGAGACCACCGAGAGCTTCTTTGCCAAGGAAAGGAATGAGACCGATCACCAGAGGAACCTCAATGGCGAGGATACCGGGGATGATCATTTCTTTCAATGCAGCGTTGGTGGAAATGCTGACGCATTTGGTATAATCGGGGCGAGCTTTGCCTTCGAGGATACCGGGGATTTCTCTGAACTGACGACGAACTTCTTCGATCATCTTACTTGCTGCACGACCAACGGCCTGCATGGTAAGGGCAGAGAAAAGGAAGGGAAGCATACCGCCGATGAAGAGACCAGCGACAACTTTCGGATCAAGGATGTTGATGATGGGAAGATCAACTGCCTGGGTGTAAGCAGAGAAAAGGGAAAGAGCAGTCAATGCTGCAGAACCGATAGCAAAACCTTTACCGATTGCGGCGGTGGTGTTACCAACAGCGTCAAGAGCATCGGTGATTTCACGGATATGGGGATCCATTTCGCTCATTTCGGCAATACCGCCGGCATTGTCGGCGATGGGGCCGTAAGCGTCAACAGCTACGATGATACCGGTGGTTGCAAGCATACCAACGGCGGAGAGAGCAATACCATAAAGGCTGGCAAAAGAATATGCAACCAAAATGGCGATAACGATAACGATAATGGGGAGTGCGGTAGAAAGCATCCCGGTAGCGATACCGGAAATGATGTTTGTAGCAGTACCGGTTTCGCAGGATTCTGCAATTTTCTTAACGGGTTTGTAATCGAAGGAAGTATAGTATTCCGTCAATTTCCCAATGATGAAGCCGGCGATCAAACCGCAGGCAACGGCGATAAATGCGCCGTATTTGTAAGCGATAGGGAAGGTACCTTCGGTAGGTTCGGGAAGAAGCAGGCAGATGAAGAATGCGCCGATCAAAGCAAGAACCATGGCAATACCGCTGCCGAGATTCAAAGCTTTCTGGGCATTTGCGCCTTCGCTGGTGCGAACAAAGAAAGTACCGATGATGGATGCAACAACACCAACGCAGGAAATCAGAACAGGTACGATCACGCCCATTGCGGAATCCGCAAAGAGAGTAGCACCAAGAGCGATAGCTGCGATGATAGCGCCGCAATAGGATTCGTAAAGGTCGGAACCCATACCGGCAACGTCACCAACGTTGTCACCGACGTTATCGGCGATGGTAGCAGGGTTACGGGGATCGTCTTCGGGGATACCGGCTTCAACCTTACCGACAAGGTCAGCACCGACGTCAGCAGCTTTGGTATAGATACCGCCGCCAACACGACCGAAGAGAGCAATAGAAGAAGCACCGAGAGCAAAACCATTGATAACGGAAGCACGGGTGACTTCGGGCATATCGGGGAATAAGATGTAGAAAATGAAGAAAGTGATGCCAAGACCAACGAGACCAAGACCTACAACACAGAGACCCATAACAGCACCGCCGGAAAAAGCGATACCGAGAGCAGCGTTGCTGCCGCGCTGAGCGGCGTTGGCAGTTCTGACGTTCGCTTTGGTAGCAATACGCATACCAATGTTACCAGCCAAAACAGAGCAGAACGCACCGATCACATAGGGAATTGCGGTCAAGGGGTTCAAGGTTTCTGCACCATTGCCGGTACCGAAGCCACAGGCTACGATAATCCCGATTAAGAGAACAACTACGATGGCAATGATTTTGTACTCACTTGCAAGGAAAGCCATAGCGCCTTCATGAATAGCGCCGCTGATTTCCTTCATTCTTTCCGTACCGGGTTCTTCACTATTGACTCTGTGAGCATGATAAGCCGCAAAGAGCAGGGCTAACACACCGGAGAGCAATGCGATCCAGGTTACGGAGTTTACGGTTAAAGACATTGTTCAACCCTCCTGAAAAGATATAATAAATATATAAATAAAACGATATCAGATAACAATAGCAATAATCAGGGTCAGAACAAAAAAGACAACGGCCAGAACGGTAGAAACTTTTGCCAAAAACTCATCCAAACCTTTCTTTTTGCCGAAAAACTGTTCCGAAGCGCCGCCGATGACACCGGAAACGCCTGCGCTTTTACTGGACTGCATTAAGATAACAGCAATGAGTCCCAAGCACACCAATACATCTAAAATCATTAATACGATATGCATAAGATACCTCCCTTATATGTAACAGTGGTATTCTATCACACTTACACATTAAATACAACCAAATAACGAATATTTTTGCAAGAAAATCCACAAAATTGTGAAATATTCTGTATCCGCGAGGAAACGATTCCGATTATTCTTTTCTAAAACGGAAAATGCATTTTCCCCGGCGCGGAAAACGCCGCTGCCCATTTTTCAAAAACAGGCAGTGGCGACATATTTCCAAAAATTAAGCAGACGTCTTATTTGATATTGTAGAAAACATCCATGCCATTGTATTGCGCAGTTTCATCCAATTCTTCTTCGATGCGAAGGAGCTGGTTGTATTTGGCAATACGGTCGGTACGGCAGGGAGCACCGGTTTTGATTTGACCGGCATTTACGGCAACGGCGAGATCGGCAATGGTGGCATCTTCGCTTTCACCGCTGCGGTGAGAAACAACGGCAGTATAACCGGCTCTCTTTGCCATTTCAATGGCATCCAGAGTTTCGGTAAGGGTACCGATCTGGTTCACTTTAATCAGAATGGCATTGGCGGTGTTGGTATCGATTCCCTGTTTCAAACGTTCTGTATTGGTAACGAAGAGGTCGTCGCCGACGATCTGAAGTCTGTCGCCAAGCTTTTCGGTCATCAATTTCCAACCGCTCCAGTCATCTTCGGCAAGACCGTCTTCAATGGAGATAATGGGATATTTGTTGCAAAGGTATTCGTAGTAAGCCACCATTTCTTCGCTGGTTTTGGCTTCGTTTTCGCTGGCAAGATGATATTTGCCGTCTTTGTAAATTTCGGAAGAGGCAACATCCAGTGCAAGGCGAACATCTTCACCGGGTTTGTAGCCGGCTTTTTCAATGGCTTCCACGATAACGGCAAGTGCTTCTTCGTTGGTTTCCAGGTTCGGAGCAAAGCCACCTTCATCACCGACACCGGAAAGGGTGCCCCGGGCTTTCAAAACCTTTTTGAGGTTATGATAGATTTCGGTACCCATACGAAGGGCTTCCCGGAAGCTTTCGGCGCCAACGGGCATGATCATAAATTCCTGAATATCCACGTTATTATCGGCATGCTTCCCGCCATTGAGAATATTCATCATCGGAACCGGCAGAACTTTGGCATTGACACCGCCGATATACTGGTACAAAGGCATATCTAAATAAGCCGCGGCAGCTTTGGCAGCAGCCAAAGATACGCCAAGAATGGCATTGGCACCAAGCTTGCCTTTGTTGGGAGTGCCGTCTAACTCGATGAGCATTTTATCAATTCCAACCTGATCGAAAACATTCATGCCGATCAATTCCGGAGCGATTACATTCATCACGTTATCAACAGCCTGGAGAGTACCTTTGCCCAGGTAGCGGTCGGCATCGCCATCTCTTAATTCTACCGCTTCATGAACGCCGGTAGAGGCACCGGAGGGAATAATAACCCGGCCCATGGTACCGTCTTCCAGGAAAATTTCAACTTCAACCGTGGGATTCCCGCGGGAATCTAAGACTTCTCTTGCATTTACATCATAAATCAAAGACATAATGACACCTCGTAAAATGAAATGATAATATAGTAAATCGTTAAATCAAATTTATTTTATGGTCACAATGGGAACACCGGTCATTTCCCGGGGTTGTTCCAACCCCATCAACATCAGCAACGTCGGTGCGATATCGCAAAGTGCGTGTCCCGCCGCGTTTTCATAGGTACGATCACCGATCATAATAAAGGGCACCGGGTTATTCGTATGTGCCGTATAGGGACCGCCGTGTTCATCGCACATTTTTTCGGCATTGCCATGGTCTGCGGTAAGAAAAACTTCGCCGCCCTTGGCCAATACGGCATCGACAATTTTGCCGACACAACCGTCTACATATTCAATGGCTTCCACTACCGCAGCTTCGTTGCCGGTGTGACCAACCATGTCCGGATTTGCGAAATTCAAGATAATGACATCGTGTTTTTCCGCTTCAATCTCCTTCAAAACAGCTTCGGTAACACCGCCGGCGCTCATTGCCGGGGTTTCATCGTAAGATGCAACCTTCGGAGACGGAATCAGAATCCGTTCCTCCCCTTCGTAAGGTTCTTCCACCTGACTGTTAAAGAAGAAAGTAACGTGGGCATATTTTTCCGTTTCCGCAATACGGAGCTGTTTCTTTCCTTGGGCGGAAAGGTAGGTCCCAAGATTATTCACAATGGCTTCCTTGGGGAATGCCACGGGAACATCGTAAGAGGCATCGCACTGGGTGAAGCAAACATAGTGGGTATCCGGAACCACTTTACGTTCAAAGCCCTCAAAATTAGGATCTTTGAAAGCCCAAAGCATTTCCCGGGCGCGGTCCGTGCGGAAATTATAGAAAATCACCGTATCGCCATCGGCAACCTTTGCCCCTGCCCCAACGATAATGGGCTTTACAAATTCATCGGTAACTCCGGCTTCATAGGAAGCTTTCATACCTTGGGCATAATCATCAAAGGCGGTACCTTCCCCAAGGGTAAGGGCATCGTAAGCCAGTTGCAAACGCTCCCAGCGTTTGTCCCGATCCATGGCATAATAGCGGCCCATAACCGTAGCAATACGACCGACGCCTTTTTCCGTCATGGCTTGCTGAATCTCATCAAGAAACTCCATAGCGGAGGTGGGCAAAACATCCCGGCCATCCAAAAAAGCATGGAGAGCTACATTTCTGATGCCTTTACGCCGTGCCAGTTCCAGCAAAGCGATAACATGGTCAATATGGCTGTGGACACCACCGTTGGAGAGCAACCCCATCAAATGCACGGTTTTTCCTGCCGCAGCGGCATGTTCCATCGCTTCGTTAAGCACAGCATTCTCATAGAAAACGCCATCTTCTATATACTTTGTAATCTGGGTGAGATCCTGATAAACAACACGACCGGCGCCCATATTCATATGTCCGACTTCGGAATTTCCGATCTGCCCTGCAGGCAAGCCCACGGCGAGACCGGAAGCATCAAGGTAACCGTGGCAGTATGTTTGCCACAGCCGATCAAAATTCGGTTTCTTTGCAGCGGCAACACCGTTGCCTTTTTTTTCCTCGCTGTGACCAAAGCCATCGAGGATCAGCAGCATTGTAGGTTTCCTTGCCATGATCTTACCTCTTAATAACCCATTTTTGACATGGCCGCAAAATCTGCCGGGATCAAAGATGCCCCGCCGATCAAAAGACCGTCAATATTTTCCCGTGCCAACAGCTCTTCGGCATTGGCCGGTTTTGCAGAGCCGCCGTAGAGCAAATACAGATCCGAGGGCAGACCGCACTCGGCCAAAGCTTTGCGGATCAATGCCATGGTGCTGTCGGCATCGTCGGCCGTGGCTGTTTTCCCGGTGCCGATGGCCCAAACAGGCTCATAAGCCAGGACAAAGTTATCTTTTGTTAAAGAAAGCCCGGTGAGAACTTCCTTTACCTGAGCATGAAGTACCGCTTCGTAGCTGCCGTTTTCCCGTTGTTCCAAGGATTCCCCAATACAATAAACGGGAATCACACCTTCTGCCATAAGAGCTTCGATCTTATCTTTTAAAAAGGCGCCGCTTTCGTTAAAGTACATCCGGCGTTCGGAATGTCCTACCAGACAATAGCCGCAGCCTGCGGCTTTTACCATCGCCGCAGAAACTTCACCGGTATAGGCACCGCTGACCTTGGGATAACAATTCTGGGCGCCTACGGCAATATCCGTTTCTGCCAAAGCCTCCACGGCATCTCCGACAGACAGAAAAGGCGGAAATACGATCACACGATTTACCGAAGTATCCGCAGTGGCTTTGATATCTTCCAGCCGCTGTTTATTTTCAGCAGGGGTACCGTTCATCTTCCAATTTCCGGCAATAATTTTCATAGTTAAGACCTCACTCTTTACAAGCCGCAATACCGGGGAGTTCTTTTCCTTCCAGGAATTTCAGAGAAGCACCGCCGCCGGTAGAAATGTGGCTAATGCCTTTTTCCATGCCCACGGCTTTCACCGCTGCGGAAGAATCACCGCCGCCGATAACGCTATAAGCATCGGTTGCGGCCACTGCCTGGGCAATGGCTTTTGTGCCAATGGCAAAATTACTCATTTCAAAAACACCCATGGGGCCGTTCCAAAGAATCGTTTTCGCACCATCCAGGGCTTTTACAAAAGCATCAATGGAAGCATCGCCGATATCCAGAGACTGATAGCCTTCGGGAATCGCATCTGCCGCAACAAGCTTGATATCGGCATCGTTGCTGAATTCCGAAGCGGCGCGGCAATCCACCGGCAAGATCAGCTCTTCCGCATATTCTCCGTTGAGAATATCTTTGGCAAGATCAATTTTATCTTCCTCCACCAGGGATTTTTGCATATCGTAGCCTTTTGCGGCGAGGAAAGTATTTGCCATGCCGCCACCGATGATCAAACGATCGACGATAGGCAGAAGTTTTGCAAGGATCTTGATTTTATCCGAAACTTTTGCACCGCCGATGATGGCAACGAGAGGACGTTCCGGATCTTCCAAGACTTTGCTGAGTGCGGAAATTTCTTTTTCCAAAAGCAAACCGGCATAGGTCGGCAGATATTTAGGGATGCCAACGGTCGTTGCATGAGCACGATGATCGACACTGAAGCATTCGTTGACATAAACATCACCGAGGCGAGCGACTTTTTTGGCGAAATCATCGTCATTGCCTTCTTCTTCGGCGTAGTAACGAATGTTTTCGCAAAGAACGATTTCGCCAGGCTGCAACCCGCGGCACAAGGCAACGGTTTCTTCCGAGAGAACATCATCGGCAAATTTCACTTCACGGCCCAATAGTTTTTCCAAGGCAGCTGCCACCGGACGGACGGACATTTCCGGAACCCTTTTCCCTTTGGGGCGCCCCAAATGAGTCAGGATCACAAGAGATGCACCATGCTCTAGAATATAGTTTAAAGTAGGCAGGCTTTCTTCGATGCGCATCAGCTCGGTAATATTTCCGTCTTTGTCCATAGGAACGTTATAGTCCGCACGGAGAAGTACCTTTTTCCCGTTTAAATCACAATCACGAATACTTAATTTTTTCATCACACTAAACCTCTTTAACGGTTTTCCGTATTTTCCCTATTCATTCATTTGCACTTGCTTTTTAAAAAGTCTATAACAGCACTTTACAGTGAGGGGAAATCCCTCACTGTAAAGAAAATCGAATATTCATATCGATGCAGATCAAACACCCTTCGATGCTACATGGGCAGCAAGATCTACAACACGGCAGGAATAACCCCACTCATTGTCATACCAGGCAACGATTTTTGCCATATTATCGCCAATAACCATGGTAGAAAGTCCATCAACAACAGAAGAGATCGAACAATGATTATAGTCGATGGAAACCAAAGGAAGTTCCGAATAACCGAGAATCCCTTTCATTTCACCTTCGGCTGCCTTTTTGATGGCAGCATTGATTGCTTCTGCGGTGGCAGGTTTTTCCAGTTCTACCGTAAGATCCACAACGGAAACGTTGGGGGTAGGAACACGCATAGCAAAGCCATTGAGCTTGCCCTTTAACTGAGGCAGCACAAGAGCAACGGCTTTGGCAGCGCCGGTGGTCGTGGGAATAATGGAAGAAGAAGCGGTTCTTGCTCTTCTCATATCTTTATGGGCCTGGTCAAGAATACGCTGGTCATTGGTGAAGGCATGGATCGTGGTCATGAGACCTTTCACGATACCAAATTCGGCATCAACGACTTTGGCAAAGGGAGCCAGGCAGTTGGTGGTACAGGATGCATTGGAAATGATATGGTGCTTCGCAGGATCGTAATCCTGTTCATTTACGCCCATAACAAAGGTGCCGTCTTCATTTTTACCGGGTGCGGTAATGATAACCTTTTTGGCACCGGCGTCGATGTGAGCCTTTGCTTTGTTGGCATCACGGAAAACACCGCTGGCTTCAATTACGATATCAACGCCTAAATCTTTCCAGGGTAAATTTTTAGGATCTCTTTCTGCAAAGACTTTTACTTCTTTGCCTTCAACGACCATGGTATCTTCACCGGCAACGGAAACTTCCTTATCCCAGGTACCGTGTACCGAATCATATTTCAGCAGATGCGCATTGGCAGCAGCGTCGCACAAATCATTGACGGCAACAACATCCAAAGCGTCATTATCAAACATAGCACGGTAGACCAGTCTGCCGATTCTGCCAAAACCATTAATCGCAACTTTAGTTCCCACAGGAAAGCACCTCTCATTCTTAGCGATGAATCCCCTTTGATTTTTGCGGGGACCCACCTTTTTGCTAATTATTTATTCATTTTTATTTTACACAGGAAAAACCTGCGTTTTACATTAACATTATAACAGAAAAAAACTTTTTTTTCTAACAATATTGTTGATTTTTTTGCGTTATTATTCTCTGGTAGACAAAATACGCGAAGCTTCATCCCGGCGATAGCTCCCCGGGGTTTTACCTGCATGTTTTTTAAATACCTGAGAGAAGTAGCGGGCATCACGGAAGCCGACGCGCATAGCGATTTCTGCGACAGAATAAGATGTTGTTGTCAGCAGTTTTCTGGCTTCTTCCATGCGGACATGGGTGAGATATTCGGTGAAGCTCCAACCCTTTACCTGTTTAAAGAGACGGCTGAAATAGCAGGTGCTGAGGTAGACCTGTTTCGCAACATCTTCCAGGCCGATCTCACGCTGGAAGTTTTCTTCCATATAGCGAACGGCTTTATCAATGAGATTGACATTACGGAATTCACGGGAGGTACGGATTTTGCTGACCAGCTCATTAAGCCAGTTCACGACCTTTTCCTTCATGATATCCATATTGATTTCCTTAGCGATCTGCTGTTCCAGCAGGCCAAGGCTTTCTTCCATAGATTCGTAGGCAATGCTGCTTTCCACTGCGGCGCGAACAACAACGTTACATATTTCGGAGATCTTTAACCGCACTCTTACCAGCTGCGTATCATCGCTGATATATTCGGTCCAGAGAGAGAGGAAGGAACGAACGGTGCGATCCCAATCCCCCATGCAAACAGCCATGACCAGATTTTTTTCGTAACCCTGGCGAAGCACATTGGCATATTCGCTGGTAGCTTCCACATCGTCGGCATGGATCGGCTGGTCGCCACCGTAAAGAACGCGGTATTCCCCGGCAACAGATGCCTCCCGATAGGAACGGGCAATACCGGCAGGACTATGCCCCATACGACCGATCCCAACGGTAACGGTGGAGGAAGTATTATCCCGCACATATTCGCAAATATGGTTCCCCAGCTTTGTAGCCATATCTTTTATTGCAGCATCATCAAAAGAATCTTCCGCAGCCAAAAGCACGGTATACTGACCGTTGCCCAAAGAAACGAAGAAATGTTCCGGCCATTCCTGAAGACTCGTTTCAATGGCTTCGCTGACCTGACGCTGTACAATCTGTTTTTCCAGCTCCGAACGGAAATTGTTTTGTGTAGTTAAATTATCCAGCCAAATATTCATAGCCAGACACAAAGGATTTTTAATGCCAAAGAAAGCCGTTCTGGATTTCATTTCGCCTTCATCGGTAAGATTTCCGTTGATAAGGTCCATTACAAAGCCGATGCGGATAAAAGGCAGTGCATCTTTTAACGTGGCTTTTGTATTTTCCAGTTCTTTTTTCTTTTCCTGTTCTGCCTCGATCTCATCGGAAAGCTTTTGGGCAAGATCCAGAATCTCCACACTTTCTACCGGCTTGAGCAGATATTCTGCCAAGCCAAGGCCAACAGACTGTTGGGCATAATTAAATTCGCTGTAAGCAGATACAATGACGATTTTAGCATCGGGCAAAGCAACCTTTAACTGACGGGCAACTTCTATGCCGTTCAATCCGGGCATCCGAATATCGAGAAAGATAATATCCGGGCGAAGCTCAATACCGAGGGAAACGGCATCCTCGCCGTTATCCGCTTCCGCGACGATCTTATACTTGCGAGGAAATTCTTCCAGAACCGTCCGCAGATACTGTCGCTGTAACGGCTCGTCATCCGCAACCATGATTTTAATCATACTATTACCTCTTTCTTTTCAGGGATTACCCCTTTGTTCTGTTTGTGCTGATTTTTTCTGTTATATTATTTTATTTCATTAAGGGGAAGGAAAGCTGCAAAGTCGTCCCCTTATTCAATACGCTGTAAATATCCCAGGCGCAGTCGCTGCCGAAGAAGAATTGCAAACGACTCAAAACATTATTCATGCCGATCCCGCTGACCTGGCCGCCTTTTGTGGAATGAATATCTTCAAGAGTAAAGATGCTCTTTTTTTGTTCTTCGGTCATGCCAACGCCATTATCCGAAACCTCCAGGAAAACATTGCCGTTTTCCAACCAGCCCTGAATCGAGATAATGCCACCGCGTTTGGTAGGCTCCAAGCCATGCTGACAGGCATTTTCTACCAGCGGCTGCAGAATCATGCAAGGCATCTTTGCCATAAGAATGGAAGGTTCCACATCAATGCGATGACTCAATCTGCCCTGGAAGCGGGTTTCCTGGATCATGAGATAGTCGGTTACGGTTTTTACTTCTTCTTCCAAAGTTACCGTAGCTTTTACCTGATAAAGGCTGTAACGCATCAGCCGCGCCAAAGCCGAAACCAATTTTTCGGTATGCTTGTCTCCTTCAATCAGGGCAACCCGGGCAATGGTATTCAGCGAATTAAAGAGAAAATGGGGATTCACCTGATACTGCAAAGCAGAAAGCTCGGCTTCCTTCAGATCCTCTTCCAATTTGCGCTGCTTTTTCATAAATTCGACATAAGTCTTCTGTTGTCCTTCCAACTGTTGACGAACAGAAAGACTATCGACCAATTCTGCGATTTTCCTGCCGGTAAGCCCCACATAACGACAAAGAGCATCGCACTGGGTCTCACTTAACACCGGCACATCCTCGGGAACTTTTTCCGCCGGGAGATCATTTTCCAACAGAAAATGACCGCATAGAATCGTTCCCAGAGAACCGTTTTCCCCATTGATCGGAAAGCTCAATTCCATCAAGCCGCAGCGGCAGCGGTAGGCTACGGCACAGGCGCTGTCATTTCCGGTCATAGTCTGGTGCAGCGGTGAACGCAAATGAGAACCGCCAAGGAGCTGGATCCGATCTTTGCATTTTCGAGAGCAGGAGGCAAAAGCTTCTCCGCCCACAAAAGGAATACCGCGGCGATCCACGATCACCATATGAACTCCGGTCAGCGCCTTAAACGCTACCTGCAGGGATTCGATTTCATCAAGACCATAGGCCCCGGCCAATGTGTGACCGGAAGAATAAGCCTGTTCCCGCTGAACCATTTCCTCAATAAGATTGGCACCGCTCACGGCATCGGGAGCGTATCCGTCGGCACCCAAAGCTGATGCGATCTCTTCTCGCAGGGCGGCACCGCCTACAACGATATTGACCCGGTGTCCGCTCTGTTTTACACCGGAAAGGGCTTCAATGGTACTTCCTACGGCTTTCACCGTTGTGGTGAGCAATGCGGAAAGACAAAGCACATCCGGTTGGTGTCGGCTGACAGCCTCCACAAAAGCGGTGGCGGAAACATCCACACCGAGGTCGATCACTTCAAAGCCTCGGGCTTCCAGCATCAGACCGAGAAGATTTTTGCCGATATCATGAAGATCGCCGGCAACGGTACCGATTACGATTTTGCCCCGCCGCGGCAGAGATTCCCCTCGTTCCATCAGATACGGACGGATCACATTGATCCCTTCGTGAACGCCTCGGGCAGAAACAAGAAGTTCCGTCACATAGATCTCATTGCGCTCAAAGCGATTGCCGATAATATGCATGGCTTTCAGCAGGCCATTGTTGAGAATATCGGTCACATCGTAATTCCATTCCAGTGCTGTTTGCACATTGGTGCGAACGCCTTCCAGATCTCCGCTCAATACGGCCTGTGTAATTTTATCATTAATATTTTTCATTCCAACTCTCCGGTATTTTAACAAGCAACATATCTAATATATACACCTCGTTTTATTATACCACGGCTCTTATTATAAAAAAACCCATATTCCGGCATTAAGACAAATTTTCTGCAATTTCGCGCAACTTTTTTAAACGGTGATTCATCCCGCTTTTACCCACCGGCGGACTGGCCAAAGCCGCCAATTCCGCCAAAGAGAGGTCCGGATTGTCCTTTCGCAATATTGCGGCCTCCTTTAATGCCGGCGTAAGACTGTCAAAACCGATAGTCTCTTCAATTTTACGAATGGCATGGCACTGTTCCATGGAGGAATTTACCGTTTTTTCCAGATTCGCCATATCAAAATTTCTCTGGCGATTGATATTGTTAAACATTCCTTTCCGGACGCGTTCACTTTCAAAGGCCAATAATGCCTGATGCGCACCGATATTAATCAAAAATTCAGAAATCTGATCCGCATTTTTCAGATACAGCACGTACTGATTTTTTCGTTTACAGATTTTTCCGTGGATATCAAAATCCGCCATCAGCTGCTGCAGCCCTTCGGCTTGCTCCGGATAGGCACTGACAATTTCCAAATGGTAGGCACCTTCGGGATTATTCACCGATCCGCTGCCCAAAAAGGCACCGCGAAGATAAGAACGTTTGCAGCAATCCTTTTTTACGGAATCAAAAGGGAATGTATTTTTTGAAAGATCACCCCAGCTGCCATCGTCATTCATGATGCCCAAACGAACAAAGATCGCTTTTACATCATCCTGATAAGGAATACGGATCTCATAGCGATTGTTTTTTTTCAAGCGCGTGTTTTTATAGACAAGGAGCTTCCCGGGCTGCTGAAACAATTCCTTAGAAAGCTTGTATATTTTTTTTGCCACAGCGGCATTTTCCGTCGTTACCGCCAGCACCAAACCGTCGCGGCCATGGATGCCAATGGTACCGTCACTCTTTGTCAAAGCCAAAAATTCTGCCATTTGACAGCAGGAGCTGCCGCTGATGCGCTGGGATATCTGTTTTTTTGTTTCCGATGAGAAAGACATGATCCACTCCTAAAATTTTCCCGAAGCCACAAACTTCGCCAGCATTTCTGCATCATGCTGAATAAATCCATCCTTTTTCGCCAAAGGCAAACCCACAACGCGCAAGTCATACTTACGTATGGCCTTCATATCGTTTTCCACCTGAGAAAGACCGCCCTTGCGGTAGGTTTCCACGGAAAAATCATCCACCTTCGCGGTATTCACCACCACTCCGGTAAGAAACGGTTCTTCCGAAAGACTGACGATGGCCTCAATATGATCGGAAAGATCATATCCCTCCGTTTCCCCCCGCTGGGTCATAATGTTGGCAACATACCACACCGGCGCTTTGGTCTGCTGCAAAGCCTCCAGAATCCCGGGAACGAGAAGGTTGGGAATAATGCTGGTGTACAGGCTTCCGGGGCCAAGGAGAATAATATCGGCGGCAATGATGGCATCGACGGCATCAATATTCACCTCTGCATTGCGGGGCTGCAAAAAGACTTCCCGAATACTGCGGCGGTCTTTTACGATGGTCGTTTCACCAAGAAGCTCTTCTCCGTCGTTCATCACTGCGCCCAAAGTAACGTCATCCAACGTTACCGGAATGACATTCCCCCGGATATTTAAGATCCGACCGATATCACGAATGGCTTTTGCCATATCTCCGGTAAAATCCGCAAGACCGGCTATCATCAGGTTTCCCAAAGAGTGACCGCGCAATTCCTCCGGCTGTTCAAAACGGTAGTGAAACATATCTTCAAGAATCCCTTCCCGAGGGGAAAGGGCTACCAGACAGTTGCGGATATCCCCCGGCGGCACCACCGTATTGCCTTCCAGCAATCGGCCGGAGCTGCCGCCGTTATCCGTTACGGTCACAATGGCGCTGATATGGCTGCTGATTTCCTTTAATCCCTTCAAGATGGTGGAAAGACCGGTTCCGCCGCCGATGGCGGTGATATAGAATCCGCTTTCCAGCTTACGGCTGCGTGCCGCAGCCGCCCGCACAGCAGCTCTGCGCCGAGCCAGCTGCCGTTGGCGAAGATATTTGCTTCGGGCAAATAAAATCAGCCAAAGGCCGGTCAACACCAAAGAAACGCTGAAAATCCAGATAATAATCGTAGCAAAAATACCCGTAGGCAGCGTTACTCCAAAAAGGTGTCCATAGCGAGCAATGGGGAAGCAGATACCCAAAAGCATCAGAAAAACCGCCATAAAGATATAAGGCATCAATCCACGGCGGTAATTGAGATTTCGTCGGCTCATCTTTGCCCCCCACGCCAGATATCATTATGGTTTACAGTGTGAATGTAGCCGGATTCTTTCAAGAATTCGCCGACTTTTTCCGCAAAAAAGACACTGCGATGCTGACCGCCGGTACAGCCTACCGCAATCACCAAATTGTCCCGGCTGCGGCGCTCAAACTGTTCCAGGATGAAGCCAAGAAAATCCCGAAGCCGCTCCAAAAAGGCAACGGATTCCGGTGCAGACATAATATAATCGCCGACAGCCTCATCCTTCCCGGTAAGGGGCTTCAAAAACTCATCGTAAAAGGGATTTGGCAAAAATCGCACGTCAAACACGTAATCCGCATCCTGAGGCACACCGTATTTATAGCCAAAAGACACAACGCTCACCATAAGGCGGCTGCGAATACTGCCGCCGTAAAGGGCCCGAATATAATCTCGAAGTGTCGTTCCGCTCATATAAGTGGTATCGATTTTTCGGTCGGCAATCTTTCGTACCGGAGCCATGATTTTTTCTTCCTCTTCAATGGCGGAAAGAATCCGTATATCACTGCCCAGAGGATGCCGCCGTCGGGTCTCATGAAACCGCCGCAGCAGCACATTTTTTTCCGCCTCCAAGTAAATGATCTCCGTTTGCACATCTTCCTTCCGCAAACGGTCAATATTGTGAAAGAAAGAATGAAAATGTCCGTTTTCACGGATATCCACAACAATGGCGGCCTTTTCAACCTTGCGTTCATCGGAATTCAGAATCCTGATCAGATCCACAATCAATTCCACCGGCAAATGATCGACGGCATAATAACCAAAATCCTCCATAATGCGCAGCAACTGGGTTTTACCGGCACCGGACATCCCTGTAATGATCTTTAATTCAAGCATTTCCGTCCTCCAATCCTATGGAAAAAGATAAAATATCATAAAAGATGAAAACGATTTTTGTGAAATTCCAGCAGACCTTCATCCCGCATACGACAAAGCTCCCAGGACATAGCAGACCGATCCACACAAAGATAATCCGCCAGCTGTTGGCGATTCAAAGGAATCGAGAACCATTCATCCTCACTGTTGCGATGAAAGGAAGAAAGATAGGAAAGCAGCTTCTCCCGGGTCGTTCGCTTAGAGAGATGCTCCATTTTCTGATTCAGCATATGGTTTTTGCCGGCAATGCCCATCAGCAGATTTTTAATGACCTGACGATGAAAAATACAGGCAGAAGAGCAAGTCGTGGTAACGCGGCTCACATCCAGAAACAGGATTTCCGCATTTTCCGCCGCAACGACTTCCACATCGCTCTCCTTCATGCCGATACAAGCCAAAGCTTCTCCAAAAAGCTCTCCGGTACCGACTCTTGCCATTAACAGCGTATTTCCCTGATAGTCGGTTTTTTGCAAAAACACGCTGCCTTTCAACACCAAACCCAATACGGTCACAGCATCTCCATCGGCAAAGACCACTTCCCCTCGGGAATAACTTTTCTGAAAAGCATTGAGGCATTTTAACATTTCTGCGATCTGCTCCGGAGCGACTCCCTGAAAAAGATACGAACCGGCGATCACATCCAGGTATTTTTCCATGAAATATCTCCTTTGTTGGTTTTCCAACATATTTTCTAAGCACATTATACTATACTGTAACCAGAAAAACAAGGAGGAGGGACACTCCATGATAAGAAAAATAATTAAGATTGATGAGGAACGCTGCGACGGCTGCGGCCTTTGCGCCAACGCCTGTGCCGAAGGTGCTCTCGCCATACGCAACGGCAAAGCAACCCTGATTCGGGAAGACTATTGTGACGGTCTCGGCAACTGCCTGCCGGTCTGCCCTCAGGATGCAATCTCTTTTGAAGAACGGGAAGCGCTTCCCTTTACAGACCCCACAAAAAATACGGAAGTACACTCTATGCGCCGGCACAAGACAATTCATTCCCCAAGGAAGCATCAAAAAACAAAAGCAGAAACAGAAACAAAGAAGCCAACCCATTCCCGGGAAAAGAAAAAAGAAGAGACTTTGGCCTGCGGATGTTCCGTGCATACCGTCCGCAGTCTGAAACCTCAGGAAAACACAGTGAAAACCCCCAAAACCGCCGCCAAGGGAATGCTTTCCCAGTGGCCGGTACAAATCAAGCTGCTGCCGACTACGGCGCCGTTTTACGAAAACGCATCCATTTTGGTGGCTGCCGATTGCAGCGCCTATGCCTACAACGGATTTCATGAGGATTTCATCAAAGGCCGCATTACTTTAGTAGGCTGCCCTAAATTGGATGACATGGACTACAGCGAAAAATTAACGGAAATCTTTTCCGCCAATACCATCAAGGATATCACCCTGACCCGTATGGAGGTACCTTGCTGCGGCGGTATGGAAAAAATGGTAAAAACAGCCATTGCCAACAGCGGGAAAAAACTCCCCTTAAATATTGTAACGATTTCCGCAGAAGGGGACATACTAAAAACCGAGAAATTCTAAACAGGAGGCATTTATTTTATGGATCAAAAAATGTTTTGCTATCAATGTGAACAGACAGCAAAAGGAACCGGCTGCGAAGGAAGTACCGGTGTCTGCGGCAAAACCGCAGAAATTGCAGGGATACAGGATGAAGTGACCGGAGCCCTCATCGGCCTGGCCCAACTGGCAATAAAAACCGCAAAAGAAGAACAGGCGTACGAAACCATCGTGGAAGGCTTATTTACCACGTTGACCAACGTAAACTTCGATGCCGATGCTTTGGACGAGGTTTTGGCAAAAATCCGCGAGGAAAAAGCAAATGTTGTCGGCGCCAGTTGCCATTGCGGCGGAGATGTCTACGGAGAATATAATATTCGCCAAATATGGAATGCAGAAGATGACGTAAAATCCTTGAAGTCATTGCTTCTTTTTGGCCTGCGGGGAATGGCGGCCTATGCCTATCATGCATTACACCTGGGCCGTAAAGACGATGCCTTGGCAAAATTCCTCTGTAAAGGCTTAGCCGCTCTGGCGGAAAACCACAGTACCGAAGAACTGATTCAGCTCAATATGGATCTTGGGGAAGCCAATCTTCGCTGCATGGAATTGCTGGATGATGCCAACCACGGAACCTACGGAGCACCAACCCCCCAAAAAGTGGAGCTTACCATTGAACCCGGCCCCTTTATCATCATCACCGGTCACGACCTTCAGGATCTGGAAGAACTCTTAAAGCAGACGGAAGGAAAGGGTATCAACATCTATACCCATGGGGAGATGCTGCCGGCCCACGGTTATCCTCAGCTCAAAAAGTACAAGCATCTCAAAGGAAATTTCGGCACGGCTTGGCAGAATCAAAAGCATGAATTCGATGGCGTACCGGCCCCAATCCTTTTCACCACAAACTGCCTGATGCCGCAAAAACCCAGCTACAGCGACCGCATTTTCACCACCGGCCCGGTATCCTGGCCCGATGCACCTCATATCGGAGAAGATAAAGATTTTTCTGCCGTGATTCAAAAAGCACTGGAGCTTGGCGGCTATAAAGAGCCCCAACATCATACCGGTCTTAACGGCGGTACGACTATGACCACCGGCTTTGGTCATGAAGCCATCCTTTCCCATGCAGAAGAAGTCGCAGCAGCGGTAAAGGAAGGGGAATTAAAGCACATCTTTCTGGTAGGCGGCTGCGATGGTGTCCGCAAAAGCCGCAGCTACTTCACGGAATTTGTAAAGCAAACCCCTCCGGATACCTTGATCCTGACTCTGGCCTGCGGAAAATTCCGCTTTAACGATTTGGAGCTTGGAACCGTTGCCGGTCTGCCCCGGTTGATGGATGTGGGCCAATGCAATGACGCTTACGGCGCTATTAAGGTAGCTGCAGCCCTGGCCCAAGTATTTCATTGCGAAGTAAACGACCTGCCCTTAACCATGGTTTTATCCTGGTACGAACAGAAAGCCGTGGCGATCCTTCTTACTCTGCTTCACCTGGGGATCAAGAACATTTATCTTGGGCCGTCTTTACCGGCTTGCCTTACCCCGGGAGTCACCAAATTCTTGGTCGATACGTTCCAACTGCACCCCATTTCCACTCCGGAGGAAGATCTCAAGGCAATCCTTGGCTAAAATTCTTTCCCACACAACAAAACCCGAAGGACGATGGCAAAACCATCATCCTTCGGGTTTATTTTTACAAAAGTTTTTCCAATAGTTTCTTATAGATCACCAGCATATGAGGCTCGGTATGATCCGCAAGAATGTCCTCAACACTGCGCCACATCACACCGCTGTTTTCATCTGCCTTCATTCGCAGGGGAACATCCTCGGCAGCCTCAAAAAAATAGGTCAAATTGAGGTGAACATGAGGTGCCACGTAACGCCCCCTCTTTTCATGGGCCTGGACGCCGATAAATTCCAACGATACCGGAGTCCTTTGTATCGGCAGGGCATCCGTCACACCGGTTTCCTCTGCCAACTCCCGGCAGGCAACGGAGAAGAGATCCCCTTCCCCATCGGCATGGCCGCCGACCCAGCTCCAAGCCTGATAGATATTATGATAGACCATCAGAGCCTTATCTCTTTCCGGGTTCATCACCCATGCCGAAGCGGTAAAATGCGTCAAAGAGTCCTCTCTCGTGAGTATTTGAGGCCGTTTTTTTATCAATTCCATCATTTGGACACGATCAACCTTTTCCTGCTCATTCCAAGGAGAAAAGGCTTCTATCACTGCAAAAAGCTGATTCATATTTCACCTCTGAACATCGATTTTCCCACAACATAAGCAAACAAAAAAAGATATACAAAAACCCGACCTGCATATGCAGATCGGGTTCATCTGGAGCCGCCGAGCAGAGTTGAACTGCTGACCTCATCCTTACCAAGGATGCGCTCTACCTACTGAGCTACGGTGGCATTCAGCTTGTATATAATACCATAGATACAAGCTGCTGTCAAGACTTTTTTACATTTTCTTCAAAAATCTTACCATAATCGCTGCCACTTCTGCCCGGGTGGCTTTCCCCTGAGGATTAAAATTACCGCTGGTATCTCCATAGATCAACCCGGCCTGCTGAGCAACGCTGATATCGTCCTTTGCATAAGAGGAAATCTTTTTCGCATCTTTAAAAGTAACGGCAGAATTTACCGGACTGAGGGTAATTTCATATTTTTTCGCGAAACGCACCAATAAAGAGCAAACCTGTTCTCTCGTAACTGAAGTTGCCGGTGAAAACGTCGTATCACTTGTTCCGGCAACGATCCCGTTGGAGTAAGCCCAAATAACAGATTCTTCATACCAACTTTCGACAACCACATCGGAGAAGGGGCTTTCATCATATTCCGAATCCAGCTCCAGGAAGTTAAAGAGTGAGCGCACAAATTCGGCGCGGGTCATATTATTTTTCGGACGGAAGGTATTATCATCGTAACCATGGAACAAACCTTCTTCACAGGCCATGGCCACTTCACTGTAATACCATTCCTTCGGATTCAGATCCTTAAAGGGATCATCCCAGGTCGAGATAAAGCTGCTGGCAACAAAGCTGTCATCATAACCGGAAGCAATGGCCACCGCCTGAACCGTAGCCGAGTGTTCCAAAATGAAAGAACCGGTATAGCGCAGGCTGTTTGCCGTGGGAGTAGAGCCATCGGTGGTATAGTAAATACTTGCACCGGAAGTTCCGCAAGTGATGGTAACCTGTTTCCCGGCAGCCACATCCACGCTGGTGATCACCGGAGTGGCAGCTTTATTTAAGTAGTTGGACCAACCTTCGCCGGTATAGTGATAAACGACAGCACGTTGGGCACGTTCTCCGTAGTCACTAATTTTTGTATAACGGCTGGAGCCGGGGTCACACATATAGATCGTGCTGCCTACGGCATAATCCGCCGCAACAAAATGAGAACGACCGGGAACCTGTAAAACCATGTAGTTATTCATACTGGAATGGTTTGCAACAGAAGCGGCCTGTGCCGAAGCAGACAAGCTGCCAAAGCTCTTGTTATCGGATTTTTGCTGGAAGCTTGGGTAGACCTCGGTTACCTTCCCCCAGTAAATACCACCGCTGGAGGTAAAACCACCGTTATTCGTCATTTCTTTTACAAATACGCCGGGATCAAAGGTTCCGTTTAAATATCGGGAAGCTTCGGCTCCGCAGCCCACAAGAAGGATTGAAATGGAGGTAGCCACACAACCGGAACGACCAATGGTATCGGAGCCAAGAGCATTACCGCTCCAGCGTTTATCGGTTTGCTTCCAGTTTTTATAGCATTCATTATTTACGTTATCCATTGCCGGCATCCCTGCGGAAGGAGATGCGGCCGACACATAGGAGCTGCCGGAATCTGCGGCAGAGCCGCCTTCACCGATCTCTTCGGAAACAGCCACTACTTCACCGTTGCTTAAAACAGAGAACGAGGTGGTATCGTTCTCTACCGCCTGAGCAAGAGAAAGCTTCTTTTCATCATAGGAAACAACTTTATCGTTGTTCTGCCAATAGACCTCACCTTCCGAGCAAACGATATTCCAACCACCATTCCCGCTCTTTACACTTTCACCGCCGGCAAGAGAAACACGGTAAACACCGTTTTCACCATCACTGAAATATACTTTTTCACCATCGGTATCATAAGAGGCAACGTCCTCAGCCAAGAGAACGTTTTCATCATTCCGATCATAAGAAAGCACCGTTTTACCGCCGTTCATCGCCGTATAGAGAATGCCGCCATCCACCGGAACAAAGGAGACCACATCTTTCAAAAGGATATCCGTTTTTCCGGAGTTAAGATCGTAGCGGATCACATTGCCATCGCTTTGCAGCAATGCCTTCCCGTCCTGCACATAGAGATTTTTCATCCCTTCGGCCAGAGGAACGGTATAAACATCCTGCAAACGGTTGCTATCAACATCGTAGCAGCGCAGGATCGTTTTATGAGCTTCACCATCTACGGTAATATAATAAATAGAGCGATCCACGACATTAAGATACTGGGCATTATCTTTATCCGCAACAACGGTTTTACCGTTTCTTTCCACCGTTAAGACGTAGCCATTTTCCGTATCGGCATAGACGGAAAAGTCATCGCCCACTGCCGCATAGCCATTGTTTAAAATATTCCCTGTTGCCGTGCCGTTCATATCATAACAGAATACATTTGCCGAGCATACAAGAGTAAAAATCGATACGATTCCGAAAATCAAAAACGCACGAGACAGGAATGATTTACGCAAAGTTCCTGAGTTACAGCTTTTCATTTTTAATCTCGCTTTCTGCACTCACGAGGAGCGCTATGATTTTACGCAATACGATTATACCACAAAAATGCATATAAGGCAAGGCAGCACCCTAAAAAACCACAAGTTCGCCACAAAGAAAGCCCACTTACACCCCATTCTCATTAAGAAAGTATTAACAAAAACCGCGTTTTTAGTGCAGAGTTCATGCAAAAACCGAATGTTTTCAACAAAAAAAGTGTATACCTCTTTTTCGACAAAATATTCCATTTTTTCATAAAAATAAAGGATATTTTAAGGAAATCGGTCAAAACAAATCCCTTGTTTTTTTCGAAAAAAAGTGCTATAATAAATGATACCAACAAGGAGGCATAGCTCAGTTGGTTAGAGTACCTGCCTCACATGCAGGGGGTCGCTGGTTCGAATCCAGCTGTCTCCACCAAACAAAAGACCTGCTAGACACTAGTCCGGCAGGCCTTTTTTGTTTCCTCTCATCTACCCGAAAAGCGCAAATTTATTACTTTTTCAGCACCTTAAAGTCGGTAAATTGTCGGTAAATTTTTAACGTGTCCCTTCATATAATATACAAGACATTATTTTGCCCTTGAAAAAACGGATAAAAATACAGAAGATCACCCCAAAACACTCTCATCCCACATACTCCGTCCATTCGACCGAGTTGTTTTCTTCGTCCGAGTGTTGCTTGACGCGATATCGCTATACCGAGGAAGATACGGAGAATCCGAAGCTTTGGGAAGATATGCCCCATGAGAGGCGTACTTTTCGTTCTTCGTTGATGTGCCGGCATGATTTGATACCGGTTTAGAAGATGCTACGGCAGAAGTTCCGGAAGTACCGCTTTCTTGACGGCTAAAGGTGTAACCGCCATCCGAAGTACTAACATCTTTCACGGTGGCTTTGTCTTCTCTGCCGGCAACGGCAAAGGTGCCAAGACTACCGCCGGATTTACGAGAGCCGCCGCCGGATCTGCGTTTTCCGCCGCCACCGCCGCCTCTCACAGTGGAACTACCACCAGAGCCGCCTTTTGTCGAATATCCGCTATCGGTAAGGCTGCCATTGCCTATGGCAGTGAGATACTGTGTGGGATCAACCCAATCGCCGTTGATGGCCAATTTAAAGTCAAGGTGGTTGCCGGTAGAAGTGCCGGTACTGTCAACCTCTGCGATTTTAACGCCCTTCTGTACGTTCTGCCCTACCTCAACGCCGGTATTAAGGAGGTGAGAATATTTAGTCACATAGGAATTGCCATCATCCCCTTTTGTCGTAACCTCAACAGAGATACCATAACCGCCGGATCGAGATACCCTCGTAACCGTACCATTCATCGCCGCAGCAACAGCCGTACCACCGGGAGCAGCGATATCAATGGCACGGTGATAAGAAGATGCACCTGCGGTAGGCGCATTTCTGGGGCCATATCCGCTGGATATGCGAGCGCCGGGGTCAAGAATAGGGGAACCCGCCGTTCCCGGGTTATAGGACACGCTCCCACCATCCGAAAATGCGGGAGGATCCGATTTATACCCGAAAAGATTCCTCCACATACTCTTTTTCTCGGCTGCAGAAGCATCCCTGCTTTCAAGGTATGCGGTAACTTTATCCTGCTTGCTTTCGCCTTCCACTTCTTTACCGCTTGCATCGCGTGTAGATTTAACCTCTTGACTGAATTTGTAAGCATCATAGAAATCTTCGGCGCTCACGCCATCGGCAGAGCAAGCCTTGTACTGTTCCTGTGCAGTATCACTCAAAGTTGAAATGCTATACTCCACACCTTTCACGCTGCCAACAGCATCGTTATACGTTGATTTATTCCGGTCTTTGCCATCATAGTTTTGTATGGCATAGCCGAGAATGTCCTCCCAGCCGTTAAGCCCTTCACGGTAAAGGTCATTCAGCTGTTCTCTCAGCTCCCTTGCCTTTTCCTTTCGCTCTTTCCGGCTCAGATTCGTATTTCTATTCACGGCATCAATTTCATCGCGAACTTCCTTCAGTTTTTCTCCGTGTTCCTTGAAATAGTCGGAAGCAACTGCATAGGGAGTATCTCCGTCATAAACCTCGGAAACAGCATCCACATAATTCTTCGCCGTGTAATAGTCATTCGCAAGCCGGTTACTGTAAACCGGATCCGTATAGAATTTTTGAGCCATACTCATCAAAGCTTCATAGCCTTTCTCAGAAACGCTCACCTGAGACCCGGAGAGAAAAGGTATTACGATCCCGGAGTAAGACCCGAAATATTGCTGCATGAGATAATCCAGCTTCATGGGCGATAAATCAAGTACCCGGGAGTCCTCTCTGCCCCATATTGTGCCGGTAATATAGTGGCCAAAGGCGGCAATCGCCTTGGCTGCCTCGGTGGTATCTTCGTCATATTCGAGATAACGGAAGCCATCTTCCCTTTTGTACCAATCGTCAACAATGGCATATCCCATCCAGTTCTTATTCAAGGCAACTTCAACCAATGGCCCCAAAATCCCATTCGTTACAGGGTTTGCCGGTAGAATGTTTTCCGCAAAGTTCTGTACCTGAGCGATTATGGCATCAAGAGGATCCATATCACCATCAAGAACCTCTTCGGCCAAATAGAAATGACTCCAAATCCACGAGAGCGAACGCCCGGTAGGGATCTTAATCCATGTTCCGTTAATCCAAAAGACGAGATAATTGATTTTCGTAAAATCGCTCATCTCGTCGTATTCTCGCTTCACTCTGTCATAATCGTCATCACCCACAATCGCTCTCATAATTCCGCTATTCCAGATAATATCAGAGAGTATGTGCGGAGCAATCCCCAGAAGAGTACCTTTAACGATTAAGCCGGTAATATTGATAAAGGTTTCCTTTTTGTTTTCGCCTTTTACTTGCGTAAACGTCCTGCGCAACCGGTCAGCACCTTGGAAACCAGCGTTGATAAAGGTAATACCGTAAGTATTCGCGGCCTTGATGTAAGTCCCGCTTCGCCCGAAATTCAGCGTAGCATCGGCAGCATTGTAAGAAGCAATGGTTTTGATTTCCTCATCGGTATACTTGTTCTTTCCTTTTTTCCTCTGTTTTTCAAGGCGATCCACGGTTTCAAGATAAACCGCGAAACGCGGCGATTGCTCAATCATAAAGTTGATAGCGTCAATCTTCTCAAAGACAGCCCGAGCTTTGGTATATCTCGGCTTCTTCCCTGCGTTCGTGTTGGCATATTCAAAGATAGAAGCATTGGAAGCACCGTAGCTCATATATTCATGGAACATTTCCCCCACTTTGCCGCTGCGAGTGAAGATCCCCTTCAATGCCAAAGCATGAAACTTCGGCAGCCGGTGAGCGTGCTTATTGTAGATGAACATATCAAAGTAGTCTCGAATACCGTTAGTAATCGGAAATGTCGGGGAATACTGTGTCAACACGCCTCTGCGCACGTTGTTGACATTACGCAAAACCTTATGCACCAAGTTCTCGTCAATCTTGTAATTGATTCGATCCCAGGCATACAGCACATGCTCATCCGTTACAGGGATATTGTATTGCTTTCCGTTCGACCACCAAGGGATATAGTTATTAAAGCCGCGTTCTTTTGTCCGCTGCCCCACATCTTCCACTGCGCCCATGCTTGCAATATCCGCTGCCACATCTTCTTTTACCGTATCCTCTGCAGGAATAGGCTGTTCCACAAACGGCCGCGCTTCGGGTTTTCTGGCGTTCATGGCGATCTGCTGGGCAAGCATATTAAGTTTGCAGGCCTTAATCATCTCATGAGTGCGCCGTACAAGCTGCTCAAACAAAGGCAGCAGCTCTTCACTGCCCCCCTGAGCTTCCTTGATCACACGAATCTTGCGGAATTTCACCTTGTTATCGCGCAGCACCTCATCCACGGTCACCCGGAAAGTCGGCACGTAATAGGGATAGCGCTCTACGAAAAATTCATAATCTGCCTGGCTGATTCTGTTCGCCTGTACGCACATTTTCAAAAGGTTACGCGCATAGCCTACAACCTCATCGGCAATGGCCACGATATCCGGATCCGACTTTTCAATGCTTCGGCAGTGCTCCTCCAGCTCTTCCACAGATAAACCGGTATACCCTTTATCATACTTAAGGCGATAAATGTCATGACGATAGTTGCAGTACTTCGTCAAAGTGTCCATCTTTTCTTCATTCCCGGCAATGGGTTTGAAGATTTTATTCAAGCTCTTTCCTACCTCTTTACCGAGAAGGTCTCGTTGGCTTTTCCCGAAGATCATTTCATTCGATACCGACCGGGACGCTTTAGCGGCGTAATAGCGAGCAGTCAAAAGAGGATCGTCTACGTGGCTTCCCATCGTCTCAATACCTTCACCTTCGGCAACAAAGCGAGAGTACAAGGTACGGAATTCGTCTTTAAGCCCGCCTTTGTTTTTCACCTTTTTAGAGTTAACCGGCATTTCCGTAATGATTTTTGTTTTCAGCATCAGCTCCGATGCTTCCACAATCTCATCCATAACAAAACGATGGAATTTCTGCCATTGTTCATTGCGCTCCGTACCCAACGCCAAATCCACAAGGTCATTTACCGTCTTTAATTCAATGGTATTGCCTGCATACATATCCAAGGCAATTTCATCCAGCATTCTTGTCAGCCGCCCTCTGCGGTTCCCCTTCACGGCTTTATTAGTGCCGCCGTCTTGAAACAACGGCATACCGTCCGAATAAAAGTTGCACACATCCAGATAAAGGAAATTCTTTTGCCGCGCCGTAAGGTCAAGGCTGTTAATGTACCGCATCTGTTTTGCTTTTTTGGTGGTAACATTTCTCAATCCCTTAATAGGCGTATCCGGCACTTGCCCTTTAAGAGCCGCGTAAATCGTATAGAATTGATCTCCGTCAATCCCCTGCTGTTCCGCCTCGTACACCAGCGCAAGACCGGGAGTCAATTCGTTAACGCGGGTAGAGATATCCCAATGCTCCATCCCCGGCTTCCGTTCGTAGAGAATCTGGCCGTTTTCGTCAAAGACAACCTCTATTTCCTGCCCTTTGGAGTTTTTGATTACGGAAATATCATTCTCCGTCAAAAACCCTTCTTCAATGCGCATCAAGACATTTAGGATATCCCCGACAAAACCCTTTGCAACCTTCTGAGAGCTGCGGTTCTTCAGATACATATCCCGCCGCGATCCTTTGGGAATATTAGCTCTGGCAGCCTTATTGGATTCCCGCAGCATTTCCTTCGCCTTTTCCATGCGCTCCTTATGAGCAGCGCGATCTTTCGCCCGAGATTTCATCACTTCTTCCCGGCGCTTCAAAGCTTCTTCGGCTTTCCGCTTCGTTTCGGCTTTCGCTCTTTCCGATTTTAAAATGCGGTCATAAAAGGCCACAACCCGATCTACATTGCGGAAATCACCGATTTCCAAAAATTCCAAAGCCAAAGCTTCATCCTCGGCAAGAATTTTATCGAAAAGCTTCAAGGCTCTTTCCTCATCCTTGATCCGGCCTCTTTCGTAATCACGAATGATTTTATCGTAGCTCTCCGCCACTTCCTTTTCCCGCTTATCTCTGGCTTCGTTTACCTCTTTTGTGGTGCGCTCCAGCTCTTTGTCAAGCTCTTTTTTATGCTTCTTTACTAATCGCGCCGTTTTCACCTTCCAGCTATGATCCAGGGCTTCAAAGTTTCGATCTTTCTCCCGCATGAGCTTATCGAAGAGCCGCAGAGCTTCCTGATCTTCCTTGATTCGCTGCTTCCGATCGGCAGCGCGGATTTTATCAAAGGTACGCATCGTACCTTCTTCATCCTTAATCCTCTGCTTTTCCGCATCGTTCTTTTTGGAAGATTCCTTTTGCTTTTGAGGCTTCGCTTCATCGTAGGCATTCAACCGTGCCAAGCTTTTAAAGGTGTCCTCAATATCCTTCCGCATGGTCTCGTAGATCAACTCTTCCGGTTTTGCCCCTTCTTTTTCCGCTTCATTATCCAACTGTTCAAAAGATACAAAGCGATCCGAAGCAGTAGCGATGCCATAAATCAGCTTCGCCTGCTCCGAAGCATCGTAGATATCTGCAGGGAACAAGGAAGGAAATTCTGCCGAGATCTCACGGTAAAATACATCAATCCCTTCCACGGAATCATCCGTAGTGAAGGAGGTGCGGTTCCCGACCATCTTTCGGTTAGAGGCGCTCAGGCTGCCGTTTAATCCTACATCCGACCGTACATCTTCAGGGATATAGATACGCTGTCCTTTCAGATATTCCTTTGCTTCGGCAATGTCATCCGTCATTGCTTCCATTTCACCGCCGGTACTGTATGCCTGCTCCAATACATCCTCGACATCGGAGTAAGAATATGCCCCGGTATCGAGGATTTTATCTTTGATCGACTTCAGCAAAGCGTTCAATTCCTTCTGACCGGTCTTACGTTGACCAAGGCTTTCTTTCAGCTCCGCCACCAAAGCAGATGCAGCCTGCTGCTGACTTTTTTTGGTAATGGAATGTTTTTCATTGACATCTTTGCCGGAATCAGATATACTGTTATTATTAATAGCACCTTGCTTCGCGCTGCTATTTGCAGCGCCTATGATGGGCTGTTGTCTCTTGTTCCAAGAGGCAATCAACTTCCGTAAGGAAGAAGGCTCCACAAGCAAGGTGCTATTTTTTACGTCAATCATATCATACAGATAATCTTTTCCATCCGCATCCATACGAACAAGCAACGTAGCATCGTACACTTTGGCATCGGTCATTTTTCGCTTTTTATTCAAGACAGGTACCGCAAAATGAACGTCATAGCGTAGCCAACCACGTTGAGAATCAGTCCTATGCTTCTTCTTATGGTTTTGTTGCCATTTCTGATTAACTGCAATTTCTATAAGCTCTCCCAGATGACCGGCTGCAAGTTTCTTTGCTTTAGATCTGTTCCCTTTTGCCTTGATTAGTCTTTTCGCAGACTCTGAATACAAGTATTCTCCCGGCAAATCCTTCCCAATGTATGTCACATTGCCGGTAGACAATACAGTATAATCATTGCCAACAATACTCGCAATAGCATCCGCAACCGCCTGAACTTCTGTTTTGCCATTTAATCTACCCTTGTATAAGATATCGCTATCGGCAAAAACGCAGTTCCGGCCATCTGTGGTTTTGGCAACAGAATACCGGACGTTACTTTTCGTCACAACAGCAGAAACCCCGCCAAACTTCACGCCGGTATTCACTGTGTATCCTTCACCAAGAGCATCTTCCAAATATGCCCGTAATTCTTCCTTGGTAAAGCCCTTCTGATAGCTACCGGTAGAGGCAACGTACACTTCCCGATTATCCCGGTCAATTACATCATTTGTCTTGTTTTCGAGTACTTCTTTTCCTCTGACGTTGACAAACATCTTGCCACCGGGAGCCAAAAGTTCCCCCATCTTAACAACAAGATTATCTCGCACATCTTGAGTTACAACGTTTAAAACAGCATTGCTAATAATTACATCGTACTGTTTATGCAGCTTAGAATAATCCGTATATTTCGGTTGGTACTTTGCATCAGGGTACGGCTCGATATCCTCAACATCAAAGCCATATTCTTCGATACCGGCTTTCGTTCCGTAGCCAAGGCCACTGCTAGCATCAAGGATCGTTCCTTTAAAATTGCCAGCCTTTAACATATTGTAGATTTTCCGATAAGTACTTACCGTACCTCGGATCTGTGTTGGATTGCGTTTCTCCGCCTCATCCACCACGATATCGTATGCATCCGGATGCATCGCTTTTAACTCATCAAAGGTGATTCCACGCTCCCACTTCCCGGAAGAAGGCTCTACAGGCTTCACGGAGCTAAGCGAATACCGCTTTTTCTTCCCCTCGCCTTTTTCCGAAAGAGTATTCCCGATAGAATCAACAACGAAGTTGTTCGCTCTTTCCGAGCCGCCTACCGGCTGATCGTATCCGGTAAATTCATTGAGACAATCCTTTGCCGCCTCTTCATTGAATACAGGCTGTACCGCCTCCATTTCGTTAGTAGCAAGCCGTGTTTCGTTCACCAGTTTCATATAGCCGGGATGATCGATCCACCGCTCAAACTTCGGAACAAGACCGTATTCTTCGCATTTGGCAAGGTATGTGTCCTTGTTGTTCAGGTGTTCCGGAGGATAAACCGATTGATGCTCCAGCTTTGTTACGCTGCCGCCGTCCTTGGCTTTTTCGCTTTGAATCTGAGTATAATTTTGCCAGTTCATAGCTTCCGCCATCGATGCCGATCCGGAAGAGATATGAAAAGGAATTACCGTATCGATCCATTCCTGATCCATCGCCCATTCAACTTCGCGGTCGTTCTTGGCAACATAAGCGACACCTGCTGCAGGATATTTATTTCGAAGGGCTTTTGCTTCTTCCCATTCCATCCCCTGCATGCCATCGCAAATGAATTCACCGTTGCTTTCGTATCCGGCCACAGATATATTAATTGCCATGCCGGTCGAACCAAAGATATTAACGAAATCCGCTTCCTTGGTATATGCCAGCATTTTCGCGCCTCTAACAGCAGCATCGGTCACCATCTGCATATTCTCCAAGATAAAGGCAGGCGAAAAGTCAGAGAAGGAGTACATCCGGATTCCGTATTCTCCGTTCCATTCCTCAATCTTACTCTGCTTGATCTTTAATATCTCGCCATTATACGCAGCGTAGTACATTCTTTTATGTGCTCTTGATGCATCCTGCGCAAATTTCCTTGCATCTTTCAGCTGATCTTTAATTGCTTTCGGAATCTTCGGATCCGCAATCGCATCATCAATTGCCTTTGGGCTTGTAAAATAAATCGCAGGAGCCTTCGGAATACCGTTCTCTGCGATTCGAATCCATGTTCTGACTCGCGCTTCCTGTCTCGCTGTTCGCGCACTCTTGCTTCGTCCGGAGCGAAGATGAGCATCGAGGTTTTCTTCAAAGCTCATCCCTTGGCGATACCGCTCAATGGCTGCCTTTCGATACTCCAGATACGTATTAAGGGCATTCTCAAATCCTCTTTTAGCATTCGCTTGGTAACAGTAGAGGCACTCCGGATTCGGGGAATACTGCATGAATTCCTGAGCAACGATAATCGATTCCCTCTCGTTCAAAGGCCTGCCGATTTTTTTCGCCACCGCTTCAACAATAGATTCCAACGCCAAAGATCGAGAGCAAATCGTTGTGTTTTCAAAGGACACGCCATAGGAACCGTTCTTCTGCCTCGTAGACCCTTTGCTCATTTCATCGGCAATGAATTTATCCTGATACAAAGCTTTGATTGCTTCCCGCACTCGACCGGCTTCATTCAATACGCTGTCCGATACATTCTGCAATTTGGCATTCCTGTTAACAGCTTTTTCAAACAAAGCATCGTCTTTCGTAACGCTGAAGGATACTTCCGATCCAACATTATCGCTAATACGTTCCGAGCCATCTTTTTCACTGACAGAATACCGTGCATCACCAGAAAAAGCATCTTTCGGCAAATATTCCCTCAATTCGTTCTTGACAGGCTCCAGCAATTCTGCTAAACTTATTGCAGAAGCAGGCGTAGTGGGAGCGTCGTCCGATTTTGGATAGACCCCATTGTGATCGTCTGCTTCTTCTTTTTTCGCAGTCACAATAGGTGTGTCATCCTCTTCGATCTCAGCAATCACAACAGATGCATCATAAAAGCGCGCATAAGCTTCCATTTCAAGATGCTGTTCGAAGTAAGCTTTTACATTGGGCGGAAGTACCCCGCCTCCTATTTTATATTCCCGCACAATTACTTTAATGGGATATATGCCAACACCTTTCTGTTGGGCAGCAGCTACAAAAGCATAGGTTTTATAAGTTTTGCCTTCATCGCCCTTTCTGCCGCGACCGATAAATACTGCATGCCGGACTACATCTGAAACATGATACAAAGTTGCAAGCGTTCTGGCGCTCAAATTTTCCAACGAATGACGCACGCCCGATCTCATAACAAATATCATAGTTCCAGTGTCACTGTTAAAGTGAGGCTCATCAAACACTTGACGTTTATCTAGCTCCGATATTAAATTGCTCCTTTTTTCACCAGCGGTATTGCCCTCAAAATGCGGCGTATCGTCCAAAGATACGACCTTAACTTTCCTACCGTCAACAAGTTCTTTCCATGTTTTCGGGATTTTCTGCTCCCTAAGAGAAAATTTACGTGTTTCCACACCCGCTTCGGCAGGTGTATTTTTTATGTCCTCCTTCACCTCACGCAGTGCTTTCTTCCACTGATTCCGCACCTTCAAAAGGAATCGTTGTTCCTTTGTACCGGTAATACGCTGGATAACACGATTCAACCAATCCACAAACTTTTCAGCGAAGCTCCGGTTCTCCTTCACGATAGAGCGCAGCGTTTCCGTATCCGTGATGCCCTTCTTTTCAAAGAATTCCGCCATCACTTCACTGTTAATATCGTCAATGCTCTTCACTTGCCCTTCGTAAGTCCATTTTACATTGGCCTGGGCTTCCGTCAAGCTGGAACGATAGTATTTAAATACAAGCTTCTTCATCTGCTCGTAATACGCCGTTCCCTCAATGGAGTGGGTAAGCTCATGAGCAAGGATCTGGGCAACAGGATTCTTACTCTTTAAGGAAAATACGACACTAAAACACCTGCCGGGAACTGACCCGGCAGGTGTTTCGATAGCAATGATAACGCAATTTTATTGTTCTTTCAGCATCATTTACTCAATAGATTTCAGAGACTCTACCATGCTGATTTTTTCCAGCTTTCTTGTCATGACTAGATTTACCAGCAGTGCAAAGACGAAGGTGAGTACCACGGCAAGAACATAGCTGAGAACCGAGATACGAGGATCAAAATAGATCAGATCATTCTGGATCTTACTGATGATAAAATTGAGCAGGAGACGGCCAAGAAACAAACCGCAGACAGCACTGATGGCGGTAAGAAACACATTTTCCCGAAAAACATAGAGAGAGGTTTCCCGAGGGAAAAAGCCCAAGACTTTAATGGTGGCAATCTCCCGCATCCGCTCCCGGATATTGATATTGGTGAGATTGTACAACACGATAAACGCCAAAGCTCCGGCGGAAAAGATTACCAGCAGCACAACATAGTTCAGACTTTCCATCATATTGTTGACCCGCTGGCGCATCTCATCATTCACACCCACCGTCAGCACACGGTCATCTCCAAGAACCTTTGCCGACGATTGGTAAATGGAATCCACATCATCGGTACCCACATCAACATAAGCGGTTTTTACAGTGGGAACAGTGCCAAACCCCTTTTCATAATCGGCAGAGGCGGCGTAAACATAGTTATAGATGAAGTTTTCGCAGATATCACTGACGGCAGCGGTCATTTCGCGATGGTCCTCATTACGAAAAGTCACGGTATCGCCAACTTTCAAATGATATTCATCAGCCAGATTTTTACAGATCACCACTTCCCCGGCTCGAGGATAGGAGATTTCCGTACCATCGTGACGATGAAGGCTGACAAAATCCGGAAAACGTTTATCTTCTGCAATCACAATGTTAACAGCTTTCGTTTCTCTTCCGTAAATCAGGTCATAGCTCCCCTGATGAACAAAGAGAACTTCCTCCAGATCTTTGCGATAATCGTCCAAAAACGATTGTTGGGCATCGGCATCCATATCTTCATCAAAAGTCACGCTGTAATCAAACAGCTGAATCTCATCGTACTGAAAATTTACCACATTTTTAATGGTATCCTGGATGCCCAAACCGGCAAGGAGCAAAGCGGTACAGCCGCTGATGCCTACCACCATCATAAAAAAGCGTTTTTTATACCGAAAGATGTTGCGGAAGGAAACTTTATACAGAAATCCCAGACGGGACCAGAAAAAGGTGAACCGCTCCAGCAAAATCCGCTTTCCGTTTTTCGGGGCCTTGGGACGAATCAGCTGAGCAGGAACTTCCCGCAGTTCATCAAGGCAGCAGTAGAGGGCAACCCCCATGGAGCATAACAGCGAAACGCCCAGACAAAGCAGGCCCAAAGGTACATTGATAACATAACGCAAATGGGCATTGAAATCATACGTCATGCCATATGCATACCAGATCACCTTGGGGAAAAGATAGCAGCCGCCGAAAAAGCCGATTGCACAACCAAGGAAAGCCGCGCTGCCGGCATAAAAAAGAAACTTCCCAGCAATGGCACCGTTGCGGTACCCCAAGGCCTTAAGAATACCGATCTGTGTGCGCTGTTCATCCACCATACGAGACATCGTTGTCATGCAAACCAAGGCTGCAACAAGGAAAAAGAATACCGGAAAAACCTTGGCAATGCTATTCACGATCTCCGCATCACTTTCAAAGCAAAGATATCCGGTATTGGTATCCCGGCCTAAAACATAAGTATCGGCAGTTGCGATATCTTCAATTTCCGCCGCGGCATCATCCAGTTTCTTTTGGGCATCTGCCAACTGAGACTCAGCATCCCGAAAACCGGCTTCGGCTTTGGCCTTTCCGGCATAATATTGGCGATACCCTCCCTCCAGACGATTCTTCTCCTCGGCAAGGGCCGTCAATCCGGCAGAAACCTGTTCCAAACCGCCTTCGATCTGCGCCTTTTGCTGCTGCAGCGCTTCCTCCGTGGAATCCAGCTGCGCAACGGCTGCGGCATAGTCTTCTTCCGCCATGGTTTCCTTTGCAGCTTCCAATTGACTGCGTTGTTCTCCAACGGCGGTTAATCCCTCCGTTACCTGTTCAAGGGAGGCGTTCAGTTCCTCTTGCTTTTGAGTAAGCTCATCTTCTCCGGCTTTCAGTTGGCTGCTGCCTTCCCGGAGCTGAGCATAGCTGCTTTGGAGCTCTTTTTGAGCAGAGGCCTTTTCACTGCGGTATTTTTGATAATTCCGGTCATATTCCACTTGTCCCTCGGCAAGGGAATCCTTTGCTTCCCCTACAATCTCATCATAACGCAGTTGGCCGCGTTCTTCCGCCAGATTTTCCAGTGTCTTTTGATATTTATCAGCCAAGTGGTCATAGGCATCGGAATAAATGGGTTCGTGCTGCTTTAGCGTAAGATATATCGAAGTATAATAATCGGTATCAAAGCCTTCTTCGCTTAAATAGGCAAAGCCCTTCACCGACCCGTTGCCGAGAGAGGTATTACCCCGCTCGAAATTAAGATACAGCGGAGAGGATACAAATCCCACTACCGTATATTTCTTTTGTGCAAAAGCATCCAGCGTTTCTTTTTCATTATTTTCTGTCAGCGTGATCACGTCGCCCAGCCGGATATCTCCAAGCAAGGCATAATCTACGGCACATTCTTCGGCGTCGTTGGGAAGTCGTCCTTTTTTTAAGGAGACTTTGTTAATCGTTTCCGGCAACCGATGAAATACCATAACCGCCTCAGAATCATCGTTTTCCAGGTGATACAATGCAGGATAAGAAATATCCCCTTCGGCATCGGCCACTCCCTTTACCCCGGCAAAAGCAACGCGGTCCTCTTCGGTCAGGCTCAGGGTTGACTGAATCTGGAAATCGTAAAAATTTTCCTCATTAAGATATGACTCCGTCGTTTCCAACATCGCTTCTTTGGTAACCTTAAGGCCGGCAAAGAAACCTACCCCAAGGGCAACAATGGCAAGGATGGCTAAAAAACGGCCAAGGCTATCTTTTATTTCACGAAAAGTTGATCTTTTCAGCATACCTCATCACCATTCCAGTTCTTCCACCGGGATGATGGAACTGTTTTTTTCTTCGGAAAGGACCGTTCCGTTTTTCACATGGATAACGCGATCCGCCATGGCTGTAAGCGCCTGATTATGGGTAATGATCACCACCGTCATACCGGTTTTGCGGCCGGTATCCTGAAGTAATTTCAAAATGGATTTCCCGGTCTGGTAATCTAAAGCACCGGTGGGTTCATCACAAAGAAGCAGCTTGGGATTTTTTGCCAAAGCCCGGGCAATGGCCACCCTTTGCTGCTCCCCGCCGGAAAGCTGGGCAGGGAAATTATCCATACGATCTTCCAATCCCACCCGACACAACACTTCAGCGCTGTCTAAAGGATCTTTACAGATCTGAGCCGCCAAAGAAACATTTTCCAACGCCGTGAGGTTTTGCACCAGATTGTAAAACTGAAAGACAAAGCCGATATCATAGCGGCGATATTCGGTAAGCTGCCGTTTATTGTAGGCAGAAATATCCTTTCCGTCCAGGTAAACATGGCCATCGGTCAGTGTATCCATGCCGCCGAGAATGTTCAGCAACGTGGTTTTTCCGGCACCGGAAGCACCAACGATCACACAAATTTCCCCTTTTTCAATTTCAAAGGAGACATCCCGCAAGGCCTCAATGGCAACTTCCCCCATACGGTATACTTTTTTCACATGGTCAAAAGTAACAAAAGCACTCATATACGAATCCTTTGCCCTCAGGCTTTTTCAAAGAAGGTACGATAGCAACGGAAAGTTTCATAAAGGTCCGCTTTACTGATAACTTCAAAGGGGGCATGCATACTTAAAACAGCAATGCCGCAATCCACGACTTCCATGCAATAACGGGCAGCCATATAAGCAATGGTGCCACCGCCACCGGCATCTACTTTCCCCAATTCCGCCGACTGGAAGGTCACATCATCGTCATGGAGTATCTTGCGGATGACCGCCAGATACTCTGCGTTGGCATCGTTGGAGCCGGATTTGCCCCGAGCGCCGGTATATTTATTAAAAACAGGGCCTTTGCCAAGATAGGCGCAGTTGCGTTTATCAAAAACCTCACCATAGCAGGGGTCATAAGCTGCGCTGACATCAGCGGACAGCACTCGGGAACGGCGCATCACCCGACCCTGGGCAACGGTGGAAGCCTTGCCGGTGAGATAAAGCAGCTCATTCACAGCATTTTCATAGAAATAAGATTGCATCCCCGTTGCACCGTTGCTGCCGATTTCTTCTTTATCCATCAGCATGCAGCAAAGGGTCTTGTCTCCTTCGGCGGCATCGCAAAAAGCGCGAAAAGCAGCATAGGCACAGGAGCGATCATCATGACCGTAGCCTACGATCAAGCTGCGGTCAAGGCCGCAATCCCGGGCTTTTCCCGCAGGAACGATTTCCAATTCTGCCGAGAAGAAATCTTCTTTTTCGATCTGATAATATTCCTTCAACAGAGGGAGAATCCGCTCTGTTGCATCTTTGGAATCACCTTTTTCACCGTTTTCCGGCTGATTGCCGATGAGAACATCCAGCTTTTCCCCTTCCACAACCTTCTGGCCGCTTTTTACCATTTGTTCTGCGGCGAGGTGAGGCAGAAGATCACTGATATACAAAACGGGATCTTCATCCTTTTCCCCGATATTGATTACGACTTTTTCGCCGTTGTTCTTCATCACAACACCGTGAAGAGCCAGCGGAAGCGCTACCCACTGATATTTTTTGATCCCGCCGTAATAATGGGTATCGAGATAAAACAGATCGCTATCGGCATAGAGGGGGTTCTGCTTCAGATCCAGACGAGGAGAGTCAATATGAGAAGCCACAATATTGATCCCATCCATGAGGTCTTTGCCGATACGGAAAAGCAGGATACATTTTTCCATCCCCTTTATATACACCTTATCACCAAAGGTCAAAGAACCGCCTTCGGCAATGATCGTTTCAAGATTGCGATAGCCCAGTTTTTTTGCTTCATTTTCAAAATAACCGACACATTCTCTTTCGGTCTTGGCAACAGAGAGAAACTCTTTATAATCTTCACCAAAGCCACGGCAAGCTTTATCGTTGCAGCTCATCATTTTAAAATCTCCCATCATGATAATTTTGTATTTTTATTATAAGCCATACAAAATCCAATGTCAAAATAAATTATAGGATTTCCGAAAGAGATTCCGATCATACAAAAAGGAGCGCCTCAAGGTCAAAATCTTAAGGCTCTCCTTGTATTTTTATCGAAAGAACTCAACGAGGCAGCTCATCGGGGCTTTTCAGCTCCATGGCAAAGGGTTTCACTTTTTTTATCGTTTTTTCGTATCGTTCCAGCAGCGGCGTATCGGTGATAAAGGTATCGTATTTGGGGCCAAAAACATCGTCAATGCCGCGACAGAAGGTAATCAATGTCGAGCCATCTTCCAACTGATGCAGAAAGACCTTGAAAACATATATACGGCCGGCAACGCACATCATCTCTTTTTGGTTGGGGTCGGTTACATCGTCGGTATAAGCATCCCCGGTATAAGGGGTTACTGTGATCCCTCGGAAAACGGAGATGAAATTTTGGTTGGCCTCAATATCATCACATTTGTAGAATATCCGATATCCATAACCGTCGCTGTCCGCGACTTCATCCACACTGTAATAGAGCCGCATCGGTGCGGAGAAGCAATCTTTGATGACCTGGGGGAAATTGTCCGCAGTGAACACCGTATCTTCTTCGCAGAGATAACCGGCGCTGCTCTCCCGATACTCCCGTTGGGAATAGGGCGGCGTTTGAGCGCTGAGGGTCATGGCATATTTCGGCATAAAAACCAGCAGCGGTGAACCAAACCGAAGCCACCCAAAGGAAAGAAGCGTAACAAGAACCACCACTACGGTAATAAGAATTGCCTTTTTGGTAGAAGTCGTATTTTTTGAAGTCATTTTTCACCTCAATTAGCCCTATTTGTATCAACCAAAAATCTGTACAATAAACCTGCAGTAGCCCTTTGTGCGCGTGTTGTCAATTGAGCAGTCGCCGATCTCGCTACAGTAGGATTAGATACGTAATTTTGGCATTGTTCATAAAGATCACATGCGGCTTTTGAAAAATTATTACTCATTAGCAAAAAAGAACTGTTACAGACGAAGGGATAAGAAGATTGTGCAGTCCCCCATTCCCAATATTCAGTATAAAAATTATTTTTTACCCACGCTTCATATTTTTCATGATTACTAGTAGCTCTATCTTTTAGCATCGCATGATGGGGAGCATTAATATCTGCCAAATAATGTATGCTACGTCCCAATTCATTATAAGATGTTTTATAGTTGCCTGCAGAGTATTCACATTTTGCATTGTAATAATGATTATTAAACCAATGATACGCAGTATCAGTGCGTACTCCATTTTTGGTAGTACCAACACCACCTGAAGAATTGTAATGATAATAATGTCTCCTAAATTTATTATCCGTTTCTTCGGTATCGGGAGCCCTAGAACCAGAGACAATATAACTTTGAGCAAGCCCAGAAAATTTCCCCGCTGAACTTGGAATTAGAATACCTCCTGTGGCAGACAAGTTATGAACATATGTCGGGGTTCTTCCATCTTGGTTGTCTGTAGCCAATACGTTAAAGCTTCTATTTACCATGCTTGCATGATTCTGAGTACTCCATTGAATACTAACATTCCCCAAATTATCCCCAGGAATCGTCAATTCAGGGACGGCACCAATCGTGTTCAGACCAGGAGAATGCCCAAAAGCAAAGGCAATGGGATCTTCCTCTAATACATCATCCGGAGAAATATCTGTTACATCAATATCGCCTATTGGAAGATACGAGAGAGAAGGTCCATCCTTCTGTATAATCGTAGGACGATCATTTAGCAGTTTAAATGTAGCAACTAGCTTTGCAGCCTCTCCATAAGACAAGTTTTCTTTGGGGTTTAAGCTTTCATTTTCTTTTTCAAGAACTCCAGCTTTAGACAGCATATTGACTGCTGTTTTTGCCCAAGCAGAGATATCGTCACTATCACTATAAGTAGAGGCATCAGCATATACCGCCTGATCATAAGCATACAAAGTATGATCGAGAGAATAGCGATAAAGCATAGTGATTGCCTCTTCTCTGGTAAGGGCTTGCCCCATATTCTCGGGCAATGGATCCGTTAAAATATTGCCATCTTCAGCCCAACCAACAAATTCCATCTCTTCATTAGAATCGTTTTCGTTGTTATTACCAGACAAATTATAAAGCATTTTTGCAAAATCTGCTTTTGTAATTAAGTCACAGATTCTCATGTTTTTCAAATCAATATGATATTGTTCAAGATAAGAAACGAACATACCAAGCCGGTATTCATCAGTCACTAACATCGGGTTATCAGGGGTTTCATAAATAAACTCAACAGTATTATTATCGCCGTCAACAATAACATCTACAGCAATCGATTCCTCTGCAAATAGCCCTGAGGAAAAGAGAAATAGAAAACAACATACAAATGCAATTGCAAAAACATAACTTCTGTGTTTCATTTAGCTTCTCCTTTTCTTCTAATTTAACTTTTGCGTCACTTTGTCCCACTTTGACTGCAATCAAATAATTGTTCATCGATGATACCATTATTGTACAAGATTCGTTTTCATTTGTCAATTAAAAATTCATATAATTTTGTTTAAAAAGCCCGACAATAAAAAAAGCAGCTGTATAGCATAGGCTACACAGCTGCTTTTATAAGTCCGTTTAAAGCAAAACTTATTTGATGGTGATTTTAGCGCCGACTTCTTCAAGTTTCGCTTTGATTTCTTCAGCTTCTTCTTTGGAAACTTTTTCTTTGAGGGGCTTGGGAGCAGCGTCAACGAGAGCTTTTGCTTCTTTAAGGCCGAGACCGGTGATACCGCGGACTTCTTTGATAACCTTGATCTTTTCGTCGCCGGCAGCGTCGAGGATTACATCAAATTCAGTCTGATCGGAAGCAGCAGCGCCATCAGCAGCGGGAGCAGCAACAGCGGCAACGGCTACGGGAGCAGCGGCGGATACGCCAAATTCTTCTTCAAAAGCTTTTACTAATTCGGATAATTCTAAAACGGTAAGGCCTTTTACGCCTTCTAAGATTTCCTGTACGGTCATGGTTATAATCTCCTTTAATTCTTCATTTTAATGTTAGGCTGCGAAAAATGCAGCAGTAGATGAAAACAGGTTATGCTGTTTTCTGTTCTTTGATCTGATCAAGAACGCTGACGAGGTTACGCAGCAATCCCTGAAGAGCACCGGCAAAACCGGTAAGGGGAGCCTGCATACCGCCGACGACCTGAGCCAGCAATACTTCTCTGGAGGGAAGTTTTGCCAAAGCATCGAGCTTGTCGATAGGAAGCAATGCACCGTCCATTAAGCCGGCTTTTACTTTAACGGCTTTATGGTCTTTGGCAAAGTCTACAACGGCTTTGGCCAAAGCAACGGGATCGTTACCGAAAACAACAGCGGTGGTCCCTTCCAAATAGGAATCGAGAGCATCGATATCCTTTTCATGAGCAGCGATTTTGAGGAAAGTGTTCTTGGCGACATAGTAGGTCATGCCGGCTTCTCTCAAGCTGCGACGAAAAGCGGTGTCTTCGTTAACGGTGATACCTTTATAGTCAATCAGCAACATAACGGAATTGGCTTCCATATCGGCGCTGATACGGCTAACGATATTTTCCTTTGCAATTCTCTGAGGTTTTTTGTTTTCCATTCGTGTTTCACCTCCTCGCGATGGAATAAAAAAATCTGATCCTCCGCAGTGAAGCGGAGAATCAGACCTGAAATCCAAAATCATCTGATCCATTCCAACCTCGGCAGGAGATAAACATTACGCGTACCCTGACGCACCTGCTGTCTGCGGCGAAATACAATATTCAGCTTTTATATTTTAGCGCAAAACCGCGCCATTGTCAAGCACCGATTTCTCCGCATGGGGATCAAATGCTTCCCTATAGGACAATTATTTGCCAAGGGGTTTCTGAGGATTGAGACGAATCCCGGGGCCCATCGTAGTGGTGATGGCAACGGATCTCATATACTGCCCTTTTGCAGCGGCAGGTTTTACTTTGATCAATCTTTCAATCAAAGCGGTGTAGTTTTCCTGAAGCTTTTCGGCATCAAAGGAAAGCTTGCCGATGGGAACATGGATATTGGCAGCCTTGTCCAGGCGGTATTCCACTTTCCCGGCTTTAACTTCGTTCACTGCTTTGGTGATATCGGGAGTAACGGTACCGGTCTTGGGGTTCGGCATCAAGCCGCGGGGCCCTAAGATACGACCGAGTTTACCAACAACGCCCATCATATCGGGAGAAGCAACAACGACGTCAAAATCAAACCAGTTTTCTTTGGTGATTTTTTCTACCATGTCTTCTGCGCCAACGTAATCTGCGCCTGCAGCTTCGGCTTCTTTGGCTTTTTCGCCTTTGGCAAATACCAAAACTTTCTGGCTGCGGCCGGTGCCGTTGGGGAGAACCATAGCGCCTCTGACCTGCTGGTCAGCCTGGCGGGGGTCCAGATTCAAGCGAACGTGCAATTCAACGGTTTCGTCAAATTTAGCAACGCCGATTTCTTTCAAAATGCTGAATGCTTCTGCCGGTTCATACAGATTCTGTCTGTCGAACTTTTTCAAAGCATCCATGTATTTTTTGCCGTGTTTGGCCATTTCATTACCTCCTATGTGGTCAATGGACAGCCCTGAGCTATCCTCCCACTTAGTATTCCATACAATAGAAATTGCTTTTATTCTTCGACTACAACTCCCATGCTGCGGGCAGTACCTTCGATGATACGCATCGCGGCTTCAATGCTGCCTGCATTGAGATCGGGCATCTTGGTTTCTGCGATTTCCTTGATCTGATCTTTGGTCAAGGTAGCAACCTTTTTGCGGTTGGGTTCGCCGGAAGCCGTTTCGATGCCGGCAGCTTTCTTCAAGAGAACGGCTGCGGGGGGAGTTTTCAGAATGAATGTGAACGAACGATCTTCAAAGATCGTAATTTCGGCGGGGATGATAAGTCCGCCTTTGTCCTGAGTTTTTTCGTTGAATTCTTTGCAGAATCCCATGATGTTTACCCCATGCTGACCTAATGCAGGGCCTACAGGGGGAGCCGGATTGGCCTTACCGGCGGGAATTTGTAACTTTACAACCGCCATAACCTTTTTGGCCATCTTTCATTACCTCCTAATACTATATGTGGTATAAACGGGGTGATCCATATTTCACCCCTCCCAACTCAACACGGTAAAACCGTGATGTGGAGCATAAATTAAACGATTCTATCCACAGATATGTCGTCAGATTTTTTCGACCTGATAAAATTCAAGTTCAACAGGGGTTTCTCTGCCGAACATGGAGACGGTAACGCGCATTTTACCTTTATCGGGAAGGAGCTCTTCCACAACGCCGATAAAGTTTTCAAAGGGACCTTCCTTCACGCGGACACTTTCCCCAACCTCGTACTGAAGCTTCACCTTGCCCTCGATCACACCCATCTGAGCCAGAATGGCGTTGATCTCGTGCTGGTGCAGAGGTACGGGCTTATTGCCGGCGCCGACAAAGCCGGTAACACCGGAGGTGTTGCGCACTACATACCAGGAATGGTCGGTCATGACCATTTCTACCAGTACATAGCCGGGAAAGACCTTGCGCTGGACAACCTTTTTACGTCCGTCTTTGATCTGGATTTCATCTTCCATGGGAACGATGACGCGGAAAATATAATCTTCCATATTCATGGATTCGGCCCGCTTTTCCAGATTATCTTTGACCTTATTTTCATAACCGGCATAAGTATGAATCGCAAACCACTGTTTTTCCATAAATTACCAAAACCTTCCCGTTATGAATATAGGTTAGTGAAACAGCCCTAAAAGACCTTCTATGCCCAAGCTTAAAATGGTATCAAACACCCAGAGGATCACCATCATGATAGCGATCGTTACCAATACAACACCGGTATAGATGAGGACCTGTTTTTTACTGGGCCAATGAACGTTTTTCAGTTCTGCCCATACGCTGCGGAAAAAGCCCTTTGCTCTGGTGCCGAATTTTACGTTGTTCTTTTTATTGGCCTGTGCTTTGGCAGCGGCCTGGGCACGAGCCTGTTCTTTTGTTTTTGCTAACATGAGCTTCTCGTCCTTATTTTGATTCAGAAATTACTTGGTTTCTTTATGAAGAGTATGTTTTTTGCAATGAGGGCAATATTTGTTTACTTCAAGACGATCAGGATTGTTTTTCTTGTTCTTGTCTGTAGTGTAGTTTCTGTTTTTGCATTCTGTGCAAGCTAAAATGATACCAACGCGCATGATCTGCACCTCCTCTTTTCTATACTTGAGCAGGGTATCTTATCCACATAGCATGCGTATATATACAACTGTCAAGCAAAATTTCCGCACTTATCCCCTCTTGGGAAAATGCGGTTTTTTTCAATTTAAAAAGCACCGAAGACCCTTCTACTTTCAGATCTCAATGCTGTACAGTAATATAATAACCGCAAAATCCCTTTTTGTCAAGGGTTTTGCAGCACTTTTCCACAAGAATTATGCACAAGTTACGCACAAGTTATCCGCAAAATTTTCTCTCTCCAAAAGGCGTTTCCCCGAATTTTTTAAAAAAGTTTATTTTACCTATTGACAAAGTGGGTAATTCGCGCTATATTATTTACACACCTAAAAAATAGGCAAATAAAGTCGGTGCAAAACCATCGGGCTATAAAAATTTTGAGCAGACAAGTCCCTCCGTTAAAAACGGACCGGACGGAAAGGATACCAAATGAAGATTTACGCAGATAACGCAGCAACCACAAAAATGAGCCGCACCGCCATTGATGCGATGCTTCCCTATATGGAGGAAATTTTCGGCAACCCTTCCAGCCTGTATACCATCGGTCAGGAAGCCGCCGAAGCATTGACCAAAGCCAGAGAAAAAGTCGCGGCGCTTTTAGGAGCAGAACCGAGAGAAATCTACTTCACCTCCGGCGGCAGCGAAGCAGATAATCAGGCCATTCGTTCCGCCGCAATCACCGGTAAGAAAAAGGGGAAAAATCATATTATCTCCACGGCCTTTGAACACCATGCAGTGCTGCATACCTTAAATAAATTGGAAAAAGAAGGTTTTGAAATCACCCTTCTCGATGTCGGCGAAAAAGGATTGGTCACACCGGAACAGGTAAAGGCTGCGATCCGCCCGGAAACAGCGCTGGTCACCATTATGTACGCCAATAATGAGATCGGCACCGTTCAGCCCATCCCGGAAATCAGCGCCGTATGCAAAGAAGCCGGGGTTCCTTTCCACACCGATGCAGTACAAGCTGCCGGGCATCTGCACATCAACGTGAAGGAACAGAACATTGATATGCTTTCCTTATCGGCTCACAAATTCCACGGGCCCAAAGGCTGCGGCGTTCTTTATTGCCGCAGAGGGATTCCCCTCACCAACCTCATTGAAGGCGGCGCCCAGGAACGAGGCAAACGAGGCGGCACAGAAAACGTACCGGCAATCATGGGTATGGCAGCAGCGTTGGAAGAAGCCTGCAACCACATCGATGAAAATGCCACAAAACTGATCCCCATGCGCAATCGTCTCATCGAAGGCTTAAATAAAATTCCCTACTCCATTTTAAACGGCGATGCCGAAAAGCGCCTGCCCGGCAACGTGAACTTCTGCTTTGAAGGGATCGAAGGGGAATCCCTGCTCCTCCTTTTGGATGACAAAGGCATCAGCGCATCTTCCGGTTCGGCCTGTACCTCCGGCTCCCTGGACCCCAGCCACGTTCTTTTGGCCATCGGCCGCCCCCACGACATCGCCCACGGTTCTTTGCGGTTAACCATTGCCGAAACCAATACCGAGGAAGAAATCGAATACATCATTAAATCTGTCAACGAAGTTGTGACCTATTTACGCAATATGTCTCCGGTATGGAGAGACCTTAACGAAGGCAAGATCAAACATATCATTGCAGAGTAACAGGAGGATTATTATCATGGCATTATACAGCGACAAAGTAATGGATCATTTCCGCAACCCCCGTAATGTCGGCGTATTGGGAGATGCCGACGGTGTCGGCGAAGTCGGCAACGCAAAATGCGGCGATATTATGAAAATCTATTTAAAAATCGAAAACGATACCATCAAGGACGTTAAATTTGAAACCTTTGGCTGCGGCAGTGCCATTGCCTCAAGCTCAATGGCAACGGAGCTGATCAAAGGAAAACCCATCAGCGAAGCCCTCACTTTAACCAACAAAGCCGTGGCTGAAGCATTGGACGGACTCCCGGCCTATAAAATGCACTGTTCCGTATTGGCAGAGGAAGCCATCAAAGCCGCATTGAAGGACTATTACGACAAAAACAATATCCCTTATGATAAAGAGCTGTTCCCCGATGCCCACGACTGCGCTCACTGTTGCGAATAAGCTTGCATTTCCCTGCTACCTTGTGGTATGATAGGTAAATAAACCAACCATGAAACGGAGGCAATGACCATGATGATCTCAACGAGAGGGCGCTATGCCCTGCGAGTCATGATCGACCTTGCCGAACAAAGCAATGGCCAGCGCATCCCTTTAAAGGATATCGCCCAAAGACAACATATCTCACAAAAATACGTGGAAGGGATTATGACAACCCTTTCCAAAAACGGGCTGGTCAGCGGTGTTCACGGCAAAGGCGGCGGTTACTGCCTGACCCGAGAACCAAAGGATTACAGCACCGGGGAGATCCTAAATCTCACCGAAGGAACTTTAGCGCCGGTATCCTGCCTGGGCGCAGATGCCGCTCCCTGTGAACGAGCCTCAGACTGCAAAACCCTCCCCCTCTGGACCAAGCTGGATGAGATCATTCAAAATTACCTTAACAGTGTAACGCTGGAAGATCTCATCGACGGAAACCCACTATAAACAGAAAAGAAAAAGAGGTGCCGCATATCACAATGGGACACCTCTTTTTTTCGTTATTCTTTCGGCGGCCGATGAGGATAGGGGCGCAACCCGGGAAAAATCTTTGAAGACAGCCAGGCGGTAAGAAATAAGATCAGCACACCGGTCAGCACCGGCATCAAAAGGAAGCGGTAATCGGTAATACCCTCCAACACGATAAACAATGCCGTTGCCCCTGCCGGTGGATGAACGGTATCGGTCATAGCCAAAAGCAAAGTCGTGATCATCACAGCCAGTGCCATACAGTACCAGGTACTGCCCATGACATGGACACAGGAAATGGCAACCGCCGCAGCGATGAGATGACTGCCGATAAGATTTCGCGGCTGCGCCAAAGGAGAGCTGGTGGCATAATAAATCAACACCGCACTAGAGCCAAAGGGTGCAATAATCCAATGCATACTTGTAAGATGCGCCAACAACCCCAAACCGCCGATACCGGTAAGGATACCGACACAGGTCATACATGCGATTTTGAGAGAGATCCTGTGGATCACAGAAAATTTCATTGTCATTACCTTCCTTTCCATATCTCTTTTGATGTTTCTATTATAGTACTTTCTTATAGCACTTTCTTCTCAATTTTCCGTTCTTTTTCCAACAAAAAATACGGAATCTGTAAATACGAGGTAGCTTTATGCAAAACGAAAAAACAAAAGCCAACGAACGGGCCGTTATCGCCGGATTTTCCGCAACCATTATGCCAAAAGAACAGTGCTCCGACGAAGAATCCCTCAATGAACTGGAAAGCCTCCTTGCCACCGCCGGCGGCATCTGCTGCGGACGCATCTTTCAGCAAAGGCAAAAACCAAATCCCCGCACCCTGCTGGGGGCAGGGAAAGTGGATGAAATGCGCATGATGATTGCCATGGAAAACGGTACCCTTGCCGTGTTCGACAACGAACTTACCCCTTCCCAAATCCGAGCACTCAGTACAGACCTGGGGGTACGGGTCATTGACCGCAGCGCATTGATTCTGGATATTTTCGCCCAACGCGCCCAAACGAGAGAAGGACGCCTTCAGGTAGAGCTGGCCCAGTATAAATATCTTCTGCCTCGGCTTACCGGGATGTGGACACACCTGGACCGGGAAACCGCCAGCGGCGGCAGATCCCCTATCGGCACCCGAGGAACCGGGGAAACACAGCTGGAAAGCGACCGGCGCTATATCAACCATCGCATTGAAAAGCTGGAACGGGAACTGCAGCAGGTTCGGAAAAACCGCGCTACCCAACGCAGCCGCAGACAAAAGAACGGCATCCCCCTCATTGCATTGGTAGGCTATACCAACGCAGGAAAATCAACCTTAATGAACCGCATTACCCATGCGGATATCCCTGCCAACGACCGTCTTTTCGATACACTGGACACCACCACCCGTCGTTTGCGGCTGGACAACGGCAAGACGCTGCTATTTTCCGATACTGTAGGCTTTATTCGCCGCTTGCCCCATCATCTGGTGGAAGCCTTTCAATCTACATTGGAAGAACTAAGCTATGCTGATATCATCCTTCACGTCATCGACCCGTCACACTCTCAATGGCAGGAAGAGGCGGCCATCACCGAAAAGCTCATCGACCGGCTGGCCCAGGCAAAAACGCCCCGTTTGAGAGTTTTCAATAAATCCGATCGCCTCGATGCAGAGCAAAAAGAATTTCTCAGCTATGAACAGGACAACCTATTCATTTCCGCCAAACAAGGTACCGGCATCAACGAATTGATCGACCGCTTGGACGAGCTGACGGGACCGCCTCCCACAGAGCTATGGAAACAATACCTGCCCCAAAATTAACGCTTTTTATTTCAATTAAGCCGCTAAAAAATGTATACGAAAGCACTCCATAACTCTTGCGAGATCCGTTCCCTTTATGCACACAAAAAAGCGGCCTGCGTTTTCAAAACAACGCAGGCCGCTTATTTTCAGCCAAAACTTAGCAGCCGCAACTGCAGCCATGTTTTACACGGTCCTTTTCTTCAGCGCGTTTGGCATTGTTCCAATGGGACATATCGCCGACAAGGTAACCGGTAATGCGGCGAATCCGCTGGAAAGGTGCGGCAGGTTCCGCAAAATGATAGGCAAGATCCACATAATCACCATCGGCTCGGATCTCCATTTTTTCAATAACCCGATCAGGATGATTTTCTTCGGCACGACGAATATAGGCTTCTTTTTCTTCCGGGCTGATATCTCCGAAAACAACAACTTCCATGAAAACTACCTCCATAACATAAAATACCGCGATTTCTTCTCCGGTAAAAAACGGAGAAGCATCACCAAATTACTCTTTCTATACTTATATTATATCGCAATCGAAGAAACGGAGCAATGGAGGTTTTTGTCACAAAAAGCGAAAATTTTCAAAACAGCCCCAGGGGCCATATCAAGAAAAAGAAGGCTTTTGCAAATTACACTTCTTTCCTTGACAATACCCTTGTGGGGGATATATAATAGTATGGTATAAAGCCACAGGAAAGAAGGTGCAAAAAATGAAGAGAATTTCTACTTTGGAAACGAGAAACCTTACGGTATCCGCTACGGAAGGCGGCTGCGGTGAATGTCAGACCTCCTGCCAATCCGCATGCAAAACCTCCTGCGGTATCGCCAATCAGCAGTGCGAACAGTGCAAGGACTGCGAATAATCCGAAACTGAAATCGCCGCATCGCCAATGGGATGCGGCGATTTTTATATCTGTCTTTAGAAAAAGGAACACCGCAAATGGTACATTTATTTCAAAACAACGGCTTCTATATCGTACTGGACGGCAACTCCGGTTCGGTGCACGATGTAGATGAAGTCGCCTACGATATCATCGGGATGTATGAAAATACCCCCCGGGAAGAAATTATCGCCAAGATCACATCCAAATATAACGATGTTACCGCCGCCGATGTGGAAGAAGTCTTTGATGACATTGAAACCCTGAAAAAACAGGGGATGCTTTTCAGCGAAGACCGCTTTCAAGGCGTTGCCGACAAAATCGCAAAAAAGCCCATGGTGATCAAAGCCCTCTGTCTCCACGTGGCCCACAGCTGCAATCTGGCCTGCACCTATTGCTTTGCCGGTCAGGGAAAATATCAGGGAGAGCAGGCACTGATGTCCTTTGAAACAGGGAAACGGGCCTTGGATTTCCTCATTGAACATTCCGGCAGCCGCCACAATCTGGAAGTGGACTTTTTCGGCGGAGAGCCTCTTGTAAACTTTGAGGTCGTAAAGGAGATTACGGCTTATGCCCGCTCCATTGAAAAGGAGCACAACAAAAACTTCCGTTTTACTCTCACCACCAATGGCGTGCTCATTGACGATGATGTCATTGATTTCTGCAACCGCGAAATGAGTAATGTGGTGCTGAGTCTGGATGGCCGCAAAGAGGTCAACGATCGCTTCCGCAAAACCATCAACGGCAAAGGCAGCTACGATTTGATCCTGCCGAAATTCAAAAAGCTGGTGGCCGCCAGAAAAGGCAAAGGCTACTATATGCGGGGCACCTATAGCCGCTACAACACCGACTTCGTCAAGGACATCCTCCACATGGCCGATGAAGGCTTTTCAGAGCTTTCCATGGAGCCGGTGGTGGCGGCGCCAAAGGATCCCTATGCTCTTCGGGAAGAGGATCTGCCCATCTTATTGGAGCAATACGATATCCTCGGCAAGGAAATGGACCGACGCCGCAAGGAAGGGCGCCCCTTCACTTTCTATCACTATATGATTGACCTCGCCGGCGGCCCCTGTATCGTGAAACGTGTTTCCGGCTGCGGCGTCGGTACCGAGTATATGGCAGTAACCCCTTCCGGGGAACTTTACCCCTGCCACCAGTTTGTCGGGGACGAACGTTTTTGCCTCGGCGACGTTTTCAACGGCGTAAAGAATCAAGAGCTTCGGGAAGAATTCCGCGGATGCAGCGTTTATGCCCATCGTGAATGTGATGATTGCTTTGCCCGCTTTTTCTGCTCCGGCGGATGTGTTGCCAATGCCTATCACACCACGGGCAAGCTCACCGGAGTTTACGACTACGGCTGTCAGCTGCACCGCCGCCGCATTGAAAACGCCATTATGCTGAAAGTCAGCGAAGCTCGGGATCAACGACAAAAACAGGAGAACACCGAAGCATGAAATCTCTATGGGAGCGTTTGGCACACTACGGCGTTTCTTCTGCTCTGCCCATGCATATGCCGGGGCACAAACGTAAAAAAGGATATCTCGGCGGCATCACCCAATACGATATCACCGAAGTCACCGGCTTTGATGACCTGCACCATCCCGAGGGCCTGCTAAAAGAAGCCATGGAAGAGGCCGCATCCCTTTATCACTGCAAAGCTTCCTACCTCCTTGTCAATGGCTCCACCTGCGGCATATTAAGTGCGATCACAGCGGCAACAAAACCGGGCGATAAGATCCTGCTATCGCGAAATTGCCACAAATCCGCCTTAAATGCCGTTACCCTTTTACAATTGGAGCCGATTTGGCTGGAGCCTCCCATTGTTTCCGATCTCCACGTATACGGGAGCATCCCTCCGGATGCCGTAAAAGAAGCCTTTGCCGCTCACCCGGAGATCACTGCGGTACTGCTGGTATCCCCCACCTACGAAGGGATCGTCAGCGACGTACGAACCATCGCTGAAATCTGCCACCGCAAGGGAGTTCCCCTTCTCATTGATGAAGCTCACGGCGCTCACTTTCACTTCAGCGCAGATTTTCCCGCCGATGCACTAAGCTGCGGCGCAGATATCGTGGTAGAAAGTCTCCACAAAACACTGCCGGCCCTTACCCAAACGGCGATCCTGCATTTGCAGGGGACTCTTATTCCGGAAGACCGCTTAAAGTTTGCACTGCAAAGCTATGAAAGCTCCAGTCCTTCCTACCTGCTCATGGCCTCCGCCATCGAGTGCATTAAGACCATGACGGAACAGGGCAAAAAGCTTATGGCAGATTATTGGGATCATCTAACTGCCTTGCGCAAAGCACTTTCCGCCCTGGGAGAAAGCTTCCTTCTAAGCAAAAATGCAGATGATGCTATTTTCGACTACGACCCGGGGAAGATCGTCATTGGATTCCACGGCTACCATGGTGGTGAGATTCAAGGGGCATTGCTGCGCCAGCACCATGTTGAGATTGAAATGGCAGCACCGGGATATATCGTTGCCATGACCTCTCCTTTTGACGGCAGCGAAAACTTTTTCCGTTTTCAAAGTGCGGTGACCCATCTCCGGCAGGACTTGCCCTTAAAAGGCAAAGCCCCCTTTCCGGTCCTATGGCCCCACCACGGAGAAAAAGCCATGCTCCCCGGGGAAGCCCTTTACGCCGAAAAGGAAACGCTGCCTTTCAAAGAAGCGCAAAATAGAATCGCTGCGGAAACCATTTATCTTTACCCTCCCGGCAGCCCCCTCATTGCTGCCGGCGAATATATCCGCGAAGAAGAGCTTCTTGCCATCAAGAAATGTGAAGAAAAAGGCTTCACGATTCACGGTATAAAAAACGGTCAAATCAAGGTCATCAAATAATAACGGCAAAAGATCACTTCATTCTTACCGAAGTGATCTTTTTGGTTAGAAGCTTCCTTTTTATGGTATAATAGGGATATGCATTACAAAATCAAACGAATCATACGCGTTGCCCTGCCGGCGCTTTTACTGCTGATCTTTGCTTTGGTTGCAGCAACAGCGCTGACGGAGAGAAATGCCCAAAGCCGGCCTTCCGCAGCGCAACAGGATATTTCCGCCATCTTGGAAAAGGATATATGGACAGCAGCCGATTATCGGCAAATTTGGCAGCAAACCGGTTTGGGGCGGGAGATCGTCGATACACTGCGCACCGAAAAAAACGGCAATCAACAAATCCTCCGGGAGCAGGAACGATTCTTTTCCGCGCCGCCCTACGACTGCCGCATCCTTTCCGGTTTTTCCATGGCGGAAGGACTGACCCGAAAAAGCGACTTTTACCCGCTATACGGCCTGCAGCCCGGGGATGTGGTTTTGACCAAAAGCACCCATACGCTGTTCTACCGCCACGGACACTCGGCGCTCTGTCTGGATACCGATACACTGCTGGAAGCCACGGCCATCGGCAACCCTACCGAAGAAACCGCAGCGGAAAACTGGGGCAGTTATCCCAGCGGCATACAGCTGCGCATCACAAAGGAAGCCGCAGCGGAAACCGGCATGAACCGAGAGGAGCTGGGCAAAGCCGTTGCCAAATATGCAGAGGAAAAATTAAGCAACGATACCTATAACCTTCTTGCCGGTGCCATTGGAAAAGGAATTGACACCGGCGAGACCCAATGCGCCTATCTCGTATGGGCAGCATACCGGCCCTTCGGCATTGATGTATCAAGCAGGAACTTTCCCATTACGCCTCATGCTCTGCTTCAAAGCGGAAAATTTGAAGTGATCCGTTGCTGGGGCTTTGACACCGAAGATATCGACTGGTAAAATGAAAACCAATCATTACGAAACGAGGATGGAACTATGGCTACCACACAACCCTATCAAATCGCCTTCACAAGAGAACTTACCGTACCGCAAAATGCCATTGTCGGAGAAATTGCTCCGGCGGAAAAGCAGTTTAAATGCGAGATCATCGTAAACGATGCTCTGGTAGCAAAATACGAAAGACGAGATATCTGCCTTTCTCTTTTGCCTTTAAAGCCATTGGAAATTCCCCAGTACAAGCTGATTATCACTGCGGATTTTCTGCGGAAACTACAAAAGAAAGATGCCACTGCTTTTTTCAAGCTTTATCACGAGCTGGGGCATATCCACCATCAGGATCTTATCAATGAAACGGAACCCGATGAGGAAGAGCAGGCATTAAGGAAAGCCGGCAAGCCCAGCGAGACAGACCTTGCCGCCGACCAATTTGCAAAAAGCTACATGGGATTAAAAAACAGTCTCAATGCCCTAAAAGAGATCCGCAAGGAATGGGAAGAATTATGCAACAGCACCGCCTGCGGGGACCGCGCAGAATCAAACCGTGCGGCAAAAAAAGAGGTACAAGGGCGAATCGAAGCTATCAAATTGAAATAATCGTTTTTCAAAGAAACGATTACTCTTGCAAAAGGAAAACAAAATCCCTTAGAATAGAAGTGGAAAAGATACTTACCAAATAATTCTGTTCCCGGGTGATTTCTATGAAACAAATTATCGCAAAGGCGATCCGCACAATCACAATACCGCCAGTAATGGCTCTTGCAGCATTGGTACTCCTTTTTTTCGCAAAGGAAACGGTATACCAATCCACCACCGATTTCATGGTGGCATCAACCTCTCTGGTGCTATTGCCGACATTAGCTTATCCCCTTGCAGCGGTATTGCCAAACTACAAAGAGAAAGGCCGGGAAGGTCAGCGCAACATGGCATTTAACATGACGGCCCTGGGCTATGCCCTGCTGGCGATTTATGCAGTTTTTGCAGAGATCAGCACAGCTTACCGACTGATCGCCTTGACCTATATTTTCACCTTTCTGTTGCTGCTGTTTTGCAACAAGGTATTAAAACGCAGAGCAAGCGGCCACGCCTGCGGCATTACCGGCCCGATCCTCATCTCTGCCTATTTTCTGGGCTGGCCGGCGGTTTTCGGCGGTTTGGCGCTGTATCTTCTTATCTTCTGGTCTTCATTGGCGGCAAAACGCCATACACCCAAGGAATTACTCCTTGGGACAATCTGCTGCATTATCGGCTTTTGCCTTTCTTTACTGATTTTCCACTGATTTCTTTTTACTTTTTTCCGAAATCTGTCACAAAATCGGGGTTTTCCTCATATCTTACAGTATGAAAATTATCAAAGGAGGCCCCAAATGAGCAGAAAGAACAGCGGAAATTACTCCTCGGATTGCGGTTGCGGCGGATGCGGCGGTTGCGGCGGTGGCTGCGGCTGCGGAGGTGGCTGCGGCTGTGGCGGATGCGGCGGTTGCAGTGGAGGCTGTGGCTGCGGTGGAGGCTGCGGTTGCGGAGGATTTGGCGGCGGCGGATGCGGTTGCTCCGGATGCTTTGGCTGCTGCGACTATAGTTGTGTATTGAGTTCCATTTACAATGTATACACTTTGCAGTACCTTGCTTCGATCCTCTATGCCTTCCTTGGCTGCGGCTTTGGCGGCGGCTGTGGCTGCGGCCCCGTTGCCCCCTGCCTTGGCTGTGGCGGCGGATGCGGCTGCGGCACAACCGGCGGCTGTGTAACAACGGTATAAAGTCCTTTTACAAAAGAAAAACCCGGCAAACGCCGGGTTTTTGCCTTATCTATGGTAAATTACAGATGCTCCCTCTCCTCCAGATAGCTATCCATAATTTCATTGGTGTAGTAACGTGCCTGGATCGCCTTTCTTGAGCGCGTTAAGTCAAGCCCCTTCAACCATTGAAAATAGTGGCTCAATTCAAAAGTCATCATTGTCATGATCACCGCCAAGGCTCCATCTTTGCCGTGTTCCTGCACAAGGGCATCGTAGTTGCCAACAGCAATGCGAATACAGGGATCGTTCATACGGTGGGGAGATTCTATAAAAATCGATGAGATACGTTTTCCCTTTGGCAAAACCAAAGCGTCTTTATTTTTCAGCCAAATATAGATCCGCAAAGGAAAAACAAAATAACGTCTCAGCCAAGCTGCAAATTCCAAGCAGGCGCGATGCACCTCCGGGTCAACCCCGGCATCAAATCTCAAATGCAGACCATTGCGACCGGATGGATCTACATATTGACTCCAATCATTACATTTCCACAACTTAAGTTTCCTCATGCAACTATACCTCATGATAAATAAGATAACTTATTTCCAAAATGCAATAAAAACGATTCAACACAAAACAAATTACGCAACACAAACACGCTATAATACAGCATATTTCAATCAAATATTACCATGTATAGCAAGGATTGTCAATTGCATCCAATCGGTACCGGATTGCGATTTAACAATGTTTCGCACAACATATTTGCAATACATATTTTTCTATCCTCTTTTTTCGTATTGCTCAGAAGTACGACATGGGCCATAAAAATATGAACAACATTTCTCGTGAGAAATACAAATGGAATAGATAAAAACTCGTTTTAATGCATACGGATACGCCCTCATTCTGGCAACTCCATTTCTCAAAGAGAATATGTATTTAATGTTTTTAAAATAATTATTGCTTAAGAGAAATACGGCCGCATCCAAAAGAATATCAAAGAGAGATAATTTCACAAAAGAAATACAACAAGCATTTCTACAATATTTATTTACACAAAAGCAACGATAAGCAGATCATTGTCAAGAAAAAAGCTATTGTAAAACCAATGATTCTGCAACAGCTCTCTCTTTCTTCATGGATACATTTTACTTATCTTTTCGCACAGCTCAGGTACACCTTCGGCGTATTCCCAACCTTCTATGGGGCGAATTTCTTGCAGCAACTTGCTATATTTCAGATAGCGGATCTCAAACTCTGCCGTTGGTTCTAGTCGAATCAATTCATCCAAAAGATCGGACTTTTGTTTTGTCATGATCCAATTTACCGATTTGCATTTTGTTCTATGTAAATCATCACAAAAAAATCGAGGATCATAATAACAAAAAGGTTTTACATGGGGGGATTTCTTTGGCGTGGACATATCCGTAAAAAGTTGATATTTTACAGATACTCCTTGTGCACAATACTCTTCAGGAAACATATCAATAATATCCGGGTTATCAGCCGGCACTCCAACATAACGTGTCGGACGAAAATACATCCCACATAAATGAACTTTCTCAACAATCAATTTTCGGCCAAACAATCGTTGCAAGGCCAAACCTGTTGTCACTTGCTTATTGCACTCGAACAACGGAGAAAAAATTCCCACAGGAACCAGCATCAAAAAGAATGCGAGAAATATCAGCATTGCAGCAATATCACTCAACCCGGGGATACCAAATAAAAGCTGAATCACCAAAAAGATGAAGCAAACTGCGTTCAGAACAATCCATGTCTTTAAATTTGAATAAAAGGCACATTTCAGTTTAATTTCTTCTGGCATAATTTGCTCTTGCTTCGCTTTTTTTATTACTCGCCGTTCATATTCTCCACGATATAAGTTATATAAAAATTTCGTAATTCTTCGTATCATCAAAAAAAATCTACAACCGTCCTTTGGGCAAACATCATCTAAACTTAAGAGTATCATAGCAGTTAAACATTGTCAATTGTTTTAATTTACCGAATCCCCATTCTACGGTTTAATCGGCATATCACATTTTCATCGAACTAGTCAGTTACCAATTTTTTCGTTGATATTTTTTCATACAGCGAAGTTCTCGCCCACCATTTGGAGATATTTTTGTGTTAAAAAAATGAATTATAACCGTAATGCACATAAACACGCAATGTACAAAAAATAAAATACCGTCAACGATATTGCATACATTCCAGTATCGTGATAACAGAGAAAAAACTATCACGGAAAAGAACAATGCAAGATGAATCAAATACCACTTGTAGATTAAATTGAACCAAAAACGATCCACTTTCTTATAAATATTTTGATACCAATGCTGCAGCAAGATCCTCTGAAAAAAATTGTATTCCTTGCGTATATATTTAATCTTTTTATCGGATTTTTTCAAAGCAAAGATAGAACCCAAATAATCCATAATGGTATAAGTACAAAAGAACACCCCGAAGAGATAAAACAGGATGGAACGCGTAGAGTAAAAAAAATACCAAGCGTCAAAAGATTGCACAAAAAATATGATTCTTTCTAAATAAATCATTATCGACAATTCCTCTTTTTACAAACATCGTGTGCATCCATATACCACATTTAAATCGGTGCAAATCCACACGAAAAGAAATCGTTTTGGAATCTGCACATAAAGAATTTCTCGATCTTTTATAGAACAAATCTTTTCAAAATTCTTTGGCAAGCTTTTGCTCACCCAAAAAGATTATCTCCATTTTTTACCACGGTATTTTTTTGCACACCGAAACTCCACTCCTCCGGAGGGAGAATGTTTTGTGCCAAGAAAATACACAATTCCGATCGCAGCCATGTATACACAATGGATCACGTAAAGAAAACCCGTAATCATATTTAAAAAATCAAAATAGTGGCATAACAGACAAAGCAGCATTACCAAAACAAACAACGCTAAACTAACTAAATAGCAACGATAAATAATATCAAACCAAAAACGATCCACTTTTTTATATATGTTTTGGTACCAATGAATTAAGAGAATTCTCTGAAAAATATTGTATTCTTTGCGTATATACTTATTTTTTTTCTGCGATTTCTTTATGTTATAAATAGCGCCTAAATAGTCCTTAATCATAGAAACAGATAACACAAAGAATAAAATATACATTGCATACGCGTTATTTTGATACATGAATTCAAAGCCATCAAAGTGAGTGACAAATGAAGCTATTTTCAAAAAGATACTTTTCATTTCGGTTATATTCCCACGGTTATCAACGATACACTTATCTTTAATTCCAAGGTTATCATAGTTGCTTACCGATGTCAACTGATTTAAGTTGTCGTATGCGTAAGCTATGGCTTTGGTCGCGAATCTTGCCGCACAATATTTCATAAATAAAATATCGTATTCGCTCTAAGTGTCGTCATGTTGCCTTCATGCAATACTGACCCGAAAAAGCCACTGTACCGCCTACGCACATTTTCCCAAAGAAATACATCAATTTAATCGCCCATATAGTATTGCGAAAAAGCAACGCTTACCTTTTATCCAACGGCGCAAGACTACACTAGGAAGTCAAAAGCGGGACAAAAGAACCGTCCCCTATTGCATAAAACAATACCCCAAGAAAGTTTTTATGTTTCTTGGGGTATCGGTTTTATTCAGTTTACCACTGGATCATTACCATCTTTCTTTTAACTCGTTAAACTTCGTTACAAAGCTTCGTGGGTAGTTATAGCCTTCTACCAGCTCTATGTCGATGAGGATACGTCCTCTTGTGTAGTATATGAATTTTAGCGGAGGGTGCTCATGGCGTAATTTTAGTTGGAACAGGAACTCCCGAATTTCGCGCCCTTTGTCTTGGGTGTAAAATACCCAAAGAAATCTCTTTTTATCTCCTATATGGATTTGATAGCCGTACTTCATAAAGACCAGCAGCTCTTCCTCTGATACTATGCCGTATTCAGGCATTCTTTTCGCTGGCAAATTCTTTCCCCCACGCTCACCATCGAAAGATCGAAAAATATAGCGGTCATCAATCGTCGTAGATATATTCCCGGCATCTCGATCCTGCACGGCGCGATTTGCAGCAATCATAACAAGCTTCAAATAAACCACATAGATTACAAAAACCACAAACTCTGCTATGCCACCTTCTATCAACGTAGACAAACCACCTACAATGCCAACCAAAGCAACAATCAATAGCAGCCCTATCCCAATCAGAAAATACATAGGCTCATAGTATAGCTGGTAAAGCCTTAAATAAATATCGTCATCTTTCTTCATTTCTTTTTATTCAATATTTTCTTCAATTATGATAACTCATCAGGAATTTGGTTTTCAAACCATCTTTAGCCCAAGATTACCATAATTGATTACCGATGTCAATCGATTTGATTTGTCGTAGGTGTAGTTTATGGTTTGGTGTGTAAAGCCCGTCAGATGATATTGCACGAAAGAAATATTTATCTAAACGAAACATCGCTTAATTACTCTTACGTAATAATAGCCGCCCGTATCGCCATTGTATTTTTCTCTCGTGCAATAATATGTAAAATTCACAATCAAATCGCCTATTTATTTTTCCCCCGAAGAAACGCCCGTGCTCTACACTTACCACGCATATTTCTTTTGTGCAATATCGGACAGAAAAAGCCGCCGTACCGTCCGCGCACATTTCTCATTTGAAGAAATACGATAATCTTACATTCAATACGAAGATTTCTTCTGCGCAATATTGATCAGGAAAGCCACTATGTCGCCCGCGCATATTTCTTTAAAGAAATTTAATGTAGACCAATAAACCGCTTAATTGCATAAAGGCAATGCTGATGATAAATATCGTTTGCAGGGCAAGCTTATTCATTTCTTTAAAGAAATATATTGACTTGATTTATCGCGCAGTATTGCACAAATGAAATATTCTCAATTCACCTAACAACACAAAATGTTCAAAAAGTGGGACAAAAGAACCGTCCTATTACGGAAAAGAAGCAGCCCGAAGGCTGCTTCTAAACACTCTTTATGGATACATTTTGCTAATCTTTTCGCACAGCTCGGGGACGCCCTCGGCGTATTTCCAGCCTTCTATGGGGCGAATTGACTGAAAGAAATTGCTGTATTTTAAATAAGTAATCTCAAATTCTGCCGTCGGCTCCAGTTGGAAAAGCTGATCAAAAAGATCTGCCTTTTCCTCTGAAAGAATGATTCGAAAATACTTCTTCCCCTTTTGGTGCTCTACAAAATTATCGCCAAATACATTTAGAGGGGCTTTTTTTCGTGAACTTTTTGGATTTGCATCCTCCGGCAATGGATTATACCAAAAGTAAAAACAATAACCTACCACAGGATAAAGATCCGAAATATAAGAGAGCGGTTGGTCTGTTTTACAGTTCGGATTAGTCACATTCACCGTTAAGCTTACCAATTCCACGCTTCTTGAAACTTTTGGTTTTCCCAAAAAGAGATTAAAAAGATGAATATAGACATCGTAACGAAAAACCAAAACACCTACAATCAAAACAGCGGCTAGCGTGCAATACAACAAAAATGCCGACATAAAACCAAAGGGTAGCCCAATTAGCAGCAAAAACAAAGGAAGGGAAGCAAGATAAACAGCTTGATAATACCATAACGTATACAGAAACTCTGCAATATAGGGATTTATAGGATGCCATACTAACCACCCGCAATATTTATCATAAAGGATCTCTAGTACTTTAAAAATAGCTTCCAAATAATATCTAATAGGAGATTTATAAAGTATAATATCAACTATCCATGAAAATATCTCATAACCATAACCGTGATACTCTTCAGGATCATCATCCACCGATACATATATATGCTTTTTCTTTTTCGGTTCCTCTTTCGGTTTTGGTGCGGATTCCTGTTTCCTTTTCACTTCTGCAGATAAAATTCGCTCAACTTCCTCATCTGTCAACTTTATTTTATGGTCAGCCATTTAACGTTTCCTTATTCCCGAATAAATTAAATTAATGGATCCAGTACGAGCAGAATTTAGGATACTTTTATCGCGATACCGTCGTAGGTGTAATCTCGCGTAGGTGTAATCTCGGGTGCTGACCACAGCTCCGGCACTGTCATATAGAGTATAGTTGCTCAATTGATCCAGCCGGGCGGTATCATACTGATAGATGGAATAGCCATTGAGAGCATTGCTTGATGCATTATAGCAATCTTTCCGCGTTATATTCCCGCGACTATCGTATTGATAGACATCCTTTAATCCAAGGTTACCATAATTGCTTACCGATGTCAACTGATTTAATTTGTCGAAGCTGTAGTTTATGGCTTGGGTTGTGAAGTTCGTTAAATGATATTGCACGAAAGCAATATGCGCCCGAACAAAGCATCACTCAATTGCTTTTGCGCAATAATAGCCGCCCGTATCGCCATAACGCATTTCTCTCGCGCAATAATATGAGAAATTCCCAATCAAAACACCTATTGATATTTCTCTAAAGAAATGCTCATATTCCATACTTATTGCGCATATTTCTTTCGTGCAATATAGAGCAGAATAATCCGTAGTATCGCCTGCATGTATTTCCTGAAAGAAATTTCACACAGGACAATACGCCACCTTTATTGCATAAAAGCAATACGGCTGATAAATATCGTTCGCAAAGCAAGTCTGCATATTTCCTCAAGGAAACGCATCTACTTGCTTTATCGCGCATGCGTTGCATAAATGCAATTCATCTAACGACACAAAACAACACAAAATGTTCAAAAAGTGGGACAAAAGAACCGTCTCCTATTACCCAAAGCAAGCTTATGCATTTCTTCTGGAAAATGCATCTATTTGATTTATCGCTCATATATTGCATATGCGCAATACACGCAATCCGCCTAACGGCACAAAACAACACAAAATGTTCAAAAAGTGGGACAAAAGAACCGTCCCCTATTGCAAAGATATTGCGCAAACGAAGAAGCAGCCCGAAGGCTGCTTCTAAACACTCTTTATGGATACATTTTGCTAATCTTTTCGCACAGCTCGGGGACGCCCTCGGCGTATTCCCAGCCTTCTATGGGACGAATTTCTTGTAGAGACTTGCTATATTTCAGATAGCGGATCTCAAACTCTGCCGTTGGTTCTAGTCGAATCAATTCATCCAATAGATCGGACTTTTGTTTTGTCATGATCCAATTTACCGATTTCTTTTTATACGGAGTCGGAACATAATCTTGCTCATAGAGATTAAAAGGTCTTTGAGGAGATGAGCTTTTGGGAGCGACATTGGACTCCAACTCTTGGTAGAACATTGCTACAGCAAAAGTTGCGTACTCTTCCGGATAAAAATAATAAATTATGGAGTCGTTTTCTCGAGAAAAAGAATCTGACGTATGACGAACAAAAATGGACAAGATATTTACGTTCTTCTTTACAATCTTCTTTTTGGTCAATTTATCAACAAAAAGCCCCACCAACATTCTGTTATAAATTATTCCTCCGAGAAACAAAATGACTTCAAACCCTATCCCCCCAATAATCAGGAAAGCTGAGGTTATAATAAAGGCATCCAAGAACATATCATCATAGTTCTTCATGAGAACTCGCAGAATAATCCCTCCGGGAAAAATCAACAAAATATAATTCAGAATTTGAAAACCCGATAATAAAGAATACACAAATTCCATTACCTCAGGATTTTCCTTTTTCTTATTGGTACGGTTTTTTATTTTTTTAAAAACGTACGTTGAATAAATCTCTGGCAGTTTGTGAATTGTCCGATCGAAAAACTCTTCTGTTTTACGGTCCAATAAATCTTCCACTTTTTTTATTTTCGACCATAGACTTACTTCCTTTGTCTCACATGTCTGTGGATTTCCCGCTGCACGCTTCTTCACTTCCACTTGAAGTATGCGGTCAACTTCTTCATCCGTTAAGGATACTTTCGATTTAGAACGGTCGGAGAGTTCTTTTTTTATCGGTTCTTCCATGATCTTTTAGCCCGTTTCCAGATGGAATAATACATATTCACAGTATTGCCGTGGTAGCTATTTAAAAAAGTAATATGCCTCGAGGTTTTACCACTTTTTAAATTTATATAGACATTCTCTAGCTCAAGATTATCATAGTTGCTTACCGATGTCAATTGATTTAATTTGTCGTAGGTGTAGTTTATGGTTTGGGTTGTGAAGTTCGTTAAATGATATTACACAAAAGAAATATGTATCCGAACAAAGCACTGTTCAATTGCTTCCGCGCAATAATGA
>CAKUYE010000009.1 GCA_934702375.1 uncultured Bacillota bacterium | reverse complement strand
TTTGTTGTTGATTGCAGCCACAGCCCTGGGTGTTTTGGGTTTGTTGTTGATTGCAGCCACAGCCCTGGGTGTTTTGGGTTTGTTGTTGATTGCAGCCACAGCCCTGGGTGTTTTGGATTTGTTGTTGATTGCAGCCACAGCCTTGAGTGGTTTGAGTCTGTTGCTGTTCGCAGCTGCACCCTTGGGTTGTTTGGGTTTGCTGATTGCAGCTGCAGCCTTGTGTGTTTTGGATTTGCTGTGTCATTCTTCTTTGACAGGGTCTATTGTTTAATGGTGAATTCCGATAATACATAATATCGCCCTTTCTCCTTTCAGATTTGTCTGTTGGACAATATATCCTATGCAAAAAAAGGAATATGTGTTACTTGGGGAAATCATGGGGAATTATGGCAGCATGTCTTGACATAGAAAGTATTTTGGAGTATAATCTATCTGTTACAACCGCATCTATTACGTTTTAAGTGGATTTTTTGAAGATCCCGCGTAAGAGAGCGAGTCTCAACGGAGGTAAAAACCATGTACGCAATTATTGAAACCGGCGGCAAACAGTACAAAGTTGCCGTTGGCGAAAAAGTCAAGGTTGAAAAGCTTCTCGTCGAAGAAGGCGGCGAAGTTGTTTTCGACAAAGTCATTGCTGTAAAAGGTGATGACGGTCTCAAAGCCGGCGCTCCCTATGTGGAAGGCGCAAAAGTCGTGGGTGAAGCCACGGAACAGGGCAAACACAAGAAGGTCGTTGTTGTTCATTACAAACCCAAAAAGAACATTCGCAAGAAAAACGGCCACAGACAGCCCTATACGGAAGTGCTCGTAAAAGATATCACATTATAAGGAGGTGGGATTTTAAATGGCACATAAGAAAGCAGGCGGTAGTTCTAAAAACGGTCGCGACAGTAACCCGAAAATGCTTGGTCTGAAAAGACATGACGGTCAGTTCGTAACGGCCGGCAGCATCCTCGTAAGACAGAGAGGTACTAAATTCCACCCCGGCAACAATGTCGGTCTGGGCAGAGATGATACCCTCTTTGCAAAGATGGATGGCTATGTGAGCTTTGAAACCGTAAGCCACACCAGAAAACAGGTAAGTGTTTACGCAGAACGCAACTAAAGGATTAGAATGGAACCGGAGCGGAGATTATAGCTTGTTAGGCGAGATAATCAATCTATTTGCTCCGGTTTCTTTTATGCTTTCTCTACGGAGGTTTTCATGTTTTACGACAGAGCAAAAGTGTATTTGAAAGCCGGAGACGGCGGCAATGGTCTTGTATCCTTTCGACGGGAAAAGTTTGTTCCGGAAGGCGGCCCCAACGGCGGAGACGGTGGTCGTGGCGGCAGTGTGTATCTGGTTGCGGATCATAATTTGCGTACTTTGCTGGATTTTAAAATGAAACAGCATTACAAAGCACCGAAAGGGGAAAACGGGCAGAACAGCAATAAGGTTGGGAAGTCCGGCAAAAATATTTATCTTAAAGTTCCCCTTGGTACGGTAGTACGTTTCGATGGCGAAGAGGCAATCATTGCCGATTTGGTGGAAGATGGGCAATCTGTTTGTGTCGCCAAAGGCGGTCGCGGCGGTCGCGGCAATGCCCGATTCGCTTCAAATCGCGATAAAGCACCGGAAGTTGCGGAAAAAGGAGAACCCGGAGAAGAAGTCTGGGTACGGTTGGAACTAAAGGTTTTGGCCGATGTAGGCCTTGTGGGGATGCCCAATGCCGGAAAATCCACCTTTATTTCCCGTGTTTCTTCGGCGCGTCCGAAAATCGCGGATTATCCCTTTACGACCTTGGAGCCGAATCTGGGGATTGTAAATCTTGGTGATGAACGTACTTTTTGTATTGCCGATGTCCCCGGATTGATTGAAAATGCCCATGAGGGCGCCGGGTTGGGACACCATTTTTTACGTCATTTGGAACGGACAAAGGTTCTTGTTCATTTGATCGATATGTCCGGTCAGGAGGGAAGAGATCCTCTGGAGGATTTCGAGATCATCAGCAATGAACTGAAAAAATATAAGGATGAGCTTTGGAATAAGCCGAGGATCATCTGTGCAAATAAAATGGATCTGCCGGATTCCGAAGAAAATTTGGAGCGTTTGCAAAAAAAATATGGCAATGATTTTGAGATTTACCCCATTGCTGCCGCTGCCGGTGGAAAAGAGGATTTACAAAAAGTATTGCTTCGCTGTTATGAGCTGATTCTTGCCGCACCTAAGGTGGAAGAGAAAAAAGAAGAAGAAATCAAAGTGACTACGTTTAAGGAACGTTGTCCCTTTACTATTCATCGCGATGACCACGGTTACTTTATTGTGGAAGGCAGTGAAGTGAAAAAATGGATCGCAATGACGGACTTTGGCAACGATGCGGCGGTACAGCGCCTTCAGCGCATTTTTAAAGCGATGGGATTGGATGACGGTTTGCGAAAAGCCGGTGCTCACCATGGTGATACCGTGATCGCTTATGATTTGGAATTTGATTTTGCAGAATAAGAGGAATTGCAATTTATGTTGACAGGAAAACAAAAACGCTTTTTGAGAAGCAAAGCCATGACAATGGATGCCCTTTATCAGATCGGAAAAGATGGCTTGGGTGAAAACTTTATCAAGCAAATTGATGATGCTTTGGAAGCACGGGAATTGATCAAAATCAAAATTTTGAAAAATTCCGCAGAGGAAGTTCATGATGCCGGGGAGACTTTGGCAGAAGAGCTCCATGCGGAATTGGCACAGACCATTGGTCACTGTATTGTGCTCTATCGAAAGTCTGAGAAAAAACCTAAATTACAGTTACCTTAAAATCTTTCAAAGGAACGGGAAAAATGAATAAGACGATATCGCGATTATGTATTTTGCTTGCCGGTGCAGGCTGGGGGATGACGGGATTATTTTTTCGTCATTTAACGGCAATGGGATTTTTGCCGATGGATGTTGTTTTCGTGAAAACCCTGTTTGCAACGGTGATTATCGGAATCATATTGTTGGCTACCGGCCCAAAACAGTTTGTGGTCCGTTGGAAGGATCTTTGGTGTTTTCTCTGCACCAGTGTGATCAGCATGCTGTTGTTTAATTTCTGCTATTTCACGGCAATGGCTCACACCACCGTGGCGGTGGCGGTCGCATTGCTTTATACCGGCCCCGGATTTGTGGTGGTGATTTCCGCCTTTTTGTTTAAAGAAAAAATCACTGCGCGGAAATTGATTGCTCTGATTGTGCTTTTTATCGGTTGTGCCTGCGCTGCCGGAGTGTTTACCGGTAAACAAAGCATTACCGCTTTGGGTATGTGCGTTGGAGTGATTGCCGGCTTGACTTACGGACTTTACGGTGTATTCAGTCGTCTGGCGCTGAACCGCGGCTATGCACCGAATACCATTGCCTTTTATGCGATGTTGATCTGTGTATTGGGATCCTTGCCTTTTGTGAACTTCTCCGGACTTTCGGCCGTGTTTACCGCAGAAGGTTTTCTTTATAGCGGCGGTATTTCCGTATGCAGCTGTTTACTGCCCTATTTGCTATTTACCGCGGGGATGCGCCAGACCGAAACCGGCGAAGCCGCAATGCTTGCCACAACGGAGCCGATTGTTGCGGCTCTGATCAGCATGATTGTTTTGTCGGAACCTGTTTCTGCTTCCGTTGTATTAGGTATTGTGTTGATTGTTGGCGGCATATTGTTTATGAACATCCCTCTGGGAAAACGCTAACAAAATATTTTAGATCAAGAGATCAGGTTGCCGAATCGTCATATTCAGCAGCCTGATTTTTTCACGAAATATTCACAGATCGGATTTGACAGCTACCAAAAAAACAAATATAATGGGAGAAAATGGAGGTATTTTTTATGAAACGAATTTTATGTCTGATCTTTATGGCTTGCATGACATTGTTTTTATTCGGATGCGATGAAAATGCCGCACCGCAAACGGATTCTACCGCACCGGATATTGCTACCAATGAAAATACGGATGTAAACAACACTGAAAATACAGAAACCGAGGCAAATGCTGAAACCGGCAATTCTACCGATAGCGGCGGCTTTACCGATACGGAAATGAAGTCAATTTACGAGGCCGCAGATAGTGTTTGGCAGGTTTTTGACTTGAAGCCTTTAAACACTGACAACGAGCAGGACGAAAACGGCGTGCAGAAATTTTACACCGTAAACGGCATCACCGGTTATGCCAAGGTGAACGATAGCCGTTATCATTCTTTAACCGCATTGATAAAAGATGTAAATGTATATTTTTCGGAAGACCTGGCGGCAAAGCTTTTGAACGATGGCCGTTATGTGGAGGAAGATGGTGTTTTTTACGAATTGTTGGCAGACCGCGGCAGTGATATCACTCGGGGCGACATCATAAAACAGGGGATTACCGCTCAGGATGATAATTCCCTTACTTATACCATTACCGTTGAAACCATTGATCCGAATACCGGAAAAGTGGTCGGCAACGAAGATATTGATTTCCTTTATGAAAAGACAGGAAGTTCTTGGGTCTTTACCCAATTTGAATCGATTTACTGATTTGATAATGTACCCCGGCAAAAAAATTGTCGGGGTATTTTACGGATTTTTTACAAAAAATCTACCGATTTTTCCCGGAGAGAAAGGGAAAATCATTGCATCCTACAATAGTTCTGTGATAAGATATGATATTATAGAATCTTCACAAGAAGGTAAAGGTACTTGATATGAACGATGTTTTAGCCAAAGCAAAACGCATTGTATTTAAGATTGGAAGTTCTACCTTGCTGGAGGAAACCGGCCATATTGACGGCCCCGGGTTGCACCATTTGGTTGCATTGTGGTCAAACTTGCATAAGAGCGGAAAAGAGATCATTTTGGTGTCATCCGGAGCGGTTGCTTTGGGGCGGCCGCATCTCTCCTCGGATCATAAGGGCAATGCAATCCCTTCAAAACAAGCTGCCGCTGCGGTGGGGCAATCAAAGCTCATGGCTCTTTACGATAGCTTTTTCAGTGTTTGCGGTATTTCTGTAGCTCAGGTTCTATTAACAAGAGGGGACATTGCAGACCGTCAGCGATATATCAACGCGAGAAATACATTAAATATTTTGTTAAATGAGGGGATTATTCCGATCATCAATGAAAACGATACCGTTGCCTGGGAAGAATTGAAATTTGGTGAAAACGACTCTTTAGCTGCTCTTGTAGGCAATCTTCTCGATGCGGATCTTGTATTTTTGCTTTCGGATATCTATGGTCTTTATACCGGTGATCCAAGAAAAGATCCCGCTGCAAAGCACATTCCCGTCGTAAAAGAAATCACTCCGGAAATCTCTGCTCTCGCCGGCGGTGTAGGCTCTTCTGTTGGCAGCGGCGGCATGAAAAGTAAAGTGGAAGCAGCTCATATTTCGGTGCAAAGTGGCATTCCTCTGGCGATCACCATGGGAAAAGATGTACAGAATATTCAAAATTGTTTAGAAGCGGATGGTAAATGCACGGTTTTCCTGCCCTCGGAACACGGTTTACGCCAAAGGGATCGTTGGCTGGCCTATGCCAGTGAACCCAGCGGTTGCATTCTGATCGACGAGGGGGCTGCTTGTGCTCTAAACAAAAATAAAAGCTTGCTTCCCGTGGGCATTGTAGGAGTAAAGGGTGATTTTACCGAAAATAGTGTGGTAACGGTTGTTTGCACCAACGGTAAAACCATCGCTCGCGGGATCACAAATTATAGCTCGGATACGATTCGCGATACGATGGGAAAACATTGCTCCGATGCGGATATCAGCGAAGTGATTCACTGTGATAACATGGTTATGGAGGAATAATCGATGGAAGAATATATTCATTCTCTGGGGAAAAATGCCAAAATTGCCGCCAAAGAAGGCGCTGTATTATCAGTGACGAAAAAAGATGCGGCACTGGCTGCGATGGCGAAGGCTTTGCGGGAGAAAGAAGCTGTGATTCTGGCGGAAAATGAAAAAGATATGGCAAAAGGCAGAGAAAAAGGTTTGACCGATGCTCTTCTTGATCGTTTGAAGCTGGATGTGAAACGTATTGATGGTATGGCAGCAGGCTTGGAAGCGCTGATGACCCTTAATGACCCTATTGGAGAGACCATAGAGCAGTGGCGGCGGCCCAACGGGCTTGAAATCGCAAGAAAACGAGTTCCTCTTGGCGTTGTGGCAATCATTTATGAGGCTCGTCCTAATGTAACTGCTGATGCTGCCGGTCTTTGTTTGAAAACCGGTAATGCTGTGATTTTGAAAGGTGGCAGCGAAGCGTTTCACTCCAATTTGTGTATTACAGAAATCTTGCGGGAAGCGTTAAAAAGCAGTGGGCTTAATGAAAACCTTTTGCAATTTGTAGCGACCACTGATCGAAAAGCCGTTTCGGTTTTGTTGAAAATGAGAGAATACGTCGATGTTGTGATCCCACGGGGCGGTGCAGGTTTGATTCGCTTTGTGGTGGAAAATGCTACCATTCCTTCCATTGAGACCGGTACCGGCAATTGTCATATTTATATGGATAAATACGGCAGCATTCCAATGGGTGTAGAAATCGTTTTTAATGCAAAAACTCAGCGCCCTGCTGTTTGCAATGCCGCCGAAACGCTGCTTGTGCATAAAGATATTGCAGAAGCTTTTCTGCCGACATTGGCTGAAAAATTAAAGAAAAAAAATGTGGAAATTCGTGGCTGCAATAAAACATGTGCATTGCTGGAAGAAGCAGTACCCGCAACGGAAGCAGACTGGGAAACGGAATTTCTTGATTATATCCTTGCGGTAAAGGTTGTGGATAGCATCGAAGATGCGGTGGATCATATCGCTCGTTATTCTTCGGGACACAGTGAGGCAATTATTACTGAAAGCTATCGCCGCAGCCGTTATTTTACCGAAACCGTTGATGCTGCCGCTGTTTATGTGAATGCTTCTACTCGTTTTACCGACGGTAACGAATTTGGCTTTGGTGCCGAAATCGGCATCAGCACACAAAAGCTCCATGCTCGAGGCCCAATGGGATTGAGAGCATTGACAACAGAAAAATATGTGATTTGCGGAACAGGTCAGATCCGGGAATAAGAGCAGATATAAAAAATGAAAAAAATTGGTATTATGGGTGGCACCTTTGATCCCATCCACTATGGTCATATCATCACCGCAAGTAAGGTGTTGTGTCGTTATCACCTTGATGAGGTCGTATTTGTGCCATCGGGAAATCCTCCCCACAAAAAAAATCTTCGTATCACTCCGGCAACGGATCGCCTGGCAATGGTAAAAGCTGCGATTGATGGACATTATGGCTTTTCCATTTCCACCGTTGAAATAGAACGTCCGGGGTACTCTTATGCTTTGGATACCGTGAATTATTTTTACGAGATATACGGTGATGATATTGATTTATATTTCATTACCGGAGCCGATGCCATTTCGGAGATCGCTACCTGGTATCGCGCCGATGAATTGATGGCAAAATGCCGTTTTATTGCGGCTGCCAGACCTGGCTATTCTTTCGAAAAGGATGACCCTACCGTAAAAAAATACAGCGATCGCATTCGTATCTTTGCCGAAACGGCATTGGCTATTTCCTCCTCGGAAATACGCCGCCGCGTAGCTGCAAAAGAGGATATCAGCAAATTGACGCCGCCGTCGGTGGCAGCGTATATCAAGAAACATCAATTGTATTTGTGACAAAGGAATCATCATGATCGAACTAAAACCGTTAAAGGAATCTCGCATGGCTCATTGTATTTCGGTGGCAAAGCTTTGCTACGATTTTGCCATTGCTCATAATTATGACCCTATGAAAGCTTATCTCTGCGGTATTTTTCATGATATTGCCAGAGAGATCCCTTCAAAAACCGCTATTGCTCTTGCCAAAGAACGGGGTATTCCGGTGGGAAAAGAAGAAGAGGCAGAGCCTCTTTTGCTCCATGGCGCATTGGCTGCGGCGGTTATGAAGGAAAACTACCATATTGATGATGAAGAAATGCTTCATGCCGTTTCTGCCCACACCGTAGGTGATGAAACCATGGGAATTTTAGATCGTATCGTATTTTTGGCCGATAAAACAGAACCGCGGCGCTCCTATGAAGGCGTGGACGCTTTGCGTGAAATGGGTTTTGTTGATTTGGATGGAGCATTTTACACTGCACTTTCCAATGAAATTGCTTATTGCGAAGCACGCGGTTATGCCGTTCATCCTAAAACCGTTGCATTAAAAAACATCCTGGATCAGGAAAGGAGAAAATAACAACAATATGAACGCAAGAGAAAAAGCAGAAATTGCTATTCAAGTTATTGTAGAAAAAAAGGGGTTTGACCTTCAGCTTCTTGATGTTGCAGAAATTACGCAGATTGCCGAAAGTTTTGTGATTTGTCAGGCAAAAAACCGTTCGCAATCCCAGGCCATTGCTGATGAAATTATGGACAAGCTGGAAGAAAAGGGTGAACGCCCCCTTCGTGTAGAAGGTTATCAAGCCGGTGGCTGGATCCTTTTGGATTATAGTGACCTTATCATTCACGTATTTTTACCGGAAGAGGAAGAATATTATAAACTTCCCCGGCTTTGGAAAGATGCAAAATTCACTCGTTTTGACTTGGATGGGAATGTGATTCCCGAGGAAGAAACGGAAGCAGAAAGCGAGTAAATTATGAAGGTGTACGAAAACCTTGCTCCCTATTATGACCGTTTTATGGATCACATCAATTACGAAACCGAAGCCGAAGCGGTTTATCGCTTTTTGTTTCAAATTGACCGCACTCATGGCCGCACCCTTGATGTGGGAGCCGGTAGCGGTGGTCATATGATCCCTCTGCTTAAAATGGGCATCAAAACCGATGGCTTGGATTATTCCGAGGGAATGTGCTGTATTTTAGCAGAAAAGCTTCATCATCAGCATCTACCCGGTCATGTCCTTACCGGAGATATGCGTTGCTTTACTACGGAGCATCCCTATGATGTCATTTATTGTCTGGGAGAAACCATTCATCATTTGGAAAGCCTGGAGGATGCCTCTGCTTTTTTTCGTTGCGGTTACGAAGCGTTAAAGCCGGGTGGATACCTTATTTTTTCCTGGCAGGAGCGGGGCTACTTTGATGAGCTTGCAGATTATGGTGATTTTTATGATCGTCACGGCGATGATTATTTGCTTTGGAGTACTCAGTTGGCAGATGATCTTGACGAAGAAGAGCATAAAAAAGATGCGGAAGATGCCGCATACTTGTCCTATACGGCATTCATTCATGAAGAGAAGGAATCCTATCGCCGTATTTGTGAAACGCATCGTTTGGCGATCTATTATCGGGATGAACTGGAAGATGCCGCCGGTGATGCCGGATTTTTGCTTCGCAATGATATGGAAGAATTATGCTTCGGTGAGCTTTTAACAGAGCTTCCTTTTAAACATATCACTGTATTGAAAAAGAAATAATATCGTCTAAAGCTCCCGACGGAAGAGTCGGGAGCTTTAAATTAACGTATACTTGATAAAAGGACAATATTTTTATTATCATATTCGTTGCCATGGAGATACCGGGAGAGTATAATAGGAGTAGGAATGCAAGCAAAGATCAAATATATGAGATTTATGCCGTCATCTGTTGTTGCAGATGATTTTTTGTATGGAAAAAAGCTGCATTTACTTCATGTAAAATAAGGACAAGATCATGACAAAAAAAGAGTTGTTAAAAAGATATGCGTTATTTGTTCTCAGCCTTTTCGTCTGTGCCTTTGGGATTGCTTTGACTCGACACAGCGATTTGGGTATGTCTCCCATTGCATCGGTTCCGAATATTTTCAGCTGCAAATATACTTTTCTGTCAATGGGTGTTTGGCTGGTGCTTTGGCATTGCCTGTTGATTTTGGGACAGATATTGATTTTAAAGCATGACTTTCAGTCCATCCAATTTTTGCAGTTGCCGCTATCCTTTCTCTTTGGTGCTTTTACCGATTTTGGTTTGTGGTGCGTATCGTTTATTCCGGTGTCGAACTATTTCGTAAAGTTGTGTCTGGTGTTTTGCGGTGTATTTGTACTCGCCTGCGGCGTTTCTCTGGCGGTGATTGCCAATGTCATATTAAACTGCGGCGAAGCTTTTGTAAAAGCCATTGCCGATAAAACAGGAAAAAATTTTGGAGATCTTAAAGTCGCCTTTGATGTTAGTTGTGTAGCGATTTCGGTTATTCTTTCTCTGTTTTTCTTCCATGGAACGATCATCGGTACCAGGGAGGGTACGGTCATTACTGCATTATGCACCGGCTTTGTTGTGAAAAAGGTCACAGCTCTTATACGTGGACCATTAGAACGGATTCTTGTAGAACCCGGAAAGGTAAAAGTGGAGGTGCAGTAGGAAGATATAGGAAACTTCTTGGGTAATGACGAATTCGTCTCTATGGAGATATAAGCGATTTGATGTGCTCTTTCCCGGGTTATTTTTGCCGTAATTCTTGCCACAATGTGCAATGCGTGGTATAATTATTTAATATTATATTGGTAAAATCTGTCCTTTTGGTACATGATAACTTCATTGGGAGGGAATAATGGATCATACAAATACTCCGTCCGCAGAAAAAGAAGCGGAAGTAAGAGAATCAAAAAACTTTATTGAACATTTTATCGAAGAAGATTTGGAAAACGGCGTCTTTAACAAAGTTCAGACTCGTTTTCCGCCGGAACCCAACGGCTACCTGCATTTGGGCCATGCCAAAGCGATTTGCGTAGACTTTGGTATGGCAAGCAAATACAATGGTATTTGCAACCTTCGCTTTGATGATACGAACCCCGGGAAAGAAGATGTGGAATACGTTGATTCCATTAAGGAAGACATTGAATGGCTTGGCTATGAGTGGAACAATGTCTTTTATGCTTCGGATTATTTTCCCCGTCTGTACGAATTGGCTGAAGCCTTGATTCAGAAGGGGCTTGCCTATGTTTGCGATCTTAATGGCGAAGAAGTTCGGGCCTATCGCGGTACTTTAAAAGAACCGGGCAAGGAAAGCCCTTATCGCAACCGCAGCGTTGAGGAGAACCTGGATCTCTTCCGTCGGATGAAAGCCGGGGAATTCCCCGATGGCTCAAAAACCCTTCGGGCGAAAATTGATATGGCATCCCCCAATTTAAATATGCGCGATCCGGTGATTTATCGCATTCAGCGTGCTCACCACCACCGTACCGGAGATGAATGGTGCATCTATCCCATGTATGATTTTGCTCATCCGCTTTCCGACTCTTTGGAAGGGGTGACATTTTCTCTCTGCACCATTGAATTTGAGGCTCACCGTCCTCTGTACGACTGGATTATCCGAGCTCTTGATATGCCGGTGAAAAGTCGGCAGATCGAATTTGCCCGTTTGAATGTTAATTATACGGTCATGTCCAAACGCAAGCTGAAAAAGCTGGTGGATGACGGTATTGTTGATGGTTGGGATGATCCTCGTATGCTGACCCTTTCCGGTATGCGGCGTCGGGGTTATCCGCCGGAAGCCATTCGGGATTTTTGTGAGAGTGTCGGGGTCGCCAAGGCCAACAGTACCGTGGATATGGCTCAGTTGGAATTTTTCGTTCGGGATCACCTGAACTATACGGCACAGCGCCGTATGGTAGTTATGGATCCTTTGAAGGTCGTGATTACCAACTATCCCGATGATCTGACGGAAACTTTTTTAACTGCCAACAACCCTGAACGGGAAGAAGATGGCAGCCGTGAGATTACCTTTGGTAAGGTTGTCTATATTGAACGCAGCGATTTTATGGAAGATCCGCCGAAAAAATTCCACCGACTTTCCCCCGGTACCGAAATGCGTTTGCAAAATGCCTACTATATTAAATGCGAAGATGTCATTAAGGATGAAAACGGTGAGATTATTGAGCTTCACTGTACCTATGATCCGGAAAGTCGCGGCGGTTGGGCAAAGGATGGCCGTAAAGTAAAGGGAACCGCCCATTGGGTTGCCGATTGCGCCGCCGTTGACGGTGTGGTGCGTCTTTATGACCGACTTTTCGCAAAGGAAAATCCTGAAGACGGTGAGTTTATTGATAATTTGAATCCGGATTCTCTGAAAATCGTCTCCGGTGTGAAACTGGAAAAAAGCTTGGCCGACGTGGAAAAAGGACAGCGCTTCCAGTTCCTGCGCAATGGTTATTTCGTTGCCGACGGCAAAACCGAAGACGGTACTCCGGTCTTTAACCGTATTGTAACGATGAAGGACGGTTTTAAGAAAGGAAAGTAAAATTTTATTATGGATGATTTAAAACGCGGTGTAGAACAGGTAATTTATAAGTGCATGGGAATGGATATCGAAGAGGATCTGCTTATTGTAACCGATTCGGAAACGGCAAGCCTCGGTGATTTGTTTTACGATGTTGCGATTAGCAATGGACTGAAAGTGGAATCTCTTCAATACCCGGCGTTGCCCATGGATGGAATGGAACCCCCACAAAATGTGGCGGATGCTCTTCTTAACTGCGATGTTGCAATCCTTATTACCTCGCGTTCCCTGACCCATACACGGGCACGTCATGCTGCCAGCGAAGCCGGTGTGCGTATTGCTTCTCTCCCGGGATTTACCGCAGAGATGTTAAAAGCGCCTATGATGGTGGATTATGATGAAATGACTGCTTTGAGTCAAAAAATGGCATCGTTGCTTACAAAGGCGCAAACCGCCAGAGTTACAACGCCCCATGGCTGCGACTTTACCATGTCTCTTTCCGGTCGTGTTGCCGAGGATGATTGTGGTATTTACGATACTCCCGGTGCTTTTGGCAACCTTCCTGCCGGTGAAGCCTATATTGCACCGTTGGAAGGCACTGCCAACGGTATCCTTGTTTACGATGCTTCCATGAGCGGCGTAGGTCTTCTTCGGGAACCGATCCGGGTAACGGTAAAAAATGGCGAAGCCGTGGAAATCACCGGTGGCATCGAGGCAAAACAATTGCTTGCTTTAGTGGATGAAGCCGGTCGCCCCGGCCGCAATATTGCGGAATTGGGGATCGGTACCAATAAGGGAGCATCCCTTAACGGCTCGGTACTTGAGGATGAAAAAGTTTTCGGTACCGTACATATCGCTCTTGGCGACAATGCCAATTTTGGCGGTAAAGTCGAAGCCTCCTGTCATTTGGATGGTTTGCTTACGGAACCCAGTTTATATCTTGACGGCGTTCTTGTGATTGAGAATGGCAAATGGCTCGTTTAATATGCAAATAAATGAATAAATTTGAATAAAAATCAGTTGATAGAGATAGAATGGAAAGGAGATACTACTATGGCAAAAGACAGTTCCTTTGATATTGTATCGGAAGTGAATATGCAGGAAGTATTGAATGCCGTAAATCAGGCAAAAAAAGAGGTTTCTCAGCGCTACGATTTTAAAGGCAGCAAAACCGAAATTTCCCTGGATAACGATGTGATCAAGGTTACGACCGAGGATGATTTCCGTTTGAACAGTGTCATTGATATCTTAAAAACGCGTTTGATCACCAGAAAAGTTGCGGTTCGCAATTTGCAGTATGGCAAGATTGAGGAAGCTGCCGGCGGGATGGTGCGCCAGCAGATCACTATTCGTCAGGGCATCGAAACCGAAAAAGCCAAAGCGATGGTTAAGGATATTAAAAATGCCAAGCTCAAAGTTCAGGCTGCCATTCAGGGGGACAGTGTTCGTGTTTCCGGAAAAAATAAAGATGATCTGCAAAAGGTCATTGCTTTATTAAGAGAAAATGATTACGATTTAGAACTACAGTTTGTTAATTATCGTTAAAGAGCATGAAATAAACAAAACTTAAATATTTTTTGGTAAAAAACGGAAAATATCTAAAATTTAACTTGAATACTTATAAGATTCGTTGTATAATAATCCCAAGATTGAAAATTGATGCGATAAAAAACGGAGGTCATTATGAAAAAGGTAACGATCATCGGCGCGTCGGGATATGCCGGCGTAGAACTTATCCGCATTTTGGCAAATCATAAACATTGTAAGGTTACTCATCTTGTGGCGAAAGACAGCGGGAATCGAACCATTGAATCGATTTTTCCCGCCCTTGGTTATTTAACGGATTTACAAGGAATGATCGTCGAAGATGTTGACGATCATTTTTCTTTGTCAGAAGCGGCTTATATGAAAGATGCAGACGTGATTTTCCTGGCATTACCCCACGGAGTCTCGGCTCCCTTTGTGAAAGCAGGTTTGTCTTTAGGAAAAAAAGTCATTGATCTGGGAGCGGATTTTCGCTTTCGGGATGTTGCCACTTATGAAAAATGGTACGGTACGCACCAGTATCCGGAAATTTGCGAAAGTACCGTGTACGGCTTGGTAGAAATCCATCGGGAACAGATCCGCGGCGAAAACTTTATTGCTAACCCCGGCTGTTATGTTACTGGTGCTACCCTGGCAATGTATCCTTTGGTGAAAGAAGGCTTGATTGAACTTGATTCTCTGATCTTTGACAGCAAAAGCGGCATTAGCGGTGCCGGTAGGGGATTGAAAGAAGGTTCTCTTTACGGGGAATGTTCCGAAAGTATCAAGGCCTACGGTGTTGCAAATCATCGTCATACGCCGGAAATCGAACAGAACCTTGGCGAGGCCGCCGGTGTGCCGTTGACGGTAAGTTTTACGCCTCATTTAACACCGATGAACCGCGGTATTTTAACGACAGCATATGCGACTCTCAATGAAAAAGGAAAGACCGCGGATCTTGCCGCGATTTTTGATAAATACTATGGGAATGAGTATTTTGTCAAGGTTTTACCTGTAGGGAAAATGCCGGAAACAAAATGGATCCAGGGAACAAACTATGTTGTGCTGGGCTATACCTTTGATGAACGTACCGGCCGGGTCATTGTTTGCACCGTTTTGGATAATCTTGTGAAAGGCGCTGCCGGACAAGCTGTACAAAATATGAACCTGATGTTTGGTTTTGACGAAACGGAAGGCCTTCATATGTTGCCGGTTTATCCGTGATAAAGGAGGTTATTATGGCAATTTTTGAAAATGCGGTAACGCAGACGCCGGGGTTTAAGGCTGCCGGTGTTCACGTTGGCGTAAAGACGTCGAATAAAGAAAAAAAGGACGTCGCATTGATTTATTCTGAAAAGCCCTGTGCCGTAGCGGGTATGTTTACTACCAATGTGGTAAAAGCTGCTCCGGTTTATTATGATATGAAGGTCGTGGAAAACGGCAGAGCCCAGGCGATCATTGCCAACTCCGGCAATGCCAATGCCTGCACCGGAGAGCAGGGGGAAAAAGATGCTGCGGCAATGGCAGAGGCTGCCGGTGCTGTGTTGGGATTAAAAGCGGAAGAAGTTCTTGTTTGCTCCACCGGTGTCATCGGTCATAATATGCCGATGGATCGTGTTTTATCCGGGATCAAAGCTGCTGCTGCAAATCTTAGCAGTGACGGTGGTCGTGATGCGGCAGAAGCAATTCTTACTACCGATGTGTATCGGAAGGAAATTTCCAAAACCGTCGATCTGAACGGCATTACCGTAACGATCAGCGGTATGGCAAAGGGCAGTGGCATGATTTGCCCCAATATGGCAACGATGCTTTGCTTTATCACAACCGATGCTGCCATTGACAGCAAAGTTTTACAGATGGCATTGAAAGAATCCGTTGCACTGAGCTTTAATCAAATCTCTGTTGACGGTGATATGAGCACGAACGATACGGTGCTGATGCTTGCCAATGGGATGGCCGGAAATGCTGCCATTACGCCGAATAGTGATTCTTATCAAAAGTTTGTTGCTGTGCTGAAAGATATTTGTTTTTATCTTGCGAAAAAAATTGCTCGGGACGGCGAAGGGGCGACTCATCTTTTAGAAGCCCAGGTTATTCATGCCGCCAGCGAAGAGGACGCTTTGAAGGCGGCAAAATCGGTGGTTTCCTCAGATTTAGTAAAAGCAGCCATTTTTGGTAAGGATGCGAACTGGGGACGCATCATTTGCGCTGCCGGTTATTCCGGAGCAAAATTTGATCAGTCTAAGGTTGATATCAGTCTTTCCAGCTACAGTGGGGAAATTACGGTGGCGAAAAATGGCGGCGGCTTGGAATTTGATGAAGACTATGCCCTTAAGATTCTTTCTGAGGAAAATATAACAGCGATCATTGACCTGAAAGCCGGAGAATTTAGTGGTAAGGCCTGGGGTTGCGATCTTACTTATGATTACGTGAAGATCAACGCCGATTATCGGACCTGATGGGAAAAGAGGCGTTTTGTTCATGACGAAAATGGAAAAGAATTTGGAAAAGGCGCAGGTATTCATCGAATGCCTGCCCTATGTGCAAAAATTTCACGGCAAGACCATTGTTGTAAAATACGGTGGGAATGCCATGCTGAATGAAGAACTGAAAGAAGCGGTTTTTCGGGATCTGATCCTGATGAACTTTATCGGTATTCGCACCGTCCTCGTTCACGGCGGCGGCCCGGATATCGAGGATTACCTCCAAAGACTTCATATTAAAAGCGATTTTAAAAGTGGTCTGCGCGTTACTGACGAAGCGGTGATGGAGACCGTCTCCATGGTATTGGTGGGGAAAGTTAATCAACATACCGTATCGGAGATCAATCGTCTTGGCGGCAAAGCCGTGGGGCTTTCCGGGAAAGACGGTGCTATGCTCCAATGTGTAAAGAAATATGCAAAGGTCACCGATGAAGAAGGCGTTCACCAGCTGGATATCGGTATGGTGGGCGAAGTTGAGAAGGTAAATTGCACTTTAATCAATAATCTTTTGAAAGATATGTATATTCCGGTCATTGCGCCGATCGGTACCGATCGTGAGGGAAATACCTTTAATGTCAATGCGGATCTGGCTGCCGGCAAGATCGCCGCAGCTCTCGGCGCTATGAAACTTTTCCTCCTTACCGATGTGGAAGGATTGTATCGGGATTTTAACGATAAAGATTCTCTGATCTCTCACCTTACCACCGATGAAGTGGCCGGTTTGGTGAAAAGCGGCGCTATCAGCAAAGGAATGATTCCCAAACTGGAAGGCTGTGTTCGCGCGATCCACGAAGGGGTTAGCGGTGTTCATATTATCGACGGCCGTGTTCCCCATAGCTTGTTGTTGGAACTCTTTACGGATAGTGGTGTTGGTACCATGCTGACAAAAGGAGAGAAAGAAAATGGTTGATCCTGCTCAAACAGTTCATATAATGAATACCTATGCCCGGTTCCCCGTAACCGTTGTGAAGGGAGAAGGGGCCTATGTTTATGGTGATGACGGTAAAAAGTATTTGGATTTTGGCAGCGGCATCTCTGTAAATAATCTGGGTCATTGTCATCCTGCCGTTGTAAAAGCGATACAGGATCAAGCCGCAACGCTTTGCCATTGCTCTAATCTTTATTGGAGTGAGCCGCAGCTAAAGGTTGCCGATTATTTAACGAAGTACAGCGGCTTGGATCGGGTATTTTTCTGCAACAGCGGTGCCGAAGCAAATGAAGGCGCCGTAAAGCTGGCTCGAAAATATTTTTATGATCAGGGAAAAAGCGATAAGTATGAAATTATCACGATGCAAAAATCCTTTCATGGCCGTACCCTTGCCACATTAACGGCAACGGGCCAGGATAAAGTGAAGATTGGTTTTGCTCCGCTTCCCGACGGTTTTGTGTATGCCGAATACAATAACTTTGAAAGCTTGAAGGCTACGGTATCCCCCCATACCTGTGCCGTTATGTTAGAGCCTATCCAGGGGGAAGGCGGCATCTATCCTATGGAAATGGATTATATTCAAAAGGTTGTTGCTTTTTGCAAGGAAAATGATCTTTTGCTGATCTTTGATGAAGTGCAGTGCGGCATGGGGCGTACCGGTACGATGTTTGCCTATGAAGCCTATGGCGTGAAACCGGATATCGTAACCGTTGCCAAAGCTTTGGGTGGGGGCTTACCCTTTGGAGCATTTATTGCTTCGGAAAAAGTTGCCGCATCCTTTGGCCCCGGCAGTCATGGCTCTACTTTTGGGGCAAATCCTGTTGCTGCTGCTGCCTCTGCCGCAGTTTTTGCTGAAATTGAGAAAGAAGATCTTCTCCGGCACGTACAGGCCCTTGGAGCTTATCTGGAAAAATCCCTGTTGTCTTTAAAAGAAGCTTTCCCGGATCTCATCAGCGATGTTCGCGGCAAAGGTTTGATTTACGGTATGGAAGTAACTTGCGGTGCTTCTTCCGTTGTCAATGCTTGCCTGGAACAGGGTGTGTTGCTTCTCAGTGCCGGACCTGACGTGGTGCGGTTCTTGCCTCCGTATATTATTTCGGAGGAAGATATTGATAATATGACAGAAATACTGAAAAAAGCATTAAATTCCATAGGGCAATAATTTACATTTTTTGTAAGTTGTGTTATAATTTAGATTCACTTAAGGAGGAAATTTGGAAATGGCGGAAAAAGTTGTTTTAGCGTATTCCGGCGGTCTTGATACGACTGCGATTATCCCTTGGTTAAAAGAAACCTATCATTATGATGTTATTTGTGCTTGCATTGATGTGGGGCAGGAAAGCGAATTGGAAGGTCTTGAAGAAAGAGCAAAGCTTTCCGGTGCGGAAAAACTCTACATTCTTGATGTTGTCGATGAATTTATTGACGATTATGTAATGCCCTGTGTGCAGGCAAACGCCATTTATGAAAATAAATATTTGCTTGGTACCTCTATGGCCCGTCCTCTTATCGCCAAAAAATTGGTGGAAATCGCCAGAAAAGAAAATGCTGTTGCGATTTGCCACGGTGCTACCGGGAAAGGGAATGACCAGATCCGTTTTGAATTAGGTATCAAAGCTCTTTCTCCCGATATTCGCATCATTGCTGCATGGCGTGATGACAATTGGAAGTTATCCTCTCGTGAAGATGAGATCGCATATTGCCGCGATCATGGCATCGATCTTCCTTTCTCTGCTGCCGACAGCTATAGCCGCGACCGTAACCTTTGGCATATCAGCCATGAAGGTCTTGAATTGGAAGACCCTGCTCAGGCACCGAATTACGATCATCTTCTCGTTCTCAGCGTAACACCGCAGAATGCTCCTGATAAAGGGGAAGAAGTCACCATGACTTTTGAAGCCGGTGTTCCCGTATCCTTGAACGGTAAAGCGATGAAAGCCAGCGATATCGTTCGTGAATTAAACCATATGGGCGGCAGAAACGGTATCGGTATTTGCGATATCGTGGAAAACCGTGTTGTTGGCATGAAATCCCGTGGGATTTATGAAACCCCTGGCGGTACCATTTTAATGGAAGCTCATCAGCAGCTGGAAGAGTTGATTCTCGACCGCGCAACGATGAATATGAAAAAGGTCATTTCCGCAAAATTGGCGGATGTTGTATATGAAGGCACCTGGTTTACACCTTTAAGAGAAGCCCTTCAGGCTTTTGTAGAGTCTACCCAGAAGTATGTTACCGGTGAAGTGAAATTTGTATTGTATAAAGGCAATATTATCAAAGCCGGCACCACTTCTCCCTATTCTCTTTACAATGCTTCTCTTGCAAGCTTTGAAACCGGTGACTTATATGATCATAAAGATGCAGAAGGCTTTATTACCTTGTTTGGCCTTCCGCTGAAAGTTCGCGCTATGAAAATGCAGGAAGTGAACGAAAACAGTAAATAAGTCTTTACGGAAAGGCAGGCGAGGCAATGTTAGATCCTACACAGTATGCGGATTGGCAGATCGCTGAAGAAGCGGAGAGTACATTACCCAGTGTGGAAGAATTTCGTGAGCGTTTGGGTATCTTACCCGAGGAAATTATTCCTTTCGGAAAAACGCCAAAGTTAGACTACATTAAAATCATGGAGCGACTAAAAGATCGTCCCGATGGTAAGTATGTTGAGGTTACAGCGATTACCCCGACACCTTTGGGTGAGGGGAAGTCTACAACGGCTTTGGGGTTAATTGAGGGTTTAGGTAAACGCGGCGTGAATGTTGGCGGTTGCTTGCGGCAGCCCTCCGGCGGCCCGACAATGAATATCAAAGGGAGTGCCGCCGGCGGTGGTAATGCTCTGTTGATTCCTATGACCGAATTCTCTCTGGGTCTTACCGGTGATATCAACGATATCACCAATGCCCACAATTTGGCGATGGTTGCTTTGACCGCCCGCCTGCAGCATGAAAATAATTATGATGATACCGAGCTTACCGAACGTGGATTGAAGCGTTTGGATATTGACCCTACCAATGTGGAAATGGGTTGGGTCATGGACTTTGCCGCTCAAGCATTGCGCCATGTCATTATCGGCATGGGCGGCCCTAAGGATGGCCTTTTGATGGAGTCCAAGTTTGGTATTACCGTCAGCTCTGAGTTGATGGCAATTTTATCCGTTGCTACAGATCTTAAAGATCTCAGAGAACGTATCAGTAATATTATTGTTGCCTACGACAAACATGGCCGTCCTGTTACGACCAAAGATTTGGAAGTGGACGGAGCTATGACCGCCTGGATGCGGAATACCATCAATCCTACGATGTGTTACACCGTAGAGCACCAGCCTTGTTTGGTTCATGCCGGTCCCTTTGCAAATATCGCCATTGGGCAGTCTTCTGTTGTCGGCGATAAAATGGCATTGAAACTTTATGATTATAACGTAACGGAAAGTGGTTTCGCTGCGGATATCGGGTTTGAAAAATTCTGGAATGTGAAATGCCGTCTTTCCGGTCTTAAACCCGATGTTGCCGTGCTTGTTTGCACCATTCGTGCTTTGAAAATGCACGGCGGCGGCCCGGAAGTCATTCCCGGGCGTCCTCTTCCCGATGAATACACTAAGGAAAACCTTGGTTTACTGGAAAAGGGCATTAAGAATTTGATGCACCATATCCGTACCGTAAAAAAATCCGGTGTAAAACCTGTTGTTTGCATCAATGCTTTTGTCACCGATACCGAAGAGGAAGTCCGCCTGATTCGCAAAACCTGTGAAGCCATGGGGGTACGCTGTGCCCGTAGTGACCACTGGATGCGTGGTGGTGAAGGTGCATTGGAATTGGCCGATGCCGTCATTGAAGCGGCAGAAGAGGAAAATCATTTTGATTTCCTTTATCCTATGGAAATGCCCTTGAGAAAACGTGTAGAAACCATTGCCCGGGAAGTATATGGTGCCGATGGCGTGGAATTCCTCCCGGTGGCGGAAGAAAAAGCCAAGAAATTCGAGGCAGATCCGAAGTATCAGGAATATTCCACGATGATGGTAAAAACACATCTCAGCCTTTCCCATGATCCGAAGAAAAAGGGTGTTCCCCGCAATTGGGTATTGCCTATTCGTGATATCCTTGTTTATGGCGGTGCGAAATTCCTGTGCCCCATGGCCGGTTCTATCAGCCTGATGCCCGGTACAAGCTCTGACCCGGCGTTTCGTCGCGTAGATGTTGATGTTGAGACAGGCAAAGTTACCGGTCTGTTCTGATCAATTTTATCAAACATAATAAGAAAGCCATACCTTGGTATTACACCTTGGTATGGCTTTTTTTATTGGGCACTGATTTGCCTCCACCATAACAAACCGCTGAGAATCGCCATAAGAGTTACCAGACTGAACTTCTTTACTTTTGTTGTAAAAAGCATAAAAGGGATTCCTGTGATCAAGGTCCATAAGGCACCAAGAATTGGTAAAAAAATCGGTACAAAGCCAATGGGAATTGCAACACAGCAACCGAGGACAAAATAGAGGACGGTGAAAAGACCAAGGTTAATTAGATCTTTTGTTTGGATTTTATTGTTTATAACAAATACCTCCGCTTGATTTTAATGTTAGTTTATGCTAACATTATTTAGGATATCATAAGACTCCGTGTAATGGCTATATCCTTTTAGCTTTTTCGCTCCAAATAGCAAGGGCTTTGCGTGTAGAGGGAGGATTGTGAAATATTTTTGATTTTGATCATGTATCCCATACTTCTGGGCAAAACTATATCATATCAAATAAAGGAAGTGATTTTGTTGGAAATCAATGAGGTTATTGCAAAATGCCTGGAGGCACCGGGAATTTCGGTTTTAAAGGATGATGATAAGACTACGCTTTGTCTGGAGCAGAAAGATGGTAACGGAACGATGCGTTTTTTTTCGCTTTTTCCGGGGGTGACCCTTGCCTATATTGATATTCATTCTCCAACCTGGCCGGCGCCGGATCTTTCCGGCTTGGCGATAGATGGAGAGGGGATGATGACCGTTAAATACTGCCTTCATGGCAGATGCGAGTTAGTCTTAAATAATTCCAGTTACGTTTATCTAACAGAAAGCCAAATTTCACTTACGGAGCGTTTTGCGGAAAGTCAGTATATCTATCCCCGTCGTGTTTACGAGGGATTGGAGCTGTTTATTGATCTTTCTTCTGCCGCTAAGGAAGAAGTTTGTCTAAATCGTGATTTTAATTTGCAAATGGAGCAGTTGAAGGGACGCTATTGTCCTTCCGGAGAAACGTATATCGCCGATGCCTCTTTCGGAGTTGAGTGGAATTTTCAACTGCTTTGGGAGCTTGGTCAGAATAGGGAGATTGTTCCGGCCCGGATGAAAATTGCTGTACTGGCTCTTTTGGATCTGTTGCTGCACGAAAAAATGTCCACTTCCCGTCCGTGTACTTTTTATACGGAATCTCAGGTGAATATTGCGAAAAAAACGGAATCCATACTTACTTCGGATTTAAGCCGCCGTTATCCGGTACGGGAGCTGGCTGCCGGATTTGGTGTTAGTGAAACCAGCCTGAAGAACTATTTTCGCGGTGTCTACGGAAAGAATATTTCCGATTATTTGCGTGATCTGCGTATGGAAAAGGCTGCATCTCTTCTTGCTTCTACCCGAGATACCGTGGTGCAGATTGCAGAAGTGGTCGGTTATACCAATCAGAGCAAGTTCGCCTCGGTTTTTAAAAAAAAGTATGGTGTAACGCCTTTGGAATACCGGCGTACTGCGCGTTTGTCCGATCATGGAAAGTAATTTGTCTTAAGATGTTAACTTTCTGTCGATTCTGTTGTTTCTTTGATGTTCCTGTGTAATCTTTGCGGAAAAGTTGACAGCCGGTGTTTTGGTCTTTATAATAGATAAAGTATCAATATAGAAAGTGAGAAAATGAATGAAACGCATTAGTAGAATATTGGTTCTTTGTTGTTTGTTTCTCGCATTGCCTTTCGGGGTTTTCGGTGCGGAGTTTGACAACGAAGTAACCGGTGACACCAACGGAGATATCGAATTTTTATCGACGGGAATTTTGGCTTCCGCTACGGGTTACACTTATACCAGCCCTTTTACCTTTGATGAAACCACCGGTGAAAATCTGGTTTATGCTGTACCTACTGCCGTGAATTCCCTGGGCATTGATGTTTCTAAGTGGCAGGGCAATATTGATTGGCAGGCCGTTGCCGACAGTGGCGTGAAATTTGCCATTGTACGGGTTGGTCACCACTACAGCAAAGGCAACTATATTGGCGAGGATGAGTATTTTCGTAAGAACATCGAAGGTGCCCAGGCTGCCGGAATTAAGGTAGGTGCCTATATTTTCTCCCAGGCCGTTACTGAAGAGGAAGCCCGGGAGGAAGCCGCTTATATCATGCATAGAGTTGCGAAGTATAAGCTGGATTTGCCCCTTGTATTTGACTACGAATATGAAAGCGGTGCCGGTCGTTTAAAGGATGCAAACCTTTCCGTAGAAAAGGCAACCTCTATTTGCCTGGCTTTTTGTGATTACGTTAAGGCCAATGGTTACGATGCCATGGTTTATGCCAATGCCTGGATGTTCACAAATAAATTGGATGCTGACCGTATCAGTGCCAATGCCGATATCTGGATGGCAAATTACACCACCAACACCATTTATAAAAAGGATTTTCAGTACTGGCAGTATTCCAATAAAGGCAAGGTCAATGGCATTAAGGGAAATGTTGACTGTAACTTTGGTTTTACGGATAAGTTTTATAAAAGCGGCAGCGGTTGTTTTCCCTTTACCGATGTAACAGCGGACAGCTGGTATTATGATGCCGCAGTCTATGCTTACGACAATGACATTATCCATGGTATCGCCTGGAATAAGTTTGCTCCGGATGCTTCCATGACCCGGGCCATGCTGGTGGCGATGCTTTACCGTATGGAAGGCTCCCCCGATGTGACCGGTGTTTCCACTTCCTTTAAGGATTTGAAAGCAGATTGGTATAAAAATGCCGTAATTTGGGGGCAGAAAAATAATATCGTTAGTGGCATATCCTCTACGTCCTTTGCTCCGGATACCCTTGTTACCAGAGAACAGATTGCCGCATTCCTCTATCGTTACGCAACCTATAAAAACATAGATGTTTCCGCACAGAAAGAGCTTTCGGATTTCAAAGACGGTGGTACTGTTTCGAGCTATGCCGTACCCGCTTTGAAATGGGCCGTAGCTTCCGGATATATCTCCGGTTTCCCCGGTGGGGAGTTGTCTCCGAGGGGTGTGGGGAGTCGGGGGCAGGTAGCGTCGATCCTCTACCGCTTCTTACGGGAACGCTAAACGCACAGAACTCGGCAAAATCGCTCACCATCGACAATGGGCATACCTTTATGTATAGCCCATTGCCGCTGGCAAGCGAGTTTTACCGAGTTCAGCACGTTTATCGTTCCCTTCCCGGGTGCGCTGGTGTACAGAACTCGGCAAAATCGTCGATCGCCGATAAAACTTTATTTGCTTTCAACAGCGTCTGCTTTGGCAGGCGTTGTTTTTGTCGCCGTATAATGATAGCGGATAATTTTCTTGCCGTGAGCGGCATTGATATATCTTTTGAAAGGCGGAAATAGCGATGAAATATCCTCTTGAATCGACATTATTTTATCCTGTTTTGGCATTGCTGGTTCTTTCGGTGTTTTATGGGATCTACTTTGCAAAAATGATATTGCAGCATCGGCATGGTATTCATACTCACCAAATCGGCCGGCGTAAGGAAAAAGAGCTGCAGCGGGTGGAGCAATGGATGTCTGTTGCCACTTTTGGTATTGTTATTGTTCAGCTGGTGTCAATTATTTTCGGCTGGAATCATATGCCGTCCAATGGGCGCTTTACCGGTTTTCTTTTGGGACTTCTCGGAGATCTAATCTTCCTGATTTCCGTTATTGTGATGAAAGATAGCTGGCGGGCGGGTATCCCGGATACGGATAAAACCGAGCTTGTTACCGGCGGTATTTACCGTTTTAGTCGAAACCCTGCTTTTCTTGGCTTTGATTTGATGTATCTTGGCGTACTACTGATGTATTTTAACGGAGCAACCTTGCTCTTTACGTTGTTTGCGATTACGATGCTTCATTGCCAGATTTTGCAGGAAGAAAAATTCCTTGCTGTGACCTTTGGTCAAAGCTACTTGGAGTATAAAGAACAGGTTTGCCGCTATCTCGGCAGAAAAAAGAAAAAGGAGTTATGATATGAAAGCGATTGTATATACTTCCAACACCGGTACCACCGAAGAGTATGCTAAATTATTGGCAGATGCAACGAGTTTGCCTTGCTATGAATTGGGCAAGGGAAAAGCCTCTCTTGCCAAAGGGGATGATGTGATCTTTCTCGGTTGGCTTATGGCCGGTACGATAAAAGGCTATAAAGATGCTGCGAAATATTTTCACATTGCCGCTGTTTGTGCCGTAGGAATGGGGCAAACCGGCTCGCAGCATGACGAAGTTACGAAAAAGAACCATATTCCCCAAGGTACACCTCTTTTTACGTTACAAGGCGGCTTCGATATTTCAAAGCTCCATGGTGTTTATAAAATGATGATGAATACGATGGCGAAAACGGCAGGCAAATCTCTGGCGAAAAAAACAGACCGTACTCCGGAAGAAGACGACATGCTGGATATGATGGTGCACGGCGGCTCCCGGGTCGATCAAAAGCATTTGCAAGGGGTGCTGGATTGGTATAAGACCGTAAAATAAAATTGGCTTTATTTGGCAGCGATCCGGCAGGGGATCTCGACACATTAGAGAAAACGAGGTTAATTATGTGGAATATGATCTGGCCGATCCTTATTGTGGTCGGTGCAAATACCATTTATAATATCAGCACAAAATCAACGCCGGTAGAAATCAATCCCTTTGCATCTCTGTCGATTACTTATTTTGTGGCGATGATCAGTGCGGTTTGTTTGTATTTTGTAACATCTCCGGAAAAAAAGCTTCTTTCCGAGATGGGGAAGAGCAACTGGGCCGCAGTTGCCCTGGGTCTTGCCATTGTGTTTTTGGAATTCGGCTTTGTGTGCATCTATCGTTCCGGCTGGAAAATCAGTATGGCTCAGCTGGTGACCAGTATTTTGGTGACCTGTGTTCTTTTGATGGTAGGCCTTCTGTTTTATAAGGAATCTCTAGCCTTAAGGCAGATCATCGGCATGATCGTATGCGCCGTAGGTCTTGTGCTTTTGGCAAAATAATGAAAGAAATGTTCCTATGTGAATTTTGGTTTGGGATGTATGAAAAATTACTTGAGAAGTATCATGTAGAAATCAAATATAAGTAAAAAAATTTTAAGCAGAGTTTTTTCCTTTCCCTGGGAAAAGATTCTGCTTTTCCCTTGACATGGGGAAAAAACCGTGGTAAAATGTGTAAAGTAATTTTCCTTGACAGGTGATTTTATGGACGATATCGGCAGAAAAGCTTTGCTTTTCGATTTTTACGGACCGCTGCTTACGGAAAAGCAGCGCGTCATATATGACTACGCCGTAGGTGAAGATATGAGCCTGGGTGAAATTGCCGAAGAGACCGGTGTAAGCCGCCAGGCTGTCCATGATATGGTGCGCCGTACCGGAAAGCTCCTGGAGGAATATGAACGGAAACTTGGTCTTGCGGAGAAATTTCTCGACATCGAGGTGCATTTAAAAAACATCCGCACTTTGGTGGGGAGCGAATCTCTCTCGGAAAAGGAACGGAAAATCGTGGAAGAGATTGAAGCGATCGACCATATCGAAAGGAAGTAAAGATGGCAGTTTTCGGCTCTTTAGCAGCAAAATTACAAGATACCTTCAATAAGCTGAAGAAAAAAGGCAAGCTGACAGAATCCGATGTCAACGATGCCATGCGTGAGATTCGTCTGGCTCTTTTAGAAGCTGACGTCAACTTTAAAGTCGTAAAACAGTTTGTGGCTTCCGTGAAGGAGCGCGCCCTTGGTGCAGAAGTTCTGGAAAGTCTGACCCCGGGTCAGCAAGTCGTTAAAATCGTCAATGATGAATTGATCGAGCTTCTGGGCTCTACGGAAAGCAAACTGAATATTGCATCCAAACCGCCTACGGTGATTATGCTCTGCGGCCTTCAGGGGGCAGGGAAAACCACTACCGTAGGGAAACTGGGGAATTATCTTAAAACCCAGGGACGGCGGCCTTTGTTTGCCGCCTGTGACCTTCAGCGGCCTGCGGCAATTAAGCAGCTCCAAGTCGTTGGGGAAGGAGTCGGTCTGCCGGTATATGCAAAAACGGTGGATTCCACGCCCTTGGCGGTGGGTACAGAAGCACTGGAGCACGCCAAGAAAAACGGCAATGACATTCTCATTGTCGATACCGCCGGCCGCCTTCACGTTGATGAAGCCCTGATGACAGAGCTTCAGGATATGAAGGAAGCGTTGCAGCCCGATGAAATTTTGCTCGTTGTCGATGCCATGACCGGTCAGGATGCCGTAAACGTGGCAAAGGCTTTTAACGAAAGTCTGGAGATCACCGGTCTGATCCTTACAAAGCTGGATGGCGACGCCCGAGGCGGTGCTGCCCTTTCGGTAAAAACCGTTGCCGGCTGCCCCATTAAATTTGTGGGGATGGGGGAAAAGAATGATGCTCTCGAAGTTTTCCATCCCGAACGCATGGCTTCCCGCATCCTTGGCATGGGCGATGTTTTGACCCTTATCGAAAAAGCTCAAAGTGCCTACGATGAAAAACAGGCCAAAGAAATGGAAGAGCGTATTCTGAAGGCAGAGTTCACCTTTGAGGATTTCTATTCTCAAATGCAGAACGTAAAGAAGATGGGTTCGATCCAGGATATTATCGGCATGCTTCCCGGTGCCGGCGTCAATAAGGCCTTGAAAAATGTTGAGGTCGATGAAAGCCAGCTGAAGCGGATCGAAGCGATTATTCAGAGTATGACTCCGGCAGAGCGGCGCAATCAATGCACCCTCAACGGCAGCCGTAAAAAACGCATTGCGGCCGGCTCCGGTACTACGGTACAGGATGTCAATAAGCTGATGAAACAGTTTGAACAAATGCGTAAAATGGTCAAACAAATCGGCAATATGACGAAAGGGAAAAAGAAACTGACACAGTTTCCCAATTTCCCGGGGTTTTCTTGATACAGGTTATTTAATATTTTAATGATAGATTGCTAAAATTTTATTGATGATTTGGAGGAAAAATATCATGGCAACAAAAATCAGATTGAAAAGAATGGGCAGCAAAAAAGCACCTTTTTACAGAGTCGTTGTATGCGATTCCCGCTATCCCCGTGATGGTCGTTTCATCGACACCCTCGGTTATTACAACCCCCTGACGGATCCTGCTGAAATCAAAATTAACGAAGAAAAAGCAAAACAGTGGCTTGCTGACGGTGCCCAGACTTCTGACACTGTGAAAAATGTTTTGAAAAAGGCCGGTATCAAATAAAGGAGATCATCATGAAAGATTTGATCGAATATATTGCCTGTTCTCTGGTGACCCAGCCGGATCAGGTTAAGGTTACCGAAACAAAAAACGAACGTACCACGATTCTTGAATTGAACGTAGCCCCGGAAGATATGGGTAAGATCATTGGGAAACAGGGCCGTATTGCCCGCTCTATCCGCACGGTCTTAAAAGCCTACGCTACAAAGAATAAGGAAAAAGCAACCCTCGATATCGTATAGGAATGACTGCTTTTTAAGTTCCTGTCGATAAAAACAGGCTGCCTCAAAACGCGAATGGTTGAAAAAGGAGTCGTTTTGATGCAGCCTACTTTTATGCTTTTGGTAGGTAAATTTTATGAAGATTATTACCGGAAAAATTCTTTCCGCCCATGGCATTAAGGGGGAAGTTAAAGTTAAGCCTATGACTGACAACCCCCATCGTTTTCGTCGCGGCAATTCTCTTTATATTGAAAAAGATGATGCCTTTGCGCTTATCACTGCAGTGAGAGAAGCAAATGGCGGAATTTTAATCGTAAAATTTAAGGGTATTGATGACCGCAACCATGCGGAGCGGCTGAAAAGCTCCTTTCTGCAAATTGAAGAAGAAGATGCTGCGCCATTGCCCGAAGGATCTTATTATCTCTTTCAGCTGCAAGGCATGACAGTTTTTGAGGAAGACGGAAATCGACTTGGGATCATTGCCGAGATCATACAGAACGGTGCGAACGATGTGTATCAAATCGACTGCGAAAATGGCGATATGCTGCTTTTGCCTGCGTTAAAACAGGTGATGAAAGAGGTTGACGTTGAAAATAAAAAGATGATCGTTCGGCTTTTGCCCGGATTGAAAGAGGCCTGTACTTATCATGAAAGTTAATATCTTTACCCTGTTTCCGGCGATGTTTGCTCCCATGAGAGAAAGCATCATGAAGCGAGCCCAGGAAAAACAAATTGCGGAGATCGGTGTGTACAACATTCGGGATTATGCCGAAGATCCTCATTTTGCCGATGACCTTGTTTACGGAGGCGGAGCCGGTATGGTGATGAAGCCGGAACCGATCATGAATGCTCTTCGTGCTCAGGGATGGCAGCCCGGAAAAAAGGTTATTGTTACGACTCCCGGCGGGAAATCTTTTTGCCAACGGGATGCACAACGTCTTGCCGCAGAAGAAGAGCTTTTTTTCGTTGCCGGTCATTATGAAGGAATTGATCAACGGGTGGTCGATATTACCGAGGCCGAAGAGTTTTCCGTCGGTGATTATGTCCTTACCGGCGGTGAACTGCCGGCAATGATTATGACCGATGCCATTGTTCGTCTCATCGATGGTGTGTTGGGGGATCGTGCTTCTTTGGAGCAGGAAAGTTTTACCGAAGGGTTGCTGGAATATCCTCAATATACTCGCCCCAGAGAATATGAAGGACATGCAGTGCCTGATGTTCTCTTTTGCGGGGATCATAGGGTCATTGATGCCTGGCGCCGTAAGGAAAGTCTGCGGCGTACCTATGAAAACCGGCCGGATCTGTTGGAAAAATGTCCTCTCAGTCAAGAGGATAAAGAGACAATTGGTGCGATCCATACCCCAAATCGGGAAAAAATTGACTTGTACATCGCTCTTGTTCATTATCCGGTACTGGATCCGAAAGGGCATGTCATTGCAACTTCAGTGACAAACCTGGATATTCACGATATCGCTCGGTTGAGCAGAACCTATAACGTAAAGGGCTATTTTATTGTACAGCCCGGCGAAGAGCAAAAGGACTTGACGAACCGTCTTTTGGGTTATTGGACGAAGGGCCACGGTTCCAAGGTGAATCCGGATCGAAAAGAAGCCCTTTCCCTCGTTTCTGTAGTAGATTCTCTGGCTGATGCTGAGAATGCAATTGAAGAAACGGAAGGAACGATGCCCTTATGGGTCGGCACTTCTGCAAAGATTCGTAAGAATATCCTTGGCTATGATGAATTGCGCAATGTGATGGAACGGGCAGACCGACCTTTTTTGTTGGTTTTTGGTACCGGCCATGGCTTGACGGAAGAAACGATGGAACGAATGGATTATGTTCTAAAACCCATTGTTGGCCGGGGGGAATACAATCATCTTTCGGTGCGCAGTGCCGTTTCTATTATTCTGGACCGGCTGATTGGTGAATAAGCAAAAGAAAATATAAGGATTTTTGAAAAAATGCTTGCATTTGCAGGATATTTATGCTAAAATAACTGAGTATTGTGTATTGCGGTGGTCCTCTGGCGGGGAAGTTCCGTGTATGAACATCGGGTAAATAGAGAGGAGATCATAATGAATTTAGTAGATTTAATTGAACAGCCTTATCTCAAAGAAGATATTCCTGCTTTTCGTGTCGGTGATACCGTTAAAGTGCACGTAAAGATTAAAGAAGGCGACAAAGAACGTATCCAGGTATACGAAGGTGTTGTCATTGCCAGAAAAGGCAAGGGCGCTACTGAAACCTTTACCGTTCGCCGTGTTGCTTATAACGTTGGTGTGGAAAGAACTTTCCCTGTTCATTCCCCGAAACTTGCAAAAATCGAAATTTCCCGCCGTGGTAAAGTTCGCCGTGCAAAACTGTACTATCTCCGTGAACGTACCGGGAAAGCCGCTCGTATCAAAGAGTTGCGTAAATAATTTTGAACAAAAAAAGAGGCTTTCGGGTCTCTTTTTTCTTTTCTCTCCCGTTTTCAATTTTGGAAAGGAAGAATACGATCATGACCGTTATTAACTGGTTCCCCGGCCATATGGCAAAAGCCGGTCGTCAGGTAAAAGAGCAGGCAGCCTTATGCGATTTGATTCTGGAAATTGCCGATGCCCGATTGCCCAAAAGCTCCCGTAACCCTCAATTAAAACAGTATACCGCCAAGAAACCGACGATTCTTGTTTTAAATAAAGGTGACCTTACCGAAAAATATGAACAGGAAAAATGGCTTCGTTATTTCCGAGCTCAGGAACAACCGGCAGTTTTTGTTGCTGCCCGGAAAAAGCAGGGATTTAAAGAGCTTAATCAATTTTTAGAAGGGGAATATCAACGGCTCAGCGAATACCTTACTAATCGAGGACGTCGTCCCCGGCCTTTGCGCATCATGATGGTTGGGATTCCGAATACCGGTAAAAGTGCGTTGCTCAATGCCATGGCCGGTAGTAACAAAGTAAAAACCGGCAATAAGCCGGGGCTTACCCGTGCTGTGCAATGGGTTCGGACGGCGGATCATCTGGAATTACTGGATTCTCCGGGGATTCTTTGGCCAAAGCTTGATGATCAGGAAGCAGCTCTTGCTCTTGCTGCTGTAGGCTCAATCAGCAAAGATGCCTGTCCGGAAGAGGAATGTGGTTGGTTCTTGTTGAACTGGTTGATGAAGCACCGTCCTCAGGTTTTTGCCGAACGATATAAAGTAGATGAAATCCCGGAATATCCCGAAGAATTACTGGAAGCCGTTGCCCGCAGCCGCGGTATGGTGCGGAAGGGCGGCATTCGTGAGGAAGAAACTTATATCATGCTGTTAAAGGAATATCGTGACGGCAAATTGGGTAGATTTATGTTGGAGATGCCCGATGAATCCTGAAAAATTGACGGGCAAAAAGAAATCATCCCCGGATTCGGCAGAAGAAAAACATCGTTTGCTGGCAATGTATGAAATAGAAAATGTTTATTATGAAAAAGGTCTGGAACTTGTTGCCGGTTGTGATGAAGCCGGCCGCGGTCCTTTGGCCGGCCCCGTTGTTGCCGCAGCGGTGATTTTACCGCCTCACTGCATTATTCCGCAGCTGAATGATTCGAAAAAACTAACGGAAAAGCGGCGCTACGCTTTGGAGCCCATGATTAAAGAAAAGGCCATCGCCTGGGCTGTGGCACGGATCGAAGCGGAAGAGATCGATGAAATCAACATCCTGGAAGCATCTCTTAAAGCTATGGCACAGGCGTTGGAATCTCTAACGACTCCAGCCGAAGTTGCTTTGATTGATGGCCCTTATGGTATTCATCAGGATAAAATTCCCCAGGAAGCTATCGTAAAGGGAGATAGCCGTTCGGCTTCAATCGCCGCTGCCAGTATTTTGGCAAAGACGGAAAGAGACCGTATCATGACGGAATATGACGCGCTATACCCGGAGTATGGTTTTAAAAAGCACAAGGGGTATCCCACCAAAGCACACCGGGAGGCCGTAAAAACTTATGGTTTCTCACCGATTCACAGAAAAACATTTAAGGTGAAATAGTCTATGGCAGATCGTAATCGTAAAGCTACCGGTTATTTCGGAGAAGATGTTGCCCGTCGTATATTGGAAAGTCGTGGTTATCGGTTGGTGGAAAAAAATTACACGACGCGCAGAGGTGAGATTGACCTCATTATGCGAAAAAACAATGAAATTATTTTTGTTGAGGTAAAAACACGAAAAAATCAGGCCTATGGCAGTGCCCTGGAAAGTATTACCCCGCAAAAAAAAGATCGGATTATCCGAGCAGCCAAAGTTTTTCTTTGCAGCTGTCGTGATGTTGACCCTGATGTGCGCTTTTTCGCAGTTGAGGTCCTTTTGGATGAGACCGGACGGCATGGAAAAGTGCGAATTTATGAGGATATTTTTATCTGAAAAAAATGAAATATGTCGGAAGCGAATGCAAATCTACAATATATAGGCATTGACATTCGCTTCTTTTCTTTTATAATATATTCTAGGAAATTATTGGGAGGTGGAACAATTGCTGGCGAAAGTAAATTCGATATCCCTCTATGGCTTGGAATCCCATATCGTTACGGTGGAAGCGGATGTGTCCAACGGTATCCCCACTTTCGATATTGTTGGCTTGCCGGAAGCTGCGGTTCGGGAAAGCCGTGAAAGGGTCAAAGCTGCTTTAAAAAATGCCGGTTTTGTTTTTCCTGCCAAACGCATTATTGTTAATCTTGCTCCGGCGAATTTAAAGAAAAGCGGCACCGGATTGGATCTGCCGATTGCCATTGCTTTGCTTTTGGCTACCGAACAGCTTTCAGACGGCTTTTTACCGGAGCATACTTACTTCTTTGGGGAATTATCCCTCGATGGCTCTCTTACCGGAATAAACGGCGTTCTGCCGATGGTGAGTGGTATTTGCCGCCATGATGAAGATGCTGTGATCTACGTGCCGGCTGCCAATGCCCAAGAGGCGGCATTATGCGGTAAGGGAAAAATTTATCCGGTTTCCGGATTAAGGGAAATGGATGACATCCTTACCGGTGTCAGTGAGATTGCACCGGTGGTGTCCGGTGATGATGATTTCGCTTTCGATGAGGATGATGCTTACCTTGGTTATGTGGATATGAAGGATATCAAGGGGCAGTCTTTGGTAAAGCGGGGTATGGAGATTGCCGCCGCCGGTAATCACAACGTTTTACTGATTGGTGTTCCCGGCAGTGGTAAAACATTGCTTGCCCGGAGCTTTCCGACGATTCTCCCGCCGCTGACAAGAGAAGAAGCTTTGGAAGTCACTGCCATTTACAGTTTGGCGGGTAACCTTGGTGATGATTATTTGATTCGCCGCCGTCCATTTCGTGCTCCTCACCATACTTCTTCCGGAGTCAGCCTTACCGGCGGCGGAATGTATCCCCGCCCCGGAGAGATTAGTCTGGCCTGCCATGGCGTGCTTTTTCTTGATGAGGTCGTGGAATTTCCAAAAAATGTGTTGCAGGTTTTAAGGCAGCCTCTGGAAGACAAGATCATTCATATCGCCAGAGCTTCCGGTACCTGTACTTTTCCGGCGGATTTCCAGCTGATCGCAGCCTGTAATCCCTGCCCCTGTGGCTATTACGGGGACCCGGAAAGGGATTGTACCTGTACAGAACATCAGGTCAGCCGTTATTTTAACAAAATGGGCGGTCCTTTGCTGGATCGTTTGGATATCCATATGAATGTGACCCGAGTGACCTATGGGGAGCTTCATGAAGAAACCGAGGAGGAATCCTCTGCGGTAATCCGTAAGCGTGTCATTGCTGCCCGCCGTGTGCAGCAGGAGCGCTACAAAGATTTATCCATTACGGCCAATGCCAGTTTGGATCGCCGCTATCTGGATGACTTTTGTCGTTTGGATGCAGAGGCTTCGGCAGTATTGAAACGTATATTTGAACGCTTACATCTCAGTGCCCGGGGGCATGACCGTATCATTAAGGTTGCCCGAACCATTGCGGACCTTTGCGGTGAAAAGGAAATTGCCAGCGAGCATATTTTAGAAGCGGTACGTTACCGCTCTCTTGATCGGATATAAGGTGAATACAGAAAAGGATTCGGTGAAAATGAGAAAAAAAACCATCGTAGACGGATTAGAAATCAGTTATATCGAAGAAGGTGAGGGCAGTCCGGTGTTGCTCCTCCATGGCTGGGGCTGCAACGGCGGTCACTGGAATGCAGTGATCGAGGGATTAAAAGCCGACCATCGAGTCGTTGCTCCGGATATCCCTGGATTTGGCGAAAGCGAAGAACCTCCGGAAACCTGGACAACGGCAGATTTTGCCGATTTCTTTGAGCATTTTCTTGCTGCCATTGAAATGCAGGATCCGGTCATCATTGGCCACTCCAACGGCGGACGTATCAGCATGATGCTTGCTTCCCGCAGTTTGGCCCGAAAAGTGATTCTGACGGACAGTGCCGGAATCAAGCCTCATCATTCGGCCTCCTACTACGCAAAGGTCTATTCTTATAAGGCGATGAAAAAGGCTCTTTCTTTGCCTTTGCTGCGGGATAAGAAAGAGGCGATTCTGGATAAATACAGAGGGAAAACCGGTTCTGCCGATTACAATGCCGCCAGTCCCGGTATGCGGCGGATCATGTCTACGGTTCTCGGAGAGGACTTTATTCCGGTATTGAAACAAATTAAAGTGCCTACGCTTCTCGTGTGGGGCAGTGAAGATACTGCAACCCCTCTCAGCGATGGTGAAACGATGGAATCGGTATTGAAAGAAAACGGCGTTGACACTGCTTTGATCGTTTTTGAAGGCCGCAGCCATTTTGCTTACTTGGAAGAATGTCCCCGCTTTATCAGTATATGCAAAGCCTTTATTTAAGGAGGATAAAACATGACTTACACATTTATCTCATTGCTTTGGCTTCTTGGTACGGTGCCGTTTATGATGTTTTCTGTGACGCGGCTTACCGAGGAGCTTCATATGATGCAGCAAAATACGTATCGGAATGATCGCTATCTTTCCTGGTGGAAATCGAAAGGGAAAAAGCATTACAATGATTTGCTGGCCCTTCTGGCGGTGGTTCCGCTGCTCTTGATCGGCGGTACCGTAGCAGAAATCGTAGGTATTTTACTTTGGGCATTGATCTATATCGTGTTTTTACGTTCCAGGGATAAAACACCGGCGAAAAAGCCCCTTGTCTTTACAGAACGGGCTATTCGTCTTTACGTTGCCATGCTTGTGATTTATTTTATTCCTGCCATTGCGCTGCTTTTTCTTGCCGTTGCCAATGTGGGGGCTTCTCACTTTGTCCGTGGGATTTGTCAGCTGATTTTAGTATTGCTGCCGTTTATTTCCCCTATTTTCATGTTGGGGGCAAATACCTTTATGCAGCCCTTTGAAGAACATAAAAAGTCTGAATTTTTCCAGGAAGCCCAGGAAATTCTTGAGGAACAGACGGATCTTATTAAAATCGGTATTACCGGCAGCTTTGGCAAAACTTCCATGAAGCATGCCTTAAACCGTATGCTGGAAGAAAAGTATTACACGCTGATGCCTCCCGGCTCTTATAACACACCGATGGGCATTACCAGAGTCGTAAGAGAACAGCTAAAGCCCATTCATCAGGTCTTTGTTGCGGAAATGGGGGCAAAACAGCCCGGAGATATTGAAGAACTTTGTGAGCTTGTTGCACCGAAATACGGTATGATCACGGCTTTGGGTGAGTGTCATCTGGAATCCTTTGGCTCTTTTGAAAATATTATCAATACAAAGTTTGAATTGATGGATGCTCTTCCTGAAGACGGGATTGCGGTTCTCAACTTTGATGATCCGGCGATCCGTGCCAATGCACATCGTGTAAAATGTCCGGTGATCTCCTATGGTGTAAACGGTGATGATCTTGATTTTTGGGCAGAGGATATTCGCTATCTGGACCGGGGCATGGAGTTTACTCTTCGTTCCAAGGATGGTGCTGCTGAAGAGCTTCGCACTCGTCTTCTCGGCGTACACAATGTGCTTAATATTGTCGGTGCTGCGGCAATGGCTCGTCAGCTTGGTGTGAGCTATAAGCAGATCCGCCGCGCCGTTTCGGCTTTGGCGCCGGTGGAGCATCGTTTGGAATTGAAAACTACGGCCAACGGCCTCCATATCATTGACGATGCTTTTAACTCTAATCCTGTGGGAGCTGCCGCGGCCATGGAAGTTCTTTCTAAAATTGAAGGCGGAAAGAAATTCCTGATCACTCCCGGTATGGTAGAGTTGGGTAAAAAAGAATACGAAGAAAACAAAAAGTTTGGGGCAGAAGCCGCCGCTGCTTGTGACTACATCGCTCTTGTGGGCGAAAAACAGACTCAGCCGATTAAAGAGGGAATTCTGGAAGCCGGCTTCCCGGAAGATCATCTCTTTGTTGCTGCAAACCTCAATGACGCTAATACCTATGTGTATGGGAAAATGGAAAAAGGAGATTACGTCCTTTACGAAAACGATCTTCCCGACACCTACAATGAGTAACGATATTTAATGAAAAATCGAGATAATTTAGGAGGAATATTTCGTATGAAAACTACGGTTGGTGTGATTTTTGGTTGTCCCTCCGTTGAGCATGAAGTTGCCATTATTTCTGCCCTTCAGGCAATTCAGTCTTTGGATGAAGAAAAATATGATATTTTCCCAATCTACATCAGTAAAGAGGGCGATTGGTATTGGGGAGAAGACCTTTTTGATATCGAAAGCTTTAAGGATATGGATGATCTCCTTGCCGGTTGTGAAAAGATTCTTGTTTCGCCCAATGCCGGCGATGGCACTGTTTTTATTTACCCTCGCTCTCTTTTGAGCAAAAAGCCTCTTGCCGTGATTGACGTCTTTATGCCGGTGATGCACGGCGCCTATGGTGAAGACGGTTGCTTGCAGGGCTTTTTGGAAATGACCGGGATTCCCTTTACCGGTCCTTCGGTTTTGGCTGCGGCAGCGGGTATGGATAAAGTTGCTCAAAAAGCACTTTGCAAAATGGGCGGCGTGCCGGTTCTTGATTGCTTCTGGTTTTACAGTGCGCAGTGGGCCGATGGAGAAGATGATATTGTAGAATATATCGAACGGAAGTTTGCTTATCCCGTTATCATCAAACCGGCGGATCTCGGTTCCAGTATCGGCATCAAAATTGCAGAGCATCGCGATGAATTGATTGATGCCATCGAAACGGCCTGTATGTACTCTCAAAAGATTTTGGTGGAACATGCGATTCGCCATTTAAGAGAAATCAATATTTCTGTTTTGGGCGATGCCTATCAGGCCGAAGTATCAGAACTGGAGGAACCTCTCAACGCCGGCGAGATCCTTTCATTTTCGGATAAATATTTGCAGGAGGATGGCGGAAAATCCTCGGGTATGGCTTCTTTGAAGCGACGTATTCCTGCGGATATCTCCGAGGATACCGCTGCCCGTATCCGCAATTATGCTTTAGATACCTTCTATTGCATGAACGGGGAAGGCGTGTGGCGCATGGACTTTATGATTGACGAAGATACCGATCGCATTTATCTCAATGAAGTGAATACGATCCCCGGTTCCTTGGCTTTCTATCTTTGGGAGCCAAAAGGTCTTTCTTATCCTCGGCTCTTGGATCGTTTGATCCAGATCGCTCTACGCGGGAAGCAACGGAAAAATAATATGATCAGCTCCTTCCAGAGTAATATTCTGGCTCAAGGTGGCTTTAAAGGTAAAAAATGATGAAGCTTTCCGTCAGTTCGAGAGCAACGGAAGAAAAATATCTTCTTGCCCTGGGGCAGATTATTGGTATGGATCACAATTCTCTTACGGCACTGATGGAAGCCTATGGTTCTGCGGAGGAAGCCTGGCATGATTCGCGCCATTGGTTGGATGTGCTTGCTTTAAGTGAAGAAAAGATTTTGGGCTTTGTACATCAGCAAAAGAAATTGGATCCGGATGCGATCTACCGTTATGGTGAACAGCTTGGCGTAAAGATAACGTTGACATCGGATGATGATTTTCCTTCGTTTTTACGTCATGTAGCGGAACCGCCTTATTTCCTGTATTATCTGGGAACGTTGCCCAATCCGGACAATTTGGCCATTGCCGTAGTGGGCAGCCGCCGTTGTACGGATTATGGGCGGATGGCGACAAACCGTATTGTAACGGATCTGGTGGAAAAGGCCGGTATCCATGTGGTAAACGGCATGGCCGAAGGCATTGACGGTGTTGCTTTGAAAAGTGCACTTCGTGCCGGTGGTTTTTGCTCCGCCGTGCTGGGGTGCGGTATTGATGTGGTATATCCGGCTTTTCATCGGAAGCTTTATGAAGCTTTGAAAGAGCAAGGCTGCATCTTTAGCGAATTTCCCTTCGGTACTCCGGGGCTAAAGCATAATTTTCCTTATCGCAATCGCCTGATCAGCGGTTTGTCTCACGGCATTCTTGTTCCGGAAGCGGGGCGCAGGAGTGGTACCTTACATACGGTACGTCATGGCCTTGATCAGGGGAAAAATATCTATGCGATGCCCGGCTCGATCTTTTCAAAAATGAGTGAACTGCCTCACTATCTGATTGAGTCCGGTCAGGCAAAATTTGCTGCCTGTGCCGAAGATATTTTAGAAGATTACATTGATCTGGATCTTGTGGAACGGATGTATCGCTCCAATGAAATCGACGCATTTCAATTTGCAACCAACGATGGAGAACGAAAAGTTTTGCTGGAATTGCAGCATGGCAGAAGAACTTTTGATGAATTGATTGCCGCCTCAAGTCTTACGGCGTCGCAGCTGACATCGTTTCTGACCCGGCTTGAAATCGAGGACGCCATCAGTGAAGCGCCCGGAAATACGTATATGCTAACGAATCAATAATGAGGTGCATTTATCTATGAGTAAGTATCTGGTGGTCGTTGAATCGCCAACCAAGGCAAAAACGATCAGCAAGTTTTTAGGAAAAAATTATAAGGTTGTTTCCTCTATGGGGCACATTCGCGATTTGCCAAAAAGCAAATTAGGCATTGATGTGGAAAATAACTTTGAACCCCACTATATCACCATTCGCGGTAAAGGGGAAATGCTCAAGGAATTGAAAAAGAATGCAAAAGCAGCGGAAAAAGTTTTTTATGCTGCTGACCCTGACCGCGAAGGGGAAGCCATTGCCTGGCATTTAAAGCAATATCTGGAAGGGAATAAGGATGGCATTGATCCGGATCCCGGGAAATTATGCCGTATTGAATTTAATGAAATTACCAAAGATGCCATTAAAAAGGCGGTAAAAAATCCCCGCGCTATTGATCTTGACCGTTTTTATGCCCAACAAAGCCGCCGTATTCTCGACCGCCTTGTTGGTTATAAATTGAGTCCTTTGCTTTGGCGTAAGGTTCGTAAGGGGTTATCTGCCGGTCGTGTTCAAAGCGTTGCGGTACGTTTGATCTGTGAACGTCAAAATGAAATTGATGCTTTTGTTCCGGAGGAATATTGGACGCTGGAAGCGGATTTGCTTCATGATACCAGTGAATTTACGGCAAAGCTGCTGAAAATTGACGGTAAAAAAGCGGAGATTCCCAATGAGGAACGGATCAATGAGATCCTTGCGGATCTGAAAGATGCTTCTTACTTGCTTTCTTCGGTTCAGAAAAAGAATCGAAAAAAATCGCCGCTGCCGCCTTTTACCACCAGCAGTATGCAGCAGGAAGCAAACCAAAAGCTGAATTATACCGCCAAGCGAACAATGCAGCTGGCCCAACAGCTTTATGAAGGGATTGCCATTGACGGTACCAATGTGGGGCTTATCACCTATATGCGTACCGACTCTACTCGTATTGCAGAACCGGCGCAAAATGAAGCTTTGAGCTATATTGAGGAAACCTTTGGTAAGGATTATTGTCCGGAAAAACCAAGGAGCTACGCTCAAAAAGGACATATCCAGAATGCCCACGAAGCCATTCGTCCGACTTCTGTGTTGAGAACTCCCCTTTCGGTGCGTAGTTCTTTAAGTCAGCCTCAGTATCGCCTTTATAAATTGATTTGGGAACGGTTTGTTGCCAGTCAGATGGCGGATGCCAAAGTATTGAGTACCGCTTACGATATTGAAACCGGTAAATATCTTTTCCGTGCCAATGGTAATATCATTGAATTTCCCGGTTATATGCAAATTTATAAATCGGAAAACAAAAATGATTCCTTGCCGGAGATCGCAGAAGGGGAACCCCTCACTTTGAAGGAACTTTTCCCGGAACAGCATTTTACTCAACCACCGGCCGCCTTTACCGAAGCTTCCTTGATCAAAACCATGGAAAAGCTTGGGATCGGCCGTCCTTCCACTTACGTGACCATTATTGAAACCATCGTTTCACGCGGTTATGTTTCCCGTAAGGAAAAAACCTTTCATCCCATGGAATTGGGTGTGATTGTTAATGACTTGTTAATGCAGTATTTCCCCGATATTCTCAATGTTGAGTTTACTGCAAAACTTGAAGAGGAACTGGACAAAGTGGAAGAAGGGGAACTCAGCTGGCGCAGTATCCTGGCGGATTTTTACGCACCTTTCTCGATTGCACTGGAAAAAGCCGAAGAAGATATTGGCGAAGTTGAATTGGTAGATGAAGTTTCCGATGTGATTTGTGAATTTTGCGGCAGAAATATGGTTTATAAAATGGGACGTTACGGTCGGTTTTTGGCTTGTCCCGGTTATCCCGAATGTCGCAATGTTAAATCTGTGGACAAAGACGGCAATGTCGAAGAGAAAAATCTTGGCGAGAGCGATGTGGTATGCGACAAATGCGGCCGCACCATGGTGCTGAAAAAAGGACGTTACGGCAATTTTCTGGCTTGTCCCGGCTATCCGGAATGTAAGAATATCAAATCTATTGATGAAGAAATCGGTATCGCCTGCACTGAGTGCGGCGGTGCTTTAGTGAAAAAAAGAAATAAACGCGGTCGAGTTTTCTATGGCTGTAAAAATTATCCCGATTGCCAAACGGCTTACTGGAACTTACCGGTGGAAGCGGTTTGCCCGGAATGCGGACGCCATATGGTAGAAAAGACCGGCCGTAATGACACAAAGACGATTATCTGTGAAAATAAGGAGTGCCCCACGAATCAAAAAAAGGAAGAAAAACCGAAACGGGGACGGAGAAAGAGTACCAATGAGTAAAATTACGATTATCGGCGGCGGCCTTGCCGGTTGTGAAGCGGCTTGGCAGATCGCCAAAAGAGGACATGATGTCCGTATTTATGAAATGCGCCCTGTAACTATGACTCCTGCTCATAAAACCGAGCATTTGGCAGAGCTGGTTTGCAGCAATTCTTTTCGTGCCGCCAACATTGAAAATGCCGTAGGTCTGTTGAAAGAGGAAATGCGTCGTTTGGATTCCCTGATTATGAAAGCTGCGGATACGACAAAGGTTCCTGCCGGCGGTTGTCTTGCTGTTGACCGCAATGCGTTCTCGAAAATGATTGAAGAAGAGCTTGCCGCAACGGGAAGAGTGGAGATCATTCGTGAAGAAATCAAGGAAATTCCCGACGATGATATTGTTATCGTCGCTACCGGCCCTCTTACCGGGGAAGCCCTGGCAGAAAAACTGGCAGACCTTGCCGGACGTGAGGATCTGTATTTCTACGATGCCGTTGCACCCATCATCAGCGGGGAATCCATCAACATGGATATTGCCTTTTTCGCATCCCGCTACGATAAAGGGGAAGCTGCCTATATTAATTGCCCGATGAATAAAGAAGAGTATGATGCTTTCTATGAAGCCATCACTACGGCGAAGCTTTATGAACCTCACGGCTTTGAAAAATTGAAATTTTTTGAAGGCTGTATGCCTATGGAAGAAATGGCTGCCCGAGGCAGAGAAACCATGTGTCACGGTCCTTTGAAACCGGTGGGCTTGGTTGATCCTCGTACCGGTGAAATGCCTTATGCCGTAGTGCAGCTGCGCATGGAAGATAAAGAAGGCCAGCTTTATAATATGGTTGGCTTCCAAACCCATTTACTTAGAGGGGAACAGGAACGTGTTTTCCGTATGATCCCCGGCTTGGAAAATGCCGAATTTTTACGCTATGGCATGATCCATCGTAATACCTATATTCATTCTCCCAAGATTCTTGATCCAACGTTGGAAACAAGAGAGCGCAAAGGACTGTTCTTTGCCGGTCAGCTTACCGGTGTGGAAGGGTATGTGGAATCTACCTCCAACGGTCTTCTTGCCGGGATCAATGCGGTGCGCTGCGCCGAAGGCCGCGATCGTGTTGTTTTCCCGCCGGAAACGGCGATCGGTGCTTTGGCGCATTACGTTTCCACCGGCGGCAGTGGTAAATTTGATCCGATGAATATCACCTTCGGTTTGATGCCGCCCCTTGGCGAACGAATTCGCAAAAAGAAAGAAAAAAATGCAAAAATCGCCCAGCGATCTTTGGATATTTTGGCAAATATTGACGTTGATTAAGCTTTGGCATTTTGTATATGATTAGAGCATGAAGGAGGGAAAACCTGTGGCAAAAATGTTTCAGGAATATCTTTCCTATTTATCCGGGGAAAAAAATGCTTCTCCCCATACCATCACCGCTTATCAAAAGGATCTGGAAGATTTCTTTATCTATTTAAAAAAAGAAAATCTGAAAGAAACCTCTATTGATCATCTCGATGTACGCCGTTATTTGATGTATCTGCGGCAGCAGGGGATTTCAAACAGCTCCATGGCCAGAAAGCTTTCTTCCTTGCGAAGCTACTATCATTTTCTGGTACGGGAAAATGTTTTGGAAGATAATCCTCTGACCCTTGTATCCTCGCCAAAGGAAACAAAAAAGTTGCCTCAATACGTACATTATGAGGATCTGAGAGAGCTTTTAACTTTACCGGATCGTACTCCCGGAGGACTTCGGGATCGTGCCATCATGGAAATCCTTTACGGCGGCGGCTTGCGTGTTTCCGAATTATGCAGCTTGCATTTGGATCAGATTATCTTTCCGATTCGTTCCTTGAAAGTGATGGGGAAGGGGCGAAAAGAACGTCTTGTTCCTCTTGGAGATTATGCCCTTGATGCTTTGAAGGATTATCTTGCAAAGGGCCGACCGATGTTGGTTAAGGCCGATAACCTCAATGAAACGGCAGTCTTTCTGAACCAGCGGAATGGTCATGGAATCACAGATCGCGCTATTCGGGATATCCTTGATAAATACGTCTTGCAAATGTCGAAAACGTTAAAAATCAGCCCGCATATGCTGCGTCATTCCTATGCGACCCATATGTTGGAAAACGGTGCGGATATTCGCATCATACAGGAGCTTTTGGGGCATGAACGGCTTTCTACAACCCAGATTTATACCCACATTACGAAATCGCACATGATGGATGTCTATAAGAATGCTCACCCCAGAAGCGGAAAAGAGGTAAAAAATGGCAAGTAATATTCACTTTGAGGCAACGACTATTGTTTGTGTGCGCCGAAACGGAAAAACCGCCATTGCCGGTGACGGTCAGGTGACGATGGGAAATACCATGATCATGAAAAACGGCGCCAGAAAAGTGCGGCGTCTTTACAACGGCAAAGTTCTTGCCGGTTTTGCCGGCACTGTTGCCGATGCTTTTACGCTGTTTGACAAATTTGAAGCAAAATTAAATGAATTCCGCGGCAATCTTACTCGAGCTGCGGTGGAAATGGTGAAAGAATGGCGCACCGACCGTGTGCTGCAAAAATTGGAAGCCCTGATGATCGTTGCCGACGCCACCGGAATGCTGATTATTTCCGGTACCGGGGAAGTGATTGAGCCTGATGATGGTATTATCGCCATCGGCAGCGGCGGAGCTTATGCTCTTTCTGCGGCGAAGGCTTTGATGAAGCACAGCGATTTGTCGGCGGCAGAAATCTGTAAAGAGGCTATGGCCATTGCTTCCAGTATTTGCGTGTACACGAATGACCACATCATTGTGGAGGAAATCGGAGAGTAAGCGATCATGAAAAATGAAGAATTGACTCCCAGTCAAATTGTAATGGAACTGGATAAATATATTATTGGCCAGGCAAACGCCAAAAAAAGTGTTGCCATTGCTTTGCGAAATCGCTATCGCCGGAAAAATGTCGACGCAGTTCTGCGTGACGACATTATTCCGAAAAATATTATTATGATCGGTCCCACCGGTGTCGGTAAAACGGAAATTGCCCGTCGATTGGCAAAGTTGGTGAATGCACCTTTTGTGAAAGTTGAGGCAACGAAGTTTACCGAAGTGGGTTACGTTGGCCGAGATGTAGATTCGATTATTCGGGATCTGGTGGAAAGTGCCGTGACCATTGTTCGCACGGAACGTATGGAAATCGTGGAAAAACAGGCGAAAAAAAATGCGGAAGCACGATTGATCAATCAACTGATGATGGAAGGATACGGAAAGGATCTTGAGGATCCGGAAGAAATGCTTACCCAAAACGAACAAAATGCCCGTCGTCGGAAGTATATTCGCCGTCTTCTTGCTGCCGGAGAGTTGGATCGTGAAACCCTTGAAATCGAAGTACAGGAAAGTCCCGCCACGGTTATGATCGGCGGCATGGATGATATGGGCGTTGATCTGGGAAATATTTTTGGTAATATGATGCCGACAAAAACCAGAAAGCGTAAAGTGACCGTTCCCGAGGCCATGCGTGTTTTTACTCAGGAGGAAAGCCAGAAGCTTATTGATATGGAAGAAGTTTCTGCCGAGGCCGTGGAAAAAACGGAGCAAATGGGCATCGTGTTTCTTGATGAAATTGATAAGATTGCCGGTGTTGAAAATAAAAATGGGGCCGATGTCAGCCGCGGCGGTGTCCAGCGTGATATCCTACCTTTGGTAGAAGGGGCCACGGTAAATACGAAATACGGTCAGGTTCGCACCGATCATATTCTTTTTATTGCTGCCGGTGCTTTTCATGTGGCAAAGCCTGCCGATCTTATGCCGGAATTACAGGGGCGTTTTCCCATCCGCGTAGAATTGGATAGCCTTACCGCCGGCGATTATCGGCGGATCCTTTCCGAACCGAAGAATTCTCTTTTGAAACAATATACGGAATTGCTGAAGGCCGACGGTGTTTACGTGGAATTTACCGAAGACGGCATTACCGCCATGGCGGAAATCGCCGACCGTATCAATGGCGAAGCAGAAAACATTGGTGCTCGCCGCCTTCATACGATCATGGAAAAAGTACTGGAAGAGCTGCTTTTTTCAGCACCGGATCTGCTGCGCGGAACGGTTAGCATTGATAAAGAATATGTGGAAAAACGTATGGGCGGGATCATGAAAAATGAAGATCTCAGCAAGTATATCCTGTAAGATGAATCGTTGGGTGGAATTTTTATATCTACGGTAGAAAAAGTGAAAAAATCAGACAAAAGAATCATAAAAATCACTTGCATGACGGTGAAGTTTATGTTACTATGTTAAAGAATCAAACACGAATCGCGATTTTACGCCGGTGCCGCCAAAACGGTTAGCGCTGAAAGACGACCGATTCGGATGAAACCGCTAATATGCGGCAAAAAACTAAAGGAGGAAATAACCAAATGGCAGTTATTTCAATGAAGCAGCTCTTAGAAGCAGGTGTTCATTTCGGACACCAGACCCGTCGCTGGAACCCCAAAATGGCTCCCTACATCTTTACCGAAAGAAACGGTATCTACATCATCGATTTGCAGAAAACCGTTAAAAAAATTGATGAAGCCTATAATTTCATCAAAGATACCGTTGCCGATGGCAAATCCATCCTCTTTGTCGGTACCAAAAAACAGGCTCAGGATGCTATTAAAGAAGAAGCAGAACGTTGCGGCATGTTTTATGTTAACCAGAGATGGCTCGGCGGTTTGATGACCAACAACAAAACCATCCAGAAGAGAATCGACTTCCTTTATGATATGGAAAGAATGGAAGAAGACGGTACTCTTGAACTTCTTCCCAAAAAAGAAGTTGCACAGCTGAAAGTCCAGAAAGAAAAACTGGAAAAATCCCTTGGCGGTATCAAAGAAATGAAGCAGCTTCCCGGCGCAATTTTCGTTGTTGACCCCAAGAAAGAAAAAATCGCTGTTGCCGAAGCCAGAAAGCTTGATATTCCCATTATTGCTATTGTTGATACCAACTGCGATCCGGAAGAAGTTGACTATGTGATCCCCGGCAATGATGACGCCATCCGTGCCGTAAAACTTCTCGTTTCCAGAATGGCTGACGCTGTTATCGAAGGTAACCAGGGTCTTTCCATGGCGGAAGCCGAAGAAGTTGAAGGCGAAGAAGCGGAAGAAGCCGCTGAATAATAAAGCAAGATAAAGCAGGGCCATAGGGCAAAAGCCGCCAGGCCGATCCTTATCCCTGCTTTTACTTATATTTAGGAGGAATATCAAAAATGATTTCTGCAAAAATGGTAAAAGAACTCCGTGAATTGACCGGAGCCGGTATGATGGATTGCAAAAAAGCTCTTACAGAAACCGATGGCGATATGGATAAAGCCGTTGACTTTTTGAGAGAAAAAGGCTTGGCTGCTGCTGCAAAAAAATCCAGCAGAATCGCTGCCGAAGGTATCGTTGCCGAAGCCATTGCCGAAGATGGCAAAGCCGGTGTTCTTGTTGAAATCAATTGCGAAACTGACTTTGTTGCGAAAAACGAAGATTTCAAAGCTTTTGCTGCCAAAGTTGCAAAACAGGCTCTTGCCAGCGACGCTGCAGATCTGGACGCTTTCCTTGGCGAAGCATGGTTGGAAGACAGTGCTAAAACCGTGAAAGATATGGTTACCGCTCAGGTTGCTGTGATCGGCGAAAACATCAATATCAGAAGATTTGAAAAGATCAATGCTGCTGACGGCTGCGTGTCCTGCTACATCCATGGCGGCGGTAAAATCGGCGTTATGGTATACGGCAAAACTGATGTTGTTAATGATGACATCAAAGCTTGCCTCCGCAATGTTGCAATGCAGGTTGCCGCTATGGATCCCAAATATGTAAATCGCGATGAAGTTCCCGCAGACTACATTGAACATGAAAAAACCATTTTAATGGCCCAGGCCAAAGAAGAAAATCCCAACAAACCCGAAAATATTATTGAAAAGATGATTACAGGTCGTCTGAACAAAGAAATGAAGGAAGTTTGCCTTCTTGATCAGGCTTATGTTCAGGACAGCGATCTTAACGTTGCTCAGTATGTTGCCAAAGTTGGCAAAGAAACCGGTGCTGATCTTTCTGTAGTAAAATTCGTTCGTTTCAAAACCGGTGAAGGGATTGAAAAGAGACAGGATGACTTTGCTGCTGAAGTCGAAAATATGTTCAAATAATAAAATTTAAGATGGAGTGCGATTGGTATGTGGGCAGAACCGATGTATAAAAGAGTCGTTTTAAAGTTAAGCGGTGAAGCGCTTGCCGGTGATATGGGCTATGGTATTGACCAGGCTATGCTGGCGCACGTTGCCGAGCAGGTCCAGGATGTTCGTGATTTGGGCATTGATGTTCTTGTCGTTGTTGGCGGCGGTAATATCTGGAGAGGTATTGCCGGCTCAAAACAGGGGTTGGAACGTGCCACTGCGGACTATATGGGGATGCTGGCTACCGTAATGAATAGTCTTGCTTTGCAAAGCGCTCTGGAAAGCATCGGCATTGATACCCGAGTGCAAAGTGCCATTGAAATGCGGCAAATTGCAGAACCTTATATTCGCCGTAAGGCAATTCGTCATTTGGAAAAAGGACGTGTTGTGATTTTTGCGGCCGGTACGGGTAACCCCTATTTTTCTACCGACACTACGGCTGCTCTCCGCGCCGCGGAGCTTGATGCAGAAGTGATTCTCATGGCTAAAAAAGTCGATGGTGTTTATTCTGCCGATCCCAAAACCGATCCTGCTGCAGTTAAATTTGACACCCTTTCCTTCAAGGAAGTTTTGGAAAAGGAATTGAAAGTGATGGATTCCACCGCTGCTTCCCTTTGTAAGGATAATCGTATTCCCATCGTTGTCTTTAATATCAATGAAAAAGGCAATGCAAGAAAAGCTGTCCTCGGTGAAAACGTGGGTACAGTCGTTGGAGGTGAAATCTGTGATTAAAGAATATATGGAAGATGCTGAACGCAGAATGGAAAAAACTTCGGAGGCTTTGAAAAAGGAATTCTCCACTTTGCGCGCCGGTCGCGCTACGCCCGCACTTCTCGATAAGATCCAGGTTGACTATTATGGTGCGATGACCCCTCTGAACCAGATGGCAAACATTTCCGCACCGGAAAGCCGTTTACTTACGGTGCAGCCTTGGGATAAAAGTACTCTGAAAAATATCGAAAAGGCGATTCTTGCTTCTGATCTCGGTTTAAACCCCAGTAATGATGGCTCAATTATTCGTATTGCGATTCCTCAATTGACGGAAGAACGCAGAAAAGAACTGGTCAAAGTCGTTAAGAAAAAAAATGAAGAAGCTAAAATTGCGATTCGTAATATCCGCAGAGAATTAAATGCAGATATCAAGGCTTTGGAAAAAGATAAATCCGTTTCCGAAGATGAAGCTTCCATTGGGCTGGATGATGCTCAGAAACTGACCGAAAAATGGGTCAAAAAGCTTGATGAGATCACAAAAGCAAAAGAAGCTGAAATCATGGAAGTTTGACAGGTTTAATGCTTAGGCATTTTTAATTTGATATGTTTATCAAGGAGGTGTAACACAATGTACAAAATTACTGACGAATGCGTAGCATGCGGCACTTGCTTAGACGAATGCGAACATGACGCTATCAAAGAAGGCGACATCTATGAAATCGACCAGGATGCTTGCCAGGAATGCGGCAACTGCATTGATAGCTGCCCCAACGATGCAATTATCGAAGAATAATTCAGAGAAAACCCCCTCGTTTTTTGCCGAGGGGGTTTTGTCGGTTTTTATAGGAGTTTTATGGGTTCTATGAAAGAATCAAGCTCGGATTTATTAGCTCAAATCGATCGGAATACGGTTCCTAGCCACATTGCCATTATTATGGATGGCAATGGCCGTTGGGCGCAGAAACAGCATTTAGGACGAGTCAAGGGCCATGTGGCTGGCGCAAAAATCATTCGGCATCTAACGAATATCGCTTCTGATATCGGTGTAAAATATCTTACCCTCTATTGTTTTTCCACTGAAAATTGGCGCCGCCCTTTGGAAGAAGTGAATTTTCTGATGGATTTGATTCGTAATTATCTAGTCAATATGGCAGAAGATATGGTTGCCGAAGGTGTGCGTCTTACTGCTATTGGAGATATGGAACCTTTGCCGGAAAAAGTGAAGCGGGAATTGTACAGAGTCATGGAAATGACAAAAAATAGTACGAAGATCAACCTGAATCTGGCACTGAATTACGGTGGCAGAGATGAGATCATAAAAGCAGTGAATGAAATTGCTGCAGATGTAAAAACAGGGAAATTAGCTCCCGGGGAAATTGACAGCGATATCTTTTCTCGTTATCTTTATACTGCTGCCATGCCCGATCCCGAGCTGCTGATCCGTACTTCCGGAGAAATACGTCTCAGTAATTTTCTGCCTTGGCAAACGGCATATACAGAATTTTACTTTACGGAGGTTCAGTGGCCTGATTTTGATGATGCGGAGTTTTATAAAGCAATCATTACTTACCAACATCGTCATCGCCGCTTTGGCGGAATTTCCTGATCTATGAGGATTTTGTTATGTTGAAAACGAGAATAATTAGTGCGTGTGTTTTTGTGCCGATCATTTTAGCCGCCGTCTTTTTTGGCGGTTGGGTCTTTGCCGCCTTAATGGCAATGATTGCGGTGATTGGCGGTTACGAATTTGGAAAAATGGTGGAAGTAAACGAATATCGGTTTCTTCCCTGGATATATTATCCGGCGGCAGTGATCCTCATTGCCCTGGCACAGCTGATGCCCAAGCAGCCTGCATTTCTTCTTGGAGCATTGCTTTTGGTGTTTGCTGTTTATATGTCTTTTTTCATCTCCGGTAAATATGAATTGGATGAGATCACAATGAACCTTGCCGGTGTCGTGTATATTCCCATGACACTTACTACTGCGGTGTTGATGCGCTCCGGTATGGGTGACGGGATGTTTCTGATCTATCTGCTTTTGATTATTGAATGGTTTACCGATAGCGGTGCCTATTTTATCGGTTCTGCTTTTGGACGTCATAAGCTTATGCCGAAGGTAAGCCCTAAAAAATCTGTGGAAGGCGCTGTTGGCGGTATTGTTGCTGCGGTTATCGGTGCTTTGCTTCTTAATATTTTCACCGGTCTTTTGGCCTGGTGGCTTATGATCCTTGTGGCAGTGATTGTATCCGTTAGCGGGCAGATCGGTGATCTTTGTGAAAGTGCAATAAAGCGTTGGGCCGGTGTCAAAGATTCCGGGACGCTGATTCCCGGTCATGGCGGCATTCTTGATCGTTTCGATAGTATGCTTTTTGCTTCTCCTCTGCTTTTTTTGATATTGACTATTGCAGGGTTGTAAGTGAAATACAGGGAGGTGTCTTTCAATCATGAAAACCATCGGTATTTTAGGCTCAACGGGCTCTATCGGCACTCAAAGCCTGGATGTTATTTCCTGGTTTCCTGAAGATTTTCGGGTTGATTATCTTGTGGCAAATCGAAATGCCGAGCTTTTGGCGGAGCAAACGAAAAAGTTTTTACCTCGAGCCATTGCGATTGCCGATGAAGGTAAGTTTTTGGAGTTAAAGCATCTTTTACCGGATTATGAAGGAACCATCCTTGCCGGCAGCGAAGGCGTCGATGCTCTTGCAGCTCAAAAAACGGATATGGTGATTCACGGCATTTCCGGTATGGCAGGATTGCGTCCGTTATTGATCGCATTGGAGGAAGGTAACGATGTTGCTTTTGCCAATAAAGAAAGTTTGGTGACTGCCGGTCACTTGGTCATGAAGAAGGTGAAAGAAAAAGGCATAGCATTCCTCCCTGTGGATAGTGAACATTCTGCGATTTTTCAATGCCTCCAAGGGGGAAAAAGCGGGCTGAAAAAACTTGTTCTTACCGCTTCCGGCGGACCTTTTCGCAATTGTTCCCCGGAGGAGATGGAGAACATCACGCCGGAGATGGCATTAAAGCATCCTACTTGGAATATGGGGTCAAAGGTTACCATTGACAGTTCCACAATGATGAACAAGGGGCTGGAGGTGATCGAAGCGCATTGGCTTTTTGATTGTCCTTACGATCAGATTGAGGTGTTGATTCAACCTCAGAGTGTGATTCACTCTATGGTTTGTTTTAAAGACGGCTCTTTTATTGGGCATCTTGGTAAAGCCGATATGAGGATCCCGATCCAATACGCCTTGACTTACCCGGAACGTTGGGATAATCCCATGGAAGAGTTGGATTTTGTTGCACTGGGGCATATTGATTTTTATGCACCTCGTTTGGAAATTTTCCCATTGCTTTCCCTTGCTTATGAGGTGGGAAAAATTGGCGGAACTTTACCGGCAGTAATGAATGCTGCCAACGAAGTGCTAGTGTATAAGTTTCTGGAAAAAAGAATAGGCTATAAAGATATCTATAGATATGTTGCCCGAACCGTTGAGGCCCATAAAAATATTTCTGAACCGAATTTGGAAGAAATTCTGGCGGCTGCAGAAGAAACCAAGGCGGCATTGGCAAATATCGAAACAATGAGGTGTGACCTTTGAGTATCATTTGGACGATTTTATTGACTCTGGTCATGTTTGGCATCATCATTTTTGCTCATGAAGGCGGGCATTTGTTGTGTGCCAAAGCGTGCCATATTTATGTTGAAGAATTTTCTGTGGGCATGGGCCCTTTGCTCTTTTCTTTTCAAAAAGGTGAAACCCAATATTCCTTGCGGCTTCTTCCCATTGGCGGGTACTGTAAAATGCCCGGTGAAGATGGAGAAAGTGACCATCCCAATGGCTTTGATAAGAAGAATGTTCCTCAGAGGATGTTGGTCGTTGCCGGCGGTGCCCTGTTTAATATCCTTTTTGCGATTTTATTGTTTATCGTGGCCTATATGGGATTGGGTACTGCGACCTCAGAGCCTTTGATTGGAGAAGTGAATCCTGACTATCCGGCATATAGTGCCGGTTTGGAAGCCGGGGATCGCATTACCGCTATCAATGGTACAGAAATTGATTCCTGGAACGATATGACATCTTTCATTCAGGAAAATGTCGGTAATGAACTTACCTTGGATATTGACCGAAACGGAGAACAAAAGGAAATTACCGTAACTCCTGTGAAGGGGGATAGCGGCAGCGGTATTATCGGTGTTGTTGCTGCCCGGGAAAGTGTTTCGGTGGGTTCTGCCATTAAAACCGGTTTTATTCAAACTTATGAGCTTACAAAGTTGGTTCTGGTATCTCTTTGGCAAATGATCACCGGTGCCATTGGTGTAGAACTTTCCGGTCCCGTGGGTGTCGGCCAGATGGTCGGCCAGGTTGCTTCTTATGGTTTCTTTAATTTCCTGGTCTTTGTTGCGGCGATCAGTGTAAACCTTGGCGTTGTAAATCTTTTGCCTTTACCGGCATTGGATGGCAGTCGTCTTGTCTTTTTGGTCCTTGAAGGTATTCGTCGTAAACCCCTTAGTCCCAACGTGGAAGGAGCCATTCATTTTGTAGGTTTTGTTCTCTTAATGCTGCTTTTGGTGGTTATCACTTATTTTGATATTACACGGATCATGGGTTGAACAGATGAAGGAACGAAAAATAACAAAACAAATTATGATCGGCGGTATTCCCATCGGCGGTGGTGCTCCGATCGTGATCCAAAGTATGAATAATACAAAAACCGCGGATGTGGAAGCAACCGTTGCCCAGCTAACGGCCCTTCATGCTGCCGGTTGTCAAATCGGTCGGCTTGCCATTCCGGATCAGGAGGCTGCTGCAGCACTAAAACAGATCTTACCTCAGTCACCGATGCCGATTGTTGCGGATATTCATTTTGATTACCGTCTGGCTTTGGCCAGTTTGGAGAACGGTATTGATGCCCTGCGGATCAACCCGGGAAATATCGGCAGTGAAGATCGGGTAAAAGCGGTGATTGATGCTGCCAGAGAACGCAATGTGCCGATTCGTATTGGTATTAACGGTGGCTCTTTGGAAAAGGATCTTTTGGAAAAGTATGGTTGTACCCCTGAAGCGATTGTGGAAAGTGCTTTGAGAGAAGTTTCTGTTTTTGAAAAATACGGATTCGATCAGGTGAAGATCTCGGTAAAATCTTCTTCGGTGGAAAAGACCGTTGCGGCCTATAAACTTTTAAGCGAAAAGGTGGATTTTCCCCTTCATGTGGGGGTAACAGAAGCCGGTACGGTGCTAAAGGGCAGTATAAAGTCGGCTCTTGGTATCGGTTTGATTCTTGCCGAAGGGATTGGTGATACCATTCGGGTTTCACTGACCGGAGATCCGGTAAATGAAGTGATCGTTGCAAAGGAAATTTTGAAAAACCTTAATTTGCGCGAAGAGGGGATCGAAATTATATCCTGCCCCACCTGCGGAAGGACAAAGGTGGATCTTGAAACAATGGTACACGGGGTAGAAGATGCACTGAAGAATTTTCAACCGCGGCGTCCGCTTACCGTAGCTGTGATGGGCTGCGAAGTGAACGGCCCCGGAGAAGCGAAAGAAGCTGATTACGGTATTGCCAATGGCAAAGGCCAGGGGCTTTTGTTTAAAGAAGGTGTCGTAATCGGAAAATATAAGGAAAGCGAAATCGTTGGCAAGCTTGTCGATGAGATCAGGAGGAATGAACAGTGAAATACAGTAACTTATTAGCACCTACGTTGAGAGAGGTTCCCGCCGATGCGGAAATTGCCAGTCACAAGCTGATGCTTCGTGCCGGTATGATGCGTAAAGTTACCTCGGGGATCTATACTTATATGCCTTTGGGGTGGCGAACGATTAGTAAGATCAATCAGATTGTGCGTGAAGAAATGAATGCCGCCGGTGCCCAGGAATTGATGTTCCCCATTACGCAGCCTGCGGAATTATGGCAAAAAAGTGGTCGTTGGGATGTCTATGGTGCCGAAATGTGGCGTGTAAGAGACCGCCATGGCCGTGATTTTTGCCTTGGGCCTACTCACGAAGAGGTTGCCACTGCATTGATTGCCAATGAAATCAATTCTTATAAGCAGCTGCCCTTGATGATTTATCAAATCCAAAATAAATATCGTGACGAACGTCGTCCTCGTTTCGGCTTAATGCGGAGCCGTGAGTTTATCATGAAGGATTGCTATAGCTTTGACCGTGACGAAGCCGGTTTGGATGTTTCTTATCATGTGATGTACGATGCCTATGTGAAGATTTTTGACCGCTGCGGTTTAGATTATCGCCCGGTACGCGCCGATAACGGTGCGATTGGCGGCAGCTCTTCCCATGAATTTATGGTGCTGGCTGAAAGCGGTGAAGCGGAAATTCTCTATTGCGACAGTTGTGATTATGCTGCAAACATTGAGATTGCCGAAGCAGCCAAAGCCGCTGCCGGTGAAAAGGAAGAAATGGGCGAAGTAGAAAAAGTTCTTACCCCTGATTGCCGTACTATTGATGACGTTGCCGCCTTTTTGAAATTGGATGCCACCAAATCAATGAAGGCATTATTTTACATGGCCGATGAAAAACCGGTTCTTGTCTTTGTACGTGGCGACCGCCGTCTGAATGAAGTAAAGCTTCAGAATTATCTCGGCGCTCAGCTCTTGTATATGGGTACCGATGAAGATCTTCACGCTGCCGGTTTGGTTCAGGGCTATATTGGCCCCTGTGGGCAGAAGGTGAGAGTTCTTGTAGATGAAGAAGTTGCAGAAGCTCAAAACCTTTGCTGCGGTGCCAACGAAGAAGGCTACCATTTGATCAATGTCAATTACGGACGTGATTTTGAAGGGGAAATCGGTCATTTCCGCCTGGTGGAAGCCGGTGAAACCTGCCCCTGCTGCGGCGGTACTTTAAAGAGTGCTCGCGGGATTGAAGTGGGACAAGTCTTTAAACTTGGCCATAAATACAGTGAATCCATGGGTGCGGAATACCTTGATGAAAACGGCAAAGCCAATCCCTTTGAAATGGGATGCTACGGTATTGGCGTTGGCCGTACCATGGCTGCCGCAATTGAACAGAATAACGACGAGCATGGCATTATCTGGCCCAAAGCCATTGCTCCCTTTGAGGTAATTATTGTGCCGGTTAGCGAAAAGAGTGAACGTCAGGTTGCTGCGGCAGAAGAACTGTATCAGGGACTTTTGGCCAAAGGGATTGATGTTCTTTTGGATGACCGTGCGGAACGTGCCGGTGTGAAATTTAAAGATGCCGATCTCATTGGTATTCCTTTGCGCATCACCATTGGCGATAAGAGCCTTGACCAAGGAAAGCTGGAATACAAAACCAGAAGAACCGGAGAAAGCGGTTTGATTTCTGCGGAAAACGGTGTAGAGGAAGTTCTTCGCCTGTTGGAAGCCATTGACTAAGGGGCGTTCTTTTATGAAAAAAAAGCTGTCCTTGCTCTTTTTAGGTTTAGTGTTGATCCTTTTCGGGCTTCTTTGGGGAGGAAATTCCGTAGGCCTGTGGAAAATCAATCTCTTTTTCCCCGGTTGGTGGACACTGATCCTCATTGTTTTGCCGATATACGGTATGATTCAGCATGGCATCAAAGGTTTTGATATTGTTGTTCTTGTTGTTGGTGTGGTATTGCTCCTGTCCAACCTTCATATTTTGGATTGGGTGCGGATTCGTCTTCTGTTTTTCCCGGCTTTGTTGGTGCTTATCGGCTTGATATTGATATTCAGCATCTTTCGTCGGCAACCGGTAAAGGGGATTGACGCTGAAGCCCGCAGCAAAGTAAATGCCACCTTTGCCTCGATAAATAAGGAATATGATTATATGACCTACGATGGTGGTCATGTTGATGCGCTCTTTGGTTCTGCGGAATTGGATCTGCGCAATAGTATCATCGAAAAGGATATTTGTATTCAAGCTTCCGCCGTATTTGGCGGTGTGAAAATCGCATTCCCTCCCGGTGTGCGGGTTGTTGTTGAGAATAATTCCGTTTTAGGCGGTGTAAAAAATCTGGTTCCCGTCAATCCTGCGATAAACGCGCCGGAAGTTCGCGTGCGTTGCTGCGCTGTTTTGGGTGGCATAGAATTGACAAGATAAGGTATAAGACTGCATTCGATATTTGTCGGATGCAGTCTTTTTTTGAATTGTAATATTTCGATTTGTTTTTTTGTTCGCCGTGTTGATTGCGTAAAATAATTTATGTTGCCATTATTGCTTTTTTTAGTATAATATAATAGAGATGATAATTATTTATCATTTGTATGTTATTGTACCGTAAAATTTGATATTGCGTGAAAAATGAATTTGCATAGAATTACTCTGTGGTGTGGGTCGCATTACGGAGTTTTATGGAATCCGGTTTGATTCCGGAGCTTACGCCGAAGCTGTAAGTGTATATGTCTGTGGTCGTGATGTAAAAATCAGTCATTGAAGACGAGAGTCTTTGAGAAGGCAGATCTCAGATGCGAAGATTTTTCTTCGAATACATGAGCCAGAAAACATGGTTCTATGTAGGACTAAGAGTGCAGCGCGAAAATGTGGTCTTGGACAAGGCATTTTGTGTTTTGGCTGCGGCAGCTCTTAGGACTGTTCGTAGCTTTTTTAGAGGGGCACTAAATAGCTGATCTTGCAGGAGAGGTCCTGTGTGATGAGTTATTTTGTGCGCTTTTTTCAGTTTATGGTGCTTTTAACATTCGTGGATAGATACAAAGGAGGAATGTATCATTAATACCGATAAAGAAAACAAAGTCGAAAAGGCTGTTCCGCAAACGCGTACGGTACGTACTGCCAGAACAGTGATTGACGAAAATAACGAAAAAAAGGTTGTTTACAGCAAAGAAACCTATACCTACGTTCCAAAGCCGAAAACAAAGCCGAAACCGCAAAAGAAAAAGGAAAAAGAAAAACTTACACCGACGCAATCTCGTCTTCGGGATATCCGTCGCAATGCGGATCATGCAGTGAATAAAGCCATGAAAAATCCGGATCGGATTCGGCAGGAGGAAGCCTTTGCGGAGCAGCATCGCAACGATACCGATGAGGAACTCTATGAATATGTAAAAAACATGAGACGTACTCGCGGTAGAAAGCTGGCGAGAAAAACTTTTATCGGCTATGCCTATGTTACCAAACGGCTCGGTCCCTGGAATGACTTCATGGATAAAATCTGCCGTGAATTAAAAGCAGAGGATGCCGCAAAAGCCGTGACCACAAAAGATGAGTGATAAGGTTGTATCTGGTGTAAAGAATAATTGATGAAAATCGCTATACCGGTGGTGTGTTTGTTAGAGACATAATACACCACCGATGGCGGGTTTTTAAAAATGAAAAAAGGGGGGGAGATTTTTTATGTTTTTATGAATAAACGATTCGTTTTATGTTAAAATGAAATTCTCACTTGAACAATGAAAGAAAGGGAATATGTAATGAAAAAGAAAATCAAGAAATGGCAAAAGGTAATTGCCGCCATTGTGTTGGTCGCGTTTCTTTTTCAGTGCGGCCCGGTGTATGCCTTGGATCAGCTACCCATTGATACAAGCAACCTACCCGCCGCTACGGAAATGAAAGAATCAACAGAAAACAACACAGAAGCAATCACGGAAGAAGAAACTGAAGCATCACCTCCAGAGGAAGAAATGGAACCCGTTGCAGATAATTCCTTACTTAGCCAACTTCCCGGCGTATTGCCTGATGGTGATGATGAGGAAAATAACAGCGACGATTCCTCTGCCGAAGAAGAACGAAAAATCGTTGGTGAATTGGAGGATATGCGTGAATCCAATGTAAAGTATTTTCTAAATGAGGATAATACCATTACCGCATGTTCTTATGAAAGCAACGTTCACTATGAAGCTGCTGATGGCACCTTAGCAGATATCGATAATACTCTTGTTGATGGCACCGACAGCGAATTGAGTAATGTTGTTGCCAATAAAGAAAATGCTTTTTCTGTGAAATTTGCCAAAAAGGCAAAAGAGAAGAAATTGGCAAAGCTGACCATCGGCAATGAAACGATTTCCTGGGGATTGGAAAATGCCAATAAGAAATCAACATTGGACACCAACTATGTAGAGCAAACTTTAAATCCTTCTCTTTTCCATGAAAATGATGATCCCAGAATTTTGGATTCGGTTGTATCTTACGCAAAATATGGGGATATCCAAACCGACACCGATTTAGAATATGTTCTGAACGGTACAGATATCAAGGAAAATATCATTTTGAATTCAACCGATGCGCCGGGAAGCTTTTCTTTCTTGTATACTACAAAGGGGCTTTGTCTCGCCGAAACCGAAAATGGCATTGAGATTCGAGATCGTTCCGGAAATCCGGTAAGTGAGATGAAACCTTTGGTTATGAGTGATGCAGAACTGGAAGCTAGCAGTGACATCACCATGGCCTTGGAAATCATCAAGGAAAATAACAATCACTGTGAGTATCGCATTACGATCACACCTTCGGCACAATGGCTTCAGGATCCTTCTCGGGTATATCCTGTAACCATCGATCCTACGATCGTAACTTCGCAAACAGCATCACCGATTACTGCGAATTTTGTGAGTGAAGGTTCTTCTACGGTTCAGTCTTTCAGTGAGTATTTTCAGGTTGGTACCAATACTTCCAGTCATCGCTATATGGCATTGATTAAAACAACGGTGCCCTCGGAAATTACGCCGGATACGCGTATTGTCAATGCAGAGTTTTCTGCTATACCGCGGGCTCAAAATGAGAACTTCACTTCAATGGCTGCTCAAAATCCTGTTCCGGTAATCGAAGCTCACAGCGTCAATCAAAACTGGGAAAAAAATACGGTTTTATGGGATTACGTGGAGCATGGGAACAACGGTGGAAGAATCTATTCGGAAGAGCTTCTGGATTACGATAAGGTTGAAAACCGAAAGGAAGGCTCAACTACAGTATCAGCCTTAAATCGATATTACACCTGGGATGTTACAAGGTCTCTGCATGATTGGACAAAAGGTATGGATTATCACGGTATTCTCTTAAAAATGCCTGATAGCTTTAGCGCAAGTAAATCCATTGCTCGTTTTTATACGTCTACCTGTAGCAATTCTGAAGTCCGGCCGGTGTTCAACATTACCTATATCAATATGGTTGGCTTAGAGGATTATTGGACGTATCATTCCCAGGATGCCGGTATTGCCGGTTCTGGGTATGTAAATGACTTTACCGGTGCTTTAACGGCCTCCTTTGAGGATGTCTCTTTCAGTAGTGAAAAAATGCCCTTCACTCTTAGCCATGTATATAATGGTTACAATGCCGGTAAAATCCAGCAGACATTAAATGTGGGCAGTGGCTGGCAATTGAGCATTCAGGAATCCATTGAACCGAAAACTATTGGCGGAGAAACGAAATACAAGTATACCGATGGTGACGGTACTGAGCACTACTTTGAAAAAAATACTTCCAATGTGTGGAAAGATGATTCCGGTTTGGATCTCACTTTAACGATTGAGAATGATAAATACACTATCAGTGATAAAAAAGATAATTGCCGGATTTTCAGCCGTGATTTGACGTTAAATAACGTAACGCCGCTGTCTCAGCTAAAAGATAATCATGATAATACGGTAACGATGAACTTTACCGATAAGAAGCTGACTTCGGTAACGGATTCTGGCGGCAGAACTATTACCTTCCATGTAGATAGCTCAAATAACAGCTTGAGCAGTATTTCTTGGTTCGGTGACAAAACAATCAGCTATACCTATGAAGACGGTACCGATGGTTATGACTTTTATCACAAGCTTGTTCAGGTAAAATATCCCGGTCAAAGCGAGGTTAATACCGGCAACACCGGAAGTGATAATATTGCCACTTACACATATTCAAGCAGTAACACTTTAACGGATATGGTGGATAATAACAAGGGAATTGGTGTTCACTATGATCATGCTTGGATCAATAATAGCTATCGCCGTGTTACCGGATATTGTCTTAGAAATGGCGGTGTACAGACCGGTTATTATTACGGCATAGAATATCGCGACTATATTACAAAATATTGTGAGCTGAATTCTCCAAGTAACTTAAGCTTTGAACGCTTTGAAATTTATACCTTTAATACCAGTGGACAAACAACCTCCGCCATCGATCAGGACGGAAATGCCATCTATACTCAATCCGGGATCAGCGGCGGTGCAAAAAATAAGGTGACGTTTGCCTCCAAAACCCAGCGTTATACGAAAAATTATATGAAAAACCACAACTGCGAGACAACAGGATACTACTCTGTTATATCCAGTTTAGGAGACACGACCCATAAAAATATCGTTTTGAAAAATGATGTTGGCGGAGATGCCTTTAATGGCAGCGGCGCTATCAAAGCTTATATGGATACCAGTACCGATATGACATATATCGGAATGGAACAAAATATAAATGTTCCAGGCGGTTACAAATATACATTCTCCGCTCACATTAAAACGAACTATGCGGCTCCCGGCAGTTGCAATGGTGCTAATATTGGAATTTGCAGCAGTACTACCGGGCCGGACGGTACAGCAGTGTCGAAGTCAAATATCGTTAGCAATGACGGCTATACACGCCATCAGGTTACGATTGATCTTACGGACAATTCGTCGCCCAGTGTCCCTCTCACGGTTTCCGTTAACGTGGATAAGGGCTATGGACTTACGTATTTTGACTGCTTACAGCTAGAGCAGGGAGGATGTGCCAATCCGTATAATTATATCGAAAACGGTGATTTTGATGACGGCTCTTTGAATGGTACATGGCAATCCCAGGGTTTCAGTTCTTCGGATGGATTTACTACTGATATCTCTCATAGTGAATCCTATTCGGTACATATCAAAGGGGATCCTTCGGTAAAAAAATATCTTATGGCAACGATCCCTGCAAACGTAAAAGCAGGGGAGGGGCTTGTTTTTGGAACCTGGATTAAAACCAATGCCTTGCCTCATAAAGACGTTAATGGCAATGGTACCGCCCAAGGGGTTGGTATGACCGTAGAACTGGGTGGAACTACCGATAATGAATACGGAAATGTATTGCTTACCCCCACCGGTAATGATTGGCTCTACATTTGCGGTAAAGTTATTGCTAAGAACGACCATAGCTCTATTAAGGTCTACCTGAAAAGTAATTTTAATGCCAATGATACCTACTTTGACGATGTGACAGTGTTTAAAGATTCCTTTGGGGAAAGCTTTAGTTATGATAATAATGGTAATATCAAAACCGTAGTGGATTTGGCAAATGAAAGGCAAGAGATCACATCTAATCAATCCACCACCGACATTACCAGCTATAAGGATCCTGCCGAAAATATCTATAGATTTACCTACAACACCAGCGCACCGAAAAAACATGAGCTGTTGGAAAGCATTGCGCCGGATAATACCTCTACCAAAATGTCCTATGATCAATTTGGTAATTTGCGCTTTCTCAGCATCTATGCCAAGGATGATACTTCCAAAGGAAGCTCCTCCAAGGCAATCCGTACCGAAACTCGGTACGATTCCACAGGTACTCATATTACCGCAACGATTGACCCCCGGGGAAAAACCACAAACTATACCTATGGCAGCAATGACCTCCTGACGAGCGTAAGCGACCCCAACAATGCCAACAGTAAAACCGAGTATCAATATGATCTTGGTACCGATAAGCTTACGAAAGTAAAGCATAACGGTATGAATAACACGGTGAGCTATGGCTACTCCAATGAGCAATTGACCAAAGTTATGGTGGGCACCCTTCAATATAACTTTGCCTACAATGCTCTGGGGAACCTGCTCTCTGCCGGAACAAGCTCTTATAATCTGGAAACTTACAGTTACAACAACCGCAATTTACTTTCTCAAACGACCTTTGGCAATGGCCAGGTGTTAAACTATACCTATGACAACCAAGACCGAATAAAATCCATCTCCAACGCCGATGGCAGGGTTGTCGATTACGATTACAACAATTGCGGCAATCTGGGCAGTGCCACCTATTATTCCGAGGGCAGTGCCGTTACCACCGATTATCAGTATGATTTTGCAGACCGCTATACCAGCTCTTACAACAGCAAGGGCTTTGGTACCGATACTATCACCTACGATAAAAACAACAATAATACCGGTTACCGGGCATTTTTAAAGCAGCAGGGTGCAGTAGATTTAGCTTACTTGGTGAGCTATGAATACAATAATGTGAATGCGCTGACAAAAATGACTGCAGCCAATTTTAATACGGTAGAGCTTGCCTATGATAATTTTGATCGCGTATCGGAAATGGTTGCGAAATGTGGTAGCAAAACTGCATTGAAAACAAATAACACCTATCTGGATGCCTCGAATTTAAAGACAACAAACCTATTGGATACCTACAAAGTTTACCTTAGCGGTAATACCGGTACTGCTGATTACAGCTATAAATATACGTATGATGATAGCGGTAATATCAAAAAAGTGGTAAATACCCTGAAAAGTGGTACCACTCAAACCGTAAGCTACGAATACGACAAATTAAATCAGTTGACATCGGTTAGCAACTATGGTAATCTTGGTTTAAAGGACAGTTATACTTTTGATGAACGTGGGAATATTACCGGGAAGACAACAACCAATGCTTCTACCGGTGCCAATGTTAGCTCGGTGCAGTATCGCTACAGCACTGCGGAAACGGATCAGTTGACCCATTACGGCTTATATAACGCCAACGGCGCCCTTGTGGATGAGCGGCTTTACCAATATGACGGTGAAGGGAATGTATCCCGTATCATGGATACAAATAACCAATATATCGCCTTTGGCTGGGATCAGGGCCGTAAAATGACTCGCTATCGTTATGTTGATGTAGATAATACCTATTACTATAATGAAAGCGGTTTGGTATCTAAGTTGGTAAAGGGTAATGGTTCTTCCATAGAATATTTCTATGATGACGGTCAGCTGGAATTTGAAGTGTACCGGTCTGCCTCCGGAGGCATCAACCGCATTCACAAGTACTTTTACGATGATGATGGCACTGTACGTTTTATAATGACGTCCCAGGGAACCTTTGGCAATAGCAATAACTATAGCTTGTATGCCTATGTGTATGACGGAGCCGGGAATGTTACCGACCTTGTAAAGCTTTGCCGTCAAACAACGCAAATCGCTATTGACGAAATTAGCCTTGCAGCACATTATGAATACGATGCCTATGGCCGGATTCTCTCTGCAACGAATTATAACCGTGCAGAGGATATTGCAAAATTTAATCCCATAAGATATAAAGGTTATTACTACGAAACCGACACGTCCTACTATCGTCTAGATAGCCGCTACTATGACCCCGCCATTGGCCGCTTCATCAATGCAGATAATATCAGCCTGCTGACCGAGACACCCACCGCGCTAACAGATAAAAACCTGTATAGCTACTGCGATAATAACCCTGTAATGCGGAAGGATTCCGAAGGAGAAGTTTGGAATCTCGTTATAGGTGCTGGGATTTGTGGTGCTATTAGTGCCGGCTTCGAGATCGTCAATCAAATAATTTCAGATGGAAAGGTTTCAGATTGGGGAGCCGTTGGTAAATCTTTTGTTGTTGGTGCAGTTTCATCTGTCGTAAAATCTCCGCTTATTGCTGCAGGTATTTCCGGCGTATTGGATGGAGTGTATGATGGTTTTAAGTCAAGTGGATCAGGTAAAGAAAGAGCGTTAGTCGGACTAAAATCTTTTGCTGTCTCCGCGGGGCTATCTTTAGTTGGCACGGGCAAAGCGAAAGTGATGATGGAGCCTGAAAGTTTAAAACATGGCATTCCGAAGAAAGGTTCAAAAAATAGAGGTGCGGGGAAAAAAGAACATTGGACAAAGGTTGCATTGCGCAGTAGTCTTGAAGAATCGGTCTCAATGTATTATGCTATGGGTAAAAGAGTATATTCCCAATATAATAATAAAAAACGAGGTAGAAGGTATAATAGAAACTACCATGGGCGTGCAATTGTTAGATACTATAGGAATCACAGATGATACGTGTATTTATAGGATTTCTTTTTGATTTATTTCGCGGTGAATATAAAGAACAATCAAAAAAGGATTGTGTGTATAAGCAACTGGCTCCGGATTTGATTCAATTAAAGTTAAACAGCTATTTTTATGTAGAAACGTATTTATGTTTACTCGTGCTGATCTTAATTGTTAGTTTAGTGTCTTTTGACTTGGAATTTTTAATGATTGCTAATGTTATTCTAAGTCTTGGTTTTTCAGCTATATATGCTCTAACTCCAATATTTCAATCAAACCGGCGTATTTTGATTGGATTGTTTATTGAAAAATACTTGCAAAATGTGACTATGACGGAGAAAGTTCATTTTGTCAGTTTGTATTCCAGAAATATAAATTGTGCCGGTTATATTGGGGGGGTAGATATTTGGGAGATTTTCCCGGAGGATTATCTTACAAATGGTGTCGTTTTAAAATATTGCCTTTTACCGGATTCGGCAAAGTCAAAACAGTCGAAATGTATAAAACCATTTCGGTATTACGATTGTGCTGATCATATCAGTTTGAAATGTAAATCGGTAAATTGGATTATGACAAAGCAAAAATCGGATCTTTTGGATGAATTGATTCGGTTGGAGCCACCGGCGGAGTTTGAAATTTGCTACTTGAAGTATAGCAAGTTGCTGCTGGAAATTCGCCCCATCGAAGGCTGGGAATACGCCGAAGGCGTACCCGAGCTATGCGAGAAGATTAGCAAGATGTATCCTTAAGGAAAAAACATGCAGGAAAACGCAAGAAAATTTACCGTAGAGAGAGAAGTCAAATTCGAAGAGGTCTGGGGATTTCTTTTGGGCGTTATTTGACCGGGGCTGTAGCTTCTAAACTCGCATCGAAGAGGTATCAATGAATTTAATACTATACGGGATAATGATTTTTGTAATGTCTATGTCTGCTGCATATTATAGCGACGAACAGACAACCGTGACAGCAGAGATTTATGAAAAATTTCTATTACGGGTTCCGGATGGATTACGCCGATTTTTGATTTTCTCCAAGCGTTCTTCTCGTAGATGGTTTCTCAAGCCTTCTGTCTACTTGAAAATATTGGGATATCTCTTATTTATAGATCATATAGTTTTGTATTTTATTGTGAAAGATCCTGATACGATTTATAATGTTTTTATAGCTAACTTAGCGATTGTTGATGCTTATGTAATTCTTATCATTCTACCATGTATGTTTTACTGCAATCACAAAAGCAAGCAGTTTAAAAAACAGAAAAAGAAACAACAGCGCAAATGATATGAAATGATCCGCATTCCCCATACCGGTTTTCCGGTATGGGGTGCGTATCAGCAATATTTTCACCTCCTGATGGTGATCTTGGTTTAAAGGACAGTTATATTTTTGATGACCGTGGGAATATAGCCAATAATACATAATGAATCGGAGAAGAAAGACAAGTACATACGTAAAGATATAATATCTTTAAACAGGTTCTTTTAATTCATGGGCATATAGCAAAGAAAAAGCATATTGGGGATTAAGGCAAAAAAGTGGTACTAAAGATTATCAGCGTTGGTACCGCAGTAATAGATATGGAAAAGCAAAATTTAGAACAAAGAAATATCTGTCGTCCCAATACTCTGGTTATATTAGCTTTTTTGGCTCTTGGGGATATAATCGATATAAAAACAGTTAAGGAGACCTTGATGTGACCGATGATTTAAAGTCTAGAGAAGAAAAACGTATTGACGAGATCATTAAAGGGGCAGATGATTATGATTTTGATCCGAAAGCGGCAGGTTACGAAGAAATAACCGATGGCATTTGGTGGTCCAGCACCTCTGATTTTAGTGATATCTATTTGGATTCTTCTGAATTGTCAACGGAGTCAAAGAAAACTGCTCAATATAATGAGAATTTTTATTGGTTATACAAAAAGAGCTTTATGTCAGGATGGTTTAAATGTGTTGTTATCGCATTATTGCTGGTGCTCCTTGTTTGTTCTCCTGATGATTTCGATACTATAGAGGACAGGGTTATTGCTTCATACATTGCTATTATTTCGTTATCGTTAATTGCAGGTGCTACGCTTTTGATGGTCTTTGCTGATTTAGTATTTTTGACTTATCATTTTGACCGGAAAAAGAATAGAACGAAAACAGAGAATTTGGAAATATGGCATTTTGTGGATGAATCCGATTATAATTTTTTTGCAATTGGTGATGCTGCTCTTTATTTTCCCGAGTCCATGCGTATTATCAGAGGGTATATTTGCTTCTTTGATTTAAGTCAGAAAATACGCCCAACCTATGAGAAAGTTCTGAATGGAATTCATGATACAGTGTTGGTAAAACGAAAAAATCGACGTGGATTGATGCAATTGCGGATTGTTTTTACCGCAAAGAAATGGCAATTATTTAAAAAACTACGTGAGATTGATCCCGATATGCAGTATGAAGTGGAGTACTATTTAAAAAGCAAAGTTATAAAAGAAATTCGTCCTCTTAAAGGAAAGGATTATTCACCTCTCGCATTGGAGATTTTACATCTAATCAATCGAATGTATCCGTAAATGGCATGCCACTCTGTGATTATAGAGTATGAAGCTAAATCACTAAGATGCTTTTGGGAGTTACTTGGGTGGTGTTGTATTTTCTAAAGTTGCATCGAGGAAATGGTTATGAGCTTATTAGAATGTGGCATTTGGATGTTTGTAGGTTGTATGTCTGCTGCATATTATATTGATGAACAGACAACCGTGACAGCAGAGATTTATGAAAAATTTCTATTACGGGTTTCGGACGGATTGCGCCGATTTTTGATTTTTTCAAAGCGTTCTTCTCGTAAATGGTTTCTCAGACCATCTGTTTATTTGGAAATATTGGGATATATTTTATTTGTGGTGAATTTAATATTGCACTTTATTGTGAAAAATCCTGATATGATTTATCAGGTGTCTATAGCTAACTTAGCGATTGTTAATGTTTATGTGATTTGTATTCTTGGACCATGTTCACTTTACTGCAATCACAAAAGCAGGCAGTTTAAAAAACAGAAAAAGAAACATCGTAAATCGTTATGATACGTCCCCGATACCGGATATCCGGTATCGGGGCATATCAATATCGTCATCCAAGTAAAAAGGACACCGGAAATATAAACAAAGAAAGACTAGCAAGAATAGGCGGAAATGAATTATGAGAAGATTATGGGAATGTGACGATTGGAGCCAATATCTTGACCTTTCTTGTCGGCATGGTTTGCGGCTGCGTTTTGATGCCGGAGTGGATCCGGAGGTGCACCGCGCCTGTTTGGAGTTTGGTGCTTGGTTGCGGCGTGAATATGAATTCCCCATGCGCGTGCCGATCTATTTTAAGAACAAAAAGTATTTGATTTCAACAACCGGTGAACGTGCATCCGCAACATTTTGGGGACCATTTGATAAAACCCAAGAGCCTTATATACGCATTGCCGTAGATGATTATGAAGATATCTTAGAGAGCTTTGGTAAAGATAATGCTCTTGCTGCAATACTTGGATCAATGGCTCATGAGCTGAGTCATTATTTTCAATGGATAAAAGATTTTGATATTATGGATGCAAAGATGGAGAGACAGGCAAAGTACTACTCCGACGTGATCGTGTGGGATTATGCAGAAACAAGGGAACATCCTTGATGTTATGTAAAGACCGAGACTAAAGCCTTAAAAGGACATTAACATGGCTAACAAATTTGATCCTTTAAAGCAAAATCAAAATGTCAGAAGCGATATCCCCGTGGGATTCTTGCTTGTTCTCGTTCCTTTCGATGCTCTGTTTGCCTTTCTTGCTGTTAAAAATCTCTTTGTGGGAGATTATTTTTATTGCGTATTGCTGGGATGCCTGTTGATTTTAGAAACGGTTATTTTTCTTGCGGAAAGGCATTTGTATGTTTTGGTGAAGAAAGACCCTCGAAAAATTTCTTTTACGGGATATATTGTGTCGATGAATACGCACTCTTCCTACGAAAGATATGATGATCCTTCTCAAGACATTTTAGAAGTGAGCTTTTGGGTGCGCTATCAAAAGAAAAGCTTTCCTAAAAACAGGTATCGCTTATGCTTTGCCTATTACAACATGGAAAAAGCAAATGAAATATTGCGGCTTATAAAGATGTTTTGTTTTAAAGAAATTCCGCTGCACATTACATATTACCCGAAATTATGTGTGCTTTCCGATGTTTCTTTGCTAACGGACTATAGCTATCCCGAAGGCTTTCCGGATGAGTTTGCGAAGGTGATGCAATGGGAATAAGCTTTTGTTGATGGATTGTCTGAAAAAATTTGTGAAGAAGTGCTGCATATGCAGGAAAACACAAGAAGCTTTTTCGTGGAGAAAGAAGTCAAATTCGAAGAGGCCTGGGCGCTTCTGTTGGGCGTTACTTGGGTGGTGTTGTATTTTCTAAAGTTACATCGAGGAAATGGCTATGAGCTTGTTAGAATGTGGTATTTGGATGTTTGTAGGTTGTATGTCAGGTGCGTATTACAGCGACGAACAGACAACCGTGGTAGCGGAACTTCATGAAAAATTTTTATTGCAAGTTCCGGACGGATTACGTCTTTTTTTGATTTTCTCCAAGCGTTCTTCTCGTAGATGGTTTCTCAAGCCTTCTGTCTATCTGGAAATATTGGGATATCTCTTATTTGTGGTGGATTTGATATTGTACTTTGTGGTAAAAGACCCCTCTTTGCTTTCCAAAATTTTCTGGATCAATATTAGTATTGTTGATGCATATATATTTCTTATCATTCTACCATGTATGGTTTATTGCAATTACAAAAGCAGACAGTTTAAAAAACAGAAAAAGAAACAACAGCGCAAATGATATGAAATGATCCGCATTCCCCATACCGGTTTTCCGGTATGGGGTGCGTATCAGCAATATTCGTACACTCTTATGATAATTTTGGATTAAAAGATAGTCTCATTCAAATTCCGGTAAAATGCGTTATGAAAAAGATTGATTATTTAGAGTTGCATCAACAGATCAAAAGGAATGATTACGATGGCTGTAAAATCTTTTTGGCTATTTTAGATATTGGGGTAGGCTTGTTTTCCATTTTTATGCGTGAATGGTTCTTGCTTTGCTTTTTGTCGGTATTGATTTTATTGGAATATTGGGGGCTGCGGATATACGCAAAGTATGGGTTAAACTTTAAGGATATTAACCTTATTACTGTAAAATGTTGCCTACGGGGTTTTGATGACGTTGCACGAATTGCATATTATCCAATATCGGCGTATCTTCCTGATATAGAATCTACCGAGAGATATCATCGAGTAAAATTTGAAGTAGAAGTATTCAATTGCAATGACTATGGATACCTTAATCTCTTTTTTTATGCAACTGCGGAAAAAATAAAGCAAATCGATCAAATTGTAGAAAAATATCCGCTCTATTCAAATAGCTGTGTATTTGAGGTCTCTTTTTATGAGAAAGTTAATTTATTAGTGGATATTCGATTGACAGATACCGATAGCTATCCCGAAGGTTTTCCGGATGAGTTTGCGAAAGTGATGCAATGGGAATAAGCTTTTGTTGGTGGATTGTCTGAAAAATTTTGCGAAGAAGTGCTGCATATGCAGGAAAACACAAGAAGATTTACCATGGTACGGATACATATATTTTTAGGGGCTTCGTTGACATGGATTGACAATTGTGGTATTTTAAAATAAATGTCTATTGTATTGATACAAGTTGTGAGTAGAGGTAACTGTCTGTGGATGAATTATTCTTAAAGGTAGCTTCGTTTGTGAATAGTTTTGATGCTTGGCAATTTCTTTACGTAGAAAAAATGATACTGGTGTATCTGATGGCTTTTGGAATGTCCGGATTTTCGTTCGTTAACTATTTAGGGTTTATTTTCTATTTAAAAAAATCAAAGAAGAGGCTAAAGTATATACGGCAAGATTACAATTTTTTCCAAAAGCTGTTACTGATTCATTGGTATCAAAACGTTTACGAGAAAGTGGATCGCTTTTGGTTTGAAATTGTTTATCGATGCTACTTGATTCATTTGTTCCTATTTGCATTAATATTGATTTTATCAGTACTATCTCACTATATCCCAACACTTAATTTTGCCACCGGCATAGTGTTTGTTATCCATTGTGGATATATGGCAGTAGTCTGTTTTATATATTTCTTTATTGCAACAAAACATAATCCCGCCGGAGGAGTTATGTTGCGCTGCGCTGAAAAGTATCAAGGGAAAAAATGGAGATAATTCTTTGCAATTTTAGGTTGGCAATGTATGCCGGGAGAAAACGAAAGTGAAGCGATTTTGCAAATTTTTATCTTCGCAACGCTATCTTGAATATTTGAGGAAGAAAGCTTTGTTGGAAAAACCCCTTCCGGAGTGGTTGGAATTTCAGTATGATATATTTTCCTTTGCCATAATGGCCGCATGGGGAATGTTGATTACTCTGGTACTATTTTTGTTGTCGTTGTTAATTGGAATAAAAGGAATCTCCGTTGCTTTGGCTGTTATTGCGTTTGCCATCGGTATATCCATTCCTGTGATTTCTATCATGTCTTTTCCGTTTTTGCCAAATCGATTTTGTCTGTTAGGGATCATGATGGATAAAATCACAGGAAATCGCGTAAGGAATTCAAGGGTAGAGCTGTTGGATATTGTATATCGTAATACGTCTCTGCCCACAAGATCCGATGAGGATTTTTTTGATTTGGATTGTTTTTTCGATGAAGAAGATTTGGTGCAGGCGGTCTACCTGAAATATCAATTATTGCAGGAGCAGGAGTCGCATTGCCCCAAAAGTGCCGAAAAACGTGAGGCTTTTCGTTTCTACGATCGTCTGTATTGTAAAACTCTCCCGAAATGCAAATCGGTAAATTGGATTATGACAAAGCAAAAATCGGATCTTTTGGATGAATTGATTCAATTGGAGCCAACGGCGGAGTTTGAAATTGTATATTTACGATTTAGCCGATATTTACAAGAGATTCGTCCCATCGAAGGTTGGGAATACGCCGAAGGTGTGGCCGAGCTATGCGAGAAGATTAATAATTTGTATCCTTAAGGAAGGGTTTTAAGGGGCAGTCTTTGGGCTGCTCCTTCTTTTTTCCGTTTTATGGGAGACATTGTATATAGCTCTCTGTTTTATATTTCTTGCAAAACGGGGTATCATTATATATAATATATTTGGTATGATTTCTGTAGTTTTTGTATTATGAAAGCGAAAAGGCAGATCAAGTTATGAATTATTCGGAAAAGATCCATTATTTGCGCAGGAAAAACGGTATGTCGCAAATGGAGTTGGCAGAGCAGCTGCAAATCAGTAATCGCGCCATTTCCAAATGGGAAAAAGGAGTTTCCAAGCCTTCTTTAGAGCATTTTTATCAACTATCAAAAATATTTCAGGTACCCATTGATTTTTTCTTTGAGGAAGGCTCCAAGGGTGGTAACGACGATGGGAGCGCTTCTTTGGGAATGCATTCTTTGAAGGAGCTGTACAACATTGGCTATGGCCCATCCAGTTCTCATACTATGGGGCCGGAGCGGGCCTGTCTTTTTATGCGAAAAACTTACTCGGCCGCAGATCGATTTCAGGTGAGCCTTTACGGCTCTCTTGCGAAAACCGGGATTGGTCACGGAACGGATCGGGTGATTCGCAAAACCTTTGAACCTTTGCCGGTTACCGTTGATTTTGATTATACCTCATTGATGCCTCATCCCAACACAATGGAGCTTACAGCTTTTGCCGGAGAAAAAATCCTTGGAAAAGAGCGGATTTTCAGCGTCGGCGGCGGTAAGATAAAAATCGAAGGGCGGGCCGATGTTGAGCCTGCCAGCATTTATCCCCACAGCTCTTTTGCGGATATCGCAAGAGATTGCCGAGAGCGGGATTGGGCTTTGTGGCAGTACGTGGAGGCCTTCGAAGGGCCTGAAATCTTTGCGTACCTTGGCGATTGCTGGCAGGCAATGAAGGATAGTATCCGTGCCGGCCTTAATGAGGAGGGGATTCTCCCCGGTGGTTTGGAGGTGCAGCGAAAGGCAAAATACCTTTTTTCTCAGCACCATATTGATGAAACGGCAGAAACCAGAGAAAACCGCATGGTCTGTGCTTATGCCTTTGCCGTAAGCGAAGAAAATGCCTGTGGTAATCGCATCGTTACGGCGCCGACCTGCGGCGCTTCCGGTGTTGTACCGGCGGTGCTGTATTATCAACAGAAAAAGCGCGGTTATAGTGATGATGCTATCGTAAAGGCTTTGGCCGCCGGGGGGATTATTGGCAATCTGATCAAGACCAATGCTTCCATTTCCGGTGCAGAGTGCGGTTGCCAGGCTGAGATCGGCAGTGCCTGCGCCATGGCTGCATCTATGCTTGGACAGCTTTTTGAGTTGGATCTGGGGCAAATTGAATATGCCGCCGAAATTGCTATGGAGCATCATCTCGGTTTGACCTGTGACCCTGTTTGCGGTTTGGTACAGATCCCCTGTATCGAGCGAAATGCCGTTGCCGCTATGCGAGCCATCAATGCGGTGAGCTTGGCAAATTTCCTCAGCACTACGAGGAAAATTTCTTTGGATAAGGTCATAAAAACAATGAAAGAAACCGGACAGGATCTCTCGAAAAAATATAGAGAAACCGCCGAAGGCGGTCTTGCCAAAACTTGGGCCGATTAAACGAAAAAAGCCATTTCCGACATTATCATCGGAAATGGCTTTCTTTCATTTTAGCCGTTAAGAAGGAAATCCAAAATGTTCATGCCTGCGCTGGTTTCCGCCCGGTAAAGCTCCGTATAGCCGCAGTCTGTACAGGATATGGTAATGAATTTTTTGTTTTGGACATTAAAAACTTTGGCAAAGTTGCCGCCGGTGGCCTGCATTTGATCGGTAATGTAGCTTTTACAGCCGCATTTGGGGCAGATATATTGTTTTTGTTCCATGGTATGAAAACCTCCTTATTTGTAGCGCGTTACGGTAAACCGTTTTAATTTGGTGCGGTGCCAGGGGTGGATTCCGGCCTGGGCTTTTGCTGCCTGTATTTGTTTTTCCGGCGTATCGATATGGGGAAGCCCCGGCAGCAGCACGGCACAGCGCTTTTTGCTTTCCAGAATCAAGCCGTAGGTTTGGGGGTTTAATTGCTGTTGATTCGATATTTCCTCGGGTTCGGACAATGTGCAGACTTCGATGGAAAGGTCTTTAAGCTCTTCCTCCGTGATGGGATCGGTCATATCGCTTTTTAGGGCACGTAGGGCATGATAGATGATTTCCTCTCCCAGAGAGGGTTGGGTTGCCATGGTTGTGCCGGCATTTCCCCGAATCCTGCCGTCATTTTTCAAGGTGACAAATACGCCGCAGGATTCTGCTTTTAGTGACTCCGGTGTATTTGTATCCAACGTGATCTCTTTTTTGTCCTTTAAATAAGCGGAAATGGCCTTTCGGCTAAGCTGTACCGCGGGACTTTCCGCTGCCCAACGCTGCTGAAGCCGCGTTTCTTCTTCTGCCAAATAGTAAACAAGGGCACTTTCTTTGGGTTTGCCGCAGTGAAACTCTGCTGAGAGGTACCCTGTACCCAAAGGGTGCTCATAAGCCAGGATATTGGTATAAAAGTCAAACCCGTCCAAGGTGCCTAAAAGCATGCGGCAGCTGTCAAGGCCGCATTGCTCCGCCTGCTCTTTCTGTTCCGGGTCGAAGTCGAGAATCCCGGGGATATCTTCGGCCAAAAGCAGCTTTTTCAGCTTTTTGTCAAAGGCTGCTCCATGCTCCTCTGTGGCTTTGTGGGAAAGATTTCCGCTGGCGATGATGGCCACTTCTTCGGGGTATTCCTTTATGGCCTCCCTAAGGACAATGCCCATTTTATAATGGTGTTTTCCGTTTTGTCCGGAAAGGGAGATTGGCAGCAGTTTGAAATCCTGATAATATTGACAGATAAAGTACATTGGCACCAATATACCGTGATCGAGATCATAGGAAATGCCGTTACGTTTCATGGTTTTATCGTCTACAAAACCGGCGGAAAGGCCTTTTTCCGCTGCTTTTTCATGGATGCGCTCTGCAAGATCAAGGTCGCAACCGAATCCCAGAATGAGTTTTTTATTTCCGTAGGCGGAAAAATCGCCGCTGATGCGTTTTTGCGAGGGGATATAATAGTGATCGCCGAAGCAGGGACCGTGGGGGGTGATGATGACGATGACTTTTGGCTTTTGCTCCGCGATTTTTTTTGCTGCATTACGAAATCCTTCGATGGTGTTGTTTAGCAGCTCTTTTTTATTGCCTTGAATCGCATCTACGGCAGCAGGGGGATGAGGTAGAAAAAATCGGTGGATCATGCGGGTCATTTGTGGATCTCCTTTGCTTCGATCTTTTGCAGATCTTCGGTATCTATTTGGGGATACTCCCCGAAAACAAGGTAATGAAGATCGCGAATTCCTTCTTTGATCTCCTTGCGGCTCCAGCCGGCATCGGCAAGTTCTGCGTCGCGGAGTTCGGTAAGGGAAGCATAAAATTTTAGGCCAAGCATATAGTTTTCATTGAGAGGGTAGTTCTCTACACAGCGGAAAAGCAGGTTTTCTGCTTCATCCAGCTTTCCGGCCTGTACCATCTCCTTTAATATTTCCGGCAGGAGGTCATCGTCGCTTACCGCATTGTTTGGACGGGGGATCACTGTTCGGGTACCTTTGGTACTTGCCGTCTCAAAGCTTTGCCCCAAGGTGTATATCGTGCGCAGCAGCCAGTCTCTTGTTGGATCCATAGACAACCTTCTTTCCTGAACTTTGGTGATATCCTAATTATACCATAAAAACCTGTGCCCGGCATTTGCAAACAATAAATTCTCTATAAAAAAGCAGTTCTTTTACTATTTTAAGAAAATTTAACAAAAATAATATAGAAAAAATGTGTTTTTGCCGTGAAAATATGTTGCACATTCCCGGTTTTTATGATAAAATAAGTCCATTCTTATTTGAGTATTTTAATTTCATACCGCTAGATGAAGTTTACAGGAAAAAAGACGTTTCTTTTTTTGAGAAATGAACTTTACCGAAGGAATAACGCTCTCAGGTGAAAAGGACTGTAAACGGATAGAACTCTGGAGAATCCCGTTTAGAGCGGGTGCCGAAGGTGCAAAGTGATTGCCACTAATCTCTCAGGCGAAAGGACAGAGAAAAAGATTAGATTCTGTATTTCCTATCTTTTCCTAGTGGAGTAAAACGTGGTTTTACTCTTTTTTGAAATTGAAATACGGAATCATTATTTTTTTACGAGGTGAACTTTTATGGGCATTCTTAATTCATTCCTTGCCGTCGATACGTTCCGGGAAATCGACTCCTTTGCATCGTTTATCGGCTGGCTCGATGGCATTGTCTGGGGACCTTTGATGCTGATCCTCATCGTTGGTACCGGTATTTTCATCACCCTGCGGTTGAAATTCCGCCCCTGGCGCAACCTTGGCTATGCCTTGAGATCGATTTTCCGCAAACAGGACAAGGCAGCAAAAGAGGCCGGCGATATTTCTCCCTTCCAGTCGTTGATGACGGCGCTTTCCGCCACCGTTGGCGTCGGTAACATCGCCGGGGTCGCCACGGCAATGGTGGCCGGCGGTCCCGGAGCCTTGCTTTGGATGTGGCTCACCGCCATCGTTGGTCTTTCCACAAAATATGCGGAAAGCTTGATCGCCGTAAAATTCCGTACCGTCAATGACAAAGGCGAAATGGCCGGCGGCGCCATGTTTGCTCTCCGCGACGGCTTGAAGCACAAGACCCTCGGAAAGATCCTGGCGTTCTTCTTTGCCTTCTTTGGCGTTATTGCCTCCTTTGGGATCGGCAACATGACCCAAAGTAATACCCTTGCCAGCTCCATTGCAGCTTTGCCTTGCTTCAACGGTTTTGAAAGCTTTACCTTTATGGGTGTTGATATCACCTGGGTCAATGTTTTTGTCGGTATCGGCATTGTTATTCTCTGCCTCTGTGTTATCGTCGGCGGGATCAAATCCATCGGTTCTGTTACCGGTAAAGTAGTTCCTTTTATGGCAGTTCTCTATTTTGTTGTAGCTGTTATCGCGATCCTTGTTAACATTAAAAACGTGCCTTCCGGTCTTTATAACATTTTTGTCGGTGCCTTTGCTCCTCAGTGCATCATGGGCGGTGTTCTCGGTAACGTGATCGCCACCGCGATTCAAAAAGGGGTCGCCCGGGGCGTATTCTCCAATGAAGCCGGTCTCGGTTCCGCTCCTATCGCCGCTGCCGCTGCCAAAACAGACCATCCTGCCAGACAGGGCTATGTAAACATGACCGGTACCTTTATCGACACCATTATCGTCTGCTCCCTCACCGGTCTTACCATTGCTTCCTCCGGTGTGCTCTACGATTCCGCTACCGGTCTTTACACGACCTTAGACGGTGCGGCTCTCTCCGCCGCCGCCTTCTCCGCTTGCTTTGGCGGTAGTGTCTTCGGCCATTACTTTGTTGCTGTCTGCGTATTCCTCTTTGGCTTTTCCACCATCCTCGGCTGGGCCTACTACGGTGAAAAATGCTTGGAATACCTTGCCGGCGGCACAAAGATCAACATGGTTTATCGCGTTTTCTTCTCGCTGCTTCCCCTTGTCGGCGCTGTTTCCTCCTTGCAGGTCGCATGGAATATCTCTGACATTTTCAATGCCCTGATGGCCATCCCCAACTTGATCGGCCTGATCCTTTTGAGCAATGTCATTGCCAAAGAAACCGAGGATTTCCAGATCAACTATTTGGAACCGGAAGAGGCTGCCAGAAAAGCCGCAAAGGCCGCAAAATAATTTCTGCGATCGATCCTCTCGGATTCTTTCTTAAAAAGAGACTCCGCTGTTTTTTCGGCGAAGTCTCTTTTTTTAGGGCAGATATTCAAGGAGCTTTGATTTGATTTTGATTTGATACAGATTGCCGTTTACGGCGAAAATATCCTCTTCCTTGCGGAGATCCTCGGTTTTCTCCGTGACGGCCACGGCGGTATCGTCGTTGATATCCACGAAGCAAAGGGGAGGGTACAGCACGCACCACCAATTTTTACCTTTGCCCTCGCCGAGAATGATTTTGTATGCCTTATATTTCCCCGCCGGGAGGGTGATCTTGCCATATGTTTTGGTGGGGAAAATACTTGTCCCTAATTTGGCTGTGGCAGTGTAGCCGCAGTTTTCTTTGGTTAAAATGTTGTTTGCAGTTTCAAGGATCTCTTTGCTATGTCTTTCAAGAAGCTGCTCGGCCTCTTTTTCATTTTTTGCGGAGTTCAGTACATAATTGACTTTTTCAATAACGGCATCCCGTACTTTAAGCTTGATGCTTTGGTCGTAAAGGGTGTCGCTGTTGGCGATGACGTGAAAACGAATCAAAGAATCATCGGCAACGGCTTCATCGGCAGCGACAAATGCTGTAAGGAGAAACATTGCGCTGCAAATGAGCAGTAGAGTAAGGATTTTTCCTTTGGTTTCCATGGTTTCTCCTTTAGACGTATTTTCTTAAATTCATCAGAGCATTTTTTTCCAGGCGAGACACCTGTGCTTGGGAAATCCCGATTTCCGATGCGACCTCCATTTGGGTTCTTCCCTGAAAAAAACGCATATTGATGATTTTTTTCTCTCTGGGAGCAATTTTTTTCATCGCTTCGCTAATGGCTACTTTTTCCAGCCAAAGATGGTCACCGGCTTTGTCATCGCCAATTTGATCCATGACCAGAAGGGGATCTCCGCCATCGTGGTAGATGGGTTCATAAAGTGAGATGGGATCCTGAATGGCATCCATGGCATAAGTCACAGTTTCCTCCGGCAGCTCCAGAAGTTTTGCGATTTCCCGAACCGAAGGCTCCTTGGAATGTTCGTTGATATAGTTTTCTTTTGCCTGCAATGCTTTGTAGGCGATATCTCTTAAAGAACGGCTGACTCTGAGCGCATTGTTGTCGCGAAGGTAGCGGCGAACCTCGCCGATGATCATTGGTACGGCATAGGTTGAGAATCGAACGTTCTGGCTGAGATCAAAATTGTCCGTTGCTTTGATCAGACCGATGCAGCCTACCTGAAAAAGATCATCGGGATTTTCTCCCCGATTTGCAAAGCGTTGTATCACGCTGAGAACAAGACGAAGATTTCCGCTGATAATGGTATCTCTGGCGAGGGTATCTCCCTTTTGCATTTTCTGAAAAAGCTCTCTCATAACAGTATTACTTAAAACAGGTAATTTGGACGTATCTACGCCGCAAAGATCTACTTTTCGATTGACCATGTTGTTTCCCCCATTCAAAGTCTCTGCTTTTAATATGGATGGTTTCATGGTCGGTTATGCCGCTGAAAATTGGAAATATCAGACAAAGAATGTCGCTTGGGGAATCATCGGGGCGGTAATGCTCAGGAAAATGCTTTCTATTCCCGGCGTTATTTGGTATAATGAAAGAAAAGGATTTGTAAAGGGACTCGGATGAAAAAGAAGCTGTTATTGGATAAAACGAATCGGCGAGTATTGTTCTGTTGGCTCGGAGCCTTTCTGGCTTTGATATGGATATCCCTGTTTCGGGTATTTTGCCGCGGCAATGACCTTACCTTTGCCATTTTTCATGACATCATGATCTTCTTCTTCTACATATTGATGATCGTTTTGTGGGGGGTCTCCCTTTATCAGCGGATCATGCACAGGGGAGTGCGGTTTTATTTGCTCCTGACAGTGCTTGCCATGGCCTTCTGGATCCTTTTACGAACGGTAAAATTTACTTTGCTACCCGGGGATATCGCCTTGTCCCGGTATTGCTGGTATGGCTACTACCTGCCGCTGCTCTCCATGGCTCTCTTCGGCTATTTTGCGGCCCATTGCATCGGGGAGACAAAGCGCAGCTCCTACGGGATCCCCCGGGTCGTTTTCCTGACCGTCACCCTGGTGTTGATTTTAGCGATTTTCACCAACGATTTTCATCAGCTTGCCTTCGCTTTCCCCGACGGTATTGCGGCTTGGAGAGATTACTATACCCATGGCGTTCTCTATTACATCACGGTGCTGTGGCTCCTCTTTATGGCGGTCATGATGCTGTGGCAGGTCAACCGTGTCTGCCGTATTCCCGGCATCCGTCGTCGGGTGCTTCTGCCCTTGGGGGCTCTCGGCGCCGGCATCTTCTATACCGTTTTGTATATTGCGGATTCCTCCCGATTCGGCATCATCGAAATGAGTGCGATGCTTTGCTTTGTGATCGCCTCTTTTTGGGAAAGCTGTATTCAAATGGGAATCATCCCTTCAAATCGTCGCTACGTCGAGCTTTTTGAATCCTCTACGGTGGCGGCCCGTATCGTCGATGAAAGGTATCGACTCTGTTATTGCTCCGCCAAGTCCGGGGAATTGTCCGTCGATATGATGCGTCGGGCGGTAAAGGAGCCGTTTTTGCTGAATGATACGACGCGGCTGCAAAGCGCGAGAATCGGTGGCGGACACGTGATCTGGCTGGACGATGTATCCTCTGAATCCTTGATGATCCAAAAGCACAAGGAGGCCGGGGAAAGGTTGTCGGGAGAGATCACCCTGCTCCAGGCCGAAATGGCCTTAAAGCAGAAGAAGACCCGGATCGAGGAAGAGAAGCGATTGTTTGAACAAATCGAAAAGGAAACGAGCAATCAGCTGCAGACCCTTATCACTCTGTTGCAGCTGCCGGAATTTGCTTCTCCGGGCTTTGATCAAAAGCTGGCTCTGGCCTGTGTGATCGGAGCCTATATCAAGCGGCGTTCCAATTTACTGCTGCTTGGCGAGGGTACGCCTTCTTTCCCCTGTGTGGAGCTGGAATACTGTATTCGGGAATCCGTGGGCTACCTTCAGGTCTACGGTGTTGCGGCATCCTTCCACCGCAGCATTGAAGGGAATATTTCCTCGGAGCACGCAAAGCTGATCTATGATTTTTTTGAAGCGGTGATCGAATCGGCATTGCCGGGGATGACCTCCTTGCTTGTGAACATGGCGGCAAAGAAGGATATTTTGCTTAAAATCACCGTCGATCGACCCACGCGCTGCCTGCCCCTGCATTGGCGGCGGGAAAGCATCCTTGCCGCCGGGGCCGTAAGATCGGTAAATCACGACGGCGATACGGCGTTCTTTACGCTGTGGCTGCCTCGGGGAGGTGAAAAAAAATGATCGTTTTCGTCGATTTGGCACTCTATCCCCGGATCCTTGTTATTGTGCTTGGGCTTCTTCTTACCGTGCTGCTGATGTCCTTTGCTCTGATCGCACTGTATCGACGCCATATCCTGATCGCCGTCCCTTTGATGGTCATCGTCCTGTGCGGCGGAGTTCTTTCCTGGTTTTTGCTGTGCCTGCATAAAGCGTTGCTTTTCGGAGCTTCGGTGCCTTTGACCCTGGTTCCATGGGCAAAGCTGCCGCTTTGGGAAATTTGTCTTTGTTATCTGATCCTTCTGATTTCAGGCGGAGCGCTGATGATCTATCATTACGGGAAATTTCATCATACCGTCGGCGTCAATTCGATCAAGGAAAGCGCCGATAATTTGCCCACGGGAATGTGCTTTTCCTATGAAAACGGTTTGCCGCTGCTGGTGAATCGAAAGATGGAGGAGCTTTGTAATATCCTTACAAAAAAAGGGTTATGGAATATCCACGGCTTTTGGCAGGCGCTGAGGGAGGGCCGCGTGGCGGACGACGTTTTGGTTTTAGGCACCTCCGAAACTCCCGTTTTCCGTTTGTCCGACGGCAGGACATGGACTTTTACGCAGCAGCGTTTGCTTTCGGGGGGAAATGTCATTTATCAGCTGTTGGCTGTGGATACCACAGAGCTTCATCGATTGGGAGATCAGCTGCGACAGGATAATAACGATCTGGCGGCAATGAATAAACGATTGCTATCCTACAGCGATGACCTGACGGTGGTGACCCGGGATGAGGAAATATTAAAGGCAAAGATCACGATCCACGATTATTTGGGTCAGGTTTTGCTGGCCTCCAAGCGGCATCTTTTAAATAAAACGAATCGCGACCTTTCCACCTCCGCCACTTTATTGGCGATGTGGCAAAAATGCGTTTCTCTGTTGCGTCACGAGATGATGCGGGAGAAGGAAACCGATCCCCTGCTTCAGTTGAAAAATGCGGCGAAGGCGGTGGGGGTCTCCCTTGAGATGGAGGGAGCTTTTCCCGCCCATGATCCCAGGGCTTCCCGACTGATCTTTCTCGGGGCAAAAGAAGCCTTGACGAATGCCGTTTGTCACGGTGCCGCAACGAAGCTTCATATCGATTGTAGGGAGGAGCCCGGCGGTTATACCGTGGTCTTTACCAACAATGGCCTTTTGCCCGGGGAAAATGTTACCGAAGGGGGAGGGCTTTCCGGTTTGCGTAAGCGGCTGGAAACCGTCGGCGGCAGCATGGCTTGGCGATGTGAGCCCGGCTTTGTTTTGACTGTAAAAATTCCGGGAAAGGAGCAGTGACAGTAATGGTTAATGTAATGATCGTGGAGGATCAGGCGATGCCGCGGCAGCTTTTTGAGCTGTTTATCAATGAAAGCCCCAATTATCATTTAATGTTCTCCATTGAGTCTGCGGCCATGGCCGAGGTCTATTGCCTGAAAAATCCCATTGACCTTATTTTAATGGATGTTTGTACCGCAATGGGGGAAAGCGGTTTGGCGGCTGCGGAAACCATCAAAAGGAAGTACCCTCATATCAAAATCATTATCGTTACCTCGATGCCGGAATGTTCCTATATGGAAAGGGCAAAGGCCGCCGGCGTAGAGAGCTTTTGGTATAAGGAGATCAGCAAGGAGCCGATCCTTGCGCTGATGGACCGCACGGTTGCCGGGGAGTCTGTTTACCCGGACAAAACGCCGGAGGTGACTTTGGGGAATATCGGCAGCTATGAGCTGAGCGATCGGGAGCTGGAGGTCTTGCGGGAGCTGACCAGCGGCGACCCGGATGCGGTGATCGCCGAGCGGCTCCATATGTCGGTTTGGACGGTACGGAGCCATATTCGTCATATGCTGGAGAAAACCGGCTTTGATTCCCGAACCCGTCTAGCGGTGGCTGCCAGAGAGAGCGGTTTGGTGATTTTAGGGTATTAAAATTTTTTTACGGGTAAAAAAATACTAATTTTAGCGATGCGAAAAAGAGCGGTAGAAGATAAAATATAAGAGATGAAACTGTCGAATCCTGCCTTTTTTCAAATGTTTATATTGTATAGAAAAGATGTGTGGAGAAACGTAAGCCGTATTCCGTTGTATTTTTAAAAATGCGGGTACCGCATCGGTGCTTTCTTCCCTCGCTTTGCAAGAGGAGGAAAAAGCGCAGGGTCTTTGGCGTAAGGTACAGTGAAGGCAAGTCGTTTAGGAAAAATTATACAGAAAAGGAGTCGTGAATCATGGGTCTCATTAAAGCAATTGCCGGTGCTGCCGGCGGAGTAATGGCCGACCAATGGAGGGAGTTTTTCTATTGTGAATCGATCCCCGAAGATATTTTGGCAGTGAAAGGGCAAAAAAGAACTTCGGGACGCTCCAGCAACACTAAGGGTGTCGATAATATCATCTCCAACGGTTCTCTGATCGCCATTGCCGACGGTCAGTGTATGCTCATTGTGGAGCAGGGAAAAGTCGTTGATATCTGCGCAGAGCCAGGGGAATACACTTATGATATGTCTACGGAGCCTTCGATCTTCACCGGTCCTCTCGGTAAAAGCGTCCAGGATGTTTTCAAGAATATCGGCAAACGTTTTACCTTTGGCGGCGATGCTCCGAAGGATCAGCGTATTTATTATTTCAATACCAAGGAGCTTATCGGCAACAAGTACGGCACGCCGTCGCCGGTGCCCTTTCGAGTCGTCGATCAGAATGTCGGTCTCGATATTGATATCGCCATTCGTTGTTTTGGGGAATACAGCTATCATATCTGCAACCCCATCCTCTTCTATACCAATATCTGCGGTAATGTGGAGGAAGCATACAGCAGAGAAAAACTGGACAGCCAGCTGAAAACGGAGCTGCTCACGGCTTTGCAGCCGGCTTTCGCCAAGATCTCGGAAATGGGGATCCGCTACAGTGCTTTGCCCGGCCATACCATGGAATTGTCCGACGCCTTGAACGATGTTCTTTCCGCGAAATGGCGGGATCTGCGCGGGATCGAGATCGTCTCCTTCGGGGTATCCAGCGTAAAAGCCAACGAAGAAGACGAACAGATGATCAAGGAATTGCAGCGTAACGCCGCCCTTCGCAATCCCACGATGGCTGCGGCGCATCTCGTCGGCGCACAATCCGCCGCCATGCAAAGTGCCGCCGCCAACGAAGGAGCCGGACCGGCAATGGCCTTTATGGGTATGAATATGGCCGGTGCCGCCGGCGGTATGAATGCGAAAAGCCTCTTTGAAATGGGTCAGCAGCAACAGCCGGCACAGCCCCAGGCTCCCGCTGCCCCCGCCGCTACCGCCGTTCCCCCTGCCGATACCTGGCAATGTAGCTGCGGCGCTGCGGTAAGCGGTAAATTCTGTCCGGAATGCGGCACCAAAAAGCCGGAGCCGAAGCCTGCCGCAGATACCTGGCAATGCAGCTGCGGTGCTGTGGTGAGCGGCAAGTTCTGCCCGGAATGCGGTACGAAACGTCCCGAGCAGCCCGACGGCTGGCAATGCAGTTGCGGTGCCGTTAATAAAGGGAAATTCTGCCCGGAATGCGGTGCGAAAAAACCGGAGGGAGCACCCTTGTATCGTTGTGACAAATGCGGCTGGGAGCCGGAGGATCCAAAAAATCCGCCGAAATTCTGCCCGGAATGCGGCGACCCCTTTGACGACGGAGATATCGTATGAATCTTTTTCGGGTTTTAAGACTCGAAGGATAAATCATGACAAGGAGGAATCCATATGGGCTTGCTTGGAAAATTGCTCGATAAAAAAGAATGTGCGATCTGCGGCGGTGAGATTGGCCTGCTGGGAAATCGCAAGCTGGAGGACGGCGATATGTGCAAGGAGTGCGCCAAAAAGCTCTCTCCCTGGTTCAGTGAGCGGCGCAAAAGCAGCGTAGAGGACATTAAAAAGCAGCTACAATACCGGGAAGAGAACAAACATGCGGTGAATGCCTTTCAGGTGACGCGTTCCTTTCGCATGGGAAGGGGCAGCAGCGGATACGTGCTGTTCCTTGATGAAAATGCCGGTAAGTTTATGGTCGCCCATGGCGAAAATTACAGAAACAGTAATCCCGATGTCATTGATATCGCCAAGGTAACGAGCTGTATTATTGACATCAATGAATCACGGCAGGAGGAAAAGAGAAAAAATTCCCAAGGTGAAAACGTTAGCTATAACCCGCCGCGGTATCGTTGCAGCTACGATTTTTATGTGGACATCAAGGTCAACCATCCTTGGATCAATGAGATTCGCTATCGTTTAAACCCGTCCTCCATCGTTGTTCAGGAGGATAACTCCGGCGGTTCCTTCTGCTCCGGCAGAGGCAATGTTTTTGACCCGGAATATCAGGCTTGTCTGAATATGGGAGAAACGATCAAGGGTGCCTTGTTGAATCCCTGTATGCGCGGTCAATGCGGCGGCTTTGCTCCCGGCTACAACCAGCCCCAGCAGGGTTACAACCAGCCTCAGCAGGGCTACAACCAGCCTCAGCAGGGCTACAACCAGCCTCAGCAGGGCTACAACCAGCCCCAGCAGGGCTACAACCAGCCTCAACAGGGCTACAACCAGCCTCAGCAGGGCTACAACCAGCCTCAGCAGGGCTACAACCAGCCTCAGCAGGGCTACAACCAGCCTCAGCAGGGCTACAACCAGCCTCAACAGGGCTACAACCAGTCTCAGCAGGGCTACAACCAGCCTCAGCAGGGCTACAACCAGCCTCAGCAGGGCTACAACCAGCCCCAACAGGGCTACAACCAGCCCCAACAGGGCTACAACCAGCCTCAGCAGGGCTACAACCAGCCTCAGCAGGGCTACGATCAGCCTCAGCAATCCTCCCGAGGAGTTCCCTCTGCCGGAGCCATGGTGGTCTGCCCCTGGTGCGGCAGTAATGTAGAACGGACCGGTTTTTGTTCGGAGTGCGGCGGCAGTCTCAAAGAATCTTGATTTCGGTGGAAGAAAGAAAGGAGTCTCTCAATGAAAAAAATCAGTGCGTTGTTTTTAGTGTTTGCCTTATTTTTTACCTTGACCGCTTGCGGCAGTGACAGTGATGATCCCAACTGCGGTTTTTATGAATGTACAAAGGTTTCTGCGATGGGTATGGAAATGGATGTTTCCGACGTTTTGGAGAACGGTGCTTCTCTTGAATTAAACGGCGGCGGCAAAGGTAAGCTTGTTCTTGATGGAGATAAGTTCTCTATGAAGTGGTCGGTAGAGGGCGATCAGATCACCTTGGATATCGACGGTACCGAAAGTGTCGGCACCTTGGAAAACGGTACCATTACCGTTGATCTGATGGATATCGGCATGACCTATACTTTTGTTCAGAAAGCAGCGGACGGAGACAGTGCGGAATAAGCGGGGGATCGGCTGAAAACGGACTTAACTGCCTGAAAACGGACTTATATCAAGGAGGCGATTTTTGTGCCCTCACAGGTAACAAACTACAAATGTCCGGCTTGCACCGGTCCCCTGCATTTTTCAGGGGATTCCGGTAAGCTGGAATGTGAATACTGCGGCAGCTGCTATGATGTAGAGGAGATCGAAGCTCTCTTTGCCGAAAAGGAAGCCGCTGCTGCCCGGGTCTCTGACGAAGCAGAGGAAAAGGCCGCCGAGAGCGACGAAGAGTCGAGCTGGGATTTCTCCGATATCAACAGCGATTGGGGGGAAGACGGCGTAAAGATGAAGGCTTACAGCTGCCCCTCCTGCGGCGCAGAGCTGATCTGCGATGAAACGACGGCGGCAACCAGCTGCCCTTATTGCGGGAATCCTACCGTGATTCCCGGACAGTTCAGCGGTATGCTGAAGCCGGATTATGTCATCCCCTTTAAGCTGGGGAAAGCTGATGCAATCACCACGCTGAAAAAACATTACCGAGGTAAAATATTCCTGCCGAAAACCTTTGCCGACGGAAATCATCTGGAGGAGATCAAAGGTATCTATGTGCCCTTTTGGCTTTTTGACGGTGTCGTAGACGGCAATATCGCCTACCAAGGAACGCGCTCTCATACCCATACCGAAGGGGATGAGGAGGTGACGATCACCGACCATTATCGTATGGATCGTGCCGGGATTGTGCCTTTTGAGCGGATCCCCGCCGATGCCTCCAGTAAAATGCCGGATGAACATATGGATTCCATAGAGCCCTTCGATTACAGTGAATTAAAACCCTTTTCCACGGCTTATCTTCCCGGTTTTCTTGCGGATAAATATGATGTCACCGTAGAGGAGTGTTCTGACCGCGCCGATGAACGGGCCGCCAAAACGGTACGGGATCTGTTCTATCGCGATGCCTCGGCAGGCTATGAAACCTGTATATCCGTCTCAGAGAATATCTCCATTCAACGGGGAAAGGTCCATTATGCGCTGATGCCGGTGTGGCTTTTAAATACAAAATGGAACGGACAGGACTTTCTTTTCGCCATGAACGGGCAAACAGGGAAAATGGTCGGTGATCTGCCGATATCCAAGGGCAAATTCTGGCTTACCTTCCTTGGTATCGATGTAGTCTTGACGATCATAGCTGCCATTATTATGGCATTGGTCTATTAAAGGGGGGCGAAAGTAATGAAACGAAAACTATGGATAATGCTTCTGACCCTGATTATGGTTTTCAGCTTTGCGGCTCCTGCCATGGCTTATGAGGATTACGGTCTCATTTATGACGATACCGGCCAATTGGATGGCGGAAATATGGGCTCCCTCAGTGACTATTTTTCCGAGATCACCGACGAATACGGTGTTGAGGTACGCTGCGATATCATTACGGACACCGAAGGCTATTCCCTCGCCGAGTATGCCGATATTTTCTGGGATAAATATGAGTACGGCTACGGCGGCAACCGGAACGGCGTTTTTCTGATCGTTCAGGTTCACAGCGACGAGACCGGTATTGCCTTCGACAACTATTACATTAAGCTGAACGGTGTTGCCGCAACGATTTTCGGGGAGGAAAACATCGGGAATGCTCTTCATACCGCAGTAGGGGCAAATTTCAACGCCGACTCATGGTCCGGCGATCTGGAACAGGATAAAAGTGCCTGCAATGCGGGCCTATCGGTTTATGCGGAAACCTTAAAGCAGTATTTCATTGTGGAGGGTTGCAGTGGTTCTGCCGTAGCCACCTCCGACACCGGAGAGGACAACGGTTATGTTGTGACCGGTTTCAATCAGGCGGCGATCGATTATGTTACCGACAGCGGCGGTTATATCAGCAGTGACGATTTGGCGAACCTTAATGTCCTTGCTGCCCAGGTCTCGGAAAAATACGGCTGCGGTGTATATGCCATGATCGTTGAGGACTATACGCAGTATAATTCGCAGAGCGTTTACGAAGCGGCAAAGACGATCTATCTGGACAATACCCTTGGCTGGGGTGATGACTTTGACGGTGTTTTCCTGCTTCTCAGTATGTCGGATCGCGACTATTCCTTGATCGCCTACGGTGACTTTGGAAATGCGGCCTTTACCGATCACGGAAAGGATGTACTGGCAGATCGTTTCCTGTCAAAATTCGGCGATGATGACTGGTACGGCGGCTTCAAGGCTTATATCAGCGGCTGCGATGAATTTCTTGCGGCGGCAAGAAGCGGTCAGCCCGTTGATGTGAGCTCCGGTGCTGTTTCCGAAAGTCCTTTACTGCGCATTGCCATTGTGGTTCTCGTGCCTTTGATCCTCGCCCTGATCATCTGTATGGTCTTCCGCGCCCAAATGAAATCGGTGAAAAAAGGTGCCGAAGCCGATGCTTATGTGGTCGGTAGTGTCAATTTTACTCATCGTAACGACTATTTTACCTATTCGACGGAGGTTCGCAGAGTGATCGAAAAGGACAAAGGCGGCAGCGGCACTTCCGTGGACAGCGACGGGTTCTCTGGCAAGAGTGGTAAGTTCTGACGGTACGTTTTCATGATTTTACAGAACCGAAAAAAGACGGTATTGCTCCGATGATGGGGCAATACCGTCTTTGCCGTGGGCTGAAAACTCGGCTTATTTCCCGATGCTTTTACAGAAGTTCATCATGATCTGAGCGACTTCTGCTCTGGTTGCATTTTCTCTGGGGCACAGGCGATTTTGGTCATTTCCGTTGATGATGCCTTTTGCAATTGCCCAATCCATGGCTTCCGTTGCCCAGCTATCGATAGATGCATTGTCTTTAAAGTCGGCAGCGGTCTTGGTCGATACGTCTTTTAATTCGATTCCTGCGGTGTTGCAATAATTTTGCAGAATGCGGAGCATATCTTCTCTGCGGATCATTGTATTGGGAGCATAAGAGGTTTCGCTCATCCCTGCAATGATGTTGTTTTCGGAACCCCATTTTACATAAGGTGCGTAGTACTGATTTGCATCTACATCGCTGAATTTTGTTTGTGCCGGCAAAGTATTATCGGCATTGGCCATGCGGCCGATTACCGTGATGAACATTCCCCGGGTAATGGCCATTTGGGGAGAAAATGTTGTGTCGCTGGTACCGTAGAAAAGCTTATTTTCGGTGCAGTAAAGTACGGCCGGGTAATACCACGCTCCTGTGGAGGTATCGCTGTAGATGCCTTCTCCTGCTCTCAATGAAGGGTAGTTCTTTAATGTTTTGGTGGCTCTGTTTAACGTCAGATCGATTTTGCCGAGGTTGTTGGCGGCATTGATGCGATCTTTTGCATCGGTGTAAACAGCTTCGATTTTGCTGCGGTAATAGCTGCTGTAATTTTCTTTATTCAGACTGTTGTAAATGCTGTCCAACTCCTGGATTGCAGTATATTTCTGGTTTGTCAGGGTCGTATCACTGATGCTTTGATCCAGTTTGAAATAGGAAATAATTGCTTTGGCATCGGCTTCTCCAAGGGCTTGCAGCTTTGCATCGCTGCTCATGAAGCGGCTGACTTCGGAAGCATTGTCGTAGAAGCAATGTTCAATGATGCAAGCCGGGATCTCCCGTTTTGCCGGATGCTTGATGATGCCGTAATAGTCGGCAATGCGCGTGTTATCGGTCCAAAGGGTATTTGTTTCTGATTGTCTCGTTTTTACTGCCGGAGAGCGTTTCGAGATCCCTAATGCATTGAGCTGATTAACAATGGTTCGACCGAAATCCGTCAATGCATATTCTTCCAAACGGGAAACGTATACTTCGCAGCCGGAACCGCCGCCGGCGTTAAAATGGCAGCTGATCAAAAGATCCGCTCCGTATTTGGATGCGATCTGGGCTCGTTCTTCCAAACTGTAATCTTGGTCGGCACCTCTGGTCATATAGACCGTCACGTTGCCGTATTTTTCCAGATAGGCTTTGCAGTAGGATGCAACTTTGTAGTTATAGGTGCTTTCCGATACTTTGGAAATGGGGCTTGTATTATGGCCTACGGCACCGTGCCCCGGGTCCAGAACCACAACGAGATTTCCGTCCTTACTTGCGGAGGGTGTGATACCCGTATAAAAGTAATCGATTGCGGTGGTTGTGCATCCTTCATCCTCGGCAGCTTCTTCATTTGCATAGTAATTTGAGCCGTTTGCTGCCATTGCCCCGACGGAAAAGACAAAACAAATCAGTAATGTCAATCCTGCACTCAAAGGGGCTTTGAGATACCGTTTCAGTTTTTTCATGTGCAACTCCTTCTTTGTAGATTTATTTGAACAATTTTGTACATAAAAAAAATATCCGTTTCTATTAAACCACAAAATTGTGAAGGATGCAAGGTGATACGATGATGCCGCACCTTGATTTTCTTTTTTTTAATTGCTATACTATAAAAATATGGAGCAACGCACAGAGGAGGATACTATGTCGGAATTATCATTGCGTTTTACAGATGAAGCCCTGGATCGATTCAAAATGGAAAAAATACAATCGAAGCTGGAAGATACTGCCTTGATGGATATTGCCGCAAAATATGCGGAAACTTTTTTGACTTCTCCGGATGTTTTGGAAAAATATACCTTGAAAGAGACCCTTGCGGAACAAGCCATTCTTCATTGTTATCATGCCGGTATCGTAATCGCTCTTTACGAGCTTACAGAGGAAGACTATGTCCCATCGGAAAAAACTTTTGCTGTTTTAACCAATATGGATTCCATATTTTTTGCGGAGCTGATGTTTGCCCGTTGGAACGTGAAAAAGCGCTATGCGAATTACAAAACGGATTTTATGGCGCAATCCCTTGCTCGGGTGTTTAAGACATTATGTGATGAACTTTCCATGGATTATGACGCTCCTGAGACTTTAAAAGAAGTATGTACTTTGTTGGTGGCTGCCGGTGCCGCAACGGATATTGCCGCCCTGGAAGATCCTTATGCGGATCTTAACGGATTGGCGTAAATGAAATATGAAAAAAAGGATGCAGCAACGAATTGGATTGCTGCATCCTCTTTTTATTTTGCTGCGTTAGCAGCAGCCGTTTCTGCGTTCAAATTTTTCACAGGCAGTATCGCTGGCGGTTACGGCTTTCATTTGGGGAGTGTTGGTCGAAACAGTAATTTCTCTGGCAGAGCAGGCTTTTGCGTGGTTGTATTTGCATTCTTCCACGTGGCAGATCAGATTTTCCATTGAGGACACCTCCTTTTCCTTAAGTTGACTGCGATGCTTAGTATGTCCCTAAAAAAAACATTTCATGCTCTTTTCAAATCGAAAAAAATCCGCTATAATTTTCTATTATGGAAAAAATAACGAAAAAAGAAGAAAAAACAAAAATGCTATCTCTTTTGGCGGCAGCATACCCCGATGCCAAACCGGCGCTGCATTTTCAAAATGCGTTTGAATTACTTATTGCCGTGTTGCTTTCGGCCCAATGCACCGATGAGCGGGTGAATATTGTGACAAAAGAGCTGTTTCAGATTGCGCCGGATCCCGAATCCATGGCTGCTTTGGGGGAAGACCGTATCCGGGAAATGATCAAATCCTGCGGTCTCTATAAAAACAAGGCCAAGAATATTGCAGCCCTTAGTCAAATATTGGTGGAGCAGTATCATGGGGAGGTACCGAAAGAACGGGAAGCTTTGGAAAGCTTGCCGGGTATCGGGCGAAAAAGTGCCAATGTTGTAATGAGTGTTGCCTTTGGAATTCCCGCTCTTGCCGTCGATACTCATGTTTTTCGGGTTAGCCGCCGCATGGGGTTTTCCGCCGGTAAAGATGTTCGCAAGGTAGAAAATGATCTCATGGAGCTGATTCCGGAAAAAGATTGGGCTGCGGCTCATCATTGGCTGATTTTTCACGGTCGTCGTTGCTGTAAAGCACAGAAGCCCCTTTGTGATCGTTGTCCTGTTGGCGATCTTTGTCCCCGGCTATTTCTAAAAGAGAAAACAAAATAATTTCCTGGCATAAAATCCGTGATCTATGCATATATATCAGATTATAGTTCCTTTTAAGGGAGTGGATGGTTTATGTGTAAAGATCATGATTTTGTTCCTTTTTTATCGGCGGAGCCCCGCTGTCGTTTTGCCGACGGTGTGATTTTGGGCTGCCCTTATGAAGATCCGGCATCCTTTCGCAGAGGTGCTTTTTCGGCAGCCGATGGCATTCGCCGTTTTTCACAGCATATCAGTACTTTTCACCCGGAAACCGGAACCTGTTTGGAGCAATGGAATATTGAGGATAAAGGAAATATGGTGCTCTGTGATCTTTCCGAAGAAGTTGTTTTTTCTCAGCTTGAAAAAACGGCTTCCGGGATTTTTGCGGAAAAGAAATTTTTACTCACCCTTGGTGGCACCCGTGCGGTATCCTATCCTTTGATTCGAGCTGCAAAAACAGCATATCCTCAGCTTAAAGTCATCTCTTTGGACGCTCATTCCGGTTTGGAAATACGGAGCAGCGGACCGGTATCACATGATAATCTGTTTTCCGCGCTTTTGGAAGATACTTTGGTTTCCGAGGATCTTTGCCAGTGGGGCATTCGGGTAGGAAGTAGGGATGCGTTGGAACGATGCCATAGTTATGAGGGTATTTTGCCGCCTCGAGTTAAAAAGGGAATCTTGGAGGAAATGCATCGTTTATACAAATACCCAATCTATCTTACCATAGATATCGATGTAATGGATCCGCCTTTTGCACCGGGAAGCGGCCACCCTGTTTACGGAGGTATCGGCACGACGGAACTTTTCGAGACCATTGCCTTATTGCAAAGCTTGCATATTGTCGGCATGGATCTTACGGAGATCGTGCCTGCATATGATCGCAGCGGAATTACGGAAATATTGGGCGCGACCATTGTAAAAGAAGCTTTGATCCATTTTTTGCCAAAAAGTAAAAAAAAGTGTTGACAAATGCCGCGATTTGCGGTAGAATATTCTTGCTTCGGTAAACGAAGCAACAAAACAGATTAAAGTTTTGTGAATGCAAAAAAAGTGTTGACAAAGACGAGAATGTGTGATATAATCTATTTTGTGACTTTAAGGGTGATTAGCTCAGTTGGGAGAGCGCCTGCCTTACAAGCAGGATGTCGGCAGTTCGAGCCTGTCATCGCCCACCATATTGGCGCAGTAGCTCAGCTGGTTAGAGCGTCGGCCTGTCACGCCGAAGGTCGTGGGTTCGAGCCCCATCTGCGTCGCCATTTGCTTCGGTAGCTCAGTCGGTAGAGCAGGGGACTGAAAATCCCCGTGTCGGTGGTTCGATTCCGCCCCGAAGCACCATATATGCGGGTATAACTCAGTGGTAGAGTGCCACCTTGCCAAGGTGGACGTCGAGAGTTCGAATCTCTTTGCCCGCTCCATATGATATTTTCCGGTTATCCGGCTCATTATAACGGCTTCGCCGAATGGCGCAGTAGCTCAGCTGGTTAGAGCGTCGGCCTGTCACGCCGAAGGTCGTGGGTTCGAGCCCCATCTGCGTCGCCACTACCTAAAAAATTGCGGGTATAACTCAGTGGTAGAGTGCCACCTTGCCAAGGTGGACGTCGAGAGTTCGAATCTCTTTGCCCGCTCCAATAAGTAAGAAATCACGATCCTAAGATCGTGATTTTTTCATATCTTTCTGTAAAAATAGGCTTGTGATTTGATTTTATTTTTTGGAAATCAGGTATTGACTCTACAATAATTGTAGAGTTTATAATGCTACCAATGCGTTTGAAACATTTCTTTTGGTATCATAAAATCATATGAAATGTTTTAAGAAAGGAGGTGCCGGGAAATGGAACGTAACCTTACTGAAGGTAGTATTTTGAATAATATTGTTATTTTTTCATTACCCTATTTATTATCGTATTTTTTGCAAACTCTCTATGGGATGGCGGATCTTTTTATCATCGGACAATTTGAAGATGTTGCCGCCACAACGGCAGTCTCCATCGGCAGTCAGGTAATGCATATGATCACGGTAATGATCGTCGGTCTTGCTATGGGTACTACCGTTTCGATTGGTCAGGCGGTGGGAGCCGGAGATCAAAAAAGAGTTTCTGCCGGCATTGGCAATACGATCACTTTATTTATGTCCTTATCTGTGATTCTTGCCCTTGTTTTGTTGTTGTGTATTGAACCTATCGTTTCGGTGATGTCTACACCTACAGAAGCGGTGGATGGAACGATATCCTATTTAGTCATTTGCTTTATTGGCATTCCTTTTATTACAGCTTACAACATTATTGCATCAATTTTTCGTGGTTTAGGTGATAGCAAAACGCCGATGTATTTTATTGCTGTGGCTTGTGTTGTTAACATTGCTTTGGATTATCTTTTCATGGGAGCTTTCCGTATGGGGCCTGCCGGTGCTGCTCTTGGCACAACACTTTCTCAGGGATTTAGTGTGGTCATTGCCTTGATCACGGTGAAAAAACGTAAAACGGGAGCACAATTGGGAAAAAATGATTTTCGGCCCCGTTCTTCTATTATGGGAAAATTGTTGAAAATAGGAATTCCCGTTGCGTTGCAGGATGGCTGTGTTCAGATTGGTTTTATTGTCATTACCATCATTGCCAATAGCAGAGGTTTGACTGATGCTGCCGCTGTGGGTATTGTAGAAAAGATCATCAGCTTTCTATTTCTTGTACCTTCTTCGATGTTGGCTACGGTTTCTGCCTTGGGCGCTCAAAATATCGGTGCCGGAAAAGGGCGCAGAGCCGTTATGGTTTTGAAATATGGAATTCTGATTTCCTTTTGTTATGGTTTGATTCTTGCCCTTGCAATGCAATTTGTTGCAGAACCTACCGTTGGTTTTTTCACAAATGATGCCGGTGTTATTCTTGCCGGGGCTCAATATCTCCATGGATATATTTGGGATGCTGTTTTTGTTGCTTTTCATTTTTGTTTCAGTGGGTATTTTTGTGCCTGTGGCCGCTCAGAGCTTTCCTTCCTGCATAATATTTGTTCCATTGTATTGGTGCGTGTTCCCGGAGCATATCTTATGTCCAAGCTTTTCCCCTCAACCTTGTTTCCTATGGGATTATCCACCGTCGCCGGTTCCTTCCTCTCCATTATCATTTGCGGCATAGCCTTTTCTTTGATGCTGAAAAAACAAAGGCAAAATCCGGTGGGAGGAATTTAAGCTGGCTGCGAACAACTTTTTTCCATCGGTGATATGGCAAAACTTTTTCATATCAGTTCCGGTACTTTGCGCCATTACGAAACCATTGGTTTGCTGACTCCGGAATATATTGATCCGGAAACCGGCTATCGTTATTATAGCGATCGCCAATTTGAACCGCTGAATACTATTCGTTACCTGCGAATGTTAAATATTCCACTGCCGGAAATTGCCGATTTTTTACAGAACAAAGATATTGATTTGATTGAAAAGAAATTGTGCCAGCAAAAAGAGGCTATTGCCAAACGGCAGCGGGAGTTGGCAATGATCGAACGAAAGATCGATCATCGTTTGCTTCAATTACGCGATGCCAGAAATTCTCCGTTGGATCAAATTTGTGTGCATCAAAAAGAAGCTTGCCGTTTAGCCTGGATTGAAGGTCCCATTTCGGTAAAAGCCTCCATTGACTTGGAAGAGCCATTGCGAAAGCTCTATCCGGATCAGGCGGAGCCGGTAACCTTTCTTGGTAAGGTTGGAATCGGCATCCGTAAGGAGCATTTGGAGCATGGAGATTTCCGTGAGTATGATTCTGTTTTTCTTATTTTAGATAAGGAGGATCGCTATAACGGAGAAATTGAAGAGGTTCCCGCTTCCCTTTGTGTGTCGATCCATTTTTGCGGCAGCCACGGAGAGGCTGAAGCACAATATAGAAAGTTGATGGCTTATATCCGCAAAAATTCTCTAGAAGTTGCCGGAACCTCCAGAGAAGTCACGCTGATCGATTACGGTATCACCAATGATATCAACCAATTTGTGACGGAAATCAGTATTCCGGTAAAAAGAGTATAGAAAAACCTCCAAGCGCCAGAAAAACGTATAGGCGCTTGGAGGTTTTTAAGTATCTAGTGTTTTCCGCTTTTATTGCGCTTGATAATAGAGCTTTTGGGCCGTTTAGACCGTTGATGTGCTGCGGATATGTCTATCACGGCGGTGCGAGATGCCGCTTCAAAAAATCTTGTGAAAACCGATGAGTTGGTATATAATAGAAGAAAAGAAAACGACAGCGAAATGCAGCAGAAGGCAGAGGAACGCAGACGCTACTTTGCCGAAGTCGGTAGGCATATGGATGACCTTACCGGATGGAGCGGCAAACGCTATGGTGTGGCGGAAAATGTTGTAACCTTTGCCCGGGAGATTTCCCAGAACACAGGGCGGCAGATTCTCTTTGACCCGTACATCGGCGAAGGGGAGCTTTCCCTTGATGAGGTTGCCAACGGCTCTTACAGCAACGGCGTTATTCGTATCAATCCGAACAGCGAAAATCCTGTTGCTCAAATCATCGTTCACGAACTGACCCATTCCATTGAAGGGACAGCATATTACCCCCAGATACAGCAAATGATTCTGGACTTTTATCAGGCAGATGTTGGCGGTATTCGGGCGGAAATTCAGGAACGATATGGCGATACCCTGCGGACTGCCGAAGATGTAAACCGTGAAATGATTGCGGAGTTTTTCGAGAAAAAGGGTATCACCGATATGGACACCTTACGTGCTGTCGTTAAGGTAAACCGCAGTTTTGCGGAAAAAGTTGCGGACTGGTTACAACATCTTGCGACGAAGATTACCGGCACGAAAGAACAGAAATTCATTCTGGAAATGCGTGACCGTTGGCGTGAAGCTTTGCTGACGGCTGATGATGGGGTTATCGGTGATGATGTACAATATTCACTTAGACGCAGACGAAAACCGAAGCGGAGACCGAATGAGTTTAGAACTTATTCTTTAGCGAAAATCTCTCGTGCTGTTCATAGTGGAGCAAAGGTTGGCGATACTTTTATGGTAATGCACCGTGGTAATGCTTATGTTTGCGAAATTACGAATACCGAAGATTACACATTCACCGTGCACAGACAAGATAACACGCGCGATAATGCGCTGAGGGAAATATACGAGGAGGGAGCAGGAAGTGCTTACAGATACAATGAAACGGATATGTCATATAGTGGGCGGAGCCAATCTGATGGACAGGGATATGGCGGGCTGCCTGTCAGCCTTTATCAAGACACCGGAACAGGAAGAGATGTTACTGACATTCCTGGAAGCGAATCAAGAGAATCTGACGGAATCCCTTATCGGGAAGGAAATCTTGAGAATACTCGACGAAACCGACCCGCAGCCACCGGAATCCGAAGATTACATCTCTCCCGAAACCGAATTTTCCAACTTATAAACCAATACGGAAAACGAAACACAAAGACCGCAAAAGCCTTTGTGACA
>CAKUYE010000008.1 GCA_934702375.1 uncultured Bacillota bacterium | reverse complement strand
CGCCGGTGTGCAGATAAAAAAGCTGCCCTGCTTGTGCGCAGGGCAGCTTGAATATTCTTAGTAATGTTGCAGCAGGCCAATTTTCGCAACTGCGTATCGCCGGTTCTCTACGCCATTTTTACGCCATTTCCGCGTGGGGATGCGTAGGGAAACATGAACTTATATGGATTAGCTTCATCTGAAAATGCCTGTCATATCAGGCTATATCGGCGTTTGTGCGCTTACGGAGACTTATAGAAACAGGTTCGCTTTCGACGATACCTAATTTCATGTTATGTAACGTCCTTTCGGAAAATCTGTATATTTTATTTATTATACCGAAAAACACCACTAAAAACAAGTACCGCACAAAGAAAAAGCCAAAACGGCAAGACCATATAAAATAACCCGTTGCCCCTTTCGACAAAATATGATATACTTTTGCTGACAACTACAGTTCATGTTTTGCAGGGGATATCCCATAAAATCACAATTCAAAACCATGGGAAATCGGCAAAACAACTGAAAAGAAGGAGAACAGAATGAAAAGAATCACTAAAATCCTACTAGGTTCCATGTTGGCAGCACTGATGGCTCTTTCCCTCACGGCCTGCGGCGAAACCTTTGACCCTGTAGCTTACATGCAGGGCACCCTGGACAGCGTTTACCACAACGAACAATCTCAGGAATTTTTGGACAACCTTGATGACGAAAACAGCATCGAAAGCCTGAAAAAGGACAGAGAAGACTCCATTAACGAAATGGCTGAAAATCTGGCAACACTCAGCGGTGTAACCAATCCTTCCGATGAAACTCTGGCAAACGCCAAAAAAATGTTATCCGATGTATATGCTGCAACCAAATACGAAGTCGGTGAAGCTACCGAAGATGAAGACGGCGGTTATACCGTAGCCGTTACCGTTTATCCTCTGCTTTCCTTTGCCAGCGTTGCAACGGACGAAAACGGCATCTACACCGATGCTCTGACAGAAACCCTCACCGCCGATATGAGCGAAGATGAAATGTACGAAACCGCCCTGAGTGTTCTTTGCAACCTTATCGAAGAACAGCTGAAAGATCCTCAATACGGCGATGCAATAGAAACCACTCTCAAAATTTCCGACGAAGGAGATTACTATATCGTAGATGAAGATGAGTTCAAGGATTTTGAAAACCTCCTGCTCAACATCGACGCATAACAACACAGTATAAAAGAGCAAGACCCCGGTGCATATACAAAAGCAATCTGCACCGGGGTCTTTTATAAGAAAAACCCGAATATAGGTTATCTCAGATAAAGAAGGAGGGTATACCCAAACCGCGATAAGCAAGGCTACCAACGGCTGTTTGAGTACACCCTCTTTACTTACGATATTTTACCACAACAGCATGCTGTAAAAATCACTTTCGCTGAGATCGGCACGGCGGTAGCCGGTGCTGTCCCAAAGGCGATAGACATTGACGCAATGGCCAGAAATGCAGGGAACCACCTGCTCCGGATGGCGGCATTTTTCTTTTGGATAGGCGCATTCATCACAAAGGCGACAATCGCTCATGCCCAAAACATAGGTTTTGCCCACTTCCTTTTCCAGCTCTGCCCGAACCATACGGGTCATTTCATTAAAGGTGCCGGAAACCTCCGCAAAAAGTTCCGGCTGAAGGTCACAGCTAATGGCTTCGGTAAGCATTTGCAGCACCAAACCGTGGTGATAGGATTTTACCTTTGCCGCCACTGCCTCCTCGGAACCCACACCGGGAGGGCAAGTCCAAAAGCGACCGTAAAATCCGCAATCGTTGCTTTTGCAGCCGTCACGCAAAATACCGCTGTCCTCAAAAGAAAGGGTACGGGGGTCAAAATATGCCCCTGCGGTAAAGCCCAGCTCTTTGGCAAAGGCAATGTAGTCCATGTTCATTGGTTTTTCCTCTTACGATATCCTTAAAATTCCCTACGACCGGTCAAAGCCCGTGCCAGGGTGATTTCATCAATATATTCCAAATCTCCGCCAACGGGCATCCCCTGGGCAATGCGAGTCACCCGGATCCCGGCAGGCTTCAGCAGATCGGCAATATATGCCGCCGTAGCTTCTCCTTCCACATTGGAGCCGGTAGCAAGGATCACTTCTTCTACGGTATCATCCTGCAGACGCTGCAAAAGCTCTTTTAAGTGGATATCCCCGGGGCCGATGCCTTCCATGGGAGAAAGCAAACCGCCAAGAATATGGTAACGCCCCTGAAAAGAGCCGCTCCGCTCAATGGGAAGCACATCTCTGGGAGTCTCCACCACACAGATCACACGATCATCCCGAGAGGTATCTTCACAGATGGCGCAATGGCCTTCCTCGGCGATATTAAAACAAACGGGACATTCCCCCAGTTTTTCGGTGGCATCGGTAAGGGCCGCCGCAAAAGAAAGAGCGCTCTCTTTGCCCCGTTCCAGAATATAAAAGGCCAGCCGTTGGGCAGATTTCGGGCCGATCCCCGGCAGTTTTGAAAGCTCGGCCATAAGCCTTTCCAGGCTTGGGGGGTAACAATTCATGCGTTCCTCCGATCAAAAGAGACCGGGGATATTCATGCCGCCGGTGAGTTTGCTCAATTCTCCGGCAACCATATCCTTGGATTTTTCCAGACCTTCGTTGGTTGCTGCCATTACCATATCTTCCAGCATTTCGATATCATCAAGATCCACCGCATCGGGATTGATCTTAACAGCTTTCACTTCCTGATTGCCGGAAACCGTCACGGTAACGGCACCGCCGCCGGCAGAGGCTTCTACTGTTTTTTCTGCGGCTTCTGCCTGCATTTTTTCCATGTCTCTCTGCATTTTCTGCATTTGCTTCATCATTTTTTGCATATTTGCACCCATTTTAAATTCCTCCTGAAATTTTACATATACTTAGGCTCTCTGTTAAAAGAGGCTCAATTCTTCATTTTGTGTTCCGGCAGCAAACCGCGGCAGGAAACGCATGGCACGACCGGTGATCTGCTTCAATGCAGCTTCGATCACTTTTGTGTGGTTCGGCTCTTTCACTTTATCAAGGAACAGACCGTCATGAGAGTTATAAGTAAAGATTACATCATTGCCGCTGATCTCACTAAGCTCACCATGGGATAGCCAGGTAAAGGTAGATGCGCTTTTTTCCTTCACTTCCTTCAATAGCTTCGAGCGAAGCACTTCGCAATCCATATCATCTTCGGCAGAAGCCGCAGGCGCATTTTCCGCAACAGATGCCTTTGGCATCGCCGGTTCCGAGGGCAGCATCTCTTTTTTCGGCAACGGCATTTCCTTTGCTTTTGCAACAGGTTTTTCCTCGGAAGCATCGGAAAGGGAAGAAAAGGAAAGATCCGGAATCGTTTCCCAGGGCGGAATATCCTCCGGCCGCCGGCTTGCCGATTTTGGTTCCGTTTTGGCCGGAGGTTCAACTCCCCTCGTCGCCCCAATGGTCTCATTAGGAAAAACAAAATCATCTTGTCGCTGTGTTTTCTTCGGTGCGGCAGCTGCCGGTTTTTTCCGGGGAGCTTCCGTAAAAGCTTCGGCCATCGGCGGTTCTTCCTCGGGAGGCGCTTCCGTTGGAAAGGGGATATCCTCATAGGCAGGCATGATCTCTGGCTGCTTTGGCGGTGCTGCTTCCATCGGCACCGAGGGGGCCGCCGAAGCCACCACCGGATATAATGCTTTCATGATCCGCGCCATCAGGAAACGGCAAACGGCTTTTCCATCCCGGTTATAGCGAAAAATAATTTCACTTTCCCCACAAACCGTAATCATCTCTAGAATCTGCTGGGGAGAAAACAAACCGGAGCATTCCTTTAAAATCTGTTGATAGCGGTTTTTTCCATCGGCAACACTGCTGCCGATAAGATCCCCGGCAAAATCGCGAAAATCCCGAAAGAATTGACGCAGATCCTTACCGTCCTTTTCAATTCCATCCAAAGCAGAAAAAACAGCCGGCAAATTATTTTGAGCAATACTGCGGAAAAAATCGGGCCAAAACTCGTAAGGCACAGAACCGGTCAAACGATTCAACTCCGCCGCAGTCATGACCTTTTCGCTGCCCATGGCCTGATCCATCAAAGAAAGGGCGTCGCGCATACTGCCTCGAGCCTTTTCTGCCAAAAGGGCAATGGCATCTTCTTCGGCATCCACACCTTCGGCATCGGCAATACGGCTCAAAGCTTCAATCAAAGTATTTTCTGAAATCGACTTAAAATCATAACGCTGACAACGGGAAAGAATCGTCAGAGGAACCTTCCGCGCTTCCGTTGTAGCCAAAATAAATACGACATGAGAAGGCGGTTCCTCAAAGGTTTTGAGCAAAGCATTAAATGCCTCTGTCGTGAGCATATGGGCTTCGTCGATAATATATACCTTATACTTCCCCTTTACCGGCACGAAATGCACCTTTTCCAAAAGATCCCGCACTTCATCAATACCGCGATTGGAAGCAGCGTCAATTTCGATCACATCCATAAAGCTGCCTTCGGTGATGGCGCGGCAAATCTCACATTCATTGCAGGGTTCTCCATCCACCGGATGCTCGCAATTCAGCGCCTTTGCCAGAATCCTGGCGGTGCTGGTTTTTCCTGTGCCTCGTGTACCGCAAAAAAGATACGCATGAACGGTACGTCCCTGAGCCACGGCATTTTTTAAAACCCGAACATTATCATCCTGGCCGATCAAGGCATTAAAATTTTGTGGCCGCCATTTGCGGTACAATGCTAAATGCTCCATGGTATCCTCCAAAATAAAAAAGGAAATACACTGCGGTATCCATAAGCCGCTTGTATTTCCGGTCTTCGCAGTGGAAAAATCAAAATATAAATAAAATGCTGCGCACCCATCTCTGACACACATCTTACAGGCGTTGCTTTTACAGTTAACTCCGATCGGGCGTCCCCGGGGCACCCAAACCGCACTGCTTACTGCTGCTTCCTTCCGGACCTGACAGGGTTCACAGCCGTCCGCCGCCCGGGACCCGATAATCAACATCACTTATAAAAGACAGACCCCACAAGATGCTGCCTCGGATGGGAATTCAATCCCACTACAGCGGGTTGTGGGTCACAGGGCACCGCTACCTCCCCATCTAGCGCAGCAAACTGAAATCTCAGATATCTTATTGTATCATATATCAAAAATAAACGCAAGAGCAAAGGCTCTAAAATCAAGGTGAATTCCCTGTTTTTCATGGAATTTATCACACATTATCCGGAATATGGTCGATAACCTTCCGTTTGATACGGAGAAAACAGATTGTACTGACAAGGCAGCTCATCAATTCCGCAATGGGGAAGGACCACCAGACGGCGGAAAGACCAATAAACTTCGCCAATAAAAACGCCGCAGGCAGCAGCACCACCAGCTGGCGCATAACGGAAACGATCAGACAATAAATGCCGTTGCCCAGAGCCTGGAAAATACTGCCGGCAACAATACAAAATCCCGCAATGAGAAAATGAGTGGAAATGATCCGCAATGCCGGCACACCCATGGCCACCATTGCATCGGAGGCGGAAAACAGCCGCAGCAACGGTGCAGGGAAGAACATAAACAGGATGACGCCCACCGCCATCAGGCATTCGGCAACGAGAACCGAAAGTTTCATGGTGGAAAGAATACGGGAGCGCTTTCCCGCCCCGTAATTATAGGCAACAATGGGAACAACACCGCCATTAAGGCCAAAAATCGGCATAAAGATAAAGCTTTGGAGCTTATAATACACGCCGAAAACCACCGCCGCCGTAGAGGAAAAACTCATCAGGATCAAGTTCATGCCGTAGTTCATCACCGAACCCACCGAAGACATAATAATCGAAGGCAAACCGACGCGATAAATCGTTCCGATCATTTTCCAATCCGGCAAAAGATTTTTCAAACGAAAATGCAGCTCAGTATTGAATTTAAGATTAAAAAACAGCGCCAACGCCGCCGCAACACACTGCCCCAATACCGTGGCCACCGCAGCACCCAATACTTCCAGCCGTGGGAAAAAACCGATACCGAAAATAAACAGGGGATCCAAAATAATATTGATGATGGCCCCCGTCGCCTGAGTGATCATGGTATAAAATGTTTTCCCCGTGGATTGCAGCAACCGCTCCAGCATGCTTTGGCAAAACACCGCAAAAGAGAAAATGCAAATTACCGAAAGGTATTGCACACCGTAGGTGTAAATTTCCGGATCCGCATGGGTTGTTTGGCTCACAAAAAAAGGCTTTACCAGGGTAAATCCAAGAATAATAAAAAGTACGGAGCTGGCAAGAGCCAACAAAATGCCATTACCGGCAGCTTTATCAGCGCGATCAAAGTTCTTTTCGCCCAGAGATCGGGAAAGAATGGCATTGACCCCCACACCGGTACCGCTGCCCACGGCAATCACGAGAATTTGCACCGGAAAAGCAAGGGAAACTGCGGCCAAGGCATTTTCCGAAAGCATCCCGACAAAAATACTGTCCACAATATTATATAAGGAAAGCACCAACATGGAAATCATCATCGGCAAGGATACCGATGCCAATAATTTGGGGATCGGCAAATATCCCATTTTATTTTCCCGGGGCTGCACCGTCTCTTCGGCAACATTCGACAAAATTCATCCCATCCTTTACATAAAAAGTATCAGCACGGCTGTGCTGATACTTTATCATAACACTATTATATAAAATTGTCACGGGAATATTTCAACTTTCCCCGCAGATATATTGCGCGAAATTTTTTATTCCATCAGCCAGTCAGCCAGTTTTTTTGCTTCTTCGGCATAGGCTTTGCGGTTTTCTTCTTCGGGGTCCCAAAGATCATTTAATCCGTTGCGAACGGCAACCCGATGTTCCGTTACACCGACCATGCCGAAGCTTTTGCCTACCCAATCACCAATGGGACTGTACGCTGCGGGATCCCCGCCGCCACAGGGGAGAAGAACGGCGATTTTTTTGGAATCCTTTACGGTAAACAGCGGCTCTTTTCTGCCGGGGTTAAAGAAGCAATATAAGCGGTCAATAAAGGTTTTTGCCGGGCCGGGAACATGACCCACATAAACCGGGGCGGCAAAGGCAATGCCGTCGCACTCATCGAGAAGAGGCAGCATGGCAGTAAAATCATCCTTCTGTACGCAAAATGCAGTATCCTTTTTCTTACAGGCATTACAGCCTTTGCAGGGCTTTACATCGATATCACGGGCGGCAAAGCAGACAGCTTCTCCGCCTTTTGCAGAGATTTCTTCTGCCATAACCTTGGTAAGACTTGCACAATTACCCTTTTTACGAGGGCTGAAATCCAACACTAAAATTTTTTTCATGGAAAAGACCTCTTTTCTGTAATTTTTGTTTTATTTTATCACAAAAAATAACATTTGTCAGCAGAGAATCAAGGCAAATCCTTTCCACATGTAAGAATCTTTCCGCTCAGAGCATCCACGCTGTAAGAATAGAGCCATTGCCCCTTTTGAAAGGTCACAACATACAGGCTGATATTGTTTTCAACGCGTTCTTTTACCCAGCAGCAATCCAGGTCACTTTCCGCAACATTGGCATCATTCAGAGCGATTTTCATGGCTTCCTCTTGGGAAATAGCGCCGGCAAAGGCATTTTCATCAAAAGATGATTCATCCTGATCAAAAACAACGATCTCTCCGCTTTTGGCATCGATCTCATAGGCATAATCTTTATCGCCAACAGAGAAATTTACAGCATAGAGAAGGCCGTTGTCTTCCAATTCCGCTTTGGTAAATACGGCGTCGGCCATATCGGCGCCACAATCTTCCAAGGCAATGATTTTGGCCTCCTCAACGGTAAGAAGGTTGGAGCCCCCTTCCATAGCAATGGACATGGCGGTAGAGTTATTGCAACCCGCAAAAAAAGCAGAGAGCATCGCCGCAACGATTACAAAACACAACTTTCTTTCCATAAGAACCTCCCGCCAAAGAAATACCAATTTCAAGATCCATCGACTTTATATTGATTACAACAACAAAGTTATGATAAAATAGATACGATTTTACATCACAGAAACACGGAGCAAAAAAGAAATGACCATCCGCAAAGCAACTCCTTCCGATTTGGAAGAAATTATCAGAATCTATCATACCGCAAAAGCATTTATGATATCTACCGGCAATAAAAGCCAGTGGCTCAATGGCTATCCTCAAAGAGAGCTGCTGGAGGAGGACATTGCCAAGGGCTATTGCCATGTATACGAAGATCATGGGATCCACGGCGTCTTTGCCTTGATTGAGGGGGAAGACCCCACCTATAGAGAGATCGAAGACGGCCAATGGCTCAATAACAAGCCCTATGGCACCATCCACCGCATCGGGTCCGACGGCACAGTAAAGGGCGTGCTTGCCGCCGCCGTGGATTATTGTAAAACCATATGCCCGGAGCTGCGCATTGATACCCATTACGATAACAAAGTCATGCAGCATCTCGTTACCAAAAACGGCTTTCGGCGCTGCGGCATCATTCATTTGGCCGATGGCTCACCCCGCATTGCTTATCAATATACATCTGAAATCTAACATCATATAGTGTAGCACCGAAATAGGGCATTTCCGCAACGTTTTTGTGTCCATTTTTTGCAGGTAGATATTACCTTTTTCCAAGAAAAAACAGAGCTTATGCATTTGCATCCAAATGCACAGGCTCTGTTTTGAAAGAGGACTGTTTTGATATTTGATTACCAGGCCAGGCTTTCCTTTTTGCAGGTTTCAAAAACGGGGCAGCCGGTCCAGTAATTGCAATCATCTTCCATTTCGCACTGATTTTCAAGGGGGACTGCAACACCGTCCCGATTGGCAACGAGGATATCGACGCCGCGCTTTACCTTCAAAAAAGGGCATTGCCCCTGATACGAAATGGTTTTCGTTTCTCTGTTCATGTTTTGCACCTCTGACTTTCGTTGATGCCTATCATTATACTCTATATTTAAGGAAAAACAACGGTATTTTTCGTTGAATTCAGGCGAAAAAATTGTTATACTGTAAGTTGAAATGAATTCCTATAGGAGATAACCATATGAGAAACGACGATCCTCGCTATTCCTACCGGAGAGAGGAAGAACCCTCCGGCAGAGAACGGGGGCAGAGACCTGCTTCCTCAAAACCAAGACAAAACGAAACGATGCGCCGCCATAAGCAGCAAAAGAAGCGCCAAGCCATCGTAATGTCCGTTGCGGCATTGCTGATTGTGGCGGTACTCGGCGCCTTTGTTGCCTTTACCAATACCGGCCTTACCACCGCAGCGGAGGATAAAAAAACCGCCACCGAGGAAAAGCTGCCGGAAAACAGCGGCTTTGAGACCTTTTCCCTTTTGGCCACCGGCGACAACCTGCTCCACACAAAGCTATATACCCAGGCGGCAAGCCGGGCCAAAAACGGCGGCTACGATTTTACCTACCTCTATCAGGATGTGGCCGGCATTACCAAGGGAACGGATATCTGCTTTATCAATCAGGAAACACCTTTGGCCACTGCCATCAAGGAGCCTTCCAGCTATCCGCTGTTCAATACCCCTTCGGAATGTATCACGGCTCTCCACGACATTGGCTTTAATGTCTTTAACATTGTCAGCAACCACTCTCTTGACCAGGGAGCCGAGGGCTTAAAAGCCACCATTGATGTAATGGAAACGGTGCCGGACAGCCTCTATGTGGGAGCTTACTACAACAAAGCAGAAATGGAAAAAGCCCATATCATCACCGTAAAAGGGGTAAAGGTAGCCTTTGTGGGCTTTACGGAAATGACAAACGGCCTTACCATGAGCAGCGATTCGGAGCTGGCCTTCGTCTATACCTCCGATGAAGAGGAAATGGAAAAACTGATCAAAATCGCCAAGGACAATGCCGATGTGGTGATCGTATCGGTACACTGGGGTCAGGAAAATGTTCTTTCGGCATCGGCGGAGCAAAAACAGCTGGGGCAAAAATTTGCCGATTGGGGTGCAGATATCATTCTCGGCCATCACCCCCATGTTTTGCAGGAGATCGAAACCATCACCTCTGCCGACGGCAGAGCCGTGCCGATCTGCTATTCTCTGGGGAACTTCACCTCCACCATGAACGATAAAGCAAACCATGTAGGCGGCTTCTTTAAATGCAACGTAGTGTACGATAAGGCCTCCGGCAGCGTATCCATTGCCGATGAAGAATTTATCCCGGTGGTAAACTACTTTACCGAAGGGAAAAACAATATTCACGTAGTACCCTTTGCCGACTACACCGACGAAATGGCGGCCAAGCACGGCGCAGGAATCACCAGAGAATATGTGACGGATCTTTTAAAACAGACCGTAGGCAGCGATCTGGTAAAAGGTTTAGATCAATAAAAAAAGAACTCCCTACACCGGGAAATTGCAAAAGCAAAACCCGGTGTAGGGAGTTTTTTGAAGGAAGAATTTAAGAAAAATCCGGAATATTAGCCTGCGTTAGCAGGCACCATGACTTCTCCTTGAGGAGAAGCTGGCAGCGCAGCTGACTGATGAGGTGGCGTGATGGGTGCATCTGCATTTCTTGCAGATAGCAACTGCGGCGCAGAACATATCTTTCAACGATACGCCCCACGCCGCAGTTTCTTTTACAATATTGATTTCCTAACTACTTTCGCGACACCTCATCCGGGGCGTTGCCCCACCTTCCCCTCAAGGGGAAGGCATTGTAGCAGGTACTTTAATGCAAATCAGTTGCTTACCCCATCCGCATTGCAAAGCAATGCACCATGGCTTCTCCTTGAGGAGAAGCTGGCAGCGTTAGCTGACTGATGAGGTGGCGTGACGGGTGCATCTGCATTTCTTGCAGTTAGCAACTGCGGCGCAGAACATATCTTTCAACGATACGCCCCACGCCGCAGTTTCTTTTAAGATATCATTTTTGCTTCACTTTCGCGATACCTCATCCGGTGCTTTGTCTGATTCTGTGCGTTAGCGCAGCCGTTTAGCCCGCCCGGAGAGGGTGCGATAAACGGCTTAGACTCGGTAAAACTCACCGGTTGGCGGCAATGGGCTATACTAGGACGTATGCCCATTGTCGGCGACCGGTGATTTTGCCGAGTATCAGCCGTTTAGCGTGCCCGATAGAGGAAGGTTACAATCTGCCCGCGAGTACATCCCGCCTTCGGCGCAAATTCCGTTGCGCTTACGCCGGTGGTAATTTCATTGGCCACGGCCCAAAGCACGGCTTTGTAGTAGTACTCACCGGAGGCTACATCGCTAAAGGGCATAGACACATTCACTTCCGGTTCACCGGCGTAGCGATAGAGGAAGGTCGCTACCTGGCCACGGGTTACGGTGTCGTTGGGGGCAAATTCCGTGGCACTCACGCCATTGGTAATGCCCTTTTCCACTGCCCAAATCACGGCTTTGTAGTAGTACTCCCCTGCCTTCACATCGGTAAAGGTGCAGGCTTCGGCGGCAGGTGCCGGGGAACCGGCAGCACGCCACAGGAAGGTCACCATCTGGCCGCGAGTGCATACGGCATCGGGGCTAAAGGTGGTTTCCGTTGTTCCGTTGGTAACTTTGTTGCTTACCGCCCAGCGCACGGCTTTGGCAAAGTAATCATCGTCCTTCACATCGGTAAAGGGCAGCTCGGTGCTGACAATGAGATACTGCGCTTCGGCTTCGGTGAGGGTATCGTAATTCGTCACCAGGGTTTTCTGGTAATAGGTCAGCTCTTCGTAGGCGGCGCGGGCGGCGTCAATCTTCGCCTTACATTCCGCGCTGGCATCTACGGTGCCGATGGCTTCAATGGCATCGATAACCGGCTGCGCCTTAGCCTTGTTGCCGGCTTCCTTCAGGGCTTCGGCATAGGCGGCTTCGGCGGCTTCCAGGTCGGCGTAGTTTTCCACATCAAAACGCTGGAAGCTGTTTAAGCTATCGTAGAATTTACGGGCGGCATCAATTTTCGCCTTACATTCTTCGCTGGCATCTACGGTGCCGATGGCGCGAATCATTTCTTCGCATTCGTCGGAGAGGGTTTTCAGGGTATCAATCTTTGCCTTGGCGGCAGCCAGGGCAGCCTTGATTTCCTCTTCGGTTTCCGCATCGTAGATAGCATCGCTGCCTTCTTCCACATACTGTTTCCACAGTTCTTTTTCGGCGTCACGGTAATCCTCTTCCTTACCGTAGGTGGTAAGGTCCTGAATGGCCGTATTCACTGCCTTAGCAAATTTTTCCGCTTCGCTCAAGGTCAGGCCGCCGAGACCTGCCAGGGCGTCATCCACTTCTTTTTGGGTGGAATTGATGTTCGTCAGAGCCTTCATGGCGGCGTCATAAGCTTCTTTGTTGCCTTCTTTTTCGGCAAAGAACGCTTCTTTATCGCCGTTGATTTCCGCCACACGCCAGGTCAGGTCATCCTTATTGGCGGTGGGGATTGGGGCGCCGTCTCCCCAGGAGGTGTTATCGGCGCCGATATCGGAGCCCAGGCCGGTGCAGGTAAACTGCCAACGCATTACATCGCGGTTATTCATGGTCCAGCCCGAGGCGCCTACGCCGGGGAAGCTGTTGTTTACGCAGTACATCCAGCCGGACTGATAACCCCCGTCAAATTCCGAAAGGAAACCGGCGTAATTTTGCGCGAAGCTTTCTTCCTTCACATTTTTTCCGTCCTTATTGGGGCCGGCAATTTTCGGATCGTAGCCGGGGTCGTAGATACTTGCCAGATAGAAGGCATTGGTAATGGTTGAGGAGGGGCCTAAGCGATAGGGATGACCGTTGTAGCCACCTTCCACGGTGCCCACATCGGCATAGAGCTGATCAAGGACATCCGTAATCACTACCGAGGCCTGGGAATGGGCTTTTACCGTTACCAGGCGCGGTTCGGCAATGTAGGTTCCGTCAATGATGAATTTTTCAATGGAAACGGCCACAGTAATTTCCTTGGTCTTTTCCACGGCTGCCATGGCGGTGATTGCCGTATTCAGGGCTTTCTGAATGCTATCGTAGTCTTCAGCGGCTTTAATTTCCTTTTTCGCCGTCTTGTAGGCACGGCTCAAGGTGTTCCAATCCTTGGAGGCATATTCATCGGAACTGTATTTGCCGTATTCCTTTTCCAAACGGTTCAGGGCGTCGCTGCGAACGGTGTCCAGGGTATCGCCGCTGCCGTTTTCCACCCACTTGGCGTAGAGGGTGATATCGGAGAAAGGCATGGTGTTAAAGCTGTAGAGATACTTCGATAAGCAGCTGGGCTGGGTATACCAACCGGCAAAGGTGCAGCCCTCCAAGGTGGGAGAAGCCGGCGCTTCCACACGGCTCCCGGCCTTTTGGGTAATGGGCGCCACTTCCGTTGCATCGGGAGAGCCGGTATTAAAGGTGATGGTGGATTCGGCGTACTGCACATAAATGGCGCCGGCATCCCCATAGAACAACGTTACATTGTCGCAGGGGGACATGATTCTCCGGATACCATCGGCACGAAGCTTCGTATCAAGGTTATCATCTTCGTTGGGGTCATTGAAAGCATCCACAATCTGATGCTGCCACTGACCATCCACATACTTATACAGCGCCGCACCGGTATAACCGGAGGTACCTTCGTTGCTGTAGTTGCGTGCGCCAACAATGGTATAGAGGCTGCCATCGGCAGCGGTGCTGATAAAGCGTTGTTCCGCAATACCGACGTTTTTCACCGCCGAAGCATCCACACTGGATAAGGTGCCTTCGGTTCCCTTTACCTGCACTACCGAGTCTATGGGGGAAATATAAATCGGATGGCTGCTGCACACAACACGATAGGCGTCGCCGTCCTTGCTTACGGACCAGACATACATCGTTCCCGAGGTATTGGACACCTTTTCCCAGCCTTTTTCCGTATAGCGATAAATGCCGTCGCTGCTGCCGGCGAAGTAGGTGGTGCCGCATTTGCCAAAGTAATTGAACTCCACGGTATTGGCTTCCCAAGCCGTGCCGTTCCAGTGGCTCTTTGGCGTCCAAATATTATCGGCGGCAATCACAAGGCCTTTGCCACGTGCGCGGTCAAAAAATCGACCGTAATCAGAGGTCTCGGAGTTCTCCACCTTAGACCAAACACCATCGGTGCAGGTATAGATACAGACGATTGGATTCACTTTCAGATTGCTACCATCATAAACCAGTGCGGCAAGATGATCCTCATCCTCACCACCAACGGCGAAGGCATAGCCGGACATATGTTCATTATCCCGATAGGGAAACCGCATGCCGTCCATCAGAATCAGATCGGTAGCGGCATCTTTATCGGTTTTGTATACGCCGCCGCTGCCGCCGAGATAGAGGTGAAGCTCTCCGGTCCCTTCATCGAGGAAGGACACTGCATCGTAGATATTGGGACCGCCGATGGAGGTTTTAACATTGGTGGGATAGCTGCTGCGCATTTCCGGGGTTTGGGGTACCGAGAGGAAATCCAGATCGGTTTTGCCGGATTTCTGTACGGTGATGGGGTAGGTTTTGGTTACCACTTCCCCATCGTTCAGCTGCACAGCCACAGTAACCTTTTCCAAATCTCCCGGCATGGGATCCAGCACAAAAGAACCGGAGGTTTTGGTTAACGGGAGTAATTTATTACCAGGTTTATATTCTTTATTGGATAGAAGCTTTCCGTCAGTACCTTCGCCGGCATAAAACTGAACTTTAATTGTATTCTTGTCTGTAATCTCACAGCCAAAAGAATAGTCAATTCGAAAACCAACACGTTGGCCATCGCTGATGTCATGGCTGTTACTGGCTACACCATAGCTGGAACTGACGGGGGTTGTTATAATATTTTCGCTGTTAATGTGGGGCTTTGCCACATTGAAATAAGCGGTATACTCATCATTGGTAGTTGCATTCCAGGTAATGGTGCCACCATCTTCACTGTAGACTCGAGTCTTTTCATCCTCTCCCACCTGAATATAGGAAAGCTCGTAACCTTCGTTGATAGTGGGCGCAAAATTCCAACGGGTGGATTCTACACCATCATTAGTCTCATTGGAAACAAAAACCAAAGATTTTTCTCCAACCGAGGCTTTATCAGCATCAGTCGATGCAACCTTTATGGTTGGCGTATACTTTGCTGTCTCTCCTTTAAAAACAAATTTAACTTCGATATCTCCCTTGACATCATTGGTGCTTTTCATAAACCCGACACCCAAAAAACCATATTTCTCACTAAGTATGGTTTTTACTACCCTGCCATTTAAGTTTGGACAGGAGGACGTGTCAATGACCTTAGCAGTTTTATCAAAGTAGGATATCGGAACTTTTAAACCATCCACTTCAATGCGTGCCAGAGGGAGAGCCTCATTGATTGTAAAATAGTTGCCTATTGTAATGTGTTGGCTTGTTGAAGTTATAAGCATACTAGAGGCATCAACATCCTTATACCTTATAAAAGGCACCGAAGTACTGGTAGTATCTGTTGTTAACTCCACGTCGGCTGAAACTATATATTTATAATCTGCCGCTTGAACAGGAATTTGCCAAAGAACAAAAGAGCATAGGACAAATAGGAAAGCAAATATCCCTCGCATTAAACAGTGGTGTCTCACGGCGAAACCTCCTTCTCAAAAAAAAGAGATGTAGGAGCCGCATGGAAGCGGCCCTACATCCTATCTGTTCGTTTTAGTGAATCACATAAAATTTATTAGCGTCATTACCAAAGGTGAGGTAACCGTTGCAAGCCGCCATCCCCTGAAGGGTGTAAGTGCTGCCGGTGGTTTGCCAAATTTTGGTAATTTCATCCTCGCTCCAATCGCAGCTATAGCCATAGCCTGCACCACCGGAGCAATTTGTAGTGAAGTAGACATAGTCAGTGGTTCCGCTACTATATACTACAATAGAAGACTGAACGGGGTTATTAAAGTCCGGAGCAGATGTAACATTTGCAGCAGAGGCAAAGGTGGATGCATCTACGACCTGCACGCCGCCGGCGTTAAAGCCGTTGTAATAGCCAACGTAAATTTTATCATTGGAGGAAATGGCCGGAGTAGAAGTGGAGGTACCACCGAGGGCAACCTTGCTTACGGAGAGAGAACCGGTAGGAAGGCTGGCAATGGATGCTCTCCAGAGGTAGCCGCCCTGGCTGGTGAAGTAAATGTAGGTGCCATCGGAAGAGATGGAGGAACGAACGTTCCCTGCGGTTACGCTGCCAAGCGTGGAAAGATTATAGACCTTGGTTGCAGTGCTGTCACCGAAGTTTGCTTCGGGGGTGCAATAGAGATAGCCGCCGTCACCGCCGAAGACGATGTAGTTGGTTCCGTTTACGGCAACTCTGATGGCACCTGCCCAATAGAAGTGGTTATTACCGGTGAAAACTTTCATATCGCCATAGGTATGGCCGTTGCCGGTGGCGCCGACATAAACCTGGTAATATTTATAACCACCGTTGTAGGTGCCGTAGTAGATGTAATTGCCGTATTTCATAACCGGGGTATTGATCTGGCCGCCTTTTTCGGTGCCGCCTACCGGGGTTTTGGTAGTGAGGTTGCGGTCTACGGCGGAGATACCGGAAGTCTGACGGCTGTAGGTAACGTAATCTAATGTTACGGTACCGCCGGTAACGGCTACGGAGATGGTGTAATCGCCGGTGGCTTTTACATCACCGCTGCCGAGTTCTTCCAAATAAGTCCAGGTATCGGTGGAAGTTACATCCTGAGTGGCCAGGGTCACGCTGGTGCCATCGGGCTTGGTGAGGGTATAGGTCACTGTAGCGGAGGTACCGGAAACCAATTTGATGCCGGAAGTAAGCTGGGTTTTGGCAGAGGAAGAGAGAGCGTAATTGAAGGTTTGGGAAATGGTTTTGCCCGCAGGAACCGTTACGCTTTCATCGGCGGTATCGATGGTGACACCACTGGGAAGAACCCAACTGCCGGTGGTTGCAAACTCGTTGTTGGCGAGAATGTTATAGTAGTTACCGGCGGCAACGTAAATGGTACCGGCTGCCGTATCCAGATAAGGAGTGGAGAGCTGGAAGCCACCTTGGGTGGACAGCTGCAAACTCGTTACCGAGTTATCTGCACAGTTAATTCGGGAAAGCTGCGCACCGTTGCCAACGCCATTATAAATGACATAGGCATAGGTATTGCCACCATAAGTCTCCATCACCGGAGTGGTGTCAACACCGGACCAACTGGTCTGAGTAAAATTCAGAGCCGGTAATCCAACATGACTGTCAGTGTCAGCAAGAGTACCAAGCGAAGAGATAAGTGGGGCTACATCGGTAATTGTACCGACATGGGTATCAGAACCCTGATACTGGTTCCAGCTGGCGGATACGCCGACTGAGAACACCATTACGAAGGCCATAACAAGGCCTAGCAATGAGAGTCGCTTTCTCATAAGAAAGTCCTCCTTTATTATTTATTTTCCGGTTTCCCGGAATGAAATCAATAACTTAGTCGGGGACGGTTCTTTTGTCCCAGTTTTCGTTGCTTCTTTTCTTGCAACGCTTACCATGGGACAAAAAAACCGCTCCCTTTGCATTTGTCTTGCCAAAGGGGCGGTTCTGCGTGAAAGGATCCGCACCGCGCCTAGCCGTCCCGCACGATGCAGGCAGAACCGCCCCTTTGGCCTTCTCCCACCGGGAAAAGGCAGATACAGCATTTTAAAGTGGGAGATGGGAGAGGTTAACCCATCTCTTTCCAAAAGTCTTGTAAAACCGGTACAGATATGCCGTCCTGCGCTCGTTTCAGACCGCGTATTTGCCTTTGCGTGGTGCAAAGGTACTGTTTTTCTGCCCGGGTATGGATTTTTCAAAGAGCGTGCAGCGGAAAATAAACCTGCCCTTGGCTCCACTCATAAAAAAATGCGCCCGCACATGGGGCGCATGGTGAAAACCGGATCATTTTTTTCTTCTTGACGAGTGTCGAAAAAAAGGATATAATGAGAGAAGCCCTATGTGGGTGAGCGCATCATTGAAGAGTGGGTAACCGCCAAGATACTTCCTCTCAATGGTGCGTGTCTTTATTTATTTTCCAAAACAATTTACGGCTGTAACAAAATCAAAGGATGATTTGCTACAGCCGTTTCTTTTCGCAAATTTCCCGTGCCCAATGCTACGTTGGGGCACAAGCATATGCAGGCTCACATTTCCTGGCTCACGCACTACAGAGCAGCATAGCTCAGCGCCTCGGATCCAACCTTCTCAGGCAAATGCCCAATGGCCGGTTCAACCGCAGATCAAAGGCTTGTGCGCATACAGTTTCGGCAAAGCCCCGGATTTCCACCGGATTCCGCTTCCGACAAGGGGCAAAAGCACCTTGCGGAACACCTGCACTTCATTTCGCACTATGGTTTTTGACACTATTGCATAATGTAATTATACTCAAAAATTACCAAATGTCAATACCCTATTTTAAATTTTAACATTGAGTTTAAACTTCGGACTCTTTCATAAGGTGCACAATCCCGGCAACATCCTCCACCGGAAGGGAAAAGGTCAGCCCTTTACCCTCGGTATTTAAGCCGGCACCCAAGGTGATGGCCTTCATGATGGCGCTTTTTTCATTATGGCGCACCAAAATTAAAACGATTTCTTTTTCCGGCTGAATGCTGAAGCCAAGAAACTTTTCCGCTTCGTGAATCCCTGCACCTCGAGCAGAAATGATGGTGCCGCCTTTGGCTCCGGCTTTTTTTGCCGCCTCCATGGCTTCCTCGGCAAATCCTTTATTGACAATGGTAAAAATCAGATCAAAGTTATGGCTCATGACTCTGCTCCTCTCTATTTATCCAAAAAACATTTCAATGCGGCAGAGCCGCCAACACTGGCAAGGGGTATGGTAAAGGCAACACCGCGGCCGGGTTTTTTAAAGTCCATTTCTTTGTTCAGCATATCCATAATTTCCGGCACACAGTCATTTTCCGCCAGGGAAAAGATGACTTCCCGCTCCCGGTGGCCAAGGCCCAGGCGCTCCAAAAGCTCGGTTTTGGCAGTACCCCTGCCCAGGCAGATCTGGTGGTAGGTCACGCCGCAGCGGTGATATGCCGCCACAATGGCTTTGCCCTTACCGCGATCCACCACGGTTACAATCAATTTTAAGCCTTTTACTGTCTCACTCATGGGAGTCACCCTCCTTTCCTTCTTCCGCAGATTCCTCCGGCGGCTCTTCCGCCGGGGCGGAAGTTTCTTCAATATCATCTTCCAGGTCAAATTCCAACTCAATTTCCTCCTCGGAAATGGGGGAGGTAAGAGCCGCAGCCTTTTTGTACTTACGCTCCTTCACGGTAAAGACCACACCGAGGACTTGAATGGTGATCAGCGGCGTCATGGCCACCATGGCAACAATGCCAAAGGCATCGGTAAAGGGGTTGCCCCCCAAAGCACTGCAAGCCCCAAGGGAAAAGGGGAGCAGGAAGGTAGCCGTCATTGGCCCGGAAGCCACACCGCCGGAGTCAAAGGCCACTGCCGTGAAGATCTTTGGCACAAAAAAGGTGAGAACAAGGGCAATGCCATAGCCGGGCAGCAGAAAATACCAAATACTGAGACCCGTCAGAACCCGGCTCATAGCCAAAGCCAGGGAAATCCCCACACCGGCGGCAAGGCTGATCATCATGGCACGTTTTGAAATGGCGCCCCCGGTAATCTCCTCCACCTGGGTATTGAGCACGTGAACCGCCGGCTCTGCCATAACAATAAAGCACCCCATGATAAACCCCAGAGGGATTAGAATATAGTTATAGTCCAGAGAAGCCAAAGCACCCCCCAGATAATTGCCTACGGGCATAAAACCGATATTGACCCCGGTAAGGAAAAGCACCAGACCAATATAGGTGTAGACCAGCCCCATGGCCATCTGGATCAATTTGCCTTTGGGCAAATGCAGGCTGAAAATTTGAAACAGCACAAAGAAAATAAGGATCGGCGATAAAGCAATGGCAACTTCCTTGGCATATTCCGGAAAACCATGCATCACAAAAAGATAAAAGACCTCACGAACCGACTGAGGGTCCAGCAATGCCGTAGATTCCGAAGTACCCTCCACATTCACTAAAATACCCATGACCATCACGGCAATGATCGGCCCGATGGAGCAAAGGGCAATCAAGCCAAAGCTATCGTCGTGGGAGCTTTTGCCCCCCAAAACCGCAGTAAGACCGATGCCCAAAGCCATGATAAAGGGAACGGTAATCGGCCCCGTGGTAACACCGCCGGAATCAAAGGCAATGGCAATAAAATCGCCGGGAACAAATGCGGCAAAAATGAATAAAATAGTATAAAAGACCAAAAGCATATAGCGGAGGGGAATCCGCAGCACCATGCGGAGGAGGGCCACCACAAGGAAAAAGCCCACACCCAAAGCAACGGAAATAATGATCACGCCATTGGATATCCCCTGCACCTGCCGGGCAAGAACCTGCAAATCCGGCTCGGCAATGGTGATGATCACACCCAGGGTAAAGCAGGTCACAATGATCAACCACAGCTTTTTACTTTGGGTAAGCTTGGCACCGATGCTTTCCCCCATGGGCATCATGGCAATATCCGCCCCAAGCGTAAAAAATCCCATTCCAAGGATGAGCATAATGACTCCGATAAGAAACAGAGCAAATGTTCCCGAAGGGATGGGCGAAATAAAAAAGTGTAGCAAAAGAACAATCATTGTAATGGGAACCACCGACAATAAAGCTTCTTTTAACTTTGGCCAGAATGAATCTCTCAAGCAATTCTCTCCTCTCAATACCTACTTACTTAATATAATATACGATTTCTAAAAGAATGTCAATTATAACATGTGATTTTTATATAGAAAATCAGAGCTGACGCAAAAGCGTCAGCTCTGATAAGCTATGCGTTAAAATTTAAATTATTCACCGTAACCTTCGGTGTTGGCAAGGTCATAAATATCGGTAACTTCCTTGGTGGGTTTTTTGTCCAGCAAGGTAACAACGATGGCGGCAATAAGACCACAGGCAAAGCCGGGAATGATCTCATAAATGCCGGTGGAAGCGGAAAGGGTAAGAAGCCATACAATATCCACAACAGCGCCGACCACAACACCGGCAACGGCACCTTTGTAGGTAAGGCGGCGCCAGAAGAGAGAGAGCACCACCACAGGACCAAAGGAAGCACCAAAACCGGCCCAGGCATTTTCTACCATATTCATAATGGCCTGAGCACCGCTGCCTTTGCTGCCGGCAATGAGGAAAGCAATTACAGCAACGGCAAGAACGGTAAGACGACCAACCCACATAATTTCATTATCCGATGCGTTTTTACGGAAAACGGGTTTGTAAATATCACTGGTAAAGGAAGAAGAAGCTACGAGAAGCTGACTATCGGCAGTACTCATTGCCGCGGCAATGATGGCAGCCATCAGCAAACCGGCAATAAAGGGCGGGAAGAGCATACGGGCAAAGGTGATGAAAATCAACTTCTGACCGCCAACGGGAAGAAGCTGGTCGGCAAGGACGATACGGCCCAAAACCGCCATAACGATAACGGCACTGAGGGAAAGCACAACCCAACCAATGGCAACGGTAGCACTGGTTTTGATTTTGGATGCCTTTTCAATGGACATAAAGCGCACCAGAATGTGGGGCATACCGCAATAACCAAGTCCCCAACCAAGACCGGAAATGATATCCTTCCAATCACAGCTGAAAAAGCTGCTATGGAAAACACACTCTACGGTCTGGCCACCTTCGGTATAGGTATAAACATTGCTCAGCGCGGAAAAATCCAAATTCTGCGTTGCAAAAACAGCAATGGGCACCGTCAAAACGGCAACAAGCATCATCAAGCCCTGGAAAAAGTCGGTCCAACAAGCAGCTTTAAAGCCGCCAAGGAAAGTATAAGCTACAAGGATCAAAGCAAAGATAATCAATGCGGCTTTTTCACTGATGGCAGGAATTACCGTGGAGAATACGGTAGCACCGGCAACAAAGCCGGAAGCAACATAAATCGTAAAGAATACGAGGAAAATCACGGCGCAGATGATCTGCAAGGTTTTGCCGGTAGAAGCAAAACGATTGGAAAGATACTGAGGCAGGGTAATGGAATCGTTGGCCGCCTGGGAAAATTTACGCAGACGTTTGGCAACGAAAATCCAGTTTAAAGCGGTACCGATGGCCAGACCAATACCGATCCAGGCTTGCCCCAAACCAAAAGCAAGAATACTGCCGGGCAGCCCCATAAGCAGCCATCCGCTCATATCCGAGGCTTGGGCGCTCATGGCAGTAACAAAAGGACCCATGGCGCGGCCGCCAAGGAAATACTCCTTTTCCCCGGCATTGTTCCGGGATTTTACAAAAAATACAACGCCAATCGCAAGCATTGCAATAAAATAAACTATAAATGCAACAAGTTCCATAAGATATAACTCCTTTGTATTGGTGATAGTCATCATTATAACACAATACAAACAAGAACGAAATGCAGAACATATTCCATATTATTTTAGAAAATACGCTTATATTTTACGGTATTTTACCTGCTATATCTTTTATAATAAAATAGAATGTATATCATACAAAAATATGAAATTAAAAAAAGAAGAAGAATTTTTTATCCTATTATAGAAAATTCCTCTTCCTTTTTTCTTTTTCGCGATTTTATTTTCGGATCTGCGCCATAATTCCGGGAAAAACCTTGGCGGAATAGTCGCTGAGAGAATACTCTCCGTTGCATAAACACCAATCGTAAATCAACGCTCGCTCCTCCAAAGCGTAAAGCTTCACAATATCGCTCACCGTCCAATCATTGCGAAAGGCACCCTGCTCCTGGCCGCGAATCACAATGGTACGCAGAAGTTTGTAATAGACTCGATCGTGATCAAGAAGGTGGCGATATCCCTTTGTGACCAGTTGGGTAGAGTAAAGACGACTCATCAAATCAAGAGAAACGCGATTTTCGATCATCTGAAACAGTCGGTGATTCAAAAACATCAGTGTTTCAAAGGGGTCATCCTCTTCGCCAATGGCTTTCTCCTCCAAAATCGATTCATACTCTTCATCAAAAAGAAAGGATAGGGAGCTGAGCAAGGCATCCTTCCCTTCAAAATAATGATAGAAGGAACCTCGGGAAGTCTCCGATTCCTCGATGATTTCCTCCACCGTTGTGGCTTCATAACCCTGTTCGTAAAAGAGCTTCCAGGCGGCAGAAACGATTTTTGCTTTTGTATTTCGTGTTTTCTTTTTCATGCTTCGGTGATTCCTTCCGGTGTTTTGCGATTGAATTTATCATAGATCACAGCTTCATCCTCCAATAATGCGACCATCGTTTTTACCGTTCCCAAAATCCAGACGATATCGTCGGTGCGCAAAATAAAGTTGGGGCTCGGCTCCGTAATGGGCAGCAATTCACGTTCCACACCAATCACAAAGCAGCTGCGATCCTTACGCAACCCGGAGTCGGAAATGCTCTTGCCGCCAAAAGGAGAATCCTTGTGGATCAACGTACCATAGCAATAAAGCTGTTCCTTTTCAGGAATCCGGTCCTGATTGAGGATATAATCATGAAGGGTAACACTGCCGGAACCTTCCTGATGTACCGCGGCATTATGATAAATCAAATCAAAGTTTTCCATTGCCTGGGAAACGCCGTAAAGACAAATCAAATCGTATTCATGGAGCACTTCATCACCGGGAGGCAAATTAATGATTCGCTTACCGCGGATAATACGGATAATATTTAAATGGAGGGTTCTGCCCCAGCCCAAATCCGCCAAGGTGCGTTCCACCAGAGGACTCCCCGGGGGAATCCGATAGGTATTTACAATGAGATCTTCATCTTCCCAAAGAAGGGCATCGGATTTTTGTGCTTCATGAAGCTGGCGTTCATTGAGATTGGCAATAAATTTGGCAGCAATCGTAAGATAACTGCCCCGAAGCCGCTTTGACCGGGCGGCAATAAAAGCCACAGGGATCATTAAAGTCAGAAGCCAATAAGGAATATTATCAAAGAACCAGATCGGGATCATCATCAATAAGCCAATGGCAATTGCAAAACGAACCCCCATTAAGAACAGAAGAGGCAATTTATTAAAACGACTTTCCATCCAAAGGGCAGCAAAGTCCGGCGCATGGCTGAACATCAACTGAGGGAAGAAAGGTAAAATGCACAAAAGCACCACGCACATCACCGCCACTTTGGCAATGCCTCCGGGCAAATGATCCATAGCAAAAGGCAGCAGCAGCTGATGGCCGAGGATGATAATACCGGCGCATACCAGAGTGTAAAGGAAAATTAAGCTAAAGTAACGCTTTAGATAGCGCCGCCAAACCATGGAGGTTTCCAGCTTTGCATTTTCATCCTCTTCTTTGTATTCATCACGACTGCGGTCGCGGATGCCCTCCACAACCTTTTCCGGAAGCTTCCTTTTCAGAAAAGAACTGAGAGGGGCTGCAGTTCTCAACAAAAACGGCGTGGTAAAGGTGGTAAGAAGAGCCACCGCAACGATTACAGGATAAAGAAAATCGCTGGTCACACCGAGAGACAAACCGAGAGAGGCAATAACAAAGGAAAATTCGCCAACCTGGGTTTGGGAAAGAGCACAGTGCAAAGAATTGCTGAGATCCTGACGGGTCAAGAGATAACTGCCGGTAAGCAGCACCACCTTACCGATGATCGTTACAACGATAAGAATCAAAATCGGCACAATGTATTCCAACAGCGTGGAAGGTACCACCAGGAACCCCACGGAAACAAAGAAAACCGCCACAAAGAGGTCTTTACACGGGGTAACCAACTCTTCCACTTTTTCCGCCACACCGGTGCCCGCCAAAAGAGAGCCGGCCATAAAGGCCCCAAGAGCAGAGGAAAAGCCGATGGCATTGGCGATTAAAACCATACCGAAGCACATTCCCAAAGAAACGATGAGCAAGGTTTCTCCATTGAGGAGCTTTTGGATCTTCTGCACCAGAGTTGGGACAAGAAAGATACCGAGAACCAGCCACAGAGCAAGATAAAACAACAGCTTGGCAATGGTAAGCACCAAACTACCGCTGCCTCCCTGGCTTACCGAAACGGTAGAAAGCACCAGCATTAGAAAAATGGCGGCAATATCTTCAATAATCAAGGTACCGATGGCCAGAGATGCAAATTTCCGCTCACGCATTTTGCAATCCTCAATGGCCTTTACCGTAATGATTGTTGAGGACATCGAAAGCATTCCACCCAGGAATAAACTATCCGTTGCGGACCAGCCCAAAAGTATCCCCACGAGATAACCTAAAAGCACCATACCGACAATTTGAATCGTTGCCGATAACGTACCGGAAACACCGACCTGGGCCATTTTTTGTAAATTAAATTCCAAACCAAGACTGAACATCAGAAAAATCACACCGATCTCAGCAAGGGTCTCAATCTCTCCGGTATCACCGACAAAAAACGGAAAAAAATCGGTAACAGGACTTAATAAGAAGCCGGCAAGAACATAGCCAATGATCACCGGCTGTTTTAACTTTTTACAGATCAGCGTAGTGATCCCGGCAATGATCAGGATCAAAGCCATATCTGTAACCAAAACGGGTATATGGGTCATAACATCCTCCTGTTCTTTTGCTGATTCAATCAATGACGGCCGCAGCAGAAATTCGTGCCGCCACAGCAGCACAAATTACAAGCCAGCGTAGCCAAACAGGAATCAAGACAACAATTATTACAACTTAATGTCGTGCTGCGATAAGGGCCGCTTTGGCTTTGATACCAATCACTGCCGTTTTGCATTTGCTGGTAAAGATTTTGGTAAGCAAAATTGTTTGGCTCCATGCGATAGGCTCTTTCGGCGTGTTCCTTGGCAGTAACATTATTGCCCAGACCACGGTTGGCAAGAGCACTGTAGTAATACCAGACGGCCGTTCGGTTTTGAACTCCTTCCAAGGCGGTAAGTGCTTCCTTATAATAGCCATTGCGAATATAGTTTGCCGCTGCGCGCAGCTCCGGAGGGAGTTCCTCCTGGGCGCCAAAACCGCCAAAGCCGCCAAAACCACCAAAATTGCCGTATCCGCCGTAGCTGCCGCTACCGGTATTTCCATAACTGCCGGCATCACCGTAGCTGCCAAAGCCGGCGGTGTCCTTTTTCATAATGGTTTCATAAGCCTGCTGTACTTCTTTAAATTTTTCTTCTGCTTCTGCCTTATTAGGGTTATCAATATTGGCATCGGGGTGATATTTCATACAAAGCTTGCGGTATGCTTTTTTGATTTCATCATCGGTGGCATCCCTAGATACCCCCAATACCTGATAAGGATCTTTATTCATTCTCTTTTTGCTCTTTCTTCAGCCTGGCGTAAAACTGTGTCCATACGCCGGCATAAATAATATTGCGAAGGATTTCCGCATGGGTAATGATGGGCAAAACCTCAAAGGCCTTAGCGGCTTCCGCCATCATCATTTCCAAAAGGGTTTCAATCCGCACCGAAAAGTTCGCGTCATTCTTACGCTCCAACAGCGGATTGAAACATCCTTTCTTTTCGTCACGGATTAGGTCATCATAGGCATCGAGAATATAGATATATTTTCCCAGATAAAAACCGAATCGACGCAGGTCTTTTTCCCATATATCCTTTTCTTTTACCATGATTTCTTCCATAATACGGCCAAAATAACCGGCAAGAAGGTCAATATCGGTTTCGCCGCGCTGTTCCGCCTCTCTGAGCAAAGACAGATTTTTTGTCATTGCTCCGGCCTGCCGCGGATAACGGGTGCGAATCCGCTTTGCCCGCTGCCGAAGAAAAGAACTGAGAAGGCGAGATGAAAATTTATGCTCATCCACTACATCGTCCATTGCCTTTTCATAAGCAAGCAATACATTCATATCCGCAGCGTAATCCGAAAAACAATTCTGGCGTGCCATATGCTTACCCAAGGGATGAACAATACAGCGAAAACGTTTTTCTGTTTCCTCCGGTTCATAAAGGCCCGTCAGCAGCAGAACCACCATAGTCATATCATAGTTTAAAGTCAACTGACCGAAAAAACCGTGGCGACGGCGCAAAGCACGACAAAGCCCGCAGTAATAGGACTGATAAGTTTCAAAATCTTTAATTTTTAATTCCGGTTTATGGACCACAACATAGCCAAACATCGTATCAACTCTTCTTTATAAATCGTTCTCCGCACTTCGGGCAAGCAATATTGATCTTACCCTTTCCTTTTGGAACACGTACCTGCTGACGACATTTCGGACATTTAAAAAACCGGTAGGTTTTTCTCTGGTCAAAACGATATTTTTTCTTACGGAAAAAACCGCGAATCTTTGCCGTAGCATTAAGGTACTTTTGATTTTCCCGGTATCTTACCGCTATATTTCTGGAGAAACAGCGATAGTAACCAATCACCAGCAAAATGATGAAAAGAAGTTCAACGATACGATTGGGCCACAGCCAAAGAACGACCAACAAAAGGAAGGTCACAATAAAAATGAGCTTATTCAGAGCATCCATACCGTATCTGCCGGCAAAGAACCGGCGCAATTTTTCTCCCATAATAGAACCTTCTTTACTATAATTTTAATATATCTACTATAAAATGTCTATACTTCGTTCTGTTAAATTATGCAAACATATTCAAAAAACAACATTTTACTGAATGGCCGCCACCATTTTCAATTGAGAAAACAACTTCTTTTGCAGCTTGGTCAAAAGGCTGATTTCCTCCGTAGAAAGGATTTCATTTTCTTTTTCCGAAGCAAGCGCTTCATTCCTCTGAGCCATAATTTCTGCTACATAATTATGACCGACAGGGGAAATATCAATAATATTATTGCGCTTATCCTCTTCATCGGCAGTTTTTGTAATTAATCCTTTTTCCTCCAACCGGGCAATGGACACCGCCATTGCCGCAGAGGAAGCATTAAAGGTCACCGTGAGTTCCTTTTGTCCGCAGGAACCATAGCTATCAAGATAAATCAATATCATGATATGGGAAAAAGTAAGGTCATTATCCCCCACTTTTCTTTGAATAAACTGGCGGAAATTCTTTTCAAAGGCAAGCAAATTAAAATAGCAATCCTGGTACGCTTTAACATCCATCATCATTGCACCTGCTTTCATTTATTCCAACTCAAAGGCACCGGTATAGAGTTGATAGTAGGTTTTCTTTTCTTTGATCAGATCCTCGTGAGTGCCTCGCTCAATGATACGTCCCTGATCCAGCACCATAATGACATCGGCATTTTGTACCGTAGAGAGACGATGGGCAATTACAAAAACGGTACGGCCTTTCATTAAGCTATCCATACCTCGCTGCACTACCGCTTCGGTATGGGTATCAATACTGGAAGTCGCTTCATCAAGGATCATGACCGGCGGGTCAGCTACTGCCGCCCGAGCAATGGCAATCAACTGACGCTGTCCCTGGCTGAGTTCTTCTCCATTACCGGTGATTACGGTATCATAACCTTCCGGTAAACGGGAGATAAAACCGTGGGCGTTAGCTAATTTTGCTGCAGCCACCACTTCTTCATCGGTAGCATCCAGTTTTCCGTAGCGAATATTATCGGCAACGGTACCGGTAAAAAGATTTGTATCCTGCAAGACCATGCCAAGAGAACGACGAAGATCCGGCTTTTTGATTTTGTTGATATTGATACCATCGTAACGGACTTTTCCGTCTTCGATATCGTAAAAGCGATTGATCAAATTCGTAATGGTTGTTTTCCCTGCACCGGTAGCGCCAACAAAGGCCACCTTTTGGCCGGGATAGGCGTAGAGAGATACATCGTGAAGTACGGTTTTTTCCGGTGTATAGCCAAAATCAACATCGAACATCCGAACATCCCCGGCGAGAGGGGTATAAGTCAAAGTACCATCGTGATGAGGATGCTTCCAGGCCCACATACCATTGGGGTCTTCTACATAGCTCCCGTTCTCTTCCTTTACTTTTACCAAGGTAACATAGCCGTGATCTTCCTCGGATTCTTCATCCAAAAGACGGAAAATTCGCTTTGCCCCGGCAAGAGCCATAACAACATAATTGACCTGCTGTGAAATCTGAGCAATCGGGTTGGAAAAGCTTTTACTCAACTGCAGGAAGGAAGCAATGACCCCAAGGGTCAAACCGCCATAACCGCCAATGGCCAACGCACCGCCAACAATAGCAATCACTACATATTGCAAATTTCCGATATTCGCCATAATCGGCATTAGAATATTTGCAAAGGTGTTGGCCGATGCAGCATTGCGAAAGAGCTCTTCGTTCTTTTCGGCAAAGCCGGATTTGGCTTCTTCTTCGTGACAAAATACTTTTACCACTCTTTGGCCGTGAATCATTTCTTCAATATAGCCGTTAAGAGCACCCACCGACTGTTGCTGACGGAAAAAGTATTTGCCGCTCTTCCCCCCAATTTTCGCCGTAAGAAACATCATTAAGATTAATATCAAAATGACAACGACAGTAAGAAGAGGCGAAAGATACAACATCGTGCAGAAAACCATGATCACCGTCAGGAAAGAAGAAAACATATTCGGCAAGCTCTGAGAAATAAACTGACGCAGTGTATCGGTATCGTTGGTATAGTAACTCATGATATCCCCATGGGTATGGGTATCAAAGTAACGGATTGGCAGTGTCTGCATATGGGCAAAAAGATCATCACGGATATTTTTCAATACGCCCTGAGAAATATTAACCATAACTCTGTTGCTGATCAAAGAAGTAATGATACCGGCAACAAATATGATGGCCATAAACCCAAGAGCTTTCAATAATCCGGTAAATACCGGATGTTCCATTCCCATCAAAGGTACAATGTATTGGTCAATAAGGGTTTGAATAAAAAGGGACGAAGCAACACTGGAAATAACGGTAATCACAATGCACAGAACAACGAGGATAAAGGAACCGGTATAACCGGCATGGAAAATATAACGCAGCAAACGCTTTGCGGTAGCTTTATCCGGTTTTTCCTTCATTGCTCCGGCGGAAATCGTCGGTCTAGGCATCGTTTTCGCCTCCTTTCTTTTGAGATATTGCCGTTTCACGATAAATTTCACAGGTTTCCATAAGGTCATTATGGTCACCTACGGCAATCACTTTACCATCATCCAGCACAATGATTTCATCGGCATTTTCTACCGAAGACACACGCTGAGCAATGACGATCTTTGTGGTATGGGGCAGGCACCGGTTAAGGCTTGCCCGGATCTTTGCATCGGTAGCGGTATCTACCGCACTGGTGGAATCGTCAAAAATCAGAATCTGCGGTTTTTTCAGCAACGCTCTGGCAATGCAAAGGCGTTGTTTTTGACCACCGGAAACATTCGCGCCGCCCTGCTCAATATAGGTATCATAGCCTTGAGGGAAGGATTGGATAAAACCATCGGCTTCTGCCAGAACACAAGCCTCTTTCATTTCTTCATCGGTAGCATTTTTATTGCCCCAACGCAGGTTATCCTTAATCGTACCGGAAAACAACACGTTTTTTTGTAAAACCATGGCCACATTATCCCGAAGTACTTCCATATCATAATCGCGAACATCATGGCCGCCTACAAGGATACGCCCTTTCGTCACATCATATAAACGAGGAATCAGCTGCACCAAAGTAGATTTTGCCGAACCGGTCCCACCCAAAATACCAACGGTAGCTCCGGCAGGAATGTTAAGATCGACATCCTTTAAGCAGTAAGGATGACCCTCTCCGGCATAAGCAAAGCTTACATTTTCAAAAACAACACTGCCATCGGGAACTTCCATAATGGGCTCCTTCTTTTCTTTCAACTCCGGTTCTTCATTTAATACTTCCGAAATACGTACCGCAGAAGCCCTGGCCATAACGATCATAACAAAAACCATGGAAAGCATCATCAAGCTCATAAGAACCTGCATAATATAGGTGATCATACTGACCAATTCGCCGGTGGTAAGAGATCCGAATACGATAAATCGAGCGCCGAACCAGAAAATTGCCATCATACAGCCATATACAACGAGAAGCATCAAAGGATTATTCAAAGCTAGAAGCTTTTCCCCCCGACGGGCAAGATCATACAGCTCTGTCGATGTTTCATCAAATTTTTCCGTTTCGTATTTTTCTCTTACGAAAGCTTTTACAACCCGAACCGCCTGGAGATTTTCCTGAACCACATTATTCAGATGATCGTAGGATTTAAACATCTTAGTAAATACCGGATACGCTCTGGTCATAATAAGATATAGTCCAATGCCAAGAACCGGCAATGCGCCAAGAAATACCATAGAAAGCTGGGCATGGATTCTTATTGCAAAAAATAGAGCCAAAATAAGCATAACCGGGCAGCGCACCGCAATACGAATAATCATCATATAAGCAATCTGTACATTATTGGCATCGGTGGTAAGGCGGGTAATCAACCCTGCGGTGGAAAATTTATCAATGTTACCAAAGGAATAGGTCTGGATATTGTCATACATTTTCTGGCGTAAATTTTTCGCAAACCCTGCGGACCCTTTTGCTGCAAAAGCCCCGGATAAAGCTCCGAAAGCCAAAGAAAGTAAACCGCAAAGGACCAATATCAGGCCCATTTTCCAAATATAAAGCATATTACCTGCGGTGATCCCTTTGTCAATAAGATCTGCCATAAAAAATGGAATCAATACTTCCATGATGACCTCTAAGATCACAAAGAACGGAGCCAACAACGAATCTCGTTTATACTCTCCGATGCAGGAAGCTAATATTTTAATCAACGGTCTTCTCCTCCTCACTTTATCATTTAGTCTTTAAAATTTTTTTCTAAATTATTACGAATCTGTTTTGTTACACGGAAAAATACTTCCAAGTCTTCTTCGGGAATATCTTCGACCAGCATTTTTTCAAAGCGAATGATCTCTTGATTCGCCGTGGTTGCAATTTCCTTAGCTTTATCCGTTAAAACAACTTTTTTCAATCGAGCATCGGATTCGACGGATTCCCGGTAAATCAGTTTTTTTGCTTCCATGGATTGAAGCAAAATAGATACCGTAGGGCGGCGAATGGAAAATGCTTTTTCAATGTCCCGTTGAAAAATGTCTTTGTCCTGATTGCAAAACAAATAACCGATGACCCGAGTTTGCATATCTGTAAGCTCTGTCTCACGGCGATAATGGCAAAGGCAGGAATTATCGCTGATCCGTTTCATTAAATTGCTTAAAGAATGAAGTTCTGCCCCGGCATGAAGGTAAATATCCACTGTAAACGACCTCTTTCCGTAATTTCAATCGTTTTTTATAAAAAGATAGTATGCTAACTATTACTATTAGTATACTAACATCTTTCCTTGTATAGAACCGCATTCTTCTGTGTCTTTTATGTGAAATATTGAAAAATATGGTATTTTCTTCAGCATACAAACTTTTAATGCAAAAAGTCCGGCATTACACCGAACTTTTTTGAAAAATCCATTTTATATTAGCGGACGCTTTTCCGGTATTCCGGGGCGACGCGGATATTTATCACTCACAGAAGCCGCTTTTCTCACAATAAAAAGATGTCGTTCATCTTCTCCTAAAGTATAGGGGATATTTTTTTCCAAAGTGCAGTTCAATTCTGTCAGAGCACGATCCAGGGAAATACCTTCCTCTTTCCCTTTCATCCCTAGAAAACTGCCGCCGGGTTTCAGAAAGGGAGTACAATATTCCAACAAAACAGGCATGGAAGCCACCGCCCGGGCAGTGGAAAAATCAAAGGATTCTCGATACTCTTCCCGACGAGCCAACTCTTCTGCTCGTCCCCAAAGAATGTCGATATCATCCATTTCCAATTCACCGCAAAGCCGTTCCAAAAAAAGACAGCGCTTTTTTAAAGCGTCGGCCAAAGTCACTTTAAGATCCGGGCGAAATATTTTTAACACCATTCCGGGAAAACCGGCACCGGTTCCGACATCAATCAAAGAAGCTCCTTTTGGCAGCTGACCATATTTTAAAAGACAAAGACTGTCGGCAAAATGCTTTACTGCCATCTCCTGTTCATCGACGATGGCCGTTAAATTCATTTTCTGATTTTCATCCAATAAATAAGAAGCATAATTTGCCGCCCTTTTTATCATTTCATCATCGAAGGCAATTCCCAAATCTGTCAAGCTTTCCCTTAAAGTGAGATCAAAGGCGATCATTGTTTTTTTCCTTTCCTTTATGCTCTGTGAGATAAATGAGAAGCACACTGATATCTGCCGGACTGACTCCACTGATCCGAGAAGCCTGACCAATGGTATAAGGACGGATTTCCGCCATTTTTTCAGCAGCCTCCAATCGTAAACCACTGACATCCTTATAGTCGATATCATCGGGGATCCGGCGGCCTTCGGTTTTATCAAATCGAGCAACCTGCTCCCGCTGTTTTTTCAAATACCCTTCGTATTTAACTTCGATTTCCTCTTCTTTTAACGGTTCATCTTCCCAACGACCTTCTTTTCCGTCAAGACGCGCCAAATCACGAATATCAATATTAGGACGTTTCAATAAGTCCATGCCGGAAATACCACCATCAATCGGAGCCGATTCCTTGCTTTTCAGGTAAGCCGCAACATTTTCATCCCGACCATTGAACTTTGCACCCATAAGCCAGGTATGTACTTCCTTGATATCCTCGATTTTTTGTTGAAATACCCGCCAACGTTCATCGGAAACAAGACCGATCTTTCTGCCATACTCCGTCAAGCGCAGGTCAGCATTATCATTGCGCAGCAACAAGCGGTATTCGGCTCTGGAAGTAAAAAGACGGTAAGGCTCATTGGTGCCTTTGTTCACAAGGTCATCAATAAGTACTCCAATATAACCATCGGATCGTTTTAAGATCAGAGGTTCCTGCTCCTTCAATTTCAAGGCAGCATTGATCCCGGCCATCAGACCCTGGCAGGCTGCTTCTTCATAACCGGAGGTTCCGTTAATCTGACCGGCTCCATAAAGACCTTTAATATCTTTATATTCCAGCGTCGGAGCCAATTGCGTCGGTACAATGCCATCATATTCAATGGCATAAGCCGGGCGCATGATCTTTACATTTTCCAAACCGACAATGGTACGCATGAATTTTTCCTGAATTTCATAGGGCATACCGGTAGACATCCCCTGAACGTAAATTTCATTGGTCATCAAACCTTCCGGTTCTAAAAAGAGTAAATGGGCATCACGATCGGCAAAACGAACAACTTTATCTTCAATGGATGGGCAATAACGAGCACCAACACCTTCGATAATGCCACTGTATTTCGGAGCTAAATGAAGATTTTCCCGAATGATCTCATGGGTACGGGGGTTGGTATAAGTAGAGTGGCAGGGAACCATTGGGCGATCAAAGGTTTTGGTCATATAAGAAAATGCCAAAGGCTCGCTGCTGCCGGGTTGTTCCTTTGTTTTGGAAAAATCAATACTGCGTTTATCCACTCGAGCCGGTGTACCGGTCTTAAAACGGAAAAGCTTTAACCCCAGGTCCGATAAGGAATCCGAAAGCTTTGGTGCCATAGGTTGATTGTTGGGCCCTGCCGGCGTTAAAAGTTTTCCCAAGATGATCCGGCTTTTCAAGTAGGTACCTGTCGTTAAAATAATGGCACGACAAAGAAACATCGTTTCGTTATTACAAACAACACCTTTTACATGATCGCCTTCCATCAATATTTCATCCACAGCGGCCTGCTTTACATCAAGGTTTTCCTGATTTTCCACTGTCCAGGCCATTAATTGCTGATATTGACGTTTATCGGCCTGTGCACGAAGAGCCTGAACCGCAGGACCTTTAGAAGTGTTCAGTAATCGCATTTGAATTTGAGTTGCATCGGCATTGATCCCCATTTGCCCCCCAAGAGCATCAATCTCTCGTACAACATGTCCCTTTGCCGGCCCGCCCACACTGGGGTTACAAGGCATAAGGGCAATATGATCCAAACTCAGCGTTAAAAGCAGTGTTTGCATCCCCAAACGTGCCGAAGCCAATGCAGCTTCTACGCCGGCATGACCGGCACCAACAACGATAATATCATATTCTCCTGCAAGATATGGTTTCATAACTTCACTTTCCTATACAAAATTCTGAAAAAATACGATCTAAAATTTCCATCGAAATATTCTCACCGTTGATTTCACCCAAAGCATCCAAGGCACCACGAAGATCAATCACCTGAAAATCCAAAGGCATCATCATTTCCTGGGCCTTTAAAACTTCCAGCAAGTGATTTTTTGCACGAATAAAGGATTCTTTATGGCGGAGATTTCCTACCCACTCACTTTGATCCTGGGTAATCGCGCCGGTTACAAACAATTCTCTTACCGTTTCTCCCAGATTTTCCAGATGCTTATTTTCCCGGGCAGAAAGGAACACCACAGGGTACGGAGCGCCAACGGCTTCCATTGCCTCTTTATCGTAATCGACAATATCTTCCTTATTACAGATCACGATCACTTTTTTATTTCCGCAGGCCTCTAAAATTTCCTGTTCTTCCCGGTCAAAAGCACCGCTTTTATCGGTAACAAATAAAATAAGATCTGCTTTTTTTAAAGATGCACGGCTCTTATCGACACCAATTTTTTCCACGGGATCATCGGTCTCCCGAATCCCGGCGGTATCCATTAAGCGCAACGGGATCCCCTTTAAAATAACCGTATCTTCAATTACATCCCGAGTCGTACCGGGGATCTCTGTAACAATGGCTCTTTCTTCTCTTAAAAGTGCATTCATCAGCGAAGATTTTCCGACGTTAGTTCGGCCGGCGATGGCCGTTGCGATTCCCTGTCGATAAACCTTTCCCTCATCGGCTTTAGCAATTTCCTTATCAATAGCAGCAAGCATAGATAACACACGGCGATAGATTGTTTCGGCTACAGTATCGTCAAGACCATCTTCCGGAAAATCAATAACAGCTTCGGTTTCTGCAATCAGAGCTACCAGGTCATCTCGGATTTTTAAAAAACTGCGGCCTTTATCCCCTTTTAAACGCGTTAACGAGAAATCAAGGTCTTTTTCATCCATCGCGTGAATCGTTTCGATCACGGCTTCGGCCTGGGATAAATCAATACGTCCGTGAAAAAAAGCACGTTTTGTAAATTCACCGGGCAAAGCAAGTTTTGCACCGAGAGCAATCAATAATTCCAAGATCCGTTTTGCCGCTAAAAATCCGCCGTGACATTGAATTTCCGCCATATCCTCTTTAGTATAGGAACGATCCTCTTTCATAAGTGCCAACAGCACTTCATCATAAATCTTTTCATCATAAACGATATGACCGTAGTGAAGACTAAACCCTTTCACTTCCTGCCAATCAAAAGGGGAGTGCGGTTGAAATATTTTTTTTGCCAACTGCCAACTGCCTGCTCCGGATAAGCGTACAATGGATATTCCCCCAACGCCTTCCGGTGTTGCAACAGCGCAAATCAATGGAAAATCCATAAAATTAATCTCCTTCTCGCTTTTATCGAACAAACTTCATCCAGAAAGATAAAAGAAAAGCCCGGATATTCCGGGCTGATTTCATTTTTTTTTGGCGATGACCACTTTGCGATAGGGTTCTTCCCCTTCGCTAAAGGTCCGGACCTGATCGTCGCTTTGAAGAACGGTATGAATGATCCGTCTTTCATAGGGACTCATGGGTTCCAAAGACATATTTTTTCCTGATTCTTTTACACGGTCTGCCAATTTTTTGGCAAGTCGAGCCAAAGATTCTTCTCGCTTGCTGCGATAACCTTCTACATCGAGGATGATTTTGCAACGTTCCTCAAAATGACGAGCTACCGTAAGATTAGTAAGATACTGAAGGGCATCAAGAGTTTCCCCACGACGACCAATCAGAATTCCCAAATCTTTGCCAATCAGATCCAAGGTAATAAATTCTTCACCTTCGGTCACATTGATTTTTACATCAATATCAAATTTTTTAAAGATGGTAGAGAGAAAGTCCATTGCATAAGCAGTAGCTTTATCTTCTACCGAAACGCGAACAATCGCCAGTTTTGCACCAAAACCTAAGATACCTTTTGAAGGCATTGCGATGATTTCGATATTCGCATCTTCACGGGAACAACCAAGCTCTGCAACGGCAGCATCGACGGCATCGGCAATGGTTTTCCCGGATTTTTCCAAAGTTTTCATATTCGATAAACTCCTTTTCCATCAATGCCAGGGCTTATCACGTGTGTCCTCTGCTCTTTTCCTATCGGCATTCTGCGCCATAACTTCATCATTTTTTTGAGATTTGTTATGGGTTGTACCACTCTTTCCGCTTTTACCACTATGGGCTTTTTCTTCCTTACGCTCCTGTTTTTCTTTTAATTCGGCAATGGCCTGTTTACTCAAAGCTTTTTCTTCTTTCGGAGTAAAGAAACCGGTCTTTAAGCGATAGTTGAGCCAGGTTGTCTGAAACATGGTAAAAAGACCATAAAACAACCAGTAAACAGCAAGAGCCGAGGGGAACTGCTGAGTGATAAAAAGGAACATCAACGGCATCATCAAGAGCATCATTTTCTGAGTTGTGTCTTGACGATTCGATGTACTCATAAACTGCTGCGCCATTGTAACAACAGCACAAGCAATGGGCAGGAACCAATGATAAGGAGTTAATTTAACCGTCAAAGAAAGGTCTTTGATCCATAAAAAACTATACAATCCAGCATCAATGATTTCCTGAGGGGGAAGCCAATTTCTCATACCATAGAATAAGATAAAAAGAATCGGCATTTGAATCAGCATCGGTAAACAACCAGCCGTAGGACTGACATGATTTTCCCGATAAAGCTTCATCATCTCTTCTTGTTTTTTCTGAGGATCATTGGCATATTTGATGTTCAATTCCTGCATTTTAGGATTGACAGCCATCATAGCCTTCATGCTCTTCTGCTGTTTGATATTGAGAGGCGTCGTTAAAATTTTAACGATCAATGTCAAAGCGATAATAGCATAAATATAGTTTTCCAGCCCGATATGACTGAGACCGGATTGAAGAGCATCTAAAATCGAACCAACGATTCTTGCACAGGTTGAATTTTCATCAACAATGTATTTGCCGTTTTCGTCAAGGTTATTTGTTGTACCACAACCAACCATAACGAAGGAAAGGCAAATTAAAAGTAAGATCGCGACAAGCTTTTTTGATTTTGAAAGTTTCTTCATAAAATTTCCTCATGCCCATTCATTACTGAAAAGGCAAAGTTCAATCCACCGGATCATATCCGCCCTTGCAAAAGGGATTGCAACGCAAAATACGCCATATTGCTTTTTTGCCTCCCTTAAGCGGGCCATATTTTTGTATGGCCTCCAATGCATATTGAGAACAGCTGGGAATAAAACGGCAACAGGGCGGAAACAGGGGTGATATCACCCTTTGATAAAAACGAATTATTGCTAATAAAATTTTTTTCATTACGACTTTAGCTTTCCAAGAAGACGCTCCAGTTCTTTTTCCAGTTCACGGTAAGAACTTGACGCTGCTGAAGTTCGGGCAATAATGATATAATCCCGACCGACAGAAAATAATTCCGGACGCAATCTTACAATTTCCTTTAAACGACGACGGATCCGGTTGCGTACAACAGCATTTCCTACTTTTTTAGAAACCGTAAAGCCAACACGGTAGGAAGGTTCCTTTGTTTTTCGCCAACAAAGAACCAAACTTCTGGCAGCAACAGATTTCCCTCGCTGATAAACTCTGGTAAAATCTCTTCTTTTCTTTAATCTGTTTTTATCATCCAATGTTTTTTAACCACGCATTTTAGACAGTAAGCTGTTTTCTGCCTTTAGCTCTTCTGCGTTTCAGGACTTTTCTGCCGTTGGCATCAGACATTCTTGCACGGAATCCATGCACCTTTTTGTGCTGACGGTTTTTCGGTTGAAATGTTCTTTTCATAATAATTCCTCCTGTATTGAAATAGAAAATTGAAATGCCTTTATTTACTCCGCTAGAAAAATTCGCCTTCTGCGGCAGTATATACTAATACACAATAAGACAGTAAGTCTATTATAGCGCAATTGTTATATCATTGTCAATAAAATTTATGATTTCTCCTTATAAAAAAGTTGTCCACAATATTTGCACATTTTCTTTACATTTTCGCTTCCTTATTATATAAGACTATTTTTTTCATTTTTACTCGCATTTTTCACATTCAAATTGCCTAGTGGCTTATGAAATTCACATTGGCCTGTGTAAAAACAACTGTAACCTCCCTTGCCACATTTCCTATTCCTATGGTAATATATTAAAGTCATCATCGGGGAAAAATCCCCTTTTGGTCAAAAAGGAAGCATGAAAATCGTTATAAAAAGCTTTCTTTTATTTCCCGTAAATAAATTTAGATCTACGAAAATATACTGAAACCGCAGCAAAAAAAAAAGAAAAAGGCTGTGGCTAGTTTCTTAATCAATTTTTTGGGAGCGAAATAAAAAAACTGACACCTGAGAACAATGGAGGAAAAGAGCACTTTGGTTAGTTTAGCACCGTATATCGAATTATGGAATGATACTCTTCAGCACATTAAAGATAATGAAACGATCAGAGAGACCAGTTTTAAATCATGGTTTCAACCTTTAAAAGTTGTGAATTGTAAAAACAATTGCCTTTATCTCGGCACCCATGAGCAATTCATTATCGACTGGATCAATGATCATTACCGCGAACTGCTTTATCGAAATCTGGAAGTTGTTTCCGACAGCAAAGTTACAAACTTTCAAATCGTGTTGTTAAATAACGACGGAACCTATATTTCCGAGGAAGTTGATCACACCGAGGAAGCTGCGGTTGCAACCCAGGATACAAAGATCAATGACCTCACTGCGGAAGAAGAAGATATTTATACTTCTTCCCTAAACCCCCGCTATACCTTTGATAATTTTGTTGTCGGCGATAACAACCGTTTTGCTCATGCAGCAGCTCTTGCTGTTGCAGAAATGCCCGGCAGCAATATTTATAACCCTCTGCTGATCCAAGGCGGATCGGGACTGGGCAAAACCCATTTGATGTATGCCATCGGTCATTTTATTAAAGAAAATAACCACCAGGCAAAAGTGGCTTATTTTACGATGGAAAACTTCGTAAACGAATGGATCAGCGCCATCAAAGATAATACGACACAACAATTTCGTAATAAATATCGCAAAGTCGATGTTATTCTAATGGATGACATTCAGTTTTTGGCAAACAAAGACAGTTGCCAGGAAGAATTTTTCCATACCTACAATGCATTGTACGACAGCGGCGCTCAAATCATTCTCACCACGGACCGTCCGCCCAAAGAAATTGCAAAATTGGAAGATCGCCTCGTTACACGATTCCTTTGGGGGTTGACCACCGAGATCATATCCCCGGATTTGGAAACAAGGATTGCAATCCTCCAGAAAAAAGCAGCAATGAATAACATTATCGTTCCTCAAAACGAAATTGATGTATTCTATTATATTGCCAACCGCTATGATTCCGACATTCGCGTCCTGGAGGGGGCTTTAAATCGGGTAGCCGCATATTCCAAAATGGAGAAAAAACCAATTACGCTGTCCTTAACGATGAAAGCCTTGGAAAATTTCGTTTCGGAAAATCGCGTTAAGGTCATCAGCATTGAGTTGATCCAACAGGCTACTGCCGAATATTTTAAGATCAAACCCGACGATATCAAAGGGCAAAAGCGCACGGCAACCATTGCCTACCCTCGACAAATTGCAATGTATCTCTGTCGTGAGCTTACCGATGCCACTTATGAGAAAATCGGTGAAGAATTCGGCAAACGACACTATTCTACCGTAATGCATGCCTTTAATGAAATTACGGAAAGAGCTGCTTCCAACAAAGCCACAGCGAAGCAAATCAAAGAACTCACAGAGTCCATCAGAAAGCTGTAATCCGGTTTTTACAGGCATTTTGGCATTTATTTCACACAGTTTTCCATATTGTGGATAAAAGGAATCCTTGCTCCATACCCTATCCATATGAAAATTGTTCGTAACCGATCCTCGAAAAAACTGTCCGCATTTCATCCATGCCGTGACTGTCCTTCGAACCACAAACCTTAAAACCACGAAATACAGGCATGTTTCCATGCTTTCCATAAATTCACACTGCTTATTATTACCATGACAAATTAGAAATAAAAATAATACATAAGGAGCCGCCCATGAAAATCAAATGTGAAAAATCAAACTTTCTCCACGGATTACAAGCAGTATCCAAAGCTGTTTCCGCCAAAAATACAATCTACGCTTTAAGCGGCATTCTTTTAACCGCTACGGAAAATGAATTGATTTTCCGAGCCACCGATATCGAAATAGCCATTGAATACAGAGAAAAAGATGTTACCGTACTGGAAACCGGCAGTTTAATTGTTCCCGGTCGCTATATTCTGGATATTGCAAAAAAACTTCCCGATGAGACTTTGGAACTTGCCAGTGAAGCTTACACCTTTTTTATCCGCTATGGGAAATCGGAAATTACCGTAAACGGAATGGATAAAGATGAATTTCCTGATTTTCCCACCGTTGAAGGTGATGTTAAAGGGTCTTTTCTGCTTAACCGCTTTAAGCACGATGTAAGAGAAGTTGCGGTTGCTGCCAGCAACGATGAATCCCGGCCTTTGTTTACAGGTGTTCTTTTTGAGATCACCGGAGAAAATATCAATTTTGTTGCAACGGATACCCACCGTTTGGCTATGAAAAAATCCAGTTGGATTTCTCAGGGAAATCAGGGCCAAGCTGCTGTAATTGTTCCCAATAAGATTCTTCAGGAAATTATTCGTCTGGAGGCTTCGGAAGAAGATTCTCAAATGGAAATCGTTGTGGGTGAAAAAGAAATCAGCTTCCATTTTTCCAATACTTTGTTGATTTCCCGACTGATCGAAGGAAAATTCCCCAACTACCATCAGGTTATTCCTGCGGAAGAAAAAGTAAAATCCGTAGCGGAGGTCGATGCCGGATTCCTTCTTTCTACTCTTGAACGTGCGTTTATTTTATCACGAGAATTGGTGAAAGAGCATATCGGTCGTGTTAGCATTGCTTTGACCAATGAAGTTCTGATTGTGGATTCCCGCAGCCCGGAAATGGGTCATATTCATGAAGAAATTCCCGTAATTCAGCAGGGGGAAGATATTTCTCTGATTTTTAATGCCCGCTATCTTCTCGATATTTTACGGGTTATAGACAGCAGCTTTATTACAATGCGTTTCACCGGTGAAAATACACCGCTGCTTTTGGGCAGAAAAGATGATGACAGCTATATCTACCTGGCCTTACCGTTGAAGGGATAATATGATTTTAAAGGAATTGCAGCTTACCAATTTCAGAAACTACGGTACCGCTTCGATCTCTTGGAGCCCCGGAGTCAATATGATCCGGGGCGACAATGCTCAGGGTAAAACAAATTTGCTTGAAGCGATTGCATTCCTCAGCACCTTTCGGTCTTTTCGCCGCAGTACGGTACCGGAAATGATAAAAAAAGAAAGAGATTTTTTTCTGATACGCTCCTCTTTTTCGGCATCTTTTATTGAGCATACCATGAATGTGGCTTATTCCAGAGAAAAGAAGTATAAGGTTCGTTTGGATGGTGTAGAAAAGAAAAGAGTTTCTGCCTTGGTTGGTTTTCTAAACACGGTCGTTTTTTCTCCTGATGATCTGTTTCTTATGAAAGGGCATCCGGAAGATCGACGCCGCTTTCTTGATGGGGAGATTATCCAAACAGCGCCGGAATCGCATGTTCTTTTCAGCCGATATCAAAAGGCTTTACGGCAGCGCAACAGCCTTTTGAAAGACAGTACTTACCAGCAATGCAAAGACATTTTGGCTGCCTATGACCAGCAGTTGGCGGAAAACGGCACTATGATATTGATCCGTCGGAAAGATGTTTTAGAGCGTTTGCAGCCCTTAGTGCGTTTGGCTCATCGTAGGATTACCGGTGGGAATGAAGAACTTTTTCTTACTTATGAGGGTGGTTTGCCGGAGCTTTTCGAGAAAAAACACACTTTTGACGACTGGAAAAATGCTTTTTTAGAAGAGCTGAAACAATGTAGGGAAAAGGATTTTTTAAGGGGATCTACTACTTTTGGTCCCCACCGTGATGACATTCGTTTTTTTATTAATGGTGATGACATTCGTAAATTTGGTTCCCAGGGACAACAGCGGACGGCTTCATTGGCTTTGAAAATCGGCGAGTTGGAGTTAATGAAAGGTCAACGGGGAGAATATCCTATTTTACTTTTAGATGATGTTTTATCAGAGCTTGATGATAAACGAAGAGAAGCTTTGATATCGGTTATCAACGGCAAGGTACAGACCTTTGTTACCGATACCGGCTCGGAAAAGATTTTTCGTGATGCCGTAGAATATCGTGTATCCGGGGGTTCGATCCAATCGATTTCTTTTTAAAAGGTTTCACGTGAAACAATCTTTAAATCTAATATAAGAATAATTAAGATCTTAATATAGGAATGTTTCACGTGAAACATTCCTATATTATTGCTATTTTTTGATATCGGCTTTTATCCTTTCTTATTTTATGATATAATGAAATAAGTCTATTAAAGAGGTGCATTATGGGTAAAATTATAGCCATTGCAAATCAAAAAGGTGGGGTGGGTAAAACCACAACGGCCGTAAATTTAAGTGCATACCTTGGCGCAAAAGGAAAAAAAGTGCTGGTATGTGATATGGATCCTCAAGCAAATGCTACCGGTGGGCTTGGAATCGATAAAGATCATTTGGAGCATTATATCTATGATTCTCTTGTAAATGACATACCGGTTTCGGTATTAATAAAAAAAAGCGGAACAAAAAATGTTGATGTTATTCCGTCTGGCCCGGATCTAAGCGGGGCTGAAGTGGAATTAGTTGATGTTCCGGAAAGAGAAAGCAAATTAAAAAAACAATTGGAAATCGTAAAGGATGCATATGATTTTATTTTGATCGATTGTCCTCCTTCGGTGGGACTTCTTTCTTTAAATGCCCTTGTTGCTGCAGATTCTTTAATGATTGCTTTACAGTGTGAATTCTATGCCCTGGAAGGACTTGGCAGAGTCACAAACACTTTTCAGCTTGTGAAGCAGCATATGAATCCGGGACTTACTTTAGAAGGAATTGTTTTGACTATGTATGATGGTCGGACCAGACTTTCTATCGAAGTTGAAGAAGAAGTTCGCGAGCATTTTAAAGAAAAAGTTTATAAAACAATGATTCCCCGAAATGTTCGATTGTCGGAAGCTCCCGGATTTGGGCAAACAATTTTGCAATACGATCCGAAATCCAAAGGGGCTTTGGCCTACAAAGCTCTTGCAAAGGAGGTTTTAAAGCAAAATGGCGAAAAAAAGAATGGGAAAAGGGCTTAGTGCTTTGATCCCCAGTGATGTAGAGGAAAGTATTCTTCACGAAGTAAGTCAACCGGCATCAAGAGAAGCGGAAAGTGATCATTCCACTTTGGTTGAAATTACGGAAATTATTCCTTCTGAGAGTCAGGCAAGAACAGATTTTGATTCGAAAAAGTTGGAAGAACTGGCAAATTCCATAAAAGAACACGGTATTTTGCAGCCTCTTTTGGTACGAAAAAATAAAGAACATTATGAATTGATTGCAGGGGAAAGGCGTTTACGTGCAGCAAAATCCGCTGGACTGAAAAGCGTTCCTGTCATTTTGATTCAGGCAGACAACGATAAAGCTGCAGAGATGGGATTGATTGAAAATTTGCAGCGCGAGGATTTAAACGCAATGGAAGAGGCTGCCGCTTTTCATGATATGATGTCATTATATGGGCATACGCAGGAGAGTCTTGCAAAAACAATCAGCAAAAGCCGTAGTTATGTTGCCAATAGTCTTCGTCTGCTTTCTTTAGATCCCGCTACAAAAAAAATGATTGAAGATGGAAAATTAAGTGCCGGCCATGGTCGAGCATTGCTTACCGTTAAATCGGATTTACGCCGTGATCAACTTAGAGAGCATATTTTAAAAGATCATTTGTCCGTACGCCAAGCAGAATCTATGGCGAAGGATATGAATGAAATCCATGGAAAAAAGAAGGAATCCAATAAACCGGATATCGATCCTTTTTACCGTTATATGGAAAATAAACTTCGAGATCGCTTCCAGACAAAAATTAAAATTTCCGGCGATGATCATGGTGGAAAAATTGAAATGTCTTATCATAATAAAGAAGAACTGGAGCGACTTCTTGATATGATGATTGAAATGGAAAAGTGAGTCTTTTTTGAGACTCATTTTTTTATTTTAGAAAAAATTTGATTTGTGAGAGCCGTTTAAATCCCTGAAAAATAAAACTTAATATTAAAATATGTGAAATACAAAAAAGTGATTTTAGACCTTCTCAGAGGCTTATAAAAAAAATGAAATAAAATCATTTTTTGAATGGCTGCATCATATACTCTAATAGAATGTTTCACGTGAAACAGGGTGTAGGGATGATTTATTTTGACAATGCTGCAACGTCGTGGCCAAAACCGCCGGAGACAAAAAATGAGATCCTTCGTGTTATGGAAAGTTACGGAGCAAACCCGGGCAGAGGGGCCTATCCCTTTGCAAAAGATACTTCGGATTACATGGAAGGTGCCAGAGCAGAGATTGCAGATTTTCTGGGAATAAAACCGGCGGACCATTTGATTTTTACCGGTGGCAATACGGAAAGTGCAAATGTGGTATTGCGATCTTTATTAGAGCCGGGAGACCATCTCGTATATACATCATTAGAGCACAATGCCACAGGAAGACCGATTCATCTTTTGGAAAAGCAGGGGATCCAAGCAACGATGATCCCGATTAGCGGTGATGAAGAAAAAGACTTAATAGCAATAGAAAAATCAATTCGTAAAAATACGAAGCTTTTTGTCATTAATCACGGCTCAAATGTATTAGGTTACTTGGAACCTCTTGAAAAAATAATCGCTTTGGCAAAACGCTATAATATTCTTGTATTTGCGGACATGGCACAAACAGCCGGTATCATTCCTTTTTTTGCCGCGGCAAGCGGCATTGATTTTATTGCTTATGCCGGACATAAAAGCCTGCTTGGATATGGAGGAATCGGGTTGCTCTATATCAGAGAACCGCAGCGTTTAAAACCTTTTATTTATGGCGGAACCGGAACACTGTCCCACCTCATTGATCAACCTTCCATTGTGCCTACGGGATTTGAAGCCGGAACGCGAAATTTAATTGGCATCGGTTCATTGTTGGGAGGTATACGGTATATAAAAAAACGGAGTATAGAGGATATTTGTAATCACGAGCTGGTTTTAACCGATAAGTTTTTAAAAGGCTTGAAGGAGCTTCCACATATCAGAGTTTATCGTCTTAGTTCAAAAGCAGAATTGCCGGTGGTTTCTTTGAATATAAAAAACATGGATCCCGGAAAAGTAGCTTTGGCTTTGGCAGAAAAAAAGGATATTTGTGTGAGAGCAGGCTTGCATTGTGCTCCTTTTGCCCATGATACCATAGGCACAAAAGCTTATGGCACGGTGCGGTTTAGCTTTGGTCCCTTTAATCAGAAAGAAGAAGTGGATGAGGCTTTAAATGTATTGGAATCCATAAAACCTTAAAAAAAGTGCATTTCAAAATATATGGGTAAAATACATTTTGAAATGCAACGATTTCATTTGAAAAATTAGTTAGCAAGCCCTTCGCATATTTTTATAAGTTCCGTACCGGTTTCTGCAATATAATCGGGCTTAACTTCTTCTATGACGTGTTTTGGATCAAATCCCCAGGTTACACCAATGGTCTTGACACCGGCAGCTTTTCCTGCAAGAATATCAAAGCGAGTGTCTCCGATCATTACCGCATCGTTTTTTTCTGCGTGAAGAGATTTTAATGCAAATTCGACCGGATCGGGATTTGGTTTAAAAATTTTTGTGGATTCTTTTGTTACCAATACATCAAAATAACGGTGGGCATTTAGCTGGGTCAAATTATTTAGTAAAGAATCTTTCATTTTGGATGTGACGATGGCACAGTGCAAATTCTTTTCGTTTAACATGACTAAAAGGTCCTGAATACCGTCAAAAAAACTGATTTTATCTGCTCCCCAGGTAATGTATTCCCTACGATAGGATGTCGTAAATTCTTCTGCCTTGTCCGGGCCGCAGAGTTTTTCACCCATAGCAATGAGAGGTGTCCCCACCAGAGAAATTGCTTCCGCCATATCATAGGTATATCCCATAACTTCTTTTGTTTTTTTTAGGGTGATCGTAATGCCTTCTATGGTATTCCCTACTGTGCCGTCAAAATCAAAAAAAAAATTATGAATCATAAAAATGCCTCGCTTTCATCCTCTTTTGACTTGAAATAAAAATGGTCGCAAATTTGACGTGCTTCTCTTACAGAGATATTGTTTTCAAGAGAAATTTTTTTCAGCTCCTCAAATTCTGCTTTTGCTTTTTTTATATTGCCGATTTCAGCAACTTTATAGGTGATTTCACCGTAGGGCGTAGGTATTTTTTCAAAATAGCGTTTCATAATGCTGCGCACTGCGGTAGTGCGGATCATCCCTAAAGTTGCTGTGTGATGAAAAATTGCCTCTTCCACTTTGTGTAATGATGATTTTTCCGTTAATACAGTCAGTTTGACAGCCGGACGCCCTTTTTTCATAAAAACAGGTGTGTAATACATATCATTTGCCCCGGCATCGGCAATTTTTTCCCAAACATTGCCGAGTTCCTCACCGGTCATATCATCGATGGTACATTCCAGGCGATAAATATCCGGTTCCATCAATTCTTCGGCAATGCCAATGAATACACGCAGTAAATTTGGAATGAAAAAATCCTTTGTTCCGCATCCGCAGCCGGAATTTAATATTTTCATCTTTGGAAAAGGAGAAAAAATACAGCGATATGCTTTTAAAATTGCAATCCCTGTAGGTGTTACGGTCTCTCCGTTAATATCTACGGACCTGATTTCGGTGTCTTTTAAAAGCTCTGTAAGGGCCGGCGCCGGTATGGGAATATTTCCATGAGCGCAGTGAACCGTTCCTTTTCCTATGGGCAAAGGTGAAGCGTATATTTTTTCGATACCAAGATATTCCAAAAGCAATACAGAACCACAAATATCTAATATCGTATCCATGGCGCCAACTTCATGAAAATGAATGTCTTCTTTTTTCATGCGATGAGCTTTTTCCTCGGCTTCGGCTAAAAGATCAAATGTTTTGAAACAGCGGCTTTCCACTGCTTTAGGAAAACAAGCTTTTTCAATGATGTTTTTGATATCGTTAAGGTGACGATGATTCTTTTCCTGGGGCACAGCAAAGTCAATTTTTGTACCGCCGAATCCTTGTCTTATTTCGATCTTTCGTTGCCACTGCCAGGAAGGCAAAGGCAGACGGCGCAAGTTTTGGAGCACATAATCTTCTTCCTCTTTTCCAAAACAATCCAGGAGTGCTCCCAGAAGCATATCCCCTGCGATGCCACCAACAGGGTCAATATAGGCAATTTTCATAGATATTTATCCTTCTTTCGGTCAAAGCTGCCACTTTGGAAAGGTTCTTTATCAATAATAATGGTATCAAAGGGGATCTTTTTTAATAATTCGGGATGCTCCCGTAAGTATCCCTGATTGCGCAAAGATGCTTCGATCCGTGCGGTATGGTCATCGACGTAACGCAGTCGAAAATTATCGGTTAATGCTTTGCTGAGAAGATGCTCCCCTTCTTTGATTTTATTTAAAACTTCCGGTTTAATGCCGCTTTCCATATGGTAAGGAAACCTCGTTAATAAACAAGGGCGGGAAGGTTTATCTGCTGCCGGGAGCAGCATAGCGGAAGCATAGCGGCGTACATCTTCTTTGGTAAATTCAGCTTCAAGCAGAGGGCTTAAAAAGCCCTGTTCTTTTACGGCTCGTGCTCCCGGCCGAAAATGTTTTTCATCATCAAAATTGCTGCCTTCTAAAAAAGTGAATGCTCCCGGAGCATCTACTTCCTTTTTTAGCTCAGAGAGGATCATTGTTTTACAATAGTAGCAGCGTTCTTTGGTATTTGTTCGTACTTCAGGCAATACGAAGGGATCTACCGTTACGACTTGCATCTTCCAATTTTTTTTATCTGCTTGTTTTTTTGCATATTCCAGCTCATCTTCATCAATAAAAGGTGTTGATGCAAATACTGCAAGAGCTGTGTCCTTATGATAACGAAAAGCAAGAGCTGTTAATAGAGAGCTATCGACTCCGCCGGAGTATGCTACAACAGGATTTTCAATTTCCATGATAATCCTGTTTAATTTCTCTTTTTTTGAAAAGAAGTCTGTCATTTTTGTTCCTCAGAAATAATCTCTTTTGTTTATGAATCTTTTTATCAGGCGTAAGATGTATTCTTGTAACTATCATATAATAAAGTTTCAGAAATTGCAATATGGAAAAGGATGGTGATTTTGCTGTCTAAGGCATTTTATATGTCGATTTTCTTATGAAATTACGGAAAATCTGCCAAGCTTTCAAATGCTTTCTTGACTTTTCTTTTTTGTGTCGATATAATGTAGATAATCAATGGGAGTATGTAGCTCCTGATGGCTCTGCCATGAAAGAAATAAGTTTTAAAAAAGTAATAGAAGCATGGAATTGAGGACAGTAGTCTCATAAAAGTGTTAAGGAAGCACGCAGTTTTGCGTGTTTTTTTGTTTCTTTTAAGGAGGGCCAAATGAAAATAGCAGTGATAGACGGTCAGGGCGGCGGTATCGGCCGCCATATGACTGCGGCACTTCGTGACCGTTTGCCGGAGGATGTAAAAATTTATGGATTGGGAACCAATGCCATTGCCATGGGCGCCATTTTAAAGGCCGGAGCAAATGAAGCTGCTGCCGGAGAAAATGCCATTGTTTTTATGGCAAATCGTGTAGATGTAATCATTGGATCCATAGCAATTCTTATTTCCGGAAGTATGTGTGGTGAAGTTACCGCAAAAATGGTTGCTGCTATCGGTGAGTCCGAAGCGCAGAAGATTCTTTTGCCAATCAATCGCAATAAAGTAACGTTGATCGGTGTGGAGTCGGAACCGGTGCCTCATCAAATCGAAAAATTGGTAGCGAAAGTTGCCGAAATTTATGAAATGAAATATGGGAAAGGAGCTAAAAATTATGTGTGAAGCAAATGCCTACCTTAAAAGAAAGAATAAAGATGACTATGAAGAGCTGTTATGTGCCGTTGATACGGTATTACCTACGCCGGACGGGCTTATGTTGGAAAGTATTTTTGGTGAACGTAAAATTTTAAAAGCAAAAATCAAAGAGCTCCAATTAGTCGATCATAAAATTTTATTGGAAGAAATTTAAGGAGAAACAAACGAATGAAAAAAAGAATAATCACATTTTCTCTGTGCTTGGTTGCTTTGTTTGCTTTTGCGGCTTGCGGCAGCAAAGCAAAGGTGGATAACAGTGATCGTACCGATGTGGTGGTTGCTATGACAACAGGTTCAGAACCGGAAACCGGCTTTGACCCGATCCTCGGATGGGGCAGCGGCGACCATGTTCACGAACCCCTGATCCAAAGCACCCTTGTTACTACCGATATCAATATGAATATCGTAAATGACCTTGCTACCGATTACAGTTCTTCTGCCGATGGTAAAACCTGGACCTTTAAGATTCGGGATGATGTAAAATTCACCAACGGTGAGCCTCTCACCGCAAAGGATGTTGCCTTTACTTTTAATCAGGTAAAAGCCTCCAGCGGTACGGCTGTGGATCTTTCTACTATGGAAGAAGCGGTTGCTGTAGATGATACTACAGTGGAATTGCATTTGACGGAACCGAACAATTCTATTTTATATACCATTGCGGTTATCGGTATCGTTCCGGAAAATGCCTATGACAAAAACTATGCTGTAAATCCCATTGGCTCCGGTCGGTATATGCTGAAACAGTGGGATAAAGGTCAGCAGGTCATTTTAGAAGCAAATCCCGATTATTATGGCGAAGCACCGAAAATGCAAAAGGTCACGATTCTCTTTATGGAAGAAGATGCCGCCCTTGCTGCGGCAAAATCCGGCGAAGCAGATATTGTTTATACCTCTGCAACCTACAGTAATCTTAAAGTAGACGGCTATCAGTTGGTGGCTTATGATTCGGTGGATAGCCGCGGTATTTCTTTCCCCTGTATTCCTTCGGGTTCCACAAAAGCCGATGGGGACAATACCTATGAAGCCGGCAATGATGTAACCTGTGATATCAATATTCGCAAGGCGATGAGCTATGCTGTAGACCGTGATTCTATGGCGGAAAATGTACTGAATGGCTATGGTACTCCGGCCTTTAGCGTTTGCGACGGTATGCCCTGGGCTTCGGATAAGATCGCAGTGAAAACCGATGTGAAAAAAGCAAAGCAAATTTTGGCTGATGGCGGCTGGAAAGATACCGATAATGACGGCATTTTGGAAAAAGACGGGTTAAAAGCCGCTTTCAATCTGTATTACTCTGCCGGGGATTCGGTACGTCAGGCATTGGCTACGGAATTTGCCAACCAAATGAAAGAAATTGGAATTGATGTAACTGTAATCGGAGAAAGTTGGGATGTAATCTATTCCCATGAATATTCCGATGCTATCCTTTGGGGATGGGGTTCCAACTCTCCCACGGAATTATATAACTTGCTTTACAGCACTGCTTGGGGTAACTACGCCTGCTATAACAGTGATGAGGTGGATGCCATTTTGGACGAAGCGGTAAGCACCACCGATATGGATCGCTCCTATGCAGCTTATCAGGAAGCTATGGAACTGGTATCTACCGAAGGAGCTTGCACTTGGGTATGGTTGGAAAATATTGACCATCTTTACTTTAGTCGTGATGGATTAAATGTTGCAGAACAGAAGATTCATCCCCATGGTCATGGCTGGTCTCTTGTAAATAACGTAGACCAATGGTCCTGGAAATAAGGAGTTAATGTAACATGCACAGCAATCGACTGTCTGCCTTTATTGGGAAACAAGCGGTAAAATTTATTCTGTTGCTTATTGCAATCAGTATGATGACCTTTCTTCTTGTTGCCGTTTCTCCCATTGATCCTGTAAAAATGAATACGGGGCAAGCGGCCTATGTAAATATGAGTGCCGAAAAAAGAGCGCAGCTTGAAGAGTATTGGGGAGTGGATACTCCTGTCACTGAAAAGTATGTTCATTGGGTCAATGGTGTGATTCACGGTGATTGGGGTACTTCTTTGCGCTATAATCGCCCGGTAACCGAAGTGATTGGGGAGCGATTTTTCAATTCTCTTTTATTGATGATCACTGCCTGGATTTTGTCCGGCATCATTGGCCTTACGATGGGTATTGTTGCGGGAATGCACCGAGGTAAGCTGGCAGATCGATTGATTCAGGGATATTCTTTGACTTTGGCGGCGGTTCCCACCTTTTGGTTGGGATTATTGATCCTTATGGTATTTGCCGTTTGGCTTGGCTGGTTTCCTATGGGCATGAGTGTGCCAATTGGCGTTTCCGCTTCTGAAGTCAGCTTAACGGATCGACTTTATCATTTGATTTTACCGGCATTGACATTAAGTGTTATCGGTGTAGCAAATATCGCTCTTCACACCAGAGAAAAAGTGATTGATATTACGGAAAGTGATTATTTCCTCTTTGCCATTGCCCGGGGAGAAACAAAGGCACAGGCTGTACGTCATCATGCTTTGCGCAACCTGCTTTTACCTGCCATAACCCTGCAATTCGGTTCCATCAGTGAAATTTTTGGCGGTTCCGTTTTAGTAGAACAGGTCTTTTCCTACCCGGGAATGGGCCAAGCTGCCATTACCGCCGGTTTGGGTGGCGATGCTGCCTTACTCGTCGGCATCGCTATGGTATCTGCCTGTTTTGTTTTTGCCGGCAATCTCATTGCCAATATTCTTTACGGTGTCGTAGATCCGCGGATCAGAAGGGGGCATAGCATTGGCTGAAAATAGTTACTCCGTATCGGTACTGATGCGTGCCAAACGGAAAAAAATTAATCAAAGAAAAAAGACCATCGCCGTTTTTTCCATATGCTGTATCCTCCTTTTTTCCATCATTATCGGGGGCCTTATCTGTGGTAATGTTGCCGTAACTTCGGATCTTTCGGCAAAATATATTGCACCGACCTTTAGTCATCTTTTCGGCACCGATCAATTGGGCAGAGATATGTTTGCCCGGACGATCAAAGGCCTTTCCACCAGCATTTTGATTGGCCTGGCGGCATCGGTGGTTAGTGCGATCGTTGCAGGTGTTTTGGGCAGTGCTTCAGCGTTGCTGGGGAAAAAGGTCGATACCGTTGTGACCTGGTTTGTTGATCTGATGATGGGGATTCCTCATATCGTACTTCTCGTATTGATCTCTTACGCCTTGGGAAAGGGATTTTGGGGTGTTACCATTGGTGTAGCTTTGACTCATTGGCCCTCTCTTACCCGTGTAATTCGTGGTGAGATCTTACAGCTGAAGGAAGCACAATATATTAAAATTGCAGCAAAAATGGGACAAAGACCCTGGCAAATTGCGGTAAAGCATATGATCCCCCATGTGTTCCCTCAGTTTCTTGTCGGTCTGGTGCTTCTTTTCCCTCATGCAATTCTCCACGAAGCAAGTATCACCTTTTTAGGATTTGGTCTTACACCGGAACAGCCTGCCATTGGTATTATTTTGGCAGAAAGTATGCAATATCTTTCCATCGGCATGTGGTGGTTGGCCTTCTTCCCGGGGTTGGCATTACTCGGCATCGTTGTTCTTTTCAATCTTGCCGGCGGTTGCTTGCGGAAGCTTCTGGATCCCCACAGTGCCCAGGAATGAGGTGAAATCATGAACCATCATCACGAACATATTTTAGAAATCGAACATCTGAATGTTTCCTTTTTACAGTATGAAAAAGGGATGCACCAAATTGAGTTAAAAGTGATTTCAGATCTGAATGTTTCCGTTCATGCCGGCGAGATTGTTGCTGTCGTAGGTTCCTCCGGTTCCGGGAAAAGTCTTTTGGCTCATGCGGTATTGGGGCTGTTGCCGGCCAATGCAGATGTTTCCGCGGATATTTGGTTTGAAGATAAGCTCCTTACGCCGGAAGATATTGTTGCCCTCCGCGGGAAAAAAATTGCTCTTGTTCCTCAAAGCACGACCTACCTTGACCCCTTACAAAAGGTGGGTAAGGCGGTTCGCCGCAATCGTAAGGAAAAAGAGGTTGCAGAGCGCCAACGCAGCCTTTTCTCTCATTTCCAGCTGGATCGAAAGACAGAAGATCTGTACCCCTTTGAACTCTCCGGTGGGATGGCTCGCCGTGTATTGCTTTCTTCTGTTTTAATGGAGGACCCTCGCTTGATCATTGCCGATGAGCCGACCCCCGGTTTGGATCTGCCTTTGGCGAAAAAGGCCATGGAAGATTTCAGAGCTTTTGCAGATAAAGGAAACGGCGTGCTTTTAATCACCCATGATATTGAGCTTGCTTTGGAAGTTGCCGACCGTATTGCCGTATTTTATGCCGGCACCACGGTTGAGGAAGCTTTGGTCAGTGATTTTCAGGATGAAAATTTGCTGCGCCATCCTTATACAAAGGCTCTTTGGCGTGCATTGCCTCAAAATGGTTTTCAATCTTTGCCCGGAGCTCAGCCTTATGTAAAGGATATGCCCGAGGGCTGTCCTTTTGCTCCTCGTTGTGAAATGGCAGATGAAGAGTGTAAGGGGGATGTCCATGTTCGCGTTGTTCGCGATGGTACGGTGCGTTGTGTTAAAATCCCTGCGGATAGTGAAGGTCATCACCATCACCATGGAAAAAATCATCACCATCATTTGCATGATGTGGAAGGCAGTCACCATCATCATGAACATCATGAAGAAGAGCATTATCACCATGGTCATAAGCATCAACACGGGGAGGATCATCATCATGAGTCTTGAAGCAAAGAATATCACCTTTGGCTATCAAAAAGGAATACCTGTTTTAGAGCATTATGATCTCACCGTTGATGTCGGTGAACGTGTTGCATTGTCTGCCCCCAGCGGTTTTGGCAAAACCACCTTTTGTCAGCTTTTGGCCGGTTACAGTGAACCGTGGGAAGGAACGGTACTTTTGGATGGGAAACCTCTGCCGAAAAAGGGCTATTGTCCGGTACAAATGATTTGGCAGCATCCGGAGCGTTCGGTAGATCCTGCCATGCGCATAGGGGATACTTTAGCTCAATGCCCTGATTTGGATCCCGGTGTTGTGGAAGGCTTAGGTATAGAAAAGGATTGGTATCACCGTTTTCCCGGGGAGCTTTCCGGCGGTGAGATCCAGCGTTTTTGTATCGCCCGGGCTTTGAGCAATCAAACCCGTTTTTTGATATGCGATGAGATCAGCACGATGCTGGATCTTATTACTCAGAGCCAGATATGGAGCTTTTTACTGGCAGAAACAGAGCGGCGTAATATAGGCATGGTTCTTGTTTCTCACAGTGAGCCTCTGACAAAGTTAGTAGCCACCAGGGTTGTCGAAATGAAATAAAATAAAGCTCTATGTTGTTAAGGATGAAATCCAAATAACATAGAGCTTTTTATTTTGTGTTCCATAGTCTTTATACGAAACAATGCGGTTCTACTTTGAACCGCATCGAATCTGAAAGAAATATTATTCCGGGGTCAATGCCCCGGAGGAGAATCTTATTCCCAGCATGACAGGAAATAAGAAAATGAATGCCTTTTAGTATTGCCGATGCGGTCTTACATCATATATATTAAAACATATTATATCAGAAAATGTCGATTTATGCAAGAATTATTTCTTTTATGTAACATAAAAGGTTTTTATGGCAAAAATGGAGGTCGGAGTCATTCATAAAAGACCCATGCCTCCCAAACAGCAAGGATCTCTCTTGCCCAATATCCCGGCAACATAATAAGATATGTCGGAGCAGGAGCTGCATAGGGCGTCAATCCGGACAGCCGGGCAAAAATTTCACCACGGTAAATATGAAAACTGTTTGTTGCTACAGCAACGTTTTTTGACAAGTGTTTTTCTTCAATGATCTTTGCGGCATTTTGCAGATTTTCATAAGTATCGGTGGATTGATCTTCCAAATAAATACGATCACGGGCAATTCCTTTGCTTGTCAACACGCGGCATATGGCTTCAGCTTCGGAAATATCTTCCCTCCTTCCCTGCCCTCCTGTGGCAATACAGGAAGCATTGGGATTTTCCGCCAGATATGTGTAGGCGGCTTCACACCGGTCATTCAGCATACGACTGGGTGTTTCGCCATAAACCATACAGCCTAGTACGATACAGGTACTGTTGGCCGGTGCTTTTTGATTGGCGGCAAAGATCATTACTGCCAGAGTGCTTCCACAGAAAAGAATCACAGCAGCATAGATGGCAATGGTAATCTTGATCCAGGAAGGGTGGCGTTTCTTTATGTTTTCCCATAGATTTGGTTTTAAAAGGAACAGAATCACCGGGCACAGCAATATTACGGGATAGATCATCCCAATATGAAGTATGCCCTTTGCTAAAGGCAGTAAAAACCAGAGACAGATAAGAATCAGCAGATAGGCAATGATTTTTCGCAGTTTTTTCATAGAGAGCTCCCTTCTGTTGTGTGTATCTAAAATAAGCTGGGCTGCAATGGCTCTTTTTCCGTAAATGTTTGCAGATATTGAAAAATATCGTTATTGTTATGAAGTATGTGGTTTTCTTCGCAAAGTCTGTGATAAATTTGCATTAACTCCCTGTTTCGGGGACTGTTGATCATATATTGATTTCCATAGCGCTGCATATAATATTGCTTCAGGTTTGGAAAATGGAGATCCAGCTGGTCGTAGAAATATTCTCGATTACCCTCTCTTAAGGTCAAGCCCATTCCGAAACAGATGACTCCGTAAACTTTTGCTTTTATACAGTATTGGAGAATGCCTTCGATATTTTCCCGATTGTCATTCAGCATCGGTAAAATCGGTGAAAGCCATACCACTGTGGGGATTCCTTCGCTGTGAAGGGCCTTTAATACTTCAAACCGTGTTTTTGTGGTGCAAACCTTTGGTTCCAGCTTCTTGCAGAGAGATTCGTCAAAGGTTGTAAGGGTCATTTGTACAACGCATTTTGTCCGTGTGTTGAATTTTTTCAGGAGGTCGATATCTCGTAATACCAGGTTCGATTTTGTAATTAACGTGGCACCGAAGCCGTAGTTGTAAATCAGTTCCAGTGCCTTGCGGGTATATTGCAGGTCTTTCTCCAAAGGCATATAGGGATCGGACATGGAACCGGTTCCAATCATACATTTTTTTCTTTTATGACGTAACGTATGTTCCAACAAGGTCAGAGCATTTTCTTTGACTTCGATATCCTCAAAGTCGTGGGCCATTTGGTAGCAATGACTGCGGGAATCACAGTAAATACAGCCGTGAGAGCATCCTCTGTACAGATTCATTCCGTTTTTTGCGGACAATATGCCCTTGGCTGTTGTATAGTGCATTGCGATCTCCTTATGATTGACTGATTATTATACTATTATTGTATCACAGTGTCGAAAAAAGACAAGGATCAACGTGTGAACAAATAAAAACGACTTATTTCCGTTATTCAAGAAATAAGTCGTTATATTGTTTAATCGTCATCTTGACGTTCTTCGCCGTCTTCCAGTTCTGTTTCGATTTCCTTGTGGTCAATAACCTCGTGGTCCTTATCAATTACGGCAACCTTTGGCTTTTGTCTGTCTACTACAGCACTCACCGGTTCCTGGGCAGAGGTAACCACTCCGGTTTCCAATTCCGCAGCGGTAAGGACCATTTCTTTTGTCTTTCGGAAGTGCCCGTAAATCTCGGTGGTTTCGGTAATGGTCATAAACACATCGGGATCAATGGTGTAAATCAGATCTTTTAAAATTGCCAGCTCATATTGGTTAATGGCACAGTAGATGACATCCTTCTGGTCGCCTAAAAATGCACCCTTCCCTCTTAAAAATGTTACGCCGCGATGAAGCCGGTCAAAAATAACATTTTTCATTTCTTCGGGATGCGTTGTGACGATCATTGCGGTGTATTTTTTGCCCATACCGGCAATGGCTTTGTCGGTACATACGGAAAATACCGCAATAAAAATGATGGTATACATGGCGATCTCTACACCGTAGAGGAAGGCACAAAGACAGATCACACAGGTATTAAAGATCATACTCACAGTGCCTACGCTGTATCCTCTTTTTTTCTTAATAATGATGCCGATTACATCGGTACCGGCACCGCTGCCGTTACGGCGAATAACTAAACCGGAACCGACCCCGGCAAATACTCCGGCAAAGATCGCTGCCAGCATGATATCGCCGGTATAAGTAGGAAAGTTTCGCATCAACTCCATCAGGATCGATTGAAGGGTCACGGCATAAAAGGTATAAACGATAAACCGCTTATTCAATTCTTTCCATGCCCAAATCATAATCGGGACATTCAGTATATAAACGATGATGGAAATGGGAAGTACGGGTATAAAGTTATGTATAATGATGGATACCCCGGTAAGTCCGGCAGAAAGGATTCCATTTGGTACGATCAATGCATTCAAACTTAATACCCAAAAAAAAGACCCTATAGTGATCATGATAATGTCGTATAAGGTGTTTCGGTTAAAGCAAGCTTTTAGGCTCAATTTTTGTTCCTCCCTGCGGCAGGCTGATCCTTTTTGTCCTGCTGCCCATATATCATACGGAATTTATTCTTTATTTTCAATATCGTAATTATGTTTTTTTCAGGGAAAAATGATTATTTATCAAAGCTTTTTAGGACGAATCTTTCATTTTATAAAGATTCGACTTGCCAAAAGGAAAAAAATGTTTTAAGATGAAAGAAACCATCCATACTAATACTATAAGGAAAAGAGGTCGTGCAATGTTTCCATTGACCCACTTATATACTGCAAAAGCTGTTTTAGGTTATGAAACAAAGCTTTCTTCCCTTGGGGCATTGTTTCCGGATTACGGTGCTTTTTTGGGCATTGGCCGTAATTTGTGCCATGAAATGGGAGTCGATATGTATCATTATGCCCGGGAAACAGCCCCGGATCATCTTGATTTTGCTCTCGGTGCCCTTACCCATGGTGTTGCTTTGCCCGGGATCGACTGGTACGCTGATGAAGAATATCACGGTGTACGTCCGGGGTTTTGTTTCCAGGCCGGAGAAACGATTGCGGCGGAAGTAGGAAAGGCTTGCTGTTTACCAAAGGGAATGCAGCTTTGGAAAACCCATAATATCATGGAAATCGCTTTTGATGCCATCACGGAACAAAAGCACCCCCACATTGCCGCAACGGTATTGTCGGCTTTACCCAAAGAGGGAGAAGAATTTTGTACGGTGTTTCTTGAAGGTTATCTTGGTCAGCCGAAGGAGGATATCCGCCGTATGTTTACGGAGGTTTCCACCTATTTCAGTTTTGATGGCAGTGATTTGGAAACAATGGCAGCAAAGTTTATTGCTTCTTTAAAACGACGTCATGATATTGAAGACTGTGATCAAAAAGCTTTGGTAGAATTGATCAAAAGAGCTATTGATATCGTTGCGCCGGTCTATGATGATTTTATGGCAGAATCCATTGAAGAGATTACTTCAGCGCTGTATAGACGGACGGGGATAAAACATCCTTCAGCTTGATTTCGTCAAAATTCTTACCGTGCCATGCCGGATTTATCGGGTAGTTTTCTTTTCGCCCTTCATCCTCCAGCAGTTTCCATTCAAAAAGGGCTGCGGTTAGGGCATCTTCTCCCTGATTGATTAGTTCCTCTCTAAGGTTTCTGGCACGTTCTGTCTGCGGCAGGCAAATATAGGTATGACAGGTAAGACTGCGATGGATATGGTCGCTGCATTTGTGGTTTTCTCTATCGAGAAAAATACAGCTGCCGTCACTGCGCTGGGCTAATTTAATATCCACAGCTTTGCCGTTAAAACGGATCTCCGCATTTTCCTTCATAAATGCGGCAATCGATTCCTTTTCTTTGCCGGCATAGGTATAAATGTCCGGCAAAGTCAGAGGGATCCGTTGGCTGCAACACAGATCGCAGCCGAGGCATGGTGCTACCTTTTCGTCAAGAAATTCATCCAGGAGACGAATGTAATCACCTATTGTGGCATCTTTACTGATCAGGTGCACGTCATAGGCAAAGCCGTCATCAACGGCAATGATTTGAAAATTTAATGTTGCTGATTTTTCCATAGTCTTATCATAATGAATATTTTTGATTTGCGCAAGATGTTTTATGATTATTTTTAATATTCTTTGAGAAAAAAGAAAGGACCCTGTTTTATGACAAATAAATTACCTCAGAGAAGTGAGATCCCTCAAAAAGACCGTTGGGATCTGGAGCTTATTTATAAAGATGTTGATGTCTGGGAGCAGGATTTTGAAGATGCTGCCCGGGAAATGAAAGATATACCTTCTTTTCAAGGCCGTCTCACGGAAAGCGGAGAATCCCTTTTTCGCTTTATGGAACTTACCGAATCCATTGAGCTGAAGCTGGATGATCTTTATGTCTATGCAAAAATGAAGTTGGATGAAGATAATCGCTTAAATCGTTATCAGGGGATGCGTGACCGGGCCATGGCATTAATGGTTAAAGCTCAGGAAGCTATGGCTTTCTTTACGCCGGAGATCCTTGCTGCCGGAGAAAAGGTTGTGGATGCGTTAATCGACAGCTATGAACCTTTGGAAGTTTATCGCCGCGTCTTTAAAGATATGCTGCGTTTTGAACCCCACACCTTAAGCCATGAAGTGGAAGCGATCCTTGCCATGAGTGGAGAAATGGCGGAAAGCTCTCAAAACACCTTTACGATGTTTAACGAAGCAGATCTGAAATTTCCCAAAATTCAGGATGAAAAAGGAAACCTCATCCGCATAACCCATGGCAACTATATTCGTTTGATGGAAAGCAAAGACCGCCGTGTGCGTAAGGATGCTTTTGAAGGACTTTACCGTTCCTATGGCAGTTATCGCAATACTGTTGCCGCTACTCTGGCAGGGAGCGTAAAAAGTGAAGTTTTTTATGCAAAGGTGCGCCGCTACCCTTCGGCTTTGAACAGCGCACTTTTTGCCGATGCCGTTGATGAAACGCTTTACGATAATTTGATCGCTTCAATCCGCAGCAACCTTGGGGCTTTTCAGGATTATCTCCGTTTGCGTAAAGATGTCCTTGGTTTGGAGGAACTCCACTTTTACGACGTTTATACTCCTTTGGTAGGAGATGCCGATCGAAAAATCCCCTTTGAAGAAGGCTTTGATATCGTGAAAAAAGCTCTTTCGCCTTTGGGAGAAGAATATGTTGCTCTCCTTCAAAGAGCCAGAGATGAGCGTTGGATCGATATTCGGGAAAATGAAGGCAAGACCTCCGGAGCGTATTCCTGGGGCGTTTATAATACCAATCCCTATGTTTTAATGAGTTATCAGGATAATCTCAACAGTGTCTTTACTTTGGCACATGAATTAGGGCACTCTCTGCACTCCTATTACTCCTGGAATCATCAACCGTATCCCTATGCCTATTACCGCATTTTCGTGGCAGAAGTTGCTTCTACTGTTAACGAAACGCTTCTTGCCGATTATATGCTGAAAACCTCCAAAGATGATAAGGAAAAGGCCTTTTTGCTGAATCAGTATTTGGAAGAATTCCGGGGCACGGTTTATCGTCAGACAATGTTTGCGGAATTTGAAAAGATCATTCATCAGAGGGCAGAGCAGATGGAAACTCTCACTGCGGATGATTTTAATGAAATATATTTGCAGCTTAATAAAGATTATTTTGGTGATGCCATCGTATATGATGACGAAATTGCCTTGGAATGGGCTAGAATTCCTCATTTCTATAACGGATTTTATGTCTACAAATACGCTACCAGCTTTGCCGCCGCCCAATATTTGGCAAAACGCATTCTTTCCGGTGAAACCGGAGCTGTGGAAGATTATCTTTTCTTCCTTAAAGGCGGATGCAGCGATGAACCCAATGAGCTGCTGAAAAAGGCCGGTGTGGATCTTACCGATCCCAAAACGATTCCCGGGATATTCCCACTATTTGAGGAAAGACTGGAAGAGTTGAGAAAAATTTTGATAAAATAGGTGTATAACTGCATAAAACCTATTGACAACCGACGTAAAATCGAATATGATAACTATAATTAATGTAGTATGCCCAGTTAAATGTTATTTATTTATCAGGAGGTTTGCATAAGCAAATGGCGAAAGAAAAGTACGAACGCACAAAACCGCATGTAAACATTGGTACCATCGGCCACGTAGACCATGGTAAGACCACATTGACCGCAGCAATCACCACCTGCCTGGCCAAAGCCGGCGGTGCTGTAGTGAAGAGCTATGCAGAAATCGATGCTGCACCTGAAGAAAGAGAACGCGGTATTACCATTAACACCGCCCACGTAGAATACGAAACCGAAAACAGACACTATGCCCACGTGGACTGCCCCGGACACGCAGACTATGTTAAAAACATGATCACCGGTGCTGCTCAGATGGATGGTGCAATTCTGGTTGTATCCGCAGCTGACGGCCCCATGCCTCAGACTCGTGAACACATCCTCTTGGCCCGCCAGGTTGGTGTACATTACATCGTAGTATTCCTGAACAAAGCTGACCAGGTTGACGATGATGAATTGATGGAATTGGTAGAAATGGAAGTTCGTGAACTTCTCAACGAATACGAATTCCCCGGCGATGATATTCCGATCGTATCCGGTTCTGCCTTGAAAGCCGGCGAATGCGGCTGCGGCAGCCGTGACTGCCAGTGGTGCGGCCCGATCTGGAAATTAATGGATGAAGTTGATGCTTACATTCCTACTCCCGATCGTGATACCGATAAACCCTTCTTGATGCCCATCGAAGATGTATTCACCATTACCGGTCGTGGTACCGTTGTAACCGGTCGTGTCGAACGTGGTCAGGTTAAAGTCGGTGACGAAGTCCAGATCGTTGGTCTCCAGGACGAACCCCGCAAAACCGTTGTAACCGGCGTAGAAATGTTCCGTAAAATGATGGACTACGCAGAAGCCGGCGACAACATTGGTTGCTTGCTCCGCGGTATTGATAGAAAAGAAGTCGAACGTGGTCAGGTATTGGCCAAACCCGGCAGCATTCATCCTCATACCAAATTCACCGGCGAAGTATATGTACTGACCAAAGAAGAAGGCGGCCGTCATACTCCCTTCTTCAACGGCTATCGTCCTCAGTTCTATTTCAGAACAACTGACGTTACCGGTGTAGCAATGCTTCCCGAAGGCGTAGAAATGGTAATGCCCGGGGACAACATCAAGATGACCATCGAATTGATCACCCCCATCGCTATCGAACAGGGTCTCCGCTTCGCTATTCGTGAAGGCGGCAGAACCGTTGGTTCCGGTGTTGTATCTTCCATTATTGAATAATTAAGTGCTTTGCACATAAAAAAGAGGATGGTTTCGCGCCATCCTCTTTTTGTGATCTCGGAGTTGTTATTGCTGTGTTTTGGACAGATAATCCTCATAACGGAAAAGGAAGGTAACGACCTGCCCTCTGGCGCAGCTGTTGTTTGGTGCAAATTCCGAGGGAGAAATTCCTGCGGTAATGCTGTTTTCCGCTGCCCAGGCAACCGCTTTTTCGTAATACTGACCGGCAATAATGTCTTTAAAGGGTTTTGTCGCAGAGCTTTCGGGTTCATCTTCACATCTCCAAAGGAAGGTTACAAACTCCGCTCTCGTTACCGTATTGTTTGGCGAGAAGGTTGTATCGGAGGTGCCTACGGTAATACCACATTCATAAGCCCAAAGCACTGCATTGTAGAAGTAATCCGTTGAAGAAATATCCGTGAAGGGGCTGTTTTTGGTTTCCGGGTCGGGACATCCGAAAAATCTCCAGAGGAAAGTAACGACTTGTCCTCGGGTACAGCTGCCGTTGGGGGTAAATTCCACCGGAGAAGTTCCCTTTGTGATATCGTTGTAATAAGCCCAAACAACAGGCTCAAAGTAGTATTGGCTTTCATCGATGACGTCTTTAAAGGGCAGAATGGAAAGGCTGCAAAGCATCGGATACCCCATATTTTCGTTGAGACCATCGAATTTATAATGGACTTCTTTTGCATTTAAAAGATTGACAAAGGCTTCTGTTTGCATTTCCGCCTTTGTTTTGGATTGTGCCTGTACGGTGCTGCTGCTTTCTGTTCCTACAGCAGATCCGGTTCCGTTTAAATAGAAGCAATCTGTTACGGTGTTTTTACGAAGGTTTCCGCCGATGCTGCCGATATTTTTTGTGCCTGTGACATTGCCGATATTATAGCAATAAGCAACATTGTTTTTTTCCGTGTTGCCGATGATTCCGCCGATATTTTCTCTCCCACTGATTTCTCCGGCATTAAAGCAATAGGAAATATTGGTTGCTTTTTCATCAGTCGTGTTTGCTTTTCCGATGATTCCGCCGGTATGGTCTGCGGCATTTTCAACGCCGATGACACCATAGTTGCAACAATCGATAACGGTTATTGGGCTTTCAACTAATGTTCCGCTAATACCTCCCACGGCATAATCTGAGGGATAATCGTTGGAAATGGAGGCAACTGCGCCATAATTTACGCAGTTGGAAAGGATGCCGCTGCCTTTCCCGGTATTGCCAATGTCCTGTACGAAGAAGTTTCCGCAAATGCCGCCGGCAAAACGGCCCACAATGTATCCTTCGTTTTGGCAATGATCAATCGTCATGATTTTTTCTTTTTCACTGCTGCTCCCTCGGGACGTTCTTGCTGAGGGAAATCCGCAAATGCCGCCGGCACTTTCGGTAGAAATCGCAGTTCCTTCAAAATAGCAATCGATGATAGTGCTGTCTTCTGCGGCACCACAGATACCGCCGGTATAGCTTCCGCCGATTACATAAGCGTTGCTGTCGCAATTTTCAATTACGGAGTTGTAGATATCTCCGCAAATGGAAGCATTGAAGCCTTCATCCAACTGACGATCGGCAGTAATTGCACAGAAAAGAGAATTTTTAATGTGAAGGTTTTTAATGGTTGCATTGGTGCAGACGTTAAAGATTCCGGGATAGCCGTTTTCGGAAACATTGTTGTAAATGCCTTCTATCACATAGTAATTGCCATCATAGGTACCGGAAAAATTGGTGGTGTAAGAATGCGCCCACTTTATGGGCATATTTGTATCCGAAATTGGTTTTTCGTTCCAAAGAGGTGTTGTGGTTTCTTCGTCAAAACCAAAGATTCCTTTGTTTGCCTGAATGTGTGCTGTTTGCAGATAGTAGGCCGAAGCATAGGTTTCGGGGTCTTCATCAATGGCCTTGGCAAAATTGCAAAGATCCTCGTAGCTTGCAATGCAATAAGGATCGGCTTCGGTACCGCTGCCGTTGAAATACGGCTCTGCCCCTAAACAATTCACAGAAAAAACGAAAACTGTGATAAACAAGGAAAAGAGAAATAGTGTTCGTGTTGTTTTTTTCATAAGCTCTCCTTTGTTTTGAAAAAAATGAATCTGGTATCATCATAACGGAATTTCTGGGGGTTTGCAATAGTTTTGTGAAAAATATGTGATGACCATATAAACTTTTGGGGAATAAATTCGTAAACAATAAAGGAAAAACCGGAATACATTCTATTGTTGTTTCATAAAACTGTTATTTCTTGTAAAATTATGCTAAAACGGCGAGAGAGGTTGCATTTTGCCACAATTTGCGTTATGATAAAAGAACACCGCAATGATGCAAAAGCGATTGCGGTCTTTGCAAAATCCTTTTTAAGGAGCATGTATTATGTATGATATCGTTATCGTCGGTGCCGGCCCCGCCGGTATTTTTACCGCACTGGAGCTGTTAAGAAAAAACAGCGACAAAAAAATATTGATCGTGGAAAAAGGCGCTTCCGTTGAAAAACGTGTTTGTCCCAAAGCAAAGAAAAAGGTTTGTTTAAATTGCGACCCTTGCGCCATTACTACGGGTTTCTCCGGTGCCGGTGCTTTTTCCGACGGTAAGCTCTCTCTGAGCTATGAAGTCGGCGGCGATTTGCCGACCTTGATTGGCGAAGCCAAGGCCCAGGAGCTTATTGACTATACCGATGGCATCTATTTGGAATTTGGTGCCGATGAACACGTAGAAGGCCTTGAAAACAGCCAAAAGGTGAAGGATATTCGCAAACGCGCGATCCAGGCCGGTTTGAAATTGGTTGATTGCCCGATACGTCATTTGGGTACGGAAAATGCCCAAAAGCTTTATTATGATATTGAGCAGCATCTCCTGAACAATGGCGTGGAGATTCTGTTTGGATACCATTATACCGACATTATTTTGGCGGAAGCCTGCTGCAAAGGCGTGGTGATTGAAAAGAACCACGGAGGCGACCGCCGAGAAATCAAAGCTGAAACCGTTGTTATTGCTACCGGTCGTCGCGGCGCTGATGAATTGGAAAAAATGTGTGCCCGCTACGATATTGCACATCGCCCCGGTACCGTAGATATCGGTGTTCGTGTGGAAGTACGTAATGAAGTAATGGAAGAAGTCAATGAAGTTCTTTATGAATCCAAGCTCATTGGCTATCCTAATCCGTTCCGCAACAAAGTTCGTACCTTCTGCCAGAACCCCGGCGGTTTTGTAAGCCAGGAAAATTACGACAATGATTTGGCCGTGGTCAATGGCCATTCCTATAAAAAACTAAAATCCGATAATACAAACGTAGCAATTCTATGCTCTCATAATTTTACCTCTCCCTTTAACCAGCCCATTGCCTATGCGCAAAAGGTTGGTGAGCTTACCAATATGTTGGGAGACGGACGAATTATGGTGCAGCGTTACGGCGACATCCTCGATGGCAAACGTACCTGGGAAAAGGAATTGATGCAATCCAATGTGAAACCTACCCTGGTCGATGCCGTAGCCGGTGATATCACTGCGGCTATGCCCTATCGTGCCATGATTAATATCATCAACTTTATCCAGGCTGTCGATCATGTTGTACCCGGCTTTGCCGGAACCGAAACGCTGCTTTACTCACCGGAACTTAAGTTCTACAGTAATAAGGTCCGTATGGACGAGAATCTGCGTACCAACGTCAAGAATCTGTACTGTCTCGGGGACTCCAGCGGTTGGACCCGAGGGTTGATGATGGCCTCTGTTATGGGGGTCTATATGGCAAGGAAATTGCTGGAAGAAGCAGAAGCTGCCAAATAAGGAAGCTGCTGCGGTTGCTTTGATTGAAAAACCTGTTTATTTTCTTCCTGCTGTGGTTTCTTTCGTCTTCGTCCGGTATGATTCTCCCGAAAAGTGCTTCCGGTCTCAAATGCACTTTCTGCGTTGGTTTTCAAATAAAAAGGAGAATGAATTAAAGTGAATACGAATCAAAATCAACAGATGGATCTTAAAATCTCAGAAATCGCCGAACGTATCAGGGAAATGCGTGAGATCAGTGGCTTTACCGTTGAAGAAATGGCGCAAAAAACCGATACGAAACCGGAAGAATATGTTGCATATGAAAGTGGGGAACGGGATTTTCCCTTCACCTTTATCCATAAATGCGCTTTAGCCTTTGATCTGGAGCTGACCAACCTCCTGGAAGGCCGCAGCGCAAAACTGAATACCTACGTTGTGACTCGGGGCGGTAAAGGGCAGACGACCGTTGATGAAGACGGTATCACTATCGTTAACTTGGCGGCTCGTTTCCGTAAAAAAATTGCAGAGCCTTATTGGGTTCGTTATGAATACAAACAGACGGAGCAGGATCGTCCGATCCATCTCACCACCCATAAAGGCCAGGAATTCGACTATATCGTCAGCGGTCATCTCAAAGTTCAAGTCGGGGAACATACTGAAATCTTAGGCCCCGGGGATAGTATCTACTACCATTCTCACCAGCCCCATGGCATGATTGCCATTGATGGAGAAGATTGTGTATTCCTTGCTATCATTCTCCCCGGCGAAGAAAATGAAGAACAAACCGTCAGCCAGCATATGGCAACGGCCAAACAATCGGAGCCCTGGATTGTCGATAGCTTCATCCGCTGTGAAGAGGATGACAGAGGCCGCTTAAAATCCATTGACTTTGAAAACGAAGATCAATTCAACTTTGCTTATGATGTTGTGGATGCTTTGGCAGATAAATATCCTCAAAAGCTGGCAATGCTCCATATTGATAAAAACCACAACGAACGCCGTTTCAGTTTCAAAGATATGAAACATGCTTCCAATCGCACCGCCAATTACTTTACCTCTCTCGGTATCAAACGCGGTGACAGAGTCATGGTGATTTTAAAACGCCACTATCAATTCTGGTTCACGATGCTGGCGTTGCATAAAATCGGTGCCGTTCCGATTCCTGCAACGAATCAGCTGAAAGCCCATGATATCGAATATCGACTCAATGCTGCCGGGATCTCTGCTTTGATCTGCACCGCCGATGGTGACACCGCCTTAGAAGCGGAAACCGCCATCGAACATTGCCCTCAGGATATCACCAAAGTGATCGCCAACGGAGAAAGAGCCGGTTGGCACAACTTTGATAAAGAATATTCGATCTTCTCCGGGAAATTCCCTCGCACGGCGGACTCTCCCTGCGGTGATGATCCTATGTTCATGCTCTTTACCAGTGGTACCACAGGTTATCCCAAAATTGCCTGCCACAGCTACAAATATGCTTTGGGACATTATGTCACTGCAAAATACTGGCATGATGTACATCGGGATGGACTTCATCTTACCATTTCCGATACCGGCTGGGGGAAAGCTCTTTGGGGCAAGCTCTATGGTCAGTGGCTGGCAGAAAGCGCCGTCTTTGTCTATGACTTTGACCGCTTCGATGCCAATGACATTCTGCCCATGTTCAAACAGTATAATATCACCAGCTTCTGTGCGCCTCCTACGATGCTGCGCATGATGGTGAAGGAAGACCTCTCCCGGTTTGACCTTACTTCCATCAAGCATATGACCACCGCCGGGGAAGCTTTGAATCCGGAAGTATTCCGCCAGTTCAAAAAAGCAACAGGGTTGGAAATCATGGAAGGCTTTGGTCAGACGGAAATGACCCTCGCCATTGCAAATCTTCGCGGAGAAGAAATCCGTATCGGTTCCATGGGGAAACCCAATCCTCTTTACGATGTGGATATCGTTGATCCCGATGGCAACCCGGTACCCGTTGGGGAAAATGGCGAAATTGTGGTTCGTACCGATCGCCGTACACCCTGCGGTCTGTTCCGCGGCTACTACAATGACCCGGAACGTACTGCCGCTGTATGGCATGATGATATGTATCATACCGGTGATGTTGCCTGGAAGGATGAAGATGGTTACTATTGGTATGTCGGTCGTATCGACGATGTGATCAAATCCTCCGGCTATCGCATTGGGCCTTTCGAAATCGAAAGCGTCATCATGGAACTGCCCTACGTTTTGGAATGTGGTGTTTCTCCTGCTCCCGACGAAGTCCGCGGTCAGGTCGTAAAGGCTTCTATCGTACTCACCAAGGGTACCGAACCTACGGAAGAGCTGAAGAAAGAAATTCAGGATTATGTCAAGAAGCATACGGCTCCTTACAAATATCCCAGAATCGTTGTATTCCGTGATGAACTTCCCAAGTCTATCAGCGGTAAGATCCAGAGAAACCAGCTCTAATTGATCTTTTGTGAAAAATCGTCCCGAAATTTGGATAATAAAAATATGATAATAATATAATACATTTTGCAAGATTTCTCCTTGACAAACGGAGGAAACGGTGCTATATTATTTGAAATTGAATTACCGAAAAGGCATTGACGGAGAGAGTCGGAAAAAACGGGTTTCAGAGAGTCGGTGGTCGGTGTGAACCGATAACAACGCTTTCCAATGATTTGTCACTCCTGAGCCGGTGTGCAGAACGCGCCAATGGCGTTAGTAGAGCCGCCCGTGACGCCGCGTGAGTGCGTAGGGCTTGATGGAGCCTGATGAGCGGTACGTGAATACACGCGTACAATTTGAGTGGTACCGCGGGTTACTAAAGAATTAGTAAACTCGTCTCAAGGAATTAAAATCTTTGGGACGAGTTTTTTCGTCCCCGAATAAAGGAGTAGAGAAATTTTATGACAACATCGGGAATTGATATTAAAATCCAGGAGATGGCTGCCCGTATTCGCGATCTGCGTGAAATTTCCGGCTTCAGCCCGGAAGAAATGGCAAAGCGGACGGACGTAAGCGTAAATGAATACCTTGATTGCGAAAATGGGAAAGCCGATCTGAACTTTGCATTTATCTATCGTTGTGCTCTAGCCTTCAAGGTTGATGTTACGGATCTGATCGAAGGCTTCAGTCCGAAACTGCGGGGCTACACCGTTACCAGAAGCGGTGAAGGTCAGCGTATTGAAGAAGCCCATGAAATGGTTTATTATAATTTGGCTTCTGCCTTCCAAAATCGTATTGCAGAGCCTCTTCTGGTACAGGCAAAATATTCTCCCGGCGCAGAAAAGAAGGAGATTGAGCTTACGACCCACGAAGGTCAGGAATGTGACCTGATTCTTTCCGGGCATTTGAAGGTTCAGGTGGGTAGTCACACGGAAATCCTCCATGCCGGTGACAGCATTTACTATGATTCCGGTACACCCCATGGGATGATCGCTGTGGATGGCGAGGACTGCATGTTTTATGCCATCGTTTTGAATCCTACCGGCGCGCCGATTCCGGAATTTCAGCCGAAAGAAGCTCCGAAGCCCATTCATCGCGACCACAAACCCCGTGTGTGGCGTGACTATGTGGTTCCCACCCTTGATGAAAATGGGAAGCTTCTTGATGTTTCTTTCAAGGGTGCCGATAATTTCAATTTTGCCTTCGATATTATTGACCGTCTGGGACGGGAAAAACCGGACAAACTGGCAATGCTTCATATCTCTCGGGATCATGAAGAAAAACGAATCACTTTTGGTGAATTGAAGCGAGCTTCTTCCCAGTCTGCAAACTACTTCCGTTCCCTTGGAATTCAAAAGGGAGACAAGGTGATGCTGATCCTGAGAAGGAATTATCAGTATTGGTTTGCGATTCTTGGCCTTCATAAGATCGGTGCCGTGGCGATCCCGGCAATGCCTCAACTGAAGGATCACGATATTGAATATCGTATTCATGCTGCCGAGGTCTCGGCGATCCTTTGTACCGCCGATGGAGATGTTGCCAATGAAGTTGACATTGCTGCCGCGAACTGTCCGGAGCTTAAGACAAAGATTATTGTAAACGGCGAAAGAGAAGGCTGGCAAAATTACGATGCCTCCTATCCTCTCTTTAGCGGCCGTTGCTATAAAGATGAAAACAGTGCCGTTGGTGATGACCTGATGCTGATGTACTTTACCAGTGGTACCACAGGCTATCCTAAAATTGCTGCACACAGCTACAAATACGCTCTTGGTCAGTTTGTTGCTGCAAAATACTGGCATTGCGTCAATCCGGAAGGGCTTCATCTTACGATTTCCGATACCGGTTGGGCCAAAGCTGCTTGGGGTAAACTTTATGGTCAGTGGATGTGCGAAGGTGCGCTTTTCGTTTATGACTTTGACCGTTTTGATGCCAATGATATTTTGCCGATGTTCGCGAAATACCGTATCACCACCTTCTGTGCACCTCCTACGATGTTGCGGATGATGGTAAAGGAAGATCTTTCCAAGTTCGATCTCTCCTCAGTGGAACATATGACCACCGCCGGGGAAGCCTTGAATCCGGAAGTGTTCCGTCAATTCAAAAATGCCACGGGTTTGGAAATTATGGAAGGCTTTGGTCAGACGGAAACGACGCTTATCATTGGGAATATGCGCGGTGCCGAGCTGCGTTTTGGTTCTATGGGGAAACCCAACCCTCTGTACAACGTGGATCTTGTGGATCCCGATGGCAAACCGGTACCGGTTGGGGAAAATGGCGAAATCGTGATTCGTACCGCCGATGGAACACCTCCCGGCTTACTGAAAGAATACTATCATAATGAAGAAAGCACCAAAGCTGCCTGGCATGACGGCATGTATCACACCGGTGATGTTGCCTGGAAAGATGAAGATGGCTATTATTGGTATGTTGGTCGCATCGACGATGTCATCAAATCCTCGGGCTATCGCATTGGGCCTTTCGAAATTGAAAGCGTCATCATGGAACTGCCCTACGTTTTGGAATGCGGCGTTTCCGCTGCTCCCGACGAAGTCCGCGGCCAGGTCGTAAAGGCCTCCATCGTTCTTACCAAGGGTACCGTTGCTACCGAAGAATTGAAGAATGAAATTCAGCAGTACGTAAAAGAACATACTGCTCCCTATAAATACCCCCGTATTGTTGTCTTCCGGGATGAGCTTCCCAAGACCAGCAGCGGGAAAATCCAGAGAAATAAGTTATGAGAACAAAACGCGTAACTCTTCTTGCCGGTCATTACGGCAGCGGAAAAACGAATATTGCGGTAAACCTGGCGATGCGCCAAAAAGCCGCCGGCTACTCTGTTACCGTAGCGGACTTGGATATTGTCAACCCCTATTATCGAACAAAGGACAGCGAGGATGAGCTGAAAGCGGCGGGGATCCCTCTGATCAGCTCTCCCTTTGCCAATTCCAATGTAGATTTGCCGGCTTTGCCCCAGGAGCTTTACCGCATCGTCGATGAAACCGATGAGCATATGGTCGTCGATATCGGCGGCGATGATCGGGGCGCCTATGCCTTAGGTCGTTTTTCCTCTCAGCTAAAGGCAGAAAACGACTATGAAATGATATTGGTGATCAATTGCTATCGCCCTCTTACCGGTGATGAAAAGGAGACGGCAGAGATCATGGGTGAAATTGAAGCTGCCGGTCATCTTCCTTTTACGGCAATCATCAATAATTCCAATCTGGGGGCTGCCACGGAGCCGGAGGATGTATTGTCTTCTTTGGCCTATGCAGAGGCTGTGGCAAAAGAAACCGGCTTGCCCCTTCTTGCAACTACGGTCTGGGATGAGCTTTATCCCAAATTGGAGGGCGAGATCGACCACTTGATCCCCTTGAAGCTTCAACGAAAACGCTTGTGGCTTTGATGTTCTGTGAATAAAATGTTTTTTTATTATATGATGTTGTTGAAATAAGTATTTGAAAAAGAGGAGGTTTCCCAATGGCAAAAGTCACGTTTCAAACCGACATTTGCAAGGGCTGCGGTCTTTGTATTGCAGCCTGTAAAAAAGAGCTTCTTGTCATGTCCAAGGATAAGATCAATGCAAAAGGTCATCATCCTGTGGAAATGACCGATGAATCCGAATGTACCGGCTGCACCAATTGTGCTACGATGTGCCCGGATTGTGTAATTACGGTAGAGAGGTAATCAGCTATGGCAGATAAAGTATTAATGAAAGGGAACGAAGCCATTGCCGAAGCCGCCATCATGGCCGGCTGCCGCCATTACTTCGGTTATCCCATTACACCCCAAACAGAAGTTGCCGCTTACATGGCAAAAAGAATGCCCAAAATCGGCGGTACGTTTTTACAGGCAGAATCGGAAATTGCTGCTGTGAATATGGTGATCGGCGCCGCAGCTGCCGGTGTTCGTGCAATGACCTCCAGCTCCAGCCCGGGGATCTCTCTGAAAAGCGAAGGTCTTTCCTATATGGCCGGTTGCGAGCTTCCCGCTTTGGTTGTAAACGTTCAGCGTGGCGGCCCCGGTTTGGGCGGAATTCAGCCTTCTCAGTCCGATTATTTCCAGGCAACCCGTGGCGGCGGTCATGGCGACTATCATATGCTGGTACTGGCTCCCGGTTCTGTTCAGGAAATGGCAGATATGACGGTAAAAGGCTTTGAAATGGCAGAAACCTATCGTATGCCCTGTATGCTTTTGGCCGATGGTACGATGGGCCAGATGATGGAACCGGTTGTTCTCGATGTGGACAATGTAAAAACCATCGAAAAACCCTGGGCTCTCACCGGTACAAAATGCCAGAGAGAACATAATGTTGTAAACTCCCTTTCCCTGATCCCCGAAGAATTGGAGCAATGGAATATCAAACGCTACGAACGCTACGCTTACATCGAAGAAAATGAAACGATGTGCGAAGAGTTTATGACCGAGGATGCGGATATCATCGTTGTGGCTTTTGGTATTGCTGCTCGTGTTTCCAAAAATGCAGTGGTTGCCGCCAGAAAAGAAGGCATTAAAGTAGGGATGATCCGTCCCATTACGTTGTGGCCCTTCCCCAAAAAGAATTTTGCCAAAGCGGCGGAACATTGCAAGCATTTCATTTCTGTGGAACTTTCCATGGGGCAGATGATCGAAGATGTGGAATTGGCCATTCGCTGCTCCCGTCCGGTATCTCTTTGTACCCGTGTCGGCGGCGTAATTCCTTCTCCGGAAGAGGTATTAGCGGCGATCCACAAGGTAGAACTGTAAGGAGGTGCGGAGATGAAAACAGTATTTGAGAAACCAAAATCTTTAACAGATAATGAACTTCATTATTGCCCCGGTTGTACCCATGGTATTATTCATCGGCTTGTGGCGGAAGCCATTGACGAACTGGGTATCGAAGGGAAAACCATCGGTTTGGCATCGGTGGGTTGCTCCGTTTTAACGTATAACTATTTCACTGTTGACATGGTACAGGCTGCCCATGGCCGTGCTCCGGCGGTAGCTACCGGCGTAAAACGTGCCAATCCGGAAAATATCGTATTCACCTATCAGGGCGATGGCGACCTTGCTGCTATCGGTACCGCAGAAACGGTTCACAGTGCGGCTCGCGGTGAAAATATTACCGTAATCTTTGTCAACAATGCAATTTACGGCATGACCGGCGGTCAGATGGCTCCTACCACCTTGCCCGGTCAGGTTACTCAAACCTCCCCTTATGGCCGTGATGTTAATACCGTAGGGTATCCTCTTCGTGTTTGTGAAATGCTTTCAGAGCTGGATGGCCCTGCTTATCTGGAACGTGTTGCCGTAAATGATGTAAAGAGCGTTCGCCATGCAAAAAAGGCCATTAAAAAGGCATTTACCTATCAGGTGGAAGGCAAAGGCTTTACTCTGATCGAGATCCTTTCTACCTGCCCCACCAACTGGGGTATGACTCCCATTGAAGCAACGCAGTGGTTGGAAGATAACATGAAACCATATTATCCCCTCGGCGTATTCAAGGATAAATATGCAAAGGAGGATGAATAATATGGCTACAACTCAAATTCTCTTTGCCGGTTTTGGCGGTCAGGGGATCTTGTTCTCCGGTAAGTTTTTGGCCTATGAAGGTCTTTTGGAAGACCGTCAGGTAAGCTGGCTTCCTTCCTACGGCCCGGAAATGCGTGGCGGTACCGCCAATTGCAGCGTTATTCTCAGTGATGAGCCTATCGGCAGTCCTATCGTTGGCGATCCCGATATTCTTATTGCCATGAATCTTCCCTCTTACGATAAATACGAAAATGCTGTGGTCAAAGATGGTCTTGTATTTGTGGATTCCTCTTTGATTCAACGCAAAGCGGTTCGTGACGATATTCGCACCATTTATGTTCCCGCAACCCAGATGGCCGATGATGCCGGTCTTACCGGTTTGGCCAATATGGTGATGGTTGGGAAAGTTATCAAAGAAACAGGGATTATTCCCTTTGAAAATGTAGACCGTGCCTTGGAAAAGGTCATTTCTGCCCGTCATCAGAATCTGGCGGAAGCAAACCGCAAAGCCTTGGTTATGGGCTATGAACTATGAACTTTAATTACTAAGGACTGACGTTTTTATGAAAATCATCGACGCACATTGTCATATCTTCCCTGATAAAATTGCTTATAAGGCGGCCCACTCCATTGGTGATTTTTATGGAGTGCCGATGTATTCGCCGGCATCTGCCATTGCTTTGTTGGAAAGCGGAGCTCAGATTCAAACGGACCTTTTTATGGTCAGTTCCGCCGCAACTACACCGGATCAGGTCTATGCTATCAACGACTTTATTTCCGGCCAGTGCAAATTGCACGATAAGTTTTACGGCCTTGCCGCGATGCATTATCAATTGCCGGATATCGAAGACGAGTTGGATCGTGCCATAGAGTTGGGGCTTCACGGTATTAAATTCCATAATGATTTCCAGGGCTATGATATTGATGAGCCAAAGGCTATTCCGATGTATAAAGCCATTGCAAAACGGGGCCTGCCGGTGCTTTTCCATATGGGAGATGCTGTGCGCGATCATACCACGGCGATTCGTCTTACCAACGTGATGCGCCAGGTACCGGATCTTAAAGTCATTGCGGCTCATTTTGGGGGCTATATGGCATGGAAAAAGGTAATGGACTTGGAAATTACTGAAAATTTACGCCTTGATACTTCCAGCAGCCTGCCAATTATTGACCGTGACGAAGCTTTAAGGCTTTTGGACCATTTTGGCATTGACCGCTTCTTCTTTGGTACGGACTTCCCCATGTGGGATCCGGTAAAAGAGCTGGCACGTTTTCATGCCCTTGGCCTTTCCGAAGAGGAAGAAGATAAAATTCTTCATAAAAATTTTGAGGAATTTTTCCATCTTTAAAAAGGAAGTCGGTTCTCTGAAATAGGAGAACCGGCTTTTATTTTCATATATTTTATGTATTTCTCCAGGGAAATATATAGGGAATCGGATCTGCTCAAAAAAGGATGTGCATTTTTCTATGAAATGTGGTAGAATAAGCATGCAAAAAATTTCAGGTTTGAAAAGGTAAAGGATTCGCGCAGTTATGGTTTTCAGCAGTCTGACATTTTTAATATTCTTTTTGCCGACATTGCTTCTTTGTTACTTTTTGATTCCGAAAAGTCAGCGTGGCTTGCGCAATTTTGTGTTGCTGATTTTCAGCTTATTTTTTTATGGCTGGGGTGGCCCAAAGTTTTTGTTGCTGCTGCTGATCTCTATTGTCATAAATTATCTTTGCGGTCTTTATGCAGAGCTGGGCAAAACATTATCTGCAAGAAAAAGCGCCGTGATTGTTGCTGTCATTTTAAATCTCGGGCTTTTAGGGTGGTTTAAGTATGCCGGTTTCTTTGCGGAGATGATTTGTTCCCTGGGGGTAATTATTCCGGTTCCGGAGATTGTATTGCCGGTGGGGATTTCATTTTTTACCTTTCAGGGACTTAGTTATGTGATTGATGTTTATCGCAAGGATGCACCTGCACAGAAAAACCCGTTGAATGTTGCCCTCTACATTGCTCTTTTCCCTCAGCTGGTGGCGGGGCCCATCGTTCGCTATACGACGATTGCGGAAATGATCATGAACCGAAAAGAAAACCTGGATGACTTTTCTGCCGGTGTTGTTCGTTTTATGCTTGGTCTTGGAAAGAAAATGATCCTGGCCAATGCAATGGGGGAAATTGCCGACAGCATATTTGCTTTGGATACCGGGGGTATGGCCGTATCGTTGGCTTGGATTGGTATTTTTGCATATACCCTTCAAATTTATTTCGACTTTTCTGCTTACTCCGATATGGCCATCGGTTTGGGTCGTATGTTTGGTTTTCATTTTCTGGAAAACTTTAATTATCCTTATATTTCACGCTCCATTACCGAATTTTGGCGGCGGTGGCATATTTCCCTGTCCTCATGGTTTCGGGATTATCTTTACATTCCCCTTGGCGGCAGTCGTTGTGGTTTGGCAAAGCAGATACGAAATATTGCGATCGTATGGCTGCTTACCGGTCTTTGGCATGGTGCTGCCTGGACCTTTGTTTTCTGGGGCGCCTGGTTCTGCCTGCTGCTTATTGGAGAACGATACCTTTGGGGCGGCTTGCTGAAACGCTTACCGGGCATGCTGAAGTATCTGTACACCATGATTGCGGTAATGATCAGTTGGGTCTTTTTCCGTTCCGGCTCCATTGGTTATGCTTTTTCCTATCTGGGAGCCATGTTTGGCAGCTCCGGTACGTTGCTGGATGGCCATACTGTCTTTTTGCTGCGGCAGTACTGGCCTGAGCTTATCCTTGGCGTAATCGGCATCTTCCCGCTGAAGATGATTCTGCAGCACTACCTTGAGAGTCATCAGAATCATTTTCTTTCGCGTATGGCTCTGGCATGGGGACCGAAGCTTCTTGCGCTTTTTGTTTTTGCCTGTTCTTATATGTTGTTAGTGACCGGAAGCTTCAATCCGTTTATTTATTTTCAGTTTTAAGGAGGTCTCGAAATGAAAAAAACAGATGGAAAACGAGTCTCCAGTATATTTATTGTTGTATGCTTTTTGCTGTTTTTAATATTGGCACTGTTGGGCACGTTATTCCGGGAAAAGGAAGTTTATTCTTATTTTGAAAACCGAAACCTTACCCAAATGCCGGAAGTGGAAGCTTCTTCTGTTTTATCCGGACAGTGGGGCAGCGATGTGGAATCTTATCTTGCGGATCACGCGGCGGGGCGAACGACGCTCTTAAAATGGGATACTTTGTTGGATATGAATATTCTTCAACGTCCTCTCGTCAATGAAGTTGTCGTTACTGATGATGTGCTGCTTCCCTGGAACGAGTATGAGACGGTAGAAGATAAGGCCATTGCTTCTCAGGTAAAAAAACTGGCGAAAAATGTTTCTACCGTTGCTGCTGTGGCGGAAAGCTACGGTGGCCGCTATTACTATGTTGGCGTACCTTGTCAATATGTGTTTTATGAGGATGCTTACCCTTCTTATCTCTATAATCGGGCGGAGTATACCGATGCTTCTGTTACGGCGGTAACAAAGTTGCTCCGGGATGCAAATGTTAACTTTATTGATATGGGGCCCGTTTTTGCTGAGAACGGTTGGGCGGATTACCTAACTTCAACGGTGGATAATCATTTCAGTATCTACGGTGCTTATTTGACTTATGCCACGATATTGGAGCGGATCAATACAGATATCGGCGGTGGAATCCCGGTGCTGTCCGAAGAAGATTCCGTTGTTACGGAGCTTCCCAATCTTTATTTGGGCTCCCGATCCCGAAAGCTCTTTAATTTGTGGCAAGATGGGGAAAAACTTTCCATTCTTGAACCGAAAGATCCCATTCCTTTTACCCGTACCGATAACGGCAAGGAAAATGTGCCTATGGTTTATTTTGCACCGGCAAATCCCTGGGAAGATGTGACCTATTTTCTGTACATGGGCGGGGATTCTCCTCATACGGTGATTGATACCGAAAGAGAGGATCTTCCCAGTATTTTGATTTATGGCGATAGCTTTACCAATGCGGTGGAATGTATCATGTATTGCAGTTTTGACGAGATGCATTCTCTGGATATGCGGTACTATACGGATATGTCTTTAGGAGATTATATAAAGAAATATCAGCCGGATATTGTTGTATGCATTCGAGATTATGAATCGATCATTTCCACGGATAGTAACGGCCAAAACGCCGGCTGGAAAAATAAAAAAGAATAGAAGAATGCCCGGAGAAGCGGTAAAATCCTTGGCTCTCCGGGCAGTTTTGTTTTTTATGAAAAGGTGTGTGCGAAAGAAGCAAATTGGAAGGATTATGCATAAGATGGCATATCCCACGTTTTATTCTGTTGCCCCTAAAAAGGAGGTTACACCTTCGATGGTTCCAATCTCCTGATGGAGGCAGTGTAAAAAGTTGGATATCGTTTCACTGTCGTCGTCGATACGTTTCAAATAATAGGTTACACGATCCGGCGGGCCGTTTCTAAGCTCGCTGATGGCAACATTTTTCCCCCGCAGGCGGTGAACTGCCGTCGATGGCATAATTGCCCAGTTGCTGCCGGTAAGAAAGTCCTCCAGCATGGACATTTGCTCCAGATAAACAAGGGGCAGGGCATTGGTGGGAAACACGGTCTCGTGCCAGTCGTCGTATTCCGGCATCCAGGAAACGCGCAGCTCTTTTCCGGGATCCAGATATTGAGCATCAATTATCTGCGGGTAGTCGGCATCTTTATTGGAAACAAAAACCATGCGCTCAATGTAGGCAGGCTTTGTTTCGATGCTGTTGGAGTAAAGCTTATGGGTTACAAGGGCAATATCGGCGGTTCCTTTTTCCACATAACCGTAGCCCTCAAAGGTGTGGCAATGGGTCGATCGTACTCTTCCGTTGGGGTTCTCTTTTAGATAACGGCGCAGTACTTCTGCCAGTACATAGCTGGTAATGCTGGGAACGGCAGAAATATTGAGTAAAGCCTTGTGGATGAGCATGGGAACAGCAGCTGCTTCCTGCCAAAGCTGAAGGGTTTTTCGGGCAATGGGCAAAAAGGCTTTCCCTTCCTCGGTAAGTTCTACATTGCGGCTGCCTTTGCGCCGATGGAAAAGAACATATCCCAGTTCCTCTTCAAGAATACTGATACGGCGGCTCAGCGCCGGTTGAGTGATATAGAATTTTTCTGCGGCCGCAGAAATGCTGCCTTGTTTTACCGTTTCTAAAAACGCTTCGATTTCTTGTTGTGTCATTTTTTTTGCTCCGATATATTAAATCTATTTTATAGTTTACACCTAAAAAGGGCATTATGCAAGAGAACTTTTTTGTGCTATAGTATTCCATGTAGAAAATTTCCGAAAGAAGGGTTTGAGAATGGAAAGTGAACAACCTGCGATGAAAAATAATGGTGGATATAGCTGGGTGATCTGCATGGCTTGTATGTTGTTGATCATCTGTACGATGGGTACCTGTACCAATGCTTTTTCTGTGTATTTGCCTTATATCGAAGAGCATGGTCTTACCGCATCTGCCGGTTCTATGATCCTTTCGATCCGTTGCTTTTTCAGTCTTGTAGGTATGCTTCTTGTACCGCTCTTTTATCGTCATCTTTCCCAGCGTATGGGCATGACACTCACCTGCCTGATGGCTGCCGCTGCTTTTTTGATTTACAGTATGGCAAATTCGGCTTTGGTCTATTATTGTGCCGCTGCCGTTGCCGGTCTTGCTTATGGTCTTGGCTCTTTGATTCCGGTTTCTATAGTCTTAAATCATTGGTTTGCCACCGGCCGCGGTTTTGCCCTTGGACTCTGTACTGCCGGTACCGGCATCAGCACCATTTGCTTCCCGCCGCTGATTACGCTAATTACAGAGCATTTTAGTTTGCAGACAGCGTTTTTTGCGGAAGGAATCTTCATTCTTTGCGCCGCTGTGTTGATTTGGTTTGTCATTCGTGATACCCCGGAGGAAACCAACCGCCAGCCTTATCGCAAAGGCAATGAAGTGGCAAAAGCAAAAGCGGTTAACCGTTATAACCTTTCCGGCTTGCAGTGGCCGTTGGTTATCACTGCCATTTTAATGTTGGGCGGTGTCAGCACGGCTGCTCCCGGACATTTCCCTGTGCTTTTTGCCTCTCAGGGATACAGCGTCTATGCAGCTTCCGCTGCAGTCTCCATTTTTGGTGTTCTTTTGGCTTTGGGCAAATTGGCCTATGGCAAGTTTGCCGATAAGCTGGGCGGGTACCGTCCCTCCGTTGGCTTCCTGGTATTTTTAGCTGCCGGTTGCTTCTTGAGCTGCATTGGGAACGGCAGCAATGTTTTTCCGATCTTTGCCGCCGCAACTCTAATGGGCTTTGGCTTTCCTCTTGCAACCGTAGGACTCTCAGTCCTCTCCGGCGACTTTGCCGATCAGAAGCATTTTATGTCTACATTGAAATGGTTCCAGATCGCTTATGCCGGTGGCGGTATGATCTTCTCCTCCATGCCCGGAATTCTGTTTGAAGCTTATGGCTCCTATATCCTGAGCTACGGCATTTTTGTCCTGATGACAATGTTTATCATTGGCGTTATTGCTCTGATTTATCATCAGCGCCGTATGGCTTTGGAAGGCTCTGCTCCTTTTGTGCCGCAATTGCATTTCAATTTCCACTGGAAAGGTGCACATACGGCTCACCTCAAACATATTTAAAAAGTCTTGCTTATCAAAGCAGTTGCAAAATGTTGCTTCTGTTTGGCAAGATCGGATCGTAATACAGACGACATCCCTGTTGATTGGATGTCGTCTGTTTTTTTAGAACGATTCTCTACAGTGTGGTTATAAATGAGCATTATACTGGAAGGGTTGATTTAAAGATGTTGGAGAACTTTTAAGTAGCATAGTTACTATGCAAAAAAAGTAATTTGGTGAAGTTTAATCACTTTGAGGTAAATTTCTTATGAAAAGGACAGTAGCTTATCTTGAAAGAGTTTTAGGCTTGATAAAAAATATCACAACTAATATGTAAGATACTATACATCTCAAAAAAAATCATATAGAATCCTGTTCTTACTTGACGATGGGTTTATGTTATGGTATAGTTACAATATAAATAGTATAGTTGATTGATTTATATGATGCTTAGAAAGGAGGTTAATAAGTCTAACTACATATTAATAAAATAAGGAGGTAAAATCAATGAAAACAAAACTAATCTTAACCGTATTCTGTTTCACTTTACTTTTTTCTGTAATTAATGACTCTCAACCGGTATTTGCGTACAATGCTACGAAAGCTATCCAGTATGCAGATACATATGCTCTGCATCCCAATAGCTATGTTTATCGGACTTTCTCTTCAGATTGTACAAATTATGTTTCACAAATTCTTTATGCCGGTGGTGTTTCTCAAAGTGATGATTGGTATTACAACAATGGGGTCTCTTATTCAAAGACATGGGCTGTTGCTGATGATTTTAAATGGTATATTAAAGATGTTTATCATGCGACAAGGTTAGCTTCCGGTTGGTGTAAAAGTGGTAAATATCATGGTTCCACATATCTTTATCCTTACATAGATAATAGTTCGAATATTCCAAATACAGGAAGAACTGTGATATTCTATGATTGGAATGATGATGGTCGTATTGACCATAGCGCCTATTGTGTTGGCACCGGATATTCTACCGATGAAAATGTTTTTGCTGATTTAATAAACCAGCACAGTACAAATAGATACCGTACTCGTTGGCATCTTGATTCTCATAACAATAATAAAGTCACTACTGCTATTTACGCTTTCGGTTTGTAATATAAAGGAGATGAGTAGAATGAGAAAATTAATAAAAATTCTTATTACCATTGCTTCCCTTTTCATTTGCACTATTGTTACTACGGCTTTTATTAATAGCACAGATGCAAAAAGTATAGAGTTTCAAGAAAATGAGAATGAAATCTACCAATGTATTTTTGACGGAGAGACAGCTTATGGTGAAATAGGAGTAATACCTATTAAAGAGCTAGATAATATAGTGGAAATGGATGCAAGTAGTTATTCTCTTACAAAGGAACAAAAAGAAACGCTTACAGGTAACGCAAAAGAAAAATTTGAAACTTTTTTTGCTTCAGGCTTAGCTTCTAATTATGCGGATCAGCAAATATTGGCCTATGAGGAAATTATTAAAACACCTCAAACAGGTGCGGATTGTCCTAATTCTTCTGTAGGAATAAGATCCGGTATTTTAAATTTTAAATTAACAAATTTATCGATACATGAAAATGACGCCACAGTTGGTGCAAACTATGTAAGTTACCATATTTGGTTAGAGAGAGAACTTGATGATAAATATCTTTTAACTATGACAATGAGTCAATACGATAATATTTATATTCTAAAGAACGATGGTAGTGGTTGGCGTATTGCTGAAATACCTCAATATCAGCAGTATTTTGCACCAGACAATTTTGAAACAGTTAAGGGTGTTTATACAACGGCTGAGGAAGCATTGGATGCTGCAGCAAAAATTATACCCGAAGAAGAAAATCCCTTCTAAATTCCTTATTTGAATTTCATCTTAATAAAAAGGAAGTGCACCATATGAAGAGATTTGGAAAATGCGTTCTTGCAATTGGTGTGATTGGTCTTTGTATCTTCTCGATTGCCGTTTCTTTTGATCTTTCTACGAAAAATAATGAGAGTTATGATGAGATTTCCCAGTGTATTCTCGAAAAGGAAGAGGCTTCCCAAAAAACGGATGTGGAGTCCGATAAGGCAGCCGATGAAATTGCAGATATCATAAGAAATCAAAAAGTCGTCGCCAATACGCCTTTCCCCTCGATAGGCCTTTGTGCCGGGGTGCTTGATTTTAGATTGAAAAATCTTGCGGTAGAGGGAGATGAAGCTATCGCTAACGCCGAATATGTTGGTTATCATGTTTGGCTGGAAAAAGAGGGTGAGGAGAAATATCTCCTGACCATGACGATGAGTCAATACGAGAACATTTACGTTCTGAAAAGAACAAATAATATCTGGAGTATTGCAGAGGTATCTCAATGCCAGCAGAATTTTGCTCCGGACAGCTTTGATCGGGTCAAAGGTACCTATGCCACGCCGGAAGAGGCTCTGACTGCTGCGGAAAATATTGATCCCGTAATAGAAAATCCATTTTATTCCTTTCTCGGGATTTTTTGATACCTGCCCGACAGAGGCTTTCAATGAAATCACGTATGTATAAATGGGCTGCTCTTTTAAAGGGGCGGCCCTTGTTTTTTTGCTTTGTGCCGCAGAACAAAAAAAGTATTGTTTCAAGCCTGAGCATGTTTCTCCGTGTTTTCCATTGTCAGTGCAGTGATATTGTGCTATAATTAATAGTTAACAGAATGATGAAAGGATGACGTTCGATATGAGTAAAATATACAATTTTTATGCCGGTCCGGCGGTGATCTATGAAGAAGTTTTGCGCGAAGCCAAAGAAGAATTCGATGATTTTTCCGGTACCGGCATGAGTGTGTTGACCATCAGTCACCGTGCCAAAGCCTTTGATGCCGTAATGGCGGAAGCCGAAGCCAATATGAAAGAATTGATGGGCCTTGGTGATGATGTTCGGGTGCTGTTCCTTCAAGGCGGCGCCAGCCTTCAGTTCTCCATGATGCCTATGAATTTCCTGACGGAGGGTGCCACCGGTGATTATATTCTTACCGGTACCTGGTCGGAAAAGGCAATGAAAGAAGCGAAAAAAATCGGAGCTACCCATGTTGCTTATGATGGCAGTGAGGGGCATTATACCCATGTACCCCGTCAGAATGAGCTCGATCTTCTGGACGGTGCAGCCTATGTGCATATGACGACGAACAATACCATCTACGGCACCGAGTTTGACTATATTCCCGAAACCAAGGCACCTTTGATTGCCGATATGTCTTCGGATATTTTAAGCAAACCCATGGATTACAGCCGCTTTGCCATGATTTACGCCGGTGCTCAGAAAAACCTGGGTCCTGCCGGTGTAACGGCGGTGGTTTTGAAAAAATCATTGTTGGAAACGGCTCAGGATGTTAATGCCACGATGCTGAAATATTCTACCCATGCCGATAAAAATTCTCTTTACAATACGCCGCCTGCTTTCAGCGTGTACGTGGTAAACCTTGTGCTGCGCCATTTGAAAAAATTGGGGCTGGAAAATGTCGTCGCCAATAATCAGACAAAAGCGAAGCTGATCTACGATGCCATTGACCATTCCAATGACTTCTATAAGGGCCATGCCGATAAGGAAAGCCGTTCTTTAATGAACATCACCTTCACGATGGCCGACAGCGAATTGGAAAAGAAATTTGTTGCCGAAGGAGAAGCCGAAGGCTTTATGGGCATTAAGGGGCATCGTTCGGTGGGTGGTCTCCGTGCATCGGTGTACAATGCCATGCCTTTGGAAGGCGCCAAAGCCCTTGCCGATTTTATGGCGGAATTTATGAGAAAGAACGGTTGAAACAGGAAACGTGAAGGAATCCTTACCCATAGGCATCTTTGATTCCGGCGTTGGCGGTATTACCGTTTTAGGCCGGGCGGTACGTTTGATGCCGAAGGAAAATTATATCTACTATGCCGATACCGCAAATTTCCCCTATGGTGATAAATCCCACGATGAGGTTCGTGACGATGTCTTTAAGGCTGTTGCGGAAATGGCAGAGCGCGGTATAAAAATGCTTGTTGTTGCATGCAACACGGCTACGGCTGCTGCTATTAAGGAACTGAGGGCGGCCTATGATTTCCCGGTGCTGGGGATTGAACCGGCCTTAAAACCGGCGGTGGAAGGTGAGGATCACGGACGCATTGCAGTGATTGCCACCCGGCTGACCCTTCAAGAAGAAAAGTTCCGCCTTCTTTTTCAGCGTTATGCTGCGGAAAAGGGGCAGATCTTAAGCCTGCCGGCTGCCGGTTTGGCGGATCTTGTGGAAAGCGGCCATTATAACGATGATACCGGTCGTGCTTTTTTGCATTCGCTTTTTCAGGGAGTGGAAGCCGATACCATTGTGTTGGGCTGCACCCATTATTTGTTTTTGCTGCCTTTGATTCGTGAGCTTTTTCCCCATGCCCTTGTTATCGACGGTGGTGAAGGGCTTTCTCGAAATATTCTTCGGACCATTGAGACTCGGGGCTTAGCCAATAAAAACGGCAGCGGTAACGTTACGGTCATGGCCAGCGATACTTCTTTTTTACCGCGGTTTGACTGCTTTTTTGAAGATATTCAGTCAATTCTTGATACCCTTCCGCATAGGATAGAGCAAAGCTCTTTCTAAGGGGGAACTGTTCTTTTGGGAATTGATGATATTCGCAATTTTGATGACTTAAACGCTCTTTATTGGAAAAACCGTGAGCTTCTCGGTGAGGAGGAACAGCGGCTTTTCCAGGCAATCCTGCTGGAAATGCAAAAGGGTGAAAATTGTGACCGTAATTTGCTTGCAGAGTATCTGCGGCGATTGGGGGAACGACGAAAATTATTATAAATACATAATGTATATGACGTATGATTATGCAGAATTAGCGAGAGCCGCTTTAGGAGAATTCTCCCAAACGGCTCTCGCTTTTCTTATTTTTCCGGTCGCTGGATATGAAGTTTTTTCATGCGCTGCTGTAAATTTTGCCGCTGAATATTTAAATGCTCTGCGGCTTTACTGACGTTCCAGCTGTTTTTTTCCAGAGCGTGAAGGATGAGATTTTTTTCGTACTCTGCCAGAATATCCGGGAGCCCGGCGGTATCCAAAGAGCTTTCAAAGGAGCTGCGTCGGGTGATTTTTCTTTGCAGATTTGCCGGCAGATGCTTGATCATAATGCGCTTTTCTTTATCGTTGAGCATGGCGATGCAGCCTTCGATGGTGAATTCCAGTTCACGCACATTGCCGGGCCAGGAGTAGTTATTGAGGAACTCGATAAAATTTTCGTCAAAGCCTAAAAATTCTTTGCGGTAGGTCACGGCATATTTTTCTGCAAAGTGGTAAGCAAGGAGCAGAGCATCACCTTCCCGCTCTCTGAGAGGCGGAATGTTTACCCGCATAATGGCCAAGCGGTAGTAGAGGTCGTTGCGGAAAACTTTTTCCTTCAGGGCTTCTTCGGGGTCGGCGTTACAAGAGCTTAATATCCGACATTCAATGGGATATTCTTTTTGGCTGCCAACGGGACGTACCATTTTTTCCTGTAAAACTCGGAGGAGCTTTGTTTGCATTTGCATGGGCATGGAGTTTACTTCATCGAGAAACAGTGTTCCCTTTTTTGCCGCTAAAAACAGGCCTTCGCTGTTTTCTGCTCCGGTGTAGGCCCCCTTTACCGCTCCGAAAAGAGTTGATTCGATAAGATTTTCCGGGATCGCGCCGCAGTTTACTGCCACAAAGGGTTCATAGCAATAGGGCGAGCTGTTGTGGATGCTCTGGGCAAAAAGCTCTTTCCCGGTGCCGGTCTCGCCGTAAAGCAGCACCGGGGATTGGGCCGTGGCGAACTGCTCTGCACTTTCTATGGCGTTTCGCAGCGCAGGGCTTTTGCCGATGATGTGATCAAAAGTAAAGGAGGTGTGGTTTTCCCAGCGTTCCTTGGTCACTTCTTTTTCCAAGCGAGCCACTTTTTGTTGTAACTCGTGGATTTGGGTGATGTCCCGCTCCATGGAATAAACGCCGAGCACCTTTCCGGATTCCGGGTCCAACACCGGATACGTACCAGTCACCAGAGGAATGTGATCCCGCTGTACTGTAGCATAGTAGTGAAACCGCATTTCAATGGCCTTTTTGCTGTTCAGCACATTGGTGTGGTTTTCGATCCGATAGACCTGGCTCAGATGCTTCCCCAGGACCTCTTCTTTGCGAAAGCCGTCAATTACTGCATGGGATTGATTGTAAAATGTGATCATGCCATTGGGGTCGGAGAGTACAACGCCGTTGTCGATGCGCTCTAAAATATCGCGATATTGGATATTATCCCAGATCAGTTTTTGCTTGTCCGGATCCTTCATCGCGAAGAAACAAATACAGGGGGTGGCTTCGTAAAACAGCATGAATTTTGTGACGATACGATTGTTTAATACAAAAGGGCATTCCACTTCTGTGGGTGAGTACCGTTTTACGAAGGTTTCGGCGTCGATGCCCAGGGAGTCATAGAACTTTTCGTTTTCGTAGAGGATCTCCCCTTGTTCAGTTGCAAGCATCAGACCAAAATCCGCATTTTCCAGCACTTTTGACAGGAGTTGTTCCTTTGTTTTGTTGGTTTCTTTCATCGTATATCCTTACGTGTTAGCATTAAATTCTTGCAGTGCAAGTTTTTAATGCGATTTTTCTGTTTTTGTAGATCATTAAGAAAAGCGCCTGTATAATGGCGGAAAAAAAATTATTTCATGCTCCTCGATGAGTGGGATTATAGCAGATAATTCCGCAAAGTGCAAGAGAATATTGCAAAATTAAAAGACATTTTTAAGCGGATGCTGTCGAAATAAAGAAATTTAGAGCATTTTAGCTGGCATTTTTAAAAAATTTTATTCCTTCTGATTTTTTTGGCACGGCACTTGCATTTTGAATGAGACATCTGTGATCACAAAAAAATTCTGCACACAAAACACTGCACACAAAACACTGCACACAAAACACTGCACACAAAACACTGCACACAAAACACTGCACACAATATTTTGCACACAAAGGAGAAACCGAAATGAAAGAAAAATTACAGAAAATCCACGAAGCGACCATGCAGATCCTTGCCGAAGTCGGTATGAAATTTTACCATCCGGAAATCATCAAAGTTTTAGAAGACCATGGTATTCGCGTAGAAGACAATGTTGCTTACTTCACCGAAGATCAGTTGATGTATTGGGTAAGAAAAGCTCCCTCCAGATTCACTCTTTATGCCAGAAACCCCAAACATAACGTTGTGATCGGCGGCGACAATGTTGTTCCTGCTCCCGCCTATGGCTGCCCCACCATTACCGATGCTGATGGCACCAAACGTGACGGTACGATCCTGGATTATGTCAATATCGCCAAGCTTTTCCATGCCAATGATGATTATCATACCAACGGCGGTTTGCTTGTACAGCCCAATGATATTGATATCCCCACTTCTTGCCTGGCAATGTTCTATGCCGTACTGACCCACACCGACAAAGCTCTTCTTGTTTCCACCGGGAAAGCCGAATATATGCAGGCCATGATCGACGCTGCAGCCGAAGTTTTCGGTGGTCACGAAGCATTGAAAGCTTATCCCCGCATGCTCACCATCATGAACATTAACAGCCCCTTGCAGTTGGATGTCATCATGAGTGAAGTTCTTCTTACCCTTGCCAAAAACGGTCAGCCCTTCGTTGCCGCAAACTGTGCTATGGCCGGTTCCACTTCTCCCATGACCTTAGCCGGTACCATGGCTACTACCAACGCAGAAATTCTCTCCTGCATTGCAGTAACTCAGATGATCAACCCCGGTACTCCCGTTGTGTACGCTTCCCAGACCACCACCGCAGATATGCGCACCGGTCAGATTGCTTGCGGTGCTCCCGAAGGTGCCCTTTGCTACAAATACACTGCAAACCTCGCTAAATTCTATGGCCTGCCCTGCCGTGGCGGCGGCGCCGTAACCGATGCCAAAGTGGTTGACGCTCAGAGCGGCTATGAATCCATGATGACCTTAATGGCAGACTATGCCAACCATATGAATCTTATTATCCATTCTGCCGGTATTCTTGATGGTTATGGCTCTACTTCTTATGCCAAGATCATTCAGGACTTTGAAATCGTTCGCTATGTTACTCGTTTCTTCAAAGATATCGAAGTCAATGAAGATACCATTCCCATGGATCTTATCAAAGAAGTTGGCCATAACGGCGAATATCTTACCAAAGAACACACCTTCCTTCATTGCAAAACCGAAGCTGTTAACCCCACCATCAGCTCCCGCGGCCGCGTAGAAGATCCTGTTCATATCCTCGATAAGAAGATCGAACAGCGCTACAATCAGCTGATGGATAAATACGAGCAGCCTGTATTGGATAGTGCTTTGCTTACGAAAATTAAAGATATCCTCTCTGCTCAGGGTGTAGAACGTGCCCTCCTCGATAAGATCGAAACGATGTAATTTGTGACTATGACCCTCGGGAGAGTATACTTTCTATACTCTCCCGGATTCCCCTTAAAAAATAGCGCCGGTTGCCGCAAAAGATGGATTGATATTATTTTAGATAAGCTTGATTTGCTGCAGCGGCGAAAAAGAGAGGACAAAATAAATGAAATTATTAGGGAAACTTGATAAAACGATCTTTGGCGTCTCTGTAACAGTATACCTGCTTATCTTCCTGTTCATCGCAATTTTCCCCTCTGTTGCGGAAAGCGTCATTACTACAGTTCAAAATTTTACCATGACCTCCGTTGGTTGGGTTTATATCGTGGCTTATGCCTTTTTCCTGTTGGCTCTTGTTTATATTGCCTTCAGTAAATACGGCAAATTAAAATTAGGGAAAGCCGATGATAAACCGGAATATTCCATGTTCAGCTGGATCGGTATGCTGATGGGCGCCGGCATCGGTGTCGGTTACGTGTTTTATGCCGTTAATGAACCGGCTTCTCATTTTATGAGCTCTCCCTTTGCCGAACCCGGTACCGCTGCAGCGGCCTCGGATGCAATGCGTACTACCATGGTCCATTGGGGCTTTCTCCCCTGGGGCATGTATGCTATGATCGGTCTTTGTATCGGGTATTTTGCTTATCGTAAAAACCTGCCTACATTGGTCAGCTCTGCATTTCTTCCTTTGTTGGGAGATAAGATCCACAAAACTCCCGGGAAATTGATCGATGCCTTTTCCCTCATCGCTGTTCTCAGCGGTATGTCGATGTCCGTTGGTTTTGCCGGTGTTCAGCTGGCTTCCGGTTTGGAATCCGTCTATAATGTACCCGCCGGTTTCTGGGTATCTGCTGCGATTATTGCACTTTTCTGCGGCATCGGTACCTTATCTGCCTGCGGCGGCGTTTCCAAGGGGATTAAATTTGTCGGCGACCTTAACTCCTGGATCGTTATTATTTTAATGGCTTTTGCCTTTATTACCGGCAGCTCCATGTTTATTATTAAGATCTTCTTCCAGACCATGGGGGATCTTGTTTATAATCTTCCCTGGATTATGCTTTTCTCCGATAGCTTTGAAGTTGCAGCCAACAATGTCGGTTGGGATTGGGTTGGCGGTTGGACGATTTTCTACTGGGCCTGGTGGTTGGCATTTTCGCCCTTTGTCGGCGGTTTCCTTGCCAAGATTTCCAAAGGCCGCACGGTACGGGAGTTTGCCATTGCCTGTGTTGTTCTTCCTACCATTGTTTCCTGTGCCTGGTTCAGCTGCTTTGGCGGCGATGCCATCCATGAAGCACTGCGGGGAACCTCTGAAGTGGCTGCCATGGCCGCTGCCGATAGCAACAACTCCCTCTTTATCTTCCTGCAAAACCGTCCTTTGTCTGTGATTACCATTCCGGTTTCCTTTATGCTGATCGTAACACTGATCGTTACTTCCATCAATTCCGGTGCCAATGTTCTGGGCAGCTACAGCCTGGGCGGCAAGGGCGAACCCAATGTTGGCAACCAGATTTTCTGGGGCGCATTTATCGCCATCAACACGATCCTCTTCCTTTCCATCGGCGGTTTGGGAACCTTGAAGAGCACCTCTATCGTATTGGCATTCCCCTTTGCGATCATTGCGGTGATCATGGTGTTCAGCTTGCTTAAGGAAATGAAAGCTTCTTATGCCGATGATATCGCAGAACTTGAAAATGCGAAAAAGGCAGCGGAAGAAGCCGCCGCTGCTGCAGAGTAAAGCATATTTTAATCTAAAATCCGCTGCACACGATTTTAAGAGCAAAAACGGCACGCATTTTCAAAATGAAAAGCGTGCCGTTTACGGTTGCTTTTATAAAAATAAGAAGATGAGCAGTGGGATTGTGAATGCGGATAGGATTGTTGTGAGGCATACCGCCCGGGATGCCAATGCTTCATCGCCGCCATATTCAATGCAAAAGAGAGTAGTATTGGCTGCTGCCGGCATCCCTGCGAGGAGCACCGAAGTGCCCAACAGCACCGGGTCGGAAATGAACAGCCGGAACAGAAAGAAGATCACTATGGGGCAAACCAACAACCGTATGGCGGATACCAGGTAAAGTTTGAGATTATTCCAGATATCCCGGAAGGGCAGCCGGGCAATGGATGCGCCGATGGTCATCATCGCCAGAGGTACGGTAGTATCTCCGATTGTTGAAAAGGCTTCGTTGACCACATCGGGAAGGGTAATGTGAAATAAATAGAGGAGCGGCGCAATGACGGAAGAGATCACTGCCGGTGTCAGCAGGGAGCGCAGGTTCAGCTTTGTTCCTTTGGGGGCAATCATTAACACGCCAACGGTAAAGCAGATGATATTCATCGGCAGATTGAAAATGGCCACGGTGAAAATGATCTCGCTGCCGAAAACTGCTGTAAGCACCGGAAATCCCATAAAGCCCACATTGCCGAAAAGCACCAGAAATTCGTAAACCCCGTATTCTGCCTTGGGAACCCGAAGCAGCTTTGGCGCAAAGTAAGCCAGTATACCCATAATGCCATAGCTTAATAGCGACAGAAAAATAATGAAAAGAAGGTCAGAAACAGCAAAACCGGCAGGTACATCCTTTACCGAAGCCAAAATCATTGCTGGCAGGGTGATGTACAGCACCAATTTGGAAATGCATTTGCAGCCTTCCTCCGGAAGAATACGGCACTTTGCACCGATAAACCCCATTGCTGCTACAAAAAATAAAATAAATATCTGTTGAAGTAATACGAAATAATTCATAATACTAGTATAGAACATTTTTGCCCGAAAAAAAATGATAAATTTTTTGCGTTCTTTAATCGTTTTATGCTTGCGCTGCACAAGATTTTTTTGTATCCTATATGTTATGTAGGACAAAATAATTTTTGTGTGAAGAGGGGATTTGTTTATGAGTTTGTTTGAGGAAATATTCACTTCCCGAAACTTGTATTTTGATGCGTTAGATCGTTTGCCGGATGCCATGTATGTTTGCGATGTTGAGGGCAACCTTGTTTATTTTAACAAAGCGGCAGAGCGATTGGACGGATATTTATTGTCTGAGGTGAAAGGTGAATCCACATACAAGCTGTATGGTTTAACGGAAACCGACAGCCCTTTGTTGAAAGCCTTAGCTACAGAACGACCGGTGGTTGATGAGGAGTTTTCCTACTATGTCAATGGTAAGGAGATCATGCAGCTGTGCAACTCCGGACCGATTTATGAGGGCGGTCGTTTGATCGGCGCTTATACCATTCAGCGGGATATGACGAAATTCAAGGATATGGTAGAGCGCAACATTTCCCTGCAAAATGCTTTGAATCGTCAAAAACAGTTCGATACCTCTTCCGGGGAAGATCCTTTTTCCCGCATTATCGGTAAAAGCGACATCTTTCGTGGTTGTGTTTCCCAAGCTCGTCAGGCTGCGAAAACGAACTCCTCTGTTTTGCTGATCGGCAATACCGGCAGCGGCAAGGAAGTATTCGCCCGGGCCATTCATGAAGGCAGCGCCAGAGCAAAAAAGCCCTTTTTGGCTTTAAACTGTGCTGCGATTCCCGAATCTCTGATCGAAAGCATCCTTTTTGGTACCACCAAGGGGGTCTACACCGGAGCCGTGGAAAAGGATGGCATCCTGGCCCAGGCCGATGGCGGCACTGTTTTCCTCGATGAGGTCAACTCCATGCCGTTAGCCTCTCAGGCAAAGCTTTTGCGGGTGTTGGAGGAGCGAAAGATCATGAAGCTGGGCAGTAATAAGGAAGTGCCGATTGATATCCGCCTTGTCAGCAGTACCAATGAAGCGCCTGCGGAAGCGATCCGCAACGGTCATATGCGGGAGGATTTGTTTTATCGCCTTTCTGTCGTGCAGGTTTTGATTCCGCCCCTTCGTGACCGTAAAGAGGATATTCCTTATCTGGTTGATTTTTTTGTGGATAAATACAATAAGCGATTCCATAAAAATGTGCGCGGAATTGATCGGGAAGTATTATCCCTTTTTATGGAGTTTCAATGGTCCGGTAATGTTCGCCAGCTGAAAGCCTGTATCGAATCGGCAATGAACTTTGCCGAAGACGGCGGTTGGATTGCATTAAAGGATCTCCCTGTTTATATTTTTGAGGATGCCGAGGTTCCGGAAAATCGTTATCGCCAATGGCTTCAGCGAAAAGGACGTTCTTCCGGTTATGAAAGTGATGAATCCCATGATTCTCTTCCTATCGTTGCAACCCGGGAAGCACCGATTTACGAAAAAGTTTCCTCCGGAGAGGAGGATGTGCCTTTGATGGATCAGATTCGCAGCGCAGAGCGGGATGAGATTATTGCGGTATTACGTCAGACCAAAGGGAATATCACAAAAGCGGCTTCGTTAATGGGAATGAGCCGTCAATCTCTCTCCTATCGCATGAAAAAATATCATTTGAAATAAATAGAATAAAAACGCAAAATTACGCAAAGTTTCGGACAAATAAGCATGTTGCATGTCGCGACGATATTTTGCGTAATTTTGCGTTTTAATACGGTGCACATTATTGGTGCACATTATTTATGAGACAGCAAAAATCATGCGCGTAGAGATTAAAAAAATTTTTTTTTTGTATTTTCCCTGCACAAGGACAAAATAAGTCGAAAAATCAAAGAATAATCTGTTTTGTTTTGTTGTTTTGGCACGGCGCTTGCACTATATAAAGGCATCAAAGGGAAAAACAAAGAGTTCCCTTGGCAAGTAGAGATAATTAATAAAATGATTTTATAAAACGGAGGTATTCTACTATGCAAGCAAGATGTACTTTATTGACCCAGAACGACATTGAAAAGATCCATGAAACTTCTATGAAGATCCTTGAAGAAGTCGGTGTAGTGTTCAGCTATGAACCCGCCAGAGAAATGCTGAAAAAACACGGTGCCAGAGAAGAAGGCCACACCATGTTTTTCCCCCGCAATCTCGTAGAAGAAAAATTAAAAACCGTTCCTTCTTCCTTCATGCTTCATGGTAGAAACGAAGCAAAGAGCGTTGAAATCAACACCACCGATACCCATTATGCCGGTCCTTACGGCTCCCCCTTCGTTGTTGACCTTGATAATGGCCGCCGTTATGGTTCCCTTGATGATTTCATCAAAATCGTAAAACTCGTAGATGATCTCGACAATATTGACATTCAGAGCCACATTTCCTGCGAAGCCAACGATGTCGATGTGAATATTCGCCACAACGTGATGACCTACAACACTTTGAAATATTCCGATAAACCTTTGATGGGTTCCGTTCTCGGTTATGATGCTGCAAAACAGTCCATCGAATTGGCAGCTATCGCTCATGGTGGTCTTGATGTTCTCAAAGAAAAAACCATCATCGCTTCGATCCCCTGCACCCTCACTCCCTTGAGCTACGATGACAAAATGGCCGGTGCAATCATGGCTTATGCCGAATTCAACCAGGCTCAGCTCGTAAACTCCCTCTCCATTTCCGGTGCAACTACCCCTGCTACCCTTCCCGGTCTTGTGGCATTGCAGAACGCTGAAATCATTGCCGGTATCGTTCTTGCTCAGTGCGTAAACCCCGGTTGCCCCATCGTTTACTCCGCTTCCGGTTCCAATGCCGAAATGGCTTCCGGTTCTCTCGTAATCGGTTCCCCCGAAGGTGCTATCGTTTCTTTGATGAACGGTCAGTTGGCTAAATTCTACAACATCCCCTGCCGTATTTCCGGTACTCTTTCCGATTCCAAAATGTTTGATACTCAGGCTGCTTTTGAATCTGCAATCACCGGCTTCATGGCTCAGCTCGGTGGCGGTAACTTTATCCTCCACTCTGCCGGGATTATTGAAACCTACAACTGCACTTCCTTTGAAAAACTTATCGTAGATAATGAACTTCTCGGTTACTTCAAACATATCGGCAAAGGCGTTGAAGTGAATGACGATACTTTGGCCTTTGATGTTACGAAAGAAGTTGGTCCTCAGGGTGAATTCCTCACCAATATGCACACCTTCCAGCACTTCCGTGATTTCTATCGTCCCTTCATCACCAACCGTCAGACTGCGGTGCAGTGGGCCGAAGAAGGCAGCATCTCCCTGGAAAAAGCTGCTAACGCAAAATGGCACAAAATGCTCGACGAATATGTTGAACCGAAACTTGATGCCGATATCGATGCTGCAATGAAAAAATACATTGACGAACACTAAGTTTACCACTCACTTTGCGGGAAGGGGCGTTCCCTTTCCCGCAATTTGCCCATAAAACATAAAAAGAAAAAAGGATGGAACTATGAAAGATTTTGGCTTCAAAAAACTGATGATCTTCATCATTCTCAGCGCAACGGTAGCAATTGCTTATCAGCTTCCTTATCTGCGCTATACCTTTTATGATCAGATGATGGCTGCATTGCAGCTTAATGATGTGCAGATGGGTGTTTTGGCTTCGGCAGTAAGCATTGCCTCTACCCTCAGCTATCCCATCGGCGGTATCCTTGCCAACCGTTTCTCCATGCGTTCTCTGATGAATTTGACGTTAGCAGCCTTTGTTGTGCTTACCGTGGCTTTTGCATTTACTACAAATTACGCATTTCTTATCGGTATCCATGTTCTTTACGGCTTTTTCGGTATTGCAACTCTTTGGTCTGCTTATCTCGTAGGGATCCGTTCCCTTGGGGATGAAAGTGTTCAGAGTAAACTTTTCGGCTTCAGTGAAGCAACCCGCGGAATCCTTCAGACCGTTCTCGGTTTTGGCTTCCTTGCCATTATGAATGCTGCGGCAACACCGGTCCTTGGCTTTAAAACCATGTTGATTGTTGGTGCGGTAGTTACCGGTGTGTTTCTTGTTCTTGGCTTTATTTTCCTGCCGAAGGCAGAAAAAGAAGAAGTCGCAGAGGTTGCAGCCGAAGACAAGGTTACAATCCTCGATGTGATCAAAAATCCCGGTGTATGGATCACGATCATTATTTTGACCTGTGCCTATGCCTGCTGGTCTTTTGGGAATGGCTATCTTACCACTTACACCGTTCGTGTTGGCGGCCTTTCCGCAAGTGTTGGCTCCACCCTTGGCATGATCCGCAGCTACGTGATTGTATTTGTTGCCGGTTTCTTTGGCGGTTGGTTCCTTGACCGCTTTACTTATAAAGGAAAGGCTTTCATCGGTCTCTTTGGTATTTCCGCTGCCGGCTTTGTATTGATTATGTTCACTGCAAAGGCTTTGGCCATCAGTATTTGCCTTACCCTTTTACTGGCCTTTATTGCAAATATTATGAAGTCTACCTATTGGAGTGTTATGGGTCAGGCTGGGATTCCTGCAAAAATGACGGCTTTGGCTACCGGTTTTATCTCTTTTATCATCTTCCTTCCCGATGCTATTTTGCCTACGATCATTGGTACCTGGCTTGCCAATGCCGAGGCTGCCGGCAATATCGCTGCCGGTTTTGATAAGATTTTTATTATGCTGACGATTTTTGCTGTGATCGGTATTGTTGGATCCGTTCTTTTGATTAAGAGAACAAAATCCATCGAAAAGAAAGGATTGGCGGAATCCTAATTGGCAAACCGGAAAGTGGTGTGCTCATCACAAATCAGCGTTTCTTCATCGAAGAATATTTCGGCAAATGTCCTTAAAAGAAAAGGAAAATCCGGTTGGATGTCGAATATTATATTATCGATGACATGAAAGTAGCCTAAACGCTTAAAACAAAACATTGATGTTGTGAAGAGTGCAGTTTCTTTCAAAGAACTGCACTCTTTTCTACATAACATCTATTTTGCACACACATTGCACACATTATGAAAGGAGAAATTTTGTGAAACAAAAACTGAATTATAGTGTCATTGATAAACCGGTTTTTTTTGGTGGCGCTTTTGTCTGCCTGCTTTTTATTGCTTGGACTGTTATTGCACCTAGGACAGTCGAATCAGTATTTGCATCTATCTTATCGACCTTCACCAGTGACTTTGGCTGGCTCTATTTAGTGGTCGTTTCATTTTTCATCGTCTTCCTGTTATATTTGGCCTTAAGCCGTTACGGAAAGATTCGGCTGGGCGAGGACAATGAAAAACCGGAATATTCGA